>NZ_JBXAVX010000014.1:0-219708 GCF_057291295.1 Janthinobacterium sp. 1L-D-8-B-C4
TGTTAATTGTTAAAGAACTGTATTCGGTACTGCGTGTTTCGCGCTATCGACAAAGCGTTGTGTTTGTCAGCTGCGAAGAAGGAAGAGTATGAAGCTTTTTCAGCATTTCGTCAACCTTCTTTTCTACCCCCGCTTCACTGTGCAACACCTTGTTTTGTGTGCGTCGTTTTGCGAGGAGGCGAACTATAGCAAAGCGCCATGCCGGGCGCAAGGCTTTGGCCGGCTATTTTTACTCCACTGCTACAATTTCGCCCCCTCGACGTCCGTTGACGCTTATAGATAGTGAAGAATCACATGAAACAACAAAAACGCGCAGGCTTCAGCTCCAGCTTCGGCGTGCTGGCCGCCACCCTCGGTTCGGCCGTCGGTCTCGGCAATATCTGGAAGTTCCCCTACCTGACAGGCGCCAATGGCGGCGCCGGCTTCTTGCTGATCTATCTGCTGGCGACCTTGCTGGTCGGCCTGCCGGTGATGATTGCGGAAATCACCCTGGGCCGCCGCGCCAAGGTCAATCCCATCTCGACCATGGAGCAACTGGCGTCCAGGGGCCAGCCCTGGTGGCTGGTCGGCGTGATCGGCCTGGTGGCGGCCTTTCTCATCGTGGCGTTTTACTCGGAAGTGGTGGGCTGGGTGTTTGCCTATATCGTCAAGGCCATCGACGGTTCCATCCTCAGCAGCGACCGCCACGTCACGGAGGCGGCGTTTGCCTCGCTGATCAGCAACCCGCTGCAGGCGCTGCTGTGGCAGTGGGGCGTGCTGCTGTTTATAGGCGGCATATTGATGCTGGGCGTAACCAAGGGCATCGAAGCGATCGCCAAAAAGCTGATGCCGCTGCTGTTCCTGCTGCTGTTGCTGCTGTGTGCGGTCAGCCTGTCGCTGGACAAGGCCAGCGAAGGCCTGGCCTTCCTGTTCCGCCCTGATTTTTCCAAGCTGTCCGCCGCCGTGGTGCTGACAGCGATGGGCCTGGCCTTCTTCAAGTTGTCGGTCGGCATGGGCACCATGATGACCTACGGCAGCTACTTTCGCGATGACCAGGATATTCCGCTGACCACCTTGCGCGTGATGGCGGCCGACCTGGGCGTATCGATGCTGGCCGGCATTGCCATTTTCCCTGCCGTGTTCACCTTCGGCTTTGCACCGAGTGCAGGGCCGTCGCTGGTGTTCATCACCATCCCGGCCGTGTTCTCGCAAATTCCGATGGGCCAGGTACTGATGGTGGCGTTCTTTATCCTGGCGGCCGTGGCCGCTACCGGCGCGATGCTGTCACTGATGGAAGTACCGGTGGTGATCTTTCATGAGCGGCTGGGCTGGGGTCGGCGCAAGGCCACCCTCATCACCATGCTGTCGCTGGCCGCGCTCGGTTCCTTGTGCGCACTCAGTAACAGCACCCTCGCCGGTTTCACGCTGTTCAAGCTGAACATGTTCGACCTGTTCGATTTCGTGTCGTCGAATATTTTCCTGCCGGTGGGCGGTATTGCAATTGCCCTGTTTGCCGGTTGGGTTTGGGGCAAGGACAACTTCAGGCAGGCGATCAGCAACCAGGGCCGCTTGCACAATGGCGCGCTGGCCAACGTGCTGCTGTTCCTGCTGCGCTATATCTCACCCGTATTGATCTTGCTGGTGATGCTGAAGGGGTTGAACGCCTTTTGATTACAGTATGCGGGTGTAGGTCTGGCGCACCAGCACCCGGTCGCCGCAGTCGAAATGCCACCATTCGCTGTTGATGCCAAAGAAACCCGCCTGGAACATGGCGCCGCGTAATAAACGACGGTGCTCCACCTGCTGTTCGGTGACCTCTCCCCGTTCCAGCATGACCAGTTCCAGCGCCGGGTGCGAGCGTTCGCTCAAATCGTCAAAACCGGTGCCCATATCGAGTTCGCGCCCATCCGGTCCGACGATGGTAATGTCGAGCGCCATGCCGAACGAATGGATCGAGCCGCGCGACGGTTCGGCGATATAGCCGAGCAGTTCCGTTCCCTGCAAGGCATCCCACAGTTGCTGCTGCACCCGCTGCGGACGCAAGGCGTCGAGCACCAGCAGATGATGCCCGGGCCTTTGCTGCGCCAGCCAGGCCACGGCGCTTTCCAAAGCAAACGCCGCATCGCGGTGCAGCCAGGCGCAATCGATGGGGCTGTACAGGTCGCGGCCAACGAAGTTATCGGGCGTGGCGTAGCGCAAGTCGACGGCAATGCCGGCGATGCTGCTCAGGTGGCGAAATTGCGGATCGCTGGCGACCGCTTCCAGTTGCAGGCTTGCACCAGCCATTACATTCCTCTTTCCAGGCAGTTACGGGCCGCCACGCCGATGCTGTCGGCCAGGCGGCGCGCGCCATGCGACAACGGCGAGTGGCTGGCCGTCAATAAATACAGTTGAATCGGCACCGCCGGCGCCCAAGGCCGGCGCTGCAGCAGTTCCGTCGAACCGGAGGCGGCCGTGAAGGGATCGACCACCGCCATGCCGGCACCCGCCTCCACCAGCGAGCGGGCGATCTGGTAGGTTTGCACCACGGTGGAAAACACCGGGTGGATATCCTGTGCTTCGCAGCCGGCAATCACCAGTTCGCCCAGCGGATCATTGTCGGCATGGCCGATCAGCTCGCCCGTCAGGCCCTGCGCCGTCAAGGGCGTGCCACAGTCTGCCGCACGCCAGGTGCCGGCGGGCGCGATTACCGTCATCACCCCCTGGGCGATCGGCTCGGCCACGATGCCGGGATGGCGCGGGTCCTGCAGCGACAAAGCCAGGTCCGCTTCACCGAGGCGCAGGGTATTGACGATCTCGCTCGTATGATGGGTGGCCAGCTGGCAACGCGTATGAGGAAAGTCGCGGCGCCAGGCCGTCATGGCAAACGGCAACACGCTGATGGCAATCGTCGGCGTCGATACCAGGCGGATGGTTTCCACCGCATGGCCTTTCAAGCTGGCGGCCAGGCGGCGGATGCCGATCAGATCACGGTTGAGTTTTTCGGTCTCGACAAACAGGCGGTGCGCTTCGGGCTTGGGATACAGCTTGCCGCGCACGCGTTCGAACAGCGGCATGCCCAGTTGCAGTTCGCAATGTTGCAATACTTTAGTGACGGCCGGCTGCGAAATATGCAGCACTTGCGCCGCACCGCTGATGGTGCCGACCTGCATGATGGCGTGGAAGACTTCGATATGGCGCAGCCGCATGACTTGTTCCTTTGCTCTTTACATTCGACCGCTGGGGCCGCAAAGGTTCAGCTTAATGGAAAAAGTCATGGGCTGGAATGACATGCTACTTCGCAGCAACAGCCGGTGCAGGCGCGACCACCGGCAGTGGCGTCGTCAACACTTGCAGCAAGGCCGCCGTTTCCGCATCCGCCGTGCCATTGAACAAGGTGTTACGGTACTTCATCTGGAAAGCGATCAGCACGTTTTTGGTTTCTTCGTCGAACACGCCCGTTTGCGGCGTGGCATAACCATGTTCGGCCAATTTCTTCTGGAACCAGACGGCGTCCGGCAGCGATTGCTCATACATCACGCGCTGGGCGGCCACGCGGGTGGCGTCCGGCCAGACGATCAGGCCGGCATCGGCCAGTTGCTTCCATGGAAACAATGGGCCCGGATCCTGCTTGCGCTGCGGTGCGATTTCATTATGGCCCAGGATGTTTTCCGGCGCGATATTGTAGCGGGCCTGGATATCTTTCAACAGCGGAATCAGCTTGTCGATCTGCGCCTGCGGGAACGGATACCAGATGCGGCCTTCCGGCGATTCGGTAAAGCCCGGGTTGACGATCTCGATGCCGATCGAGCTGACGTTCAGTTGCGTGTACGTCTTCCAGTTGCTGACACCGGCGTGATTGGCCTGGCGCGATTCGTCGACCAGGGCATAGAACTTCGGCTGGGCGGTATCGGTCAGCAAGTAATGGCTGCTGACGACCTGTTCCGTCAGAATCTTGATCGAGCGCGGCAAGTCGCTGACCGTGTAATGGATGACGATGAATTTCACGCGCGGACTCTGGCCGCGCGCCGTCAGGCTGCGGTCGATCTGGGGAACGGTGGTGGTACAGGCCGACAGCAGGGCAACCAGCAGGGCAAGAGCAATTTTTTTCATACGGTATCCATAACAGGGTTAATCAATGCATGCTGCGGCCAGCCGGGCGGCAGCCTCATGCGAGCGCGCCATTTTTTGTTCCAACATCAACGATACAGGCAAAGCGGCGCGCATGGCTGCTGCAATTGCCGGATGCAACTGCGCCGCCCGGCCGGCCAGCACCACCGGACGCGAACCGTGGCGCGCCGTCAGCGCCAAGGCGAGCCGCGCCAGTTCCTGGCCGGCCCGCTGCAAGATGTCCAGCGCCAGCGGGTCCAGCTCGGCACTGGCGGCCACGGCCAGCGCCAGCCGGCCGATGGCGCCGCGGTCCTGGCCGTACATGAACTGGCGCGAGCTGTCCCAGTCGCTGCCACCGATATGCCCGAACACTGCATGGGCCATCGGCGAGGCCTGCCAGCTGCCCGGCGCCTCATCTTCCCTGCGCCAGATCTGGCGCAGGGCTTCACGCGCGATCCAGTAGCCGCCACCGCCATCGTCCAGCAGTACGCCACGCCCGCCCGCGCGGTGAAACACGCCATCGGCATCGATCCAGGCTGCAATCGAACCCGTGCCGGCATACACCAGGTAGCCTTCACCGGGTGCAAAGCTGTCCAGATAGGCAATTTCAATATCATTGCACAAAGTCACGTCCGCCGCGCGCAGACCCAGCATGGTGGCAAGGGCCTGCGCCAGCCGGTCGCCATCGCCGCCAAAGCCGGTCAGCCCGGCATGCACATGGCTGGGCTGGCCGACGGCCAGCACGGCCTGGCACAAGGCGGAAAAAGTGGCATGCAAGGCCGCGCGGCCCGCATCGCTGCCCATTTGCAAGGCTGACAAGCCGTCCACCGCGCCGCTGGCCACGATGGCGCCATCACTGCTGGCCAGCGCCCAGCGCGTCTGGGTGCCGCCGGCATCGATGCCCAGGCCCAGTCGGGAAGTTGCATGGAAAGAAGTCATGCCAGGAGTGTAAAGCGAGAAAAGACTGGCAGGCATGAAAGCTTGCGCACATGACATGCCTGCAGGTTATAGGAGCTGTTACCGCGCAGCCACCACCGTCGGCTGGCGCAGGGTAATGCGCGGGCTTTCATTGCCCAGGCGGTCAACCGCGCTGACCACCACCGCATTGACCCTGCCGATAGCGTCGTCCACCAGGTTCAGCTCGGCTTGCGTGCCGGCCACTACCGAAAAACGCCACTCGTCGCCATAGCGCGCCCACACCGCATATTGCGCCGTCGGCTTGCCGCCGCCAGCCGTCAGTTTCACGTTGACGCCATCGCCGGCACGCCGCATGGCCACCAGCGGCGTGCCGGGCGCTTCCGTCCCCAGCCAGGGCGTGGCCGGGATCAGGGCCGCGCTTTGATACACGCCTGCCTTCAGTTGCTCTCCGATGCCCTTGCGGTTCTGCATCAGCGGCGCCATGCTGAAATGCACCTGGCCATTGGCGCCAGTGCGCGTGCGCGTCACTTCGATCTGCTTGACGATTTCCTGTGGCGTGAAAGACTTGGGCGTATTGTCGATGCGGCTGGTGTACAGGCCCGGCCATACGTGGCGGCCATACGGGTTTTGCGCCAGCCAGTAGTCGAGCAGCACGCCAAACGCCTGCGGCGCCTGCGCCACCGGCCAGTACAGCTGCGGCGACAGGTAATCGAGCCAGCCCTTGGCCAGCCACAGTTCCGCATCCGCATACAGTTTGTCGTACTGGCTGAAGCCGACGATGCCGGGCGGACGCAGGTTGGGGCGGCCAATGCCGAACGGACTGATGCCGAAGCGCACCCAGCTTTTCTCGCGGTGGATGCCGGTATACAAGCCTTCGATCAGCTGATTGACATTCTGGCGGCGCCAGCCGGCGCGATCGAGCTGGCCGCCACCGAGCAGGTACTTTTGCCACGATGGTTCGTCGGGAAACGGCAGTTCGCGCTTGGCGGCGCCGCTGCCCGCGTCCAGCGCGGCGGTTTCGGCACCGGCGCCGGCGCCGGGCGCGTCGATCGGGTAGGGATAGAAATAATCGTCGATATGCACGCCGTCGATATCGTAGCGGCGCACCACATCGAGCACCACCTCGGTCGTGTGTTTCGAAGCAAGCGCGTCGCCCGGGTCCATCCACAGGTAGCGGCCATACTGTTTCACGGACGCGGGGTTGGTAGCGGCAAAACTGTCGCGCGCCAGCGGCGACTTGGCGGTGGCGTGGCGGGCACGGTAGGGGTTGAACCAGGCATGCAGTTCCAGGCCCCGTGCATGCGCCTGGGCCACCCAGAAGGCCAGCGGGTCATACATGGGCAGCGGCGGCTGGCCCTGCTTGCCGGTCAAAAATTCCGACCACGGCTCCAGCTGCGACGGGTAGATCGCGTCCGCGCTGGGGCGCACCTGCAGCACGATGGCGTTCAAATTGAGGGACTTGGCGCGGTCGAGGATGGCGATCGCTTCGGCTTGCTGCTTGGCGACCGTCAGGTTGCTGCGGCTGGGCCAGTCGATATTGGCCACCGTCGAGACCCAGGCGGCGCGAAACTCGCGCGGCGCCGGCGGCGGCACTTCACCACGAATATGCTGCACGGGCGGCACGGCCGGCAGGGCGGCCGGGCCCGGTGTCGCATCGACGGGCATGCGGGAGCTGGTGCAGCTGCTGAGCAAGCTGGCGGCGGCCAGCGCGGCCACCATGGTGGCGGTGGCCGCCAGCCGTTTCTTAAAAGTAGACAACAAAACAATTCCTTGCAAGGGTAGGGCGCAGGTCTATCGGTGCGGGCATTCTACTGTGCGCGGCCGGGCCGCGGCGCGCACTCTTGAAAAGCTCAGGCCTCGGCCTTCTTGCCGAATTCGGGATCGATGTTAACCAGGGCCGCCATGATGAAGGCGGGAATGGTGGCGATACATACCCAGATAAAGAAGTGCTGGTAGCCCAGCATCTGCTGTATCCAGCCGCTGGCCATGCCAGGCAACATCATGCCCAGCGCCATGAAACCGGTGCAGATGGCGTAATGGGCCGTCTTGTGGACGCCATCGGAGACCATGATCATGTACAGCATGTAAGAAGCAAAGCCGAAGCCGTAGCCGAACTGTTCCAGCGCGATGCCGCTGGCGATCACGACAATATTGCTGGGCAGGACGGTTGCCAGGTAGACAAACACCAGGTCGGGCAGGTGTACCGACAGCACCATCACCCACAGGCAGCGCTTGAGGCCGAAGCGCGAAATGATGTAGCCCCCCAGCAAGCCACCGAGGGTCAGCGCGATCACGCCGATAGTGCCGTAGACCAGGCCCACCTGCTCTGTAGACAGGCCCAGGCCGCCCTTGGCGACAGGGTCGAGCAGGAACGGCGCGGCCAGTTTCAGCAACTGCGCTTCGCCGAGACGAAACAGCAGCAAAAAGCCCAGGATGACGAAAATATCCTTCTTTTTGAAGAAGGAGGCAAAGGTGGCGACGAATTCCTGCAGCGGCGAAACACCGGCATCGGCAATGCTGGGCCGGTCGCCGGCCGGTTTGGGCAGGATGAAATAGTGGTACAGGAACAGGCTGATGAACAGGCCCGCCAGGATGGCGAACACGACCGACCAGGCCAATTGCACGCTGCCGGTCGAGTGCGTCAGATAGCCAGCCAGGTACACCAGCAGGCCCTGGCCGGAAATCATCGCCAGGCGATAAAACGTGCTGCGCACCCCGACAAACGCCGCTTGCTGGTGTTCTTCCAGGCCCAGCATGTAAAAACCGTCGGCGGCGATATCATGCGTGGCCGAACTGAAGGCCATCAGCCAGAAGATCGCCAGGCTGATCTGGAAAAAGTGCGGCAAGGAGGTAGTCAGGGCCACCAGCGCCAGCGCCGCGCCGATTACCAGCTGCAAGCCGACGATCCAGAAGCGCTTGGTGCGGTACATGTCGATAAAGGGCGACCACAGCGGCTTGATCACCCATGGCAGGTACAGCCAGCTGGTATACAGTGCGATATCGGTATTGGTAAAACCGTAGTTCTTGTACATGATCACGGACAAGGTCATGACCACCACATACGGTATGCCCTGGCCAAAATACAGCGAGGGAATCCACAGCCAGGGGTTTTTCGCGCCGACAGAAGCTGAGGGCGGGGTTTGTTTCACAAGCTGCATACATCCTTCATCGTCAAAACAAGCAGAAGAATGCCGCGCCATCGGCTCAGGCGGACAGTGCCGAGCGCACGCTGCCGCCAGTGCCGGCCAACAATGCTTGTGCCTGGTCTGTGGTAATTTTTTTTAACAAGGCAACAATCGCTACCTTGACGTGAAACTGGCATTGTTCCAGCACGCTTCTCGCCTGCGCTTCATCGGCGCCGGTGGCATGCATGGTCAGTTTGACGGCCCGCCAGATCAGCTTGGCGTTGGTCGGCTTCAAGTCTACCATCAAGTTTCCATAGGTTTTGTGCAAACCGACCATCAGCGCACTGGAAATGGTGTTGAGGGTGATTTTCTGCGCCGTGCCGGCTTTCAAACGCGTGCTGCCGGAAATCACTTCCGCGCCCGTGTCGAGCACGATGCCGCATTCGGCTTCCAGCGCCACCGGCGCGTCGACATTATTCGCTATCCCGACCGTCAGCGCACCGGCCCGACGCGCGGCGCGCAAGGCCCCCAGCACATACGGCGTAGCGCCGGACGCGGCCAGCAGGATCACCACATCATTTTCCTGCGGCTGCAGGGCCAGCAAATCCTTTTCACCTTGCAATAAATCATCTTCTGCACCTTCGACGGCCGCGAACATGGCGCCCGCACCGCCGGCCAGGATGGCGACGGCGCGGTCCAGCGGCCAGGAAAACGTAGGATGCAATTCAACGCTGTCGAGTACGCCCAGGCGCCCCGACGTGCCGGCGCCCACGTACAGCAGGCGTCCGCCGGCGGCGATACGGGGCAGGGCAACCGTGATGGCGGCAGCGATGTCGGGTGACGCCAGTCGTACGGCCTCGACAGCCCAAAACTGGTCGTCGACCAGCGCCGCCACCAGTTGCTCTACAGGATACATATCCAGATCCGGGTGCCGCCGGCTCGGGGTTTCAGTTTTCAACATGATCTCGAACATGGTTGAAGTTGAAACCAGTTTAATACCGATATGTAAGATCAGCCATGAAAGGATGGCGGGCGGGCATAACGGGAGTTTATGGCTGGGACAGGAGCGTGGTATGCCACCGTCCCGCAGCGCAAGTTCGTGTACCGCATTGGCCATTCAATTTGTTCATTCAGGCCCCAGAGCCAAGTTTCAGACCCCGTTTGTGTCTATACTTCGCCTGGACGCCATAATCAACGACACGCCATGATCGCTCGCCAATTGCTGTTCCTGTTCAGCGCCCTTGGCGCCATCAACGGCATTTTTCTGGCCGTCTATTTTTTCAGCCGTCGGCCTCGCCTCCTTGCCGACTGCATGCTCGGTGCATTGCTGCTTGCCGTCGGGGTGCGCACCGCCAAATCCGCCTTCCTCTTCTTCAATCCTGGGATCGCACTCGAATTCCGCCAACTGGGCCTGTCGGCCTGCTTGCTGATCGGTCCCCTGACCTATCTCTATGTTCGCGCTTTCATAGACGGGCTCGCGCAACTGCCTGCTGGACAACAATGGCGTTGGCATCTCGGCTTGTCCTTCCTGCTGATAGGCATTGGCGTTGCCTTTCCATATTCCGCGTATCGTTCTGTATGGGACCTGTCGAGCCATGCAATTCATGTGTTCTGGCTTTGCTACCTGCTGGCGACCGCCAGGTTGCTCTGGCAAACTCGCCATGTATGGTTTAACGAAGGGCATCGGATGGCGACCGGCACCGTGCTCCTGCTGAGCGTCTTTGCGGGCAGCTGTGTCATGTTGGCGGCGTATGCGAGCACGCCGTTTACGTCCTATATTGTCGGCGCCTTGTCGTTCACCTTCTCGCTGTATGTCGCGGTCATGGTCTTTCTTCTGAGAAAGGAAGTCTTGACGCCTTCCGAGCCGAAGGAGAAGTACCGGAATAGTCGCCTGACGCACGAAGATGCGCTTGCCGTGCTCGCTGCGCTGGAACAACTGATGACCGGGCAGAAATCCTATCTGAATCCGAATCTCACCTTGGCCCAACTCGCAAAGCGGGCGGGATGCACGCAGGCGCAGGTGTCCCAGGTACTGAATGACAAGCTGAGCAAGAGTTTCAATACCTACGTCAACGAATACCGTATCGTCGAAGCGAAACAATTATTGACCGACGCGCCGCAACTCAACCTCGATACAGTTGCCGAGCGCTGCGGGTTCAATTCCAGTTCCACCTTTTACTCTACCTTCAAGAAAGTTGCCGGGCAGACTCCGGCCAGCTTCCGCGCCCAACCCAGCCAAGCGGTCAGGGTCATTTCCACGTGAAACCTCTCCGGAATCGCCATTCCGGAGTCTGAAATCATGTTTGGCGACATCAATTCCCGGACACTTCGATAAATTATCGACTACCAACGATCTGAAACGCTCGTTGCTCCGATAAACGAAGTTCTTCATCAGGGTAAAGCCATGATTCAGTTTTTATTGCGAACGATACTCGCCTGTTGCTTGCTAAGCAGCGCCGCCTTTGGCACCGCCGCGACCGCAGACAAGGACGAAAATGCCATCCGGGAGACCGTGCGCTTGTATATGCATGGCACCAGCTACAACGTACCGGACCACATCAACCAGGCCTTCTATGCAAACGCCCGCCTTTACCTGGACGGTAAAGACGATTCGGAATGGGAGTTGAGCGGTCCGGAATACGCAAAACTCTTTTCACAACAGAAAATAGCGCAGTTCAATGGCCGCCACGGGCGACTGATCAAGGTGGATGTGAGCGGCAAGGTGGCCACCGCCAAGGCCGAGATCCATATTCCCAAACAGGGAATCCGCTATGTGGATGTATTTCTTTTAAAAAAGATCGCCGGCAACTGGAAAATCATCAGCAAGTCGGCCCATCGCGAACAAGCTGCGCGCCATGCACGCAAGGTGCTGCTGGTGGTGTCGAATGTCCATCAATATCCCGGCACAAAAATTAACGCAGGCAATAATTTTCCCGAACTTGCCTATACCTATGATGCATTTCGCAAAGCAGGGTACACGGTCGACTTCGTCAGTCCCGACGGTGGCGCCGTGCCGTTGGAAATGATCGTCACGTCGGACGAGCTGCTCAAGCAGCATCTGTACGACGGTGATTTCATGTGGGCACTGGCCCATACCCGGCCCGTTTCCGAGGTCAGTGCAGACGAGTATGCGGGCATGGCTTTCGTCGGCGGCGGCGCAGCCATCATCGGCATCCCGGAAAACAAGCCACTCCAGGACATCGCTTTGCGTATCTACGAACAACAAGGTGGGGTGATCGCGGCAATCTGCCAAGGAACCGAGGGCATCAAGAATCTGAGGCTCAGTGACGGTACCTTCCTTATCCAGGGCAAGGTGCTCACCTCGTTCCCCGATGCGTTTCTCAACAAGGAGTCGCCGATATACAAGGCCCATCCCTTTTCGGCCGAAGGCAGCATCAAACGCCATGGCGGAATATTCAGGCACGGCGCAAACGGAAAGAGTCACGTCGAGGTCGATGGCAGGCTAGTGACCGGCATGAGCTGGGAGTCCTCGGTCGGCGTGGCGGAATCAATGATGCGCCTGCTCGAGCAGTAACGTGCTGGCGGGTCGGGTAGCGTAGCCGCACTGGCGTGCGGTGGGCAACGCAGACTCGTCAGGGAAACTTGCAGCGGATTTATGGCGCGCGGCGCATTTCGGCCACGAAATCATAATGGTCGCTGCGGCAATACGAATGCGTGAGTTCCACCGCGACACCCGACTCCAGGTAGGCCAGGCGGGTTATGAATAGCACGGCCTGGCCGTCAGGCACGCCCAGTTGCGCGGCCAACACGCCGGTGGCGTTCATGGCGCGGATGTGTTGCAGCGCACGCACGGGCGATTTTTTGATCTTGGCCAGATGGGCGTACAGCGAGTCACCCACGGCGGCCGGGTCCGGCACCACGCTGAAGGGCAGCACGCTGACCTCGTAGGCCATCACCACGTCGTCGGCCAGGCGCAAGCGCTCCAGGCGCGCCACCTTGGTGTTTTGCGCCAGGCCCAGGCTCAGCTGTTCTTCGCTGCTGGCGATCACGACCTCGCGCTTGAGCCAGCGCGAGCCGGCCCGGTAGCCGCGCTGCTGCAATTGTTCCGAAAAGCTCGACAGGTTCGACAGCGGCTGTTCGATGCGCGGCGCAATATAATTGCCCGAACCGCGGCGGCGCACCACCAGGCCCTGCTCGACCAGCTGGTCGATGGCCTTGCGCGCGGTGACCCGCGAAACGTCGAGCAGTTCGGACAGCGTGCGTTCGGACGGCAGGGCCTGGTCTACCTGGTAGCGGCCATTGCGTACATCATCGCTCAGCTTGCGGGCGATCTGCATATACAAAGGCGAATTGTCATTTAAATCGACCTTGAGTTCCATGCTGGTCTGGCTCATTACCGTTCTCCTAGTGTGCCTAGTGTAATGGCGATGGCGCTTGCGCGTGGCGCGCTGCCCATGAATAAATGGAAAACAGGCATAAATAACGGTTATACGCTTTTTAAAACAATGTTTTTTTCGAATAAGACACTTCAGGCATAACCTGAAATTATAGATAAATAAGCAATTTTCATTGGCGCTGTCCTGCACCCCACCCTATGCTGGCTCCTCATGGCAAGAGTGCTCAAGGAAAACCACATGAATCAGACAACGCTGCGATGGCTTGGTGGCTGGATGGGCGGATTGCTGCTCAGTAGCACGGCGATGGCAAGCGCAGGCGAGGTGCGCAAGGTCAAGCTCGATCATCAGCTGGCCGCCATCGCCAGCGATGTGCGGCTGCCATTGGCCAGCTTGTCGGTGCTGGCGATACGCGGTGGCCGGCCGGTGTACCAACAGCAATTCGGCTACCGCTATCTGCCGGCGCAAGCGGAACATGGCCTGCCGGCCACGCCCGACACGCTGTTTCGCATCGCCTCGGTCTCGAAAATGATGACCACCCTGGCCCTGATGCGGCTGCTGGAACAGCACAAGCTGCAGCTGGACCAGGACGTGGGTATTTATCTGGGCTTTTCGCTGCGCAATCCGTACTTTCCCAAACAGCCGCTTACCCTGCGCAGCCTGCTCAGCCATACCTCGTCGCTGCGCGATGCGGCTGGCTACTTCTGGGGCACCGAGCGCAGCCTGCGCGATGTGTTTACAGCGGGCGGCGACGCCATGTGGGCAAGCAACTGCGCGCCCGGTCAGTATTTCAGCTACGCCAACCTGAACTGGGGCGTGATCGGCACGGTGATGGAAAAGGTCACTGGCGAACGCTTCGACCGCCTGATGCGGCGGCTGCTGCTGGCGCCGATGGGATTGCGTGGCGGCTATAACCCGGCAGAATTCTCCCCAAGCGAACTGAACGACGTGGCCACGCTGTACCGCAAGCGCCCGGCCGACAGTGAAACGTGGAACCCGGACGACCCCTGGATTGCCCAGGCCGATGATGTCCATGTGCAGGCCCCGGTGCAGCCGGCCGGCCTCGACAACTATATGAGCGGCAGCAATGCCACCATCTTCAGCCCCACCGGCGGTTTGCGCATCTCGGCGGCAGACCTGGGCAAGGTCATGCAGATGCTGCTGGACGGCGGGCGCTATCAGGGCCGGCAGCTATTGCAGCCGGCCAGCATCGAGCTGATGTTTACCCGGCACTGGCAACTGGCGGCGGACGGCAGCAATGGCGACAGCAGCCAGGGACTGTTCCGTGCCTGGGGCCTCGGTAACCAGCAGTTTGACGCCGATGGCGCACGCGGCAACGGGCTGGTAGCAGGCGCGCATTTTTCCGCCGCCGGCCACCTTGGCGACGCGTATGGCTTGCTGTCCGGCTTCGTGCTCGACTTTGCCAACAAGAACGGCATGATTTACCTGATCGGCGGCACTGGCAGCGACCCTGGCCTGCATCGCGGCGGCCACACTGCGCTATCACAGCCGGAAGAAGCGGTGCTCGACGCGCTCTACCATGGCGCCATTGTCAATCGTGAATAATCCGCACCAAAACTGTGCATTCCTGTAAGTTATGGCTGCACCATGATGTTTCATTGGCCCGCCCCGTACGCACCCTCTAAGCTCTCACCGAATGCTCCCGTGCCCTGGGAGTTCCTACGCAGCGAGGCAGCATGCAACAACAAGTCATCATCATCGGTGGCGGCGTCGTCGGCCTGACGTCGGCCTGGTGGCTGGCCGAAGCCGGCTACAAAGTCACGCTGCTGGAACGCAACGAACAGGTCGGCACCGCCGCCAGCTACCGCAATGGCGGCCAGCTCAGCTATCGCTACGTGGCGCCGCTGGCCGACGCCGGCGTGCCCTTGAAAGCGCTGCAATGGCTGCTGCGCAAAGATGGTCCGCTGCGTTTTCGCCCGGAAGCGGACTGGCGTCAATGGCGCTGGCTGGCCAGTTTTTTGCGCAACTGCAATGCCGCCAGCAATGCGCGCACCACCGCCAAGCTGCTGGAGCTGGGCGAACTGAGCCGCGCCGGCATGGCGCAGCTGGAGCTGGTCGTGCCGCCGGAAGCATATGCCTGGCGCGATGCGGGCAAGCTGATCGTCTACCGTTCACCAGCCCTTTTCCAGCGCGCCGTGGCGCGTCCCGAATCGGAAGAAGCGCGTTTGGTGCTGACGCCTGCGCAGGCGGTGCAGCGCGAGCCGGCGCTGGCCGCGCTGCAAAAGTCGCTCGCTGGCGCCATCTTTACCGAAGGCGAAGCGGTGGCCGACTGCCACGCGTTTTGCCTGGCGCTGGAAGCGCGCTTGCGCCAGCATCCGAATTGCTCGCTGCTGCTCAAGGGCGAAGCCTACAAATTGGTGCTGCGTGGCGGCAAGGTTGCTGGCGTCGACACCAGCCTGGGCCTGCTCGACGCCGACCAGTACGTGCTGGCGGCCGGCATCCAGAGCCGCGACCTGGCCGCCAGCGCCGGTATCTACCTGCCGCTATACCCATTGAAGGGCTATAGCCTGACCGCGCCTATCCGCGCGCAAGACCTGGCGCCCGAGATCAGCATCACCGATTTCGAGCGCAAGGTGCTGTATGCGCGCATCAAAGGATCTTTGCGTGTGGCGGCCATGGTCGACATGGTGGGCGCCGACACCAGCATCACGCCAAGCCGGATCGCCGGCCTGAAACGGCTGGCGTGCGAAGCGATGCCGCAGGCAGCCGACTATGAACAGGCCACCGCCTGGGCCGGCTTGCGCCCTGCCACGCCAAACAGCGCGCCGCTGGTGGGCGCCAGCAAAGTCGCCAATCTGTGGCTGAACGTGGGCCACGGCCCGCTGGGCTTTACCTTTGCGGCCGGCACCGCGCGCATCCTGGCCGACCTGATGACCGGCACGACGCCACCGTTCGCGCTGGACTTCCTGCAGCCGCGACGCTAGCGGCCACGCGCCTTTCCCTTATGGCGGATAATTGCGGAACTTTCCGCTCTTGCCGCCTATCGCATGTCCACAACTTCGAAATCCGTTGCCTGCCCCTGCGGCGGCGGCGCCTACGCCACTTGCTGCGGCCCGTACATCACGGGCGCCGCGTTGCCGCCCACGGCCGAAACCCTGATGCGCTCGCGCTACACGGCATTTACGCTGCGCGACGAGCCGTATCTGCGCGCCACCTGGCACGCCAGTACCTGCCCGGCCGACGCCCTGTTTGCCGAAGAAGAAAAAGTCCAGTGGCTGGGACTTGAGGTAAAATCTGCTTTACGTTTACGTCAACGTAAAGCAGAATCTGCCGATCAGGCCGAAGAGAGCAACCGCGATACCGTCGAATTCGTCGCCCGCTACAAGGTCAAGGGCCGCGCCCACCGCCTGCATGAAGTGAGCCGCTTCGTGCGCGAAGCTGACACTGGCGGCACCGTGCGCTGGTTGTATCTCGACGGCAGTTTTCCCGAATAGCGCGACCCGAGAGACCGGGCGATAATAAAAAGGAACCGCAATGCCGCACATCGAAAGCAAACTCAATCCGCGCAGCGACGATTTCAAGGCCAACGTGGCCGCCATGCAGGCCATCGTCGACGACTTGCGCGACAAGGTGGAAAAAATCGCCGCCGGTGGCGGCGCGGCGGCTGCCGCCAAGCACCTGGCGCGCGGCAAGCTGCTGCCGCGCGACAGGGTGCAGATGCTGCTCGATCCCGGCACGCCGTTTCTCGAGTTGTCGCAGATGGCGGCCTACGCCATGTACCAGGACGCCAACGGCTTCGATGCGGCCCCAAGCGCCGGCATCATTACCGGCATCGGCCGCGTCTCGGGCCAGGAATGCGTAATCGTCTGCAATGACGCCACCGTCAAGGGCGGCACTTATTACCCGATGACGGTGAAAAAACATTTGCGGGCCCAGGAAATCGCCGACCAGAACAACCTGCCGTGCATCTACCTGGTCGACTCGGGCGGCGCCAACCTGCCGAACCAGGACGATGTATTCCCCGACCGCGACCATTTCGGCCGCATTTTCTACAACCAGGCCAATCTGTCGGCCAAGGGCATACCGCAGATCGCGGTGGTGATGGGTTCCTGCACGGCCGGCGGCGCCTATGTGCCGGCCATGAGCGACGAGTCGATCATCGTCAAGGAACAGGGCACGATTTTCCTCGGCGGCCCGCCACTGGTCAAAGCAGCCACCGGCGAAGTGGTAACGGCCGAAGACCTGGGCGGCGGCGACGTGCATACGCGCTTGTCGGGCGTGGTCGACCACCTGGCGCAGAATGATTTGCATGCCTTGTCGCTGGCGCGCACCATCGTCTCGAACCTGAACCGCACGAAACCGCAGCAGATGGCGCTGCGCGAATCGGTCGAGCCGAACTACCCGCCGCAGGAACTGTATGGCGTGATACCGGTCGATACGCGCAAGCCGTTCGATGTGCGCGAAGTGATCGCGCGCATCGTCGACGCCAGCGACTTCGATGAATTCAAGGCCCGCTACGGCACCACCCTGATCTGCGGCTTCGCGCATATCCATGGCATCAAGGTCGGCATCATCGCCAACAACGGCATTCTGTTTTCCGAGTCGGCGCTGAAAGGCACGCACTTTATCGAACTGTGCTGCCAGCGCAAGATCCCGCTGGTGTTTTTGCAAAATATCACCGGCTTCATGGTCGGGCGCAAATACGAAAACGAGGGCATCGCCCGCAATGGCGCCAAGATGGTCACGGCCGTGGCGACAGCGGCGGTGCCGAAATTCACGGTGATTATCGGCGGCAGCTTTGGCGCCGGCAACTACGGCATGTGCGGCCGCGCGTTCTCGCCGCGCTTCATGTGGATGTGGCCCAATGCGCGCATTTCCGTGATGGGCGGTGACCAGGCCGCATCCGTGCTGGCAACCGTCAAGCGCGACGGCATCGAAGGCAAGGGCGGCGCCTGGTCAGCCGAAGAAGAAGCCGCGTTCAAGCAGCCGATCAAGGATCAATACGAACACCAGGGCCACCCCTACTACGCCACCGCGCGCCTGTGGGACGATGGCGTGATCGACCCGGCCGATACCCGGATGGTGCTGGGCCTGGGCCTGTCGGCGGCGCTGAACGCGAAAATCCCCGACACCAAGTTCGGCGTATTCCGCATGTAAGGGAAGGAAAATATCATGGAATTTGAAACCCTGAAGCTGGTCATCGAAGGCAATGTCGCCACCGTGACCCTGAACCGCCCGGACGTGCGCAACGCCTTCAACGAGACCACGATCGCAGAACTCACGCGCGCCTTTGAAGGCCTGGGCCGCAGCGACATGGTGCGCGCCATCGTGCTGGCCGCGAATGGCCCGGCCTTTTGCGCCGGCGCCGACCTGCACTGGATGAAGAAGATGGCCGGCTACACGCATGCCGAAAACCAGGCCGACGCGCTGCAGCTGGCACAGATGCTGCGCACGATTTATACCTGTCCCAAGCCCGTGGTGGCCAAGGTCCAGGGCGACTGTTATGCCGGCGGCATGGGCCTGGTGGCCGCATGCGATATCATCCTGGTTGCGGAAGACGTGCAATTCTGCCTGAGTGAAGTGCGGCTGGGCCTGATCCCGGCCACCATTTCACCGTATGTCATCAAGGCCATGGGCGAACAGGCGGCGCGCCGCTACTGTATCTCCGCCGAGCGATTCTCGGCCCACGAAGCGCTGCGCATCGGCTTTGCCCACGAGGTAGTCGAAGCAAGCGCGCTGGACGCGAAAACCGCGGAAGTGCTGAAAGCGCTGACCGGCAACAGCCCGCACGCGGTGGCGCAAGCGAAAACGCTGGTGCGCGAAATCGCCGGCCAGCCGGTGACCGACGCGCTGCTGGAAGACACCGCCGAACGCATCGCGCAGATCCGCGCCTCGGAACAGGGGCGCGAAGGCGTGCAATCATTCCTGGACAAGCGCAAGCCGGGTTGGCTCATGGGCTAGCGCATGGACGAATAAATCACTGGAGCAGTTTTGAAATCAGAAAAACAATCGGCATGGGTCGAACGCAGCCTGCGCAGCGTGTGGCATCCGTGCACGCAGATGCAGCACCATGAAAGTGTGCCGCTGATCCCCGTCAGCCATGGCCGCGGCGCCTGGCTGTACGACCACGACGGCCGGCGCTACCTGGACGCCATCAGCTCGTGGTGGGTGAATCTGTTCGGCCACGCCAACCCGCGCATCAATGCGGAACTGAAGGATCAATTGGACCGGCTGGAGCACGCCATGCTGGCCGGCTTCACGCACGAGCCGGTAATCGAACTGTCGGAAAAACTGTCGGCCCTGACCGGCGGCGTGCTCGGTCACAGCTTTTACGCCTCCGATGGCGCTTCGGCGGTGGAAATCGCCCTGAAAATGAGTTTTCATGCCTGGCGCAACAGCGGCAAAAGTGAAAAACAGGAATTCGTCTGTTTGAAGGGGAGTTACCACGGCGAGACCATCGGCGCGCTGGCCGTGACCGACGTGGCGCTGTTCAAGGACGCCTATGGCCCGCTGCTGCGCGCCACGCAGACGGTGATGTCGCCGGACTTCCGCCAGGCTGGCGAGGGCGAAACGGCGCAGGACGTGGCGCGCCGCGCGGCAGCCGAAGTGGAGCAGCTGTTCCAGCAGAAATCGGAAAAAATCGCCGCCATCATCATCGAGCCGCTGGTGCAATGCGCGACCGGCATGGCGATGCACGACCCTTTGTACCTGTCACTGGTGCGCGAGCTGTGCGACCGCCATCAGGTCCATCTGATCCTCGACGAAATCGCCGTTGGCTGCGGCCGCACCGGCACCTTCTTTGCGTGTGAGCAGGCCGGCGTGTGGCCCGATTTCGTGTGCCTGTCGAAAGGCATCAGCGGCGGCTACCTGCCGCTCTCCCTGGTGATGACGCGAGAAGATATCTACCAGGCGTTCTACAGCACCGACGTGCGCCGCGGTTTTCTGCATTCGCACTCGTACACCGGCAACCCGCTGGCCTGCCGCGCCGCGCTGGCGACCCTGGCCATCTTCGAGGAAGACGAGGTGCTGGCCAATAACCGCGTGCGCGCCGACAAAATCACGCAGGCCCTGGCGCCGCTGGCGCAGCATGCAAAAGTACAGCACTTCAGGCAGCAGGGCATGATCTGGGCGTTTGACGCGGTCGACGCCGCGCCTGATTTTTCGCGCCGCTTTTTCAGCACCGCGCTGGAACATGAACTCCTGATGCGCCCGATCGGCTCCACCGTCTACCTGATGCCGCCGTATATCCTTGACGACGAGCAGATAGACGGCGTCGGTAAGCAGATGCTGGCTGTGTTCAACCACGTGATGGGAGCTTGACGTGGAACTGATCACACGCTTGCAACAGCAGTTGCAGACACTGGAAGAACGCAGCCTGATACGTCGGCGCCGCACGGTCGACACGCCGTGCGCGCCGCGCATCACGGTCGACGGCCGCGAGATGCTGGCCTTTTGCAGCAATGATTATCTTGGCCTGGCTTCGCATCCGCGCATCGTTGCGGCCTTGAAGGAAGGCGCCGATCTGTATGGCGCCGGTAGCGGCGCCTCGCACCTGATCAGCGGCCACAGCCGCGCCCATGCGCTGCTGGAAGAACGGCTGGCCGCATTCGTCGGCGTGAACCTGGAAAGTGCGCGCGCGCTGTATTTCTGCACCGGCTATATGGCCAACCTGGCCGTGCTGACGGGCCTGGCGGTGGGCGACAAGGACACCGAGATTTTTTCGGAGGCGCTCAATCACGCCTCGCTGATCGACGGCACGCGCCTGGCGCGCGTGGCCACGCGCGTGTATCCGCATGCCGATCTCGATGCACTGGCAAGCCTGCTGGCTGCCAGCACGGCGGCTACGAAAATCGTCGTCACCGACAGCGTGTTCAGCATGGATGGCGACATGGCGCCGCTGCCAGCACTGCTGGCGCTGTGCGAGCAGTACGGCGCCTGGCTGGTGGTCGATGATGCACACGGCTTCGGCGCGCTCGGCGAGCATGGCCGCGGCGCGCTCGAACATTTCGAGCTGCATTCGCCCAACCTGGTGTATGTGGGCACCCTGGGCAAGTCGGCCGGCGTCGGTGGCGCGTTCGTGGCCGCGCATGAAGCCGTGATCGAAACGCTGATCCAGAAAGCGCGCCCGTATATCTTTACCACCGCCGCGCCACCCGCGATGGCCCATGCGCTGCTGGCCAGCCTGGACATCATCGCCGGCAAAGAGGGCCGGCAGCGCCGCGCGCACTTGCAGGCGCTGGTGGCACAATGGAACACCGGCCTGCAGCTGCGCCACTGGCAGCCGCTGGCGTCGACCACCGCGATCCAGCCCGTGATCATTGGCGAGAATGCCGAGATGATGGGCATTGCCGCCAGCCTGTACAGCGAAGGTCTGTGGGTCGGCGCGATCCGCCCGCCGACCGTGCCGGTGGGTACGGCCCGCCTGCGCGTGACCCTGTCTGCCGGCCATACACAGCAGGAAGTCGAACAATTGATCAATGCAGTCAATCACCTGGAAAGGACGCGCCATGAGCTTGAATGATCCTGTGGTCGTGGGCACGGCCGACGTCTCGGAAATCGAACCGGTGCTGGAAGCGGCGCTGGAGCCGGCGTCCGTGGCCGCCACACTGCCATCGCGCTTTGCCTGTTTTGTCACCGGCACCGACACGGAAATCGGCAAGACCCTGACCTCGTCGGCGCTGCTGCACGCGCTGGTCGAGCGCGGCGTGCGCGCCTGCGGCATGAAGCCGGTAGCCGCCGGCGCCGAGCTGCGCGATGGCGAACTGCATAATGAAGACGCCGACAGCCTGAAAGCGGCCGGCAATGTCACCCTGCTGCCCAATATCACGACACCGTATATGTTCAGGGAACCGGCCGCGCCGCATATCGCCGCCGCGCTCGAAGGCGTGACGATCGACCCGGTGCCGATTCTGGCGGCATACCTGGAAGTGGCGGCCGCCTCGGACGCGGTGGTGGTCGAGGGCGTGGGCGGCTTTCGCGTGCCGCTGTCCGCCACGTTTGACACCGCCGACCTGGCGCAGCAGCTGGACCTGCCGGTAATCCTGGTGGTCGGCATGCGCCTGGGCTGCATCAACCAGGCCTTGCTGACGCTGGAAGCGATCGAAGCGCGCGGCCTGACGGTGATCGGCTGGGTCGCCAATACGCTCGAAGTGGAAATGCGCTTTATCGACGAAAATATCGATGCGCTGATCGAACGCATCCCGGCGCCGCTGCTGGGCAAGGTGCCGCGCATGGCGCAGCCAAGCGCCGCAGAAGCGGCGTCGTATCTCGATTTTAGCGGCCTGCCGAACTGGCCGATGCAACATCCCGACAATTGAAAATTGAAGTAACCGCAACCCAAGGAATCACGATGTCATTCATCCAAGAAGCAGCAAAAACCGTCGAACTGCACCGCCCAACGGCGCGCATCACCGTGCCCGAAGCGGCTACCTGGCCCGTCGCCGACGTGCTGGCCCTGTTCGACCTGCCGTTCAACGACCTGATGTTCAAGGCCCAGCAAACCCACCGCACCAACTTCCCGGACGGCGACGTGGAACTGGCGACCCTGCTGTCGATCAAGACCGGCGGCTGCGAGGAAGACTGCGGCTACTGCCCGCAGGCGGCCCGCTACGACACGGGCGTCGAAGCGAAAAAAATCCTCGACATCGACACCGTGCTGGACGCCGCGCGCCAGGCCAAGGCCAACGGCGCCACGCGTTTCTGCATGGGCGCCGCCTGGCGCAGCCCGAAAGAGCGCGACATGGAAAAAGTCGAAGAAATGGTCAGCAAGGTCAAGGCCCTGGGCCTGGAAACCTGCGCCACGCTGGGCATGCTGGAAGAAGGCCAGGCCGACCGCCTGAAAAACGCCGGCCTCGATTTCTACAACCATAACCTGGACACGGCGCCCGAGTTCTACGACAACGTCATCTCGACGCGCGAATACCAGGACCGCCTCGATACCCTGGGCCGCGTGCGCGAAGCGGGCCTGAAAGTGTGCTGCGGCGGCATCGTCGGCATGGGCGAAACGCGTTTGCAACGCGCCGGCCTGATCGCCCAGTTGGCCAACCTGAATCCGTATCCGGAATCGGTACCGGTCAACCATCTGGTGCAGGTGGAAGGCACGCCTTTATATGGCATCGAAGCGCTGGACCCGTTCGAATTCGTGCGCACCATTGCCGTGGCCCGCATCACCATGCCGAAAGCCCGCGTGCGCCTGTCGGCCGGCCGGCGCCAGATGGGCGAAGCGGTACAGGCGATGTGCTTCCTGGCCGGTGCCAATTCGATTTTCTACGGCGACAAGCTGCTCACCACCGACAATCCGGAAGCGGAAGACGACCGTGTCTTGCTGGGTAAACTCGGCTTGCAGACGCGCGGCGCGATGCTGGAATCGGTGCAGAAAGAGAAGTGCGGCTGCTGATAGCGGTCCTTGTCGGGTTACGCCGTTCCGGCTAACCCGACCTACGAATCTCGCCTTCGTGCGTAGGTCGGCTTAGCGCAACGCGCGTAAGCCGACAAGCCAGCAGACCAGGTCCATCAAGAGACAGCTGCCCCTTTGAGAGAATAGAGAGAGAGACCATGTTCACTAAAATCCTGATCGCCAACCGTGGCGAAATCGCTTGCCGCGTGGCCGCTACCGCGCGCCGCATGGGCATCCGCACGGTTGCCGTGTATTCCGAGGCGGACGCGAATGCCAAGCATGTCGCCGTATGCGACGAAGCCGTATTGATTGGCCCCGCGCCGGCCAAGGAAAGCTATCTGTGCGGCGACAAGATCATCGCCGTGGCGCTGGCCACCGGCGCGCAGGCGATCCATCCCGGCTACGGCTTCCTGTCCGAAAACGCCGATTTTGCCGACGCTTGCGCAGCTGCGGGCCTGGTCTTTATCGGCCCGCCAGCGTCGGCCATGCGCGCCATGGGCTCGAAATCGGCCGCCAAGTCGCTGATGGAAAAAGCCAACGTGCCTTTGGTGCCCGGCTATCACGGCGAAGAACAGGATGCGGACTTTTTGCACGCACAGGCCGACCAGATCGGCTACCCGGTACTGCTGAAGGCCTCGGCCGGCGGCGGCGGCAAGGGCATGCGCGTGATCGACAATTCGATTGATTTCAAGGCCGCGCTGGCCTCGTGCAAGCGCGAAGCGATCAGCTCTTTCGGCGACGACAAGGTGCTGGCCGAAAAATACCTGTCGCGCCCGCGCCATATCGAGATCCAGGTGTTTGCCGATACCTTGGGCAACTGCATCTATCTGTTCGAGCGCGACTGCTCGGTGCAGCGCCGCCATCAAAAGGTGCTGGAAGAAGCACCGGCGCCGGGCATGCCGCCTGAACGCCGCGCCGCCATGGGCGAGGCGGCCGTTGCGGCCGCAAAAGCGGTGGGCTACGTGGGTGCCGGCACGGTGGAATTCATCGCCAACCAGGACGGTTCGTTCTACTTCATGGAGATGAACACGCGCCTGCAGGTGGAGCATCCGGTCACCGAAATGATCACCGGCACCGACCTGGTGGAGTGGCAGCTGCGCGTCGCCTTTGGCGAGCCGCTGCCGAAAACGCAAAGCGAGTTGACCATCCACGGCCACGCCATCGAGGCGCGCATTTATGCGGAAAATCCGGAGAAGGGTTTCCTGCCGTCGATCGGCACCTTGCGCCATATGCGCGCACCTGCCGCGGTGACGTTCGAACTCGGTGGCACGCTGGTGCCGGCCGGCGTGCGCATCGATTCGGGCGTGCGCGAGGGCGATGCGATTTCGCCGTTCTACGACCCGATGATCGCCAAGCTGATCGTCTGGGGCGTGGACCGCCGCGAGGCGCTGGCACGCATGGCGCAGGCGCTGGCCAACTACCAGATCGTCGGCCTGGCCAGCAATATCGCGTTCCTGAAACGCCTGGTCGAAGGCGAGGCATTCAGCAATGCCGACCTCGATACGGGCCTGATCGAGCGCAATCACGACGCGCTGTTCCCGGCCCTGCAGGCGGCGCCCGATACGGCGCTGGCGTTGGCCAGCGCGGCGCTGCTGACGCAGGAAGCGGCGTCCAGCCACGGCAGCGGCCCGTGGGGCAATGCGCTGGGCTGGCGTTTGAACAGCACCCTGGGGCGCAGCTTGTCATTCGCTGACGAATTCGCGCTGGCCAGCGACAGCAAGGCCTACATCACGCGTATCGCCTATCAACAAGACGGCTGGCTGTTCAACGGCCAGCGCCTGCGCCTGTCGGCGCGCGACGGCCAGGAACTGCATGTGAAACTCGGCGAGCGCGCCGTGCATGGCACCGTGCATCGCGACGGCGAGCAGTTCCATGTATTTACGGGCGGCGCGCATTACACCTTGCACTACAACGATCCGATGGCGCATGCGGGCGAGGCGGAGGCCGAAGGCGGCCGCCTGACGGCGCCGATGCCGGGCAAGGTGGTCGCCGTGCTGGTGAACAAAGGCCAGGACGTGAAAAAAGGCGAGCCGCTGGTGATCATGGAGGCGATGAAGATGGAACACACCATCGCCGCGCCGCATGACGGCCTGGTGGAAGACGTGCTGTATGCGGTCGGCGACCAGGTGACCGACGGTGCGCCGTTGCTGGCCTTCAAGGCCGCCGCCTAGGAGGCGCCATGCGGATTCTTTTGCAACGCCCGGACGGCACGGAAGCGGCCTGGATCAGCGAGTTTGCCGGGCAACTGCCCGAAGCCGAAGTGCTTGCCTGGCGCGAGGGCGAGCACGTGCCGGACTGCGACTACGCCCTGGTCTTCCGGCCGCCCGCCGCCATGCTCGGTGACCTGGGCAAGACCAGGGCGATTTTCAATATGGGTGCCGGTGTCGACGCGCTGCTGAAATTCGGCGAGGCGCTGCCGGCCCATGTGCCGCTGGTGCGCCTCGACGATGCGGGCATGGGCGTGCAGATGGCCGAATATGTCAGCCACGCCGTGCTGCGCCACTTCCGCCGTTTCGACGACTATGAAGCGCAGGCGCGCGCCGGCATCTGGCAGCCGCTGCCCGCGTTCGACAAGCACGATTTTCCCGTCGGCGTGCTGGGCCTGGGGGTGCTGGGCAAGCGCGTGCTGGGCGCGCTGGCGCAGTTCGAGTTTCCACTGCGCGGCTGGAGCCGCAGCCAGAAAAACATCGAAGGCGTCGATTGCTTCGCCGGCGCAGAAGGGCTCGAAGCCTTCCTGCGCGGCACGCGCGTGCTGATTTGCCTGCTGCCGCTGACACAAGACACGCACAACCTGCTCGACCGCGCGAGACTGTCGATGCTGGTGCCTGGCGCCTATGTGATCAATGTGGCGCGCGGCGCGCACCTGGCCGAGCCGGACCTTTTGAGCCTGATCCGTTCGGGCCATATCGCCGGCGCCACCCTGGACGTGTTTCGCAACGAGCCGCTGCCGCAGCAGCACCCGTTCTGGCAGGAGCCGCGCATCACCATCACGCCGCATATTTCCGCCAATACCCTGCGCCGCGAAAGCGTGGCGCAGATCGCCGCCAAGATACGCCGCCTGCAAGATGGCGAGACTGTCGCCGGCACCGTCAACCGTTTGCAAGGATATTGAAATGAGCATCCAACCGAGTTTGCCGAAGCAGGTCAAGATCGTCGAAGTGGGCCCGCGCGACGGCCTGCAAAATGAAAAGGAAACCATCAGCGCCGCCGTCAAGATCGAACTGGTCGACCGGCTGACGCAGGCGGGGTTTGCCAATATCGAGGCCGCCTCGTTCGTGTCGCCCAAGTGGGTGCCGCAGATGGCCACCAGCACCGAAGTGATGGCCGCCATCGCGCGCCGCCCGGGTACCATCTATTCCGCGCTGACGCCCAACATGCAGGGCTTCGAGGCGGCGCTGCTGGCCAAAGCCGATGAGGTGGTGATCTTCGGCTCGGCCTCGGAGGCCTTCTCGCAAAAGAACATCAACTGCTCGATCGCCGAATCGATCGCCCGCTTCGAAGGCGTCGCCAAGGCGGCGAAAGACAACGGTCTGCGCCTGCGCGGCAGCATCAGCTGCGCCTTCGGTTGCCCCTACCAGGGCGAAGTGCCGCTGGACGCTGTCGCCGACGTGGTGGGGCGCATGCGCGACCTGGGCTGCGACGAGATCGACATTGCCGACACCATCGGTGTCGCCACGCCGCGTAAAACCCAGGCGGTGATGGCGCGCGCCATCGAGGCGTTTCATGTGGAAGGCCTGTCCGGGCACTTCCACGACACCTACGGCCAGGCGCTGGCGAATATCTACGCCAGCCTGGAACTGGGCATCGCGATTTATCACTCGTCGGTATCGGGCCTGGGCGGCTGCCCGTATGCCAAGGGTGCCACCGGCAATGTCGCCACCGAAGACGTGCTGTACATGATGAATGGCCTGGGGATTGCCACCGGCATCGACCTGGACCTGGTGGTGGACGCGGGCCAGTTCATTTCGCAGCAACTGGGGCGCAAGGGATCGAGCCGCGCGGGCAATGCGCTGGCGGCGAAGCGAGCGGCGGCGTAACACCACGTCATGGCCAACAATATTGTCGGGTTACGCGCTGCGCGCTAACCCGACCTACCCGACCTACCGGCAAGCACAAATCGTACAGACGAAAAAAAACCCAAGAGCCGTAACTCTTGGGTTTTTTTCTACAAATTTGGTCGGAGTACAAGGATTCGAACCTTGGACCCCCTGGTCCCAAACCAGGTGCGCTACCGG
Organism: Janthinobacterium sp. 1L-D-8-B-C4; assembly: GCF_057291295.1. Classification (NCBI taxonomy): domain Bacteria; kingdom Pseudomonadati; phylum Pseudomonadota; class Betaproteobacteria; order Burkholderiales; family Oxalobacteraceae; genus Janthinobacterium; species Janthinobacterium sp. 1L-D-8-B-C4. The sequence goes on from NZ_JBXAVX010000014.1 coordinate 27,059, forward strand.
GCTGCGCCACACTCCGAAGACCAAGATAATACAGACCATATTCGATTCGGTCAAGGGTCCGGCAAAACTTCGCGCAAATAATTTACGCCCCTGCCAGCCTCAGGCGTTTTGGTGCCAAAAAAGTATGCGACACTGGGCGCCAGTTTTCTCTCACAGGATGCGAAAACATGACGGCATTACCTTTTACCTATTCGTCTCATGATTACCCGGGCCCGGTACGCCGGCGCCCCATTGTGCTGGGCGCTGGCGTCTTGCTGCTGCACCTGGCGCTGCTGTACGGCTGGCGCCATGTCCAGCCACCGTCGCTGCCAGATAGCGGGCCGAAGGTGGAATCGATCACCGTATGGATACGCCCGCCCAAACCCATCATCAAACCGCTGCCGCCACCGCCGCCCGTGGCAAGGGTCGAGCCGAAGCGCGAGAAGAAACCGGTGCGTGCAGCAGCGGCATCGCCCGGATTGAAGGTCCCCGCGACGCCCGTAAGCGAAGCCGTGCCGAACGCCATCACCGTGGCGCCGTCACCAGTACCGGCCGATACCCTGGCGGCGGACGCGCCGAAGTTCGACATGGCAGTGGCCCTGAAAACCGCGCGCAAGGTGGCCAGCGAAAAGGACCCGGCCAAGGCCGGCACGGCGGTCGGCCAGATCCCCGACAAGCCGCTGCGCACGGAAACCCAGCTGGCGCGCGATATTGCCAGTGGCAAGCGTGGCGATTGTCGCACTGCCTATGCGGGGGCAGGGCTGCTGGCGCCCTTGGTCATGCTGCTCGACAAGAAAGATAGCGGGTGCAAATGGTGACGGGATAGCAACATACCCATTTCGGGTACGATCATGCCCGGATTGGGTGGGCTTACTCCTGCCCCTTCAACTGCAACGCCCGCTCATATAAAGCATTCTTCTTGCGTCCGGTAATTTGCGCCGTCAGGTTGGCTGCCTGCTTGACGCTGCATTCGGCCAGCAGGATGCCCAGGATGCGCTCGGCTTCCACGTCTTCGGCGTCCTGGGCTTCGGTAGCGCCTTCGAGCAGGATGACAAATTCGCCTTTTTCGCGATGGGCGTCTGCACGAATCCAGGCTTCGGCCTCGGACAGCGGGCAGCGGTGGATTTCTTCGAACAATTTCGTCAGTTCGCGCGCGAACACCACCTGGCGCGTCGGTTCGAACGCTTCTGCCAGCGCGGTGGCGCAGTCGAGGATGCGGTGCGGCGCTTCATAGAACACCATGGTGGCAGTCACGCCGCGCAGGCTGTGCAGCATGTTTTCGCGCTGCTTGGCTTTCGCGGGCAGGAAGCCGACAAAGTAAAACTGGTCGTTCAGCAGGCCGCTGGCGGAAATGGCGGTAATCGCCGCCGAAGGGCCGGGCAGGGGCAGCACGCGCAGGCCGGCCGCGCGCACGGCGTCGACGATGCGTGCGCCGGGGTCGGATACGGCAGGGGTTCCCGCGTCGGACACCAGCGCGATGCGCTCGCCGGCATGCAGGCGGGCGATCAGGGTTTGCGCCACTTCGCGCTCATTATGTTGATGAGCAGCAATTAATGGCTTGTTCAGGCCAAAACGCGTCAGCAGGTGCGCGGTATTGCGGGTATCTTCACAGGCGACGGCGTCAGCCAGGCTCAGCAAGTGCAAGGCACGCAGGCTGATATCGGTGACATTGCCGATGGGCGTGGCCACTACATACAATGTTGCGATAGGATAGACCTGGTGCGCCGCCTCTGTCATGATGGGCAGGCTGGCGATGGAGCTGATTTCTTGTACGGTCATTTTGGAGGTTGAATGCTTGCTAATAGTGTGAAGTTACTGCTTGTTTGTGCCGCGACCGGCATGCTGAGCGCTTGCAGCACGCCTTGCGACGCGCCCGGGCAATTGTGCGCGCCTATTGAATCTAACACAAGGGCACTGCCGCCACCGCCGCGGCCGGCACCTGCACCGATCCCTGCGCCGCTGCCCAAGCCGCCCGCCCCCGAGCCTGTCACGTTCACCGTGGCCGTGCCCGACATCACCTCCTACGATGAAAACGGCAAGCCCGATCTGGCGCCCGTCACCGGCAAGCCAGCCGCCGGCACACCACTCGACATGCCGGCCGCCACGGCGCCGGCGCCGTCCGACGGCAAGGTTCACCATATCGGCCTGCTGCTGCCGCTGCGCTCGGCTACCCTGGGTCCGGCGGCGACCTTGCTGCGCGCCGGTTTCATGGCTGCCTACGAGCGCGACCGCAGCGGCTTCGAAGTGGCCGTGATCGATACGGGCGACGGCAGCGATGATGTACTGAACAAGTTTGCGCAAGCCCAGCAGGAACAGGATATCGTCGTCGGCCCGCTGTCGCGTTCGGCCGTCACGGCAGTGGCCAACAGCGACCTGGTGAAAAAACCGACCATCGCCCTGAACCATCCAGACAACCGCGGCCAGGCACGGCTGCCGGCAAAACTGCTGGTGATGGGCCTGTCGATCGAAGCGGAAGCGCGGCAAGTGGCCGCCTGGGCCGCCAGCGAGCAGCCGCGCGCCAATGCCTTGATTTTGTCGGCCAATTCGGCCTCGCAGCGCCGCACCAGCACCGCCTTCAAGCAGGAATGGCTGCGCCAGGGCGGCAGCGCCGACCAGGTCGACCTGACGGCCACCAACGGCTATCTGAGCGATGCCGAAATGGTGCAGTTGCGCGCGCGCCTGGGCAGCAATCCGCCGGCGCTGATCTTTGCCGCGCTCGACGCCGACCAGGCGCGCCAGCTGCGCGTGGCGATCGGCCCCGACCTGCCGCTGTATGGCACCTCGTCGCTGAACCCGGGCCTTGGCCGTGGCGCCAGCGGTCCGGAACTCGATGGCGCGCGCCTGCTCGACCTGCCATGGCAGGTGCAGCGCGATCATCCGCAAGTAATGGTGTATCCGCAGCCGCCGCAACCCGTCGACGGCCGCCTGACGGCCGACATGGAGCGCCTGTATGCGCTCGGCATCGACGCCTTCCGCGTGGCGCGCGAGGTGGCGCTGCGCCCCGAAGCGCCGTTCACGCTGGACGGTGTGACGGGCCGCCTGGCCGTGCGCTATGACGACGGACAGACGCGTTTCGAGCGCACCGAGCAGGCCGCCACCTATCAGCAGGGCGTGGTCGGCACCTGGCCGCCGAAGCCGGTCCCTGAACCAGCACCGGCCTTGCCGGCGGCACAGTAGAACGCCACCATGCCGGCCGCGCCAGACAAACGTGAATTGGGGCGGCTGGCGGAAGACGATGCGCTGGCGTATTTGCTGCTGCAAGGGCTAAAGCTGGTGGAACGCAATTTCCTGTGCAAGGGCGGCGAGCTCGATTTGATCATGCGCGACGGCAAAAGCGTCGTCTTCATCGAAGTGCGCCAACGCAGCAGCAGCGCTTTCGGCGGCGCCCTGGCCAGCATCACGCCGGCCAAGCAGCGGCGCATGACGCGCGCTGCGCAAACCTGGCTGTTGACGCAAAAGAGCATGCCGCCGTGCCGCTTCGACGCCGTCGTCATCGATGGCGGCCAGATGGACTGGCTGAAAAACATCCTCGATATGTAAGCATTTTTAACAGCGCTTGTCCGCCTTGCGGCGCGCCTGCACTATAATCGGCAGACTATGAATAATCAACGCATCCTCTCGCACTTCCACGAAAGTGCCGAACTCAAGATCCAGGCCGCTACGGTGCTGGCGCCCGCGATTGCCCAGGCAATCGAGCTGATGTTTGCTGCATTGTCGAACGGCAACAAGATCCTGGCCTGCGGCAATGGCGGTTCCGCCGCCGACTGCCAGCATTTTGCCGCCGAGCTGGTCGGCCGCTTCGAGCGCGAACGCTTTCCGCTGCCGGCGCTGGCCTTGACCACCGACACCTCGATCATGACGGCGGTGGCCAACGACTACAGCTACCGCGAGATTTTCTCGAAGCAGGTGCAGGCCTTCGGCCAGGCCGGCGACATCCTGCTGGCCATTTCCACCTCGGGCAACTCAGGCAACGTGATGGCGGCGGTGGAAGCGGCGCTGGAGCGCGAAATGCGCGTGGTGGCGCTGACGGGCAAGGACGGCGGCGCGATCGGCAAGCTGCTGACGGACGCCGACGTGCATATCTGCGTGCCGGCCGAACGCACGGCGCGCATCCAGGAAGTCCATCTGACAACCATACACTGCATTTGCGACGGCATCGATGTCGCGCTATTCGGAGGAGACGTGAATGACTGAATTCGGTACTGGCCCAGGCTGGAAACGTGTACGACGCCCTTTGGTGACCGCCGTGCTGTGCGGCGCCATGCTCACCTCGCTGACCGGCTGCATCGAATTGATGGTCGGTGGCGCGGTGATGAGCGGCGTTGCCGCCGCCGACCGCCGTACCCTGGGCGCCCAGACCGAAGACAAGGCGATCGCCGTGAAGGGCGAGTCGCGCATGCAGTCCATCACGGGTGACGCCGGCCATGTCAATGTCACCAGTTTCAACCGCCGCGTGCTGCTGACGGGCGAGGTGCGCGACGAAGCAATGAAAAACGCCGTCGAGCGCGAAGTGCGCAATATCGCCGGCGTGGAATCGGTGGCCAACGAGCTGATCATCGCCGGCCCAGCCAGCTATACCTCGCGCTCGAACGACGCGCTGATCACCACCAAGGTGAAAGCCAGCCTGGTCGACATGAAAACCATCTCGGCTGCCTCGTTCAAGGTGGTTACCGAAAACGGCACCGTGTTCCTGATGGGCCGCGTGACCCAGCGCGAAGGCACCGTGGCGGCCGACGTGGCGCGCGGCGTGGGCGGCGTGCAGAAAGTGGTCAAGCTGTTCGACTACATCTCGGAGGCGGAACTGAAGCAGTTCCAGGCCGATCCGGCGCCGGCGCGCGCTGTCAGCCAATAATCTCCCAGGCCATCGGGCCTGCGGCGTGAACAATACGATGGGGCTATAATGGCCCCATTGTTACGTATCTGGTGTTTAAAACTATGTCAACATCGACTTCCAAATCCTGGCTCAAGCCCGCCCTGATCGCCGTGCTGGTCGCTGGCGTGGCGGTAGCAGGCTATCTGTCGCTGAACAACAAGCAAAGCGCACCGGACGTGACCTTCCACGCCATCGACGGCGAAAAGATCTCGTCAAGCAGCCTGCGCGGCAAGGTGGTGATGGTCAATTTCTGGGCCACCTCGTGCACCACCTGCGTGGCGGAAATGCCGGAAATGGTCGATACCTACAACAAATACAAGGCGCAAGGCCTGGAGTTTGTTGCCGTCGCCATGCAGTACGATCCGGCTAACTACGTGCTGAACTTTGCCCAGACGCGCCAGCTGCCGTTCAAGGTAGCACTCGATGTGACGGGCGAAGCGGCCAAGGCTTACGGCGACGTGGCGATGACGCCGACCACCTTCGTGCTCGACAAGCAGGGCAAGATCCTCAAGCGCTATGTCGGCAAGCCCGAATTTGCTGAACTGCACAAGTTGCTGGAAAAAGCCATCGCCGGTTAAACACCTGCGCACGACACATAACGTTGTTGCAAAACATTGCCTGGTTGATATAACCTTTGCATTCGTGAATCCCTTTCACCTTGTGAAGGCCAGCCGTGTCCCTCGACGCCCAGACGCTCGACCCGCAACAACTGAAAACCTGGCTGCTCGCAGCCGGCAGCAAGGACGCCAAGGCGTTCCGTCAACTATATAACGCCACATCATCGAAACTGTTTGGCTTCGCGCTGCGTATATTGCATAAGCAGGAGCTCGCTGAAGAAGCCCTGCAAGAGGGTTTCGTCGCCATCTGGAACAACGCCGCCACGTATCAAAGCCACCTGGCGGCGCCGATGACCTGGATGGCCACCATCGTGCGCAACAAGGCGTTCGATGTGCTGCGGCGCAGCGACGACACAGTTGAAATCGATGCCGAACAGTTTGATAGCGAAGTCATGAACGCACTACGAGATCCCCAGGCCACGCCGATAGAGTCGCTGCAGATGAGCGGCGACGCCAAGGCGCTGGCGTTTTGCATGTCGGCCCTGGAAGGGCTGCACCGCCAGGTGGTTGCGCTGGCGTACTACCATGACCTGTCGCACAGCGAAGTGGCGCAGCAGATGTCGCTGCCGATCGGCACCGTCAAGACCTGGATACGGCGCAGCCTGGAACGGCTGCGTACCTGCCTGGCAAAACGGGAGGCACCATGAATATCCGCGGCAACGATGTGCTGCGCCAGAAGCTGGCGTCCGAATACGTGCTGGGTACCTTGAAAGGGGGCGCGCGGCGCCGTTTCGAAGGCTGGCTGTATAACGACGCCGACCTGCGCAATATCACGGCCGAGTGGCGCCAGCGCCTGGAACCGATGGCTGAATTTGCCACGCCGGTGGCGCCGCCCAAACGCGTCTGGCAACAGATAGAACGACGCCTGCACCTGGCGCCGCAGGGTGGCTGGAGTCTATGGCGCGAGTCGGTCTCGTTCTGGCGTAGCCTGGGCCTGGCCTCGAGTGCGCTTGCCGCGCTGCTGGTGATCGTGCTGTCGACGCAGCTGCTGAACGCGCCGCAGATCAGTCATGTGGCCACCCTGATCGATGAAAAATCGCAGACCGCCATGCTGCTGACCGCCGACAGCCGCCACGACACGCTGGAAGTGCGCATGGTGGGCAATGCGCCGGTGCCGACCGACAAGGAACTGGAATTGTGGGCGGTGCCGAAAAGCGGCAACCCGCGCTCGCTGGGCCTGTTGGCCGACAAAGGCAGCGTGAAGCTGGCCTTGTCCAGCCGTGCCATCGGCAACGACGTGGCCCTGCTGGCGGTGACCCTGGAACCTCGTGGCGGCTCGCCCGATCCGAACGGACCGACCGGGCCAATCTTGTATAAAGGTAACTGGGTCAGGCTGTAAGCTTACTTTGGATAAAGAATCATCTGCGTGCAGCGAAACAGCGCCAGGGTCTTGCCGGTTTCCTTGCTCCTGACCACGGCGTCCCACACCTGCGTGTTGCGGCCCTTGTGCTCGACCCTGGCGGTGCAGATGATGGTGCCGTCACGGGCCGTGCCCAGGTGGTTCGATTTCAGTTCGATGGTGGTGAAGTTGTTCGCGCCTTCGGGCAGATTGGCGATGCAGCCATAGCCCGAGGCCGTGTCCGCCAGGGTCACCACGCTGCCGGCGTGCAGATAGCCGTTGGGCGCCAGCAAATGTGGCTGCACCGGCAATTCGGCCGTCACCTGGCCGTCGCCGACGGACGTGATGACGATGCCCAGGTGGCCGGGCAGGCGGCCGACGCCGCGTTCATTCAATAACTCCAGGGTAATTTCAGGATGGCTCATGGTCTCTTTCTCTCTTTATTGTAGGGTCTGAAAACACTATGATGATAGCAACTTTAGCGAAGGGTGGCACGGGACGCTGTTGGTCGATAAAGCAAATCAATTGCAACAGACGCTGACAACATAGCGTTTTTCTTGCTACCATGCGCCACATGTCCATCCGCCAGCCATCCAGTCAGCCACGCCTCAAGGTGTTCGCCCCCGCGCGCACGCCGTGGCAGCTGTGCGTGGCGCTGTTCAGTGCGCTGGCGCTGGTGTTGCTGCTGTCGACGGCCGCCTCGCACCTGCACAAGACCAGCCTGGACGCGGAAGAGTGCACGCTGTGCGCCACCGTCATCGACAAGGTGGCCGATATTGCCGTGCCGCCAGCGATCGCCGAACCACCTGCGCAATTGCTGCCGTACCGCCTGCTGGCGCTGCTGCCGGCGATTCCCGCTCCCGTCATCACCCTGCTGTTGCCGCCCGTGCGCGGCCCTCCATCGACCTCGCTGTAGTTCCCACGCTTTTACTTTTTTCAGGCTGCATCGCCGCGCCCACGAGGCTCGCGCCATGCTGCCTGGCGTACACTATTTTGAGGTTCACCATGCAACACACTCCACGCCTGAGCGCGCTGTCGCTCGCCATTGCCAGCCTGTTTACGATTTCCGCCCATGCCGATGAGGCAGCGCCGCAAGAGATGCAAACGGTCGAAGTCACCTCGGCCCACCTGCGCAGCGCGCGCATCGAACTGTCGCCGAAAGTGGGCACCACCATCTACAGCATCGACAGCCATATGGTCGACATGCTGGGCCAGGGCGACAACACGCCGTTCAATGAAGTGCTGCTGCGCCTGCCAGGCGTGTCGCAGGATTCGAAAGGCTCGGGCGCCCTGCATGTGCGCGACGACCATGCCAACGTGCAATACCGCATCAATGGCGTGCAGCTGCCGGAAAGCATCAGCGGCTTCGGTCAATCGATCGACACGCGCCTGATCGACAAGACCGATTTCATGACCGGCGCCTTGCCGGCCCAGTTCGGCCTGCGCACAGCCGGCATCGTCGATATCGAAACCAAGGAGGGCGGCATGACGCCAGGCGGACGCATCGGCATCCTGGTGGGCAGCCACAACCATATCGAGCCGAGCGCCGAATTGTTCGGCAGCGTCGGCAAATTCAATTACTACCTGTCCGGCAGCTACCTGGGCAACTCGCTGGGGGTGGAAAATCCGCAGGACACGCGCAATGCGCTGCACGACAAGACGCGCCAGAACAAATCGTTCGGCAACCTGTCGTATTTCCTCGATGACAATACCCGCCTCGGCGCCATGTTCGGCACCTACAATGGCCGCTTCCAGATCCCGAACAATCCGGACCAGGCGCCCGGTTTTACCCTGGCCGGGCGCAGCGATGCGCAAGCGGGCACCTCGACCCTGCCGTCGTCGCAGCTCGACGAGAGCCAGCGCGAAGTGAACCGCTTCCTGGTGCTGTCGCTGCAAAAAAGCCTGGGCGACCTGAACTACCAAGTCTCTGCCTTCCACCAGTATTCGCAATTGCACTTCACGCCCGACTCGATTGGCGACCTGATCTACAACGGCGTGGCCTCCGATTCGCGCCGCGCGAACAGCGCCTCCGGTGCCCAGTTCGACGTCAGCTACAAATTGCATCAGGATCACACCGTGCGCGCCGGCCTGGCCTATACGCGCCAGAAAACCAGCAGCGACAATACGGTCGGGGTGTTCCCGGCCGATGAAAACGGCCAAAGCGCCACCACGCCGATGACCATCGTCGACAACAGCGGCAAGACCGGCACCCTGGCCAGTTTCTACCTGCAGGATGAATGGCATATCAGCAAGCCTTTGACCCTGAACTATGGCGTGCGTTTCGACAAGGTTTCGGCCTTTACCGAAGAGCAGCAATGGAGCCCGCGCCTGAACCTGGCCTACCAGGTGGCGCCAGGCACCGCCGTGCACGCCGGCTACTCGCGCTACTTCACGCCGCCGCCGCAGGAACTGGCGGCGCAAGGCAGCATCGACCTGTATGCGAACACGACCAATGCGCCGGAAATCGCCAATTCGGACAACGTCAAGGCCGAGCGCACCCATTATTACGATGTCGGCATCAGCCACCAGGTGAGTTCAAAACTGACGCTGACGGCCGACGTGTACTACAAGAAAATCACCAACCTGCTCGACGAGGGCCAGTTCGGCCAGGCACTGATCCTGACGCCGTTCAACTACGCCGAAGGCTATGCCAAGGGCCTGGAATTGTCGGCCATCTACAGCGAGAAAGACTGGGGCCTGTTCCTGAATGCCAGCACGCAAAAGGCGCAGGGCCGCAACATCAATTCGGGCCAGTCGCTGTTCGGCGCCGATGAGGTGGCGTATATCAAGAACAACTATGTGTTCCTCGACCATGACCAGACCTACACCATGTCCGGTGGTGGCCACTACCACTTCGGCGATTCGCAAGTAAGCGCTGACTTCCTGTACGGCAGCGGCCTGCGCATGACGCCGGACGGCGGTGCACCGAATTCCGGCCACCTGCCGCATTACTTCACGGTCAATACGGCGCTGACCCACACTTGGAAAAACACGCCGGTGGGCAAGGTGGAAGGGCGTTTGGCGCTGATCAATCTGTTCGACAAATCGTATCTGCTGCGCGACGGTTCCGGCGTCGGCGTCGGCGCGCCGCAATATGGCGCCCGCCGCAGTCTGTACGCTGGCCTGTCGACCAGCTTCTAAAGAGTTACGTGCGAAGACAGCGGCAGGGAGCAACGCCTGCCGCTGTCGGTTGCCGTGAAGTCAGCCCCTGTGATTTAACCCCAATGGATCGGCTGCTGGCCGTTTTCCTGCAAATAGGCATTGGCCTGGCTGAATGGCTTGCTGCCAAAGAAACCCCGGTGCGCGGATAGCGGTGACGGGTGCGGCGCCGTCAGCACCAAGTGCTTGCCTTCGTCGATCAGCGCGCGCTTGGCGATCGCGTAAGACCCCCACAAAATGAAGACGATGCCTTCGCGTTCCTGCGCCAGATGGCGAATCGCGCTGTCGGTCAGCTTTTCCCAGCCCTTGTTCGCATGTGAGCCGGCCTCGCCCGAACGTACCGTCAGCACACTGTTGAGCAGGAACACGCCTTGCTCTGCCCAGTCGCTCAGATCCGTATGGGTGCGCTGCACGCCGACATCGCTGGCGAGTTCCTTGATGATATTGCGCAAGCTGGGCTGGGGACGGGTGCCATCCGGTATCGAAAAGCATAGCCCCATGGCCGCGCCCGGCGTGTGATACGGGTCCTGTCCCAGGATCACCACCTTCACTTTGTCGAACGGCGCCAGGTCAAACGCGCGGAAGATGTCCTTACCCGGCGGAAAACAAGGCCCCGCCGCATATTCTTGCTTGACGAACGCCGCCAGGCTGGCCCACCAGGGCTGCTCGAATTCGGCCAACAGCCGGGCTTTCCACGATGGTTCGATACGTACTTCCATGTTCACTCCAGAGATTTTTCGCAAGCCAAGTATAGCTTCCTGAACAATATGGATTGTTTTCGATTCTGCAAAGAAAAAGCCGCCCGGCTTGCGCGGGGCGGCTCGATCTGGTTGCTGCGGTGTTTAGTCGTTCAGCGCCGACTCCACCCCGGCCATATGCGCCTGCTCATCGGCGTGGTACGAGCTGCGCACCATGGCGCCGATGGCGGCGTGGGTAAAGCCCATCTTGTAGGCTTCTTCTTCGAACATCTTGAACACATCCGGATGCACATAGCGGCGTACCGGCAGGTGGCTGTTCGATGGCGCCAGGTATTGGCCGATGGTCAGCATGTCGATGTCGTGCTCGCGCATATCGCGCATCACTTGCAGGATTTCCTCGTCGGTCTCGCCCAAGCCGACCATGATGCCGGACTTGGTTTTCACGCCAGGGTACATGGCCTTGAAGTCCTTCAGCAGTTTCAGCGAATGCATGTAGTCCGAACCGGGGCGCGCTTCCTTGTACAGGCGCGGCGCCGTTTCCAGGTTGTGGTTCATGACGTCGGGCAAGCCATCCTTGAACAGGTTCAGGGCTTTTTCCAGGCGGCCGCGGAAGTCGGGCACCAGCACTTCGATGCGGGTGTTCGGCGACAGGGCGCGCGTTTGCTGGATGCACTCGACGAAGTGGCCGGCGCCGCCGTCGCGCAGGTCGTCGCGGTCGACCGAGGTGATGACGACGTAGTTCAGGCGCAGCTTGGCGATGGTTTTCGACAGGTTGGCCGGCTCTTCCTTGTCCAGCGGATCAGGACGACCGTGGCCGACGTCGCAGAACGGGCAGCGGCGGGTGCACTTGTCGCCCATGATCATGAAGGTGGCGGTGCCCTTGCCGAAGCATTCGCCGATATTCGGGCAGCTCGCTTCTTCGCAGACGGTCACCAGCTTGTTTTCGCGCAGGATATCCTTGATTTCATAGAAGCGGGTCGAGGCCGAAGCGGCCTTGACGCGGATCCAGTCCGGCTTTTTCAGGCGCTCGATCTGTTCGATCGGTACGATCTTGATCGGGATGCGCGCTGTCTTGCTGGCGCCTTTTTGCTTTTCGCTAGGGTTGTAGGCCGGAGCGGCGGTGGCGACGGGGGCGGTGCTGGAAATGGTCTCAGAAGTCATGGCTGCGAGCCCTTGACGGGCATGTTGGTTTGTTAGCTCAGGCATCCGCTGCCTGAGGCGCGCCTGCGGCGCTCTGCTGTACATCGAGTAATTCGGTCAGTTCACGGGCCAGCGCGTGCTGCACGTCGGCCAGCGGGGCGTCCACGCCCATGCTGCGCATGTCGACCGTTTTCAGGCCGGAATAACCACACGGGTTGATCCAGGAAAACGGCGCCAGGTCCATCGCCACATTGAGCGACACGCCATGGTAGGTGCAGCCGTTGCCGCGCACTTTCAAGCCCAGCGCGGCGATCTTGGCGCCTTTGTCGGGCCCGCCGGCGATATAAATGCCGGGCGCGCCATCGATGCGCTCGCCTGCAAGATTATACGCCGCCAGCACATTGATGATGGCCTGCTCGATTTTATGCACGAACTGGCGTGCATACAGCTTGCCGCCGGGCTTGTTGCGGCGCAGGTCCATCAGCAGGTAGATCACCACCTGGCCGGGGCCGTGGAAGGTCACTTCGCCGCCGCGGTCGGTCTGCACCACGGGGATCGCCTCGGCACCGGCCAGCAAGTGGCCACGGTCGGCCGCCAGGCCCAGGGTAAATACGGGCGGGTGCTCGACGATCCACAGTTCGTCGCGCGTGTCGGTCGTGCGCGCGTCGGTAAACGCGCGCATGGCGGCAAAGGTCGGCTCGTAATCGACACGGCCCAGCTCGCGGATCAGGGCCGCTTCGGTTCGGGTGGTGGTCATGACAGATTCTATGATCGGCTGCCGGCGCGCGGTGGACGCTGCGGCGAAGCCGTGATTATACCGCCACCGTGGGGCGAGGGCGGACCACGGCTCAGATCTGCAACAACAACTGCGCCAGTTGCGACGCCGCCAGCCGGATCTGCGCCGGGCTCAACGCGGTGTAGCCAAGCAGCACGGCCGGCGGCAATTGCGCCTGCTGGCAAAATTCGCCCAGCCCCTGCAACGCCAGCCCCGCCTGCGCGGCGCGCGCGCAGAATGCCGCTTCGTCGCTGCCCGGCGGCAGCCACAGCACGCAATGAAAGCCGGCTTGCTGACCCGAAATGCTGTAACGGCCGGGCGCCAGCCGGTCGAGGCAGCCCAGCAGCAGGTCGCGCCGCTCCTTGTAGGCCAGGCGCGCCTGGCGCAGGTGGCGCACGAAGGCGCTTTCTTCGATCCAGGCGGCCAGCGCCAGCTGGTCCGTCATGCCTACCGAGCGACCCGTCACTTGCAAGGTGCGCAGCAGCAAGGGACGCAAGCCAGGTGGCAGCACCATGAAGCCCAGGCGCAGGCCGGCAAACAGGGTCTTGTTGAAGCTGCCGCAATAGATCACGCGCTGATACTGATCCAGCGATTTCAAGGCAGCCAGCGGCGCACTCTGATAGTTGAACTCGCTGTCGTAATCGTCTTCCACCACCCAGGCGCCGCTCTCGCTGGCCCAGTCGAGCAGGGCCAGGCGGCGCGTGACGGACATGGTCACGCCCAATGGCGACTGGTGCGCCGGCGTGACATACACCAGGCTGGCGTCGGCATGTGCTTGCAGGGCGGCGCAATCGATGCCTTCGGCGTCGACCGCAATATCGACCGGCACGGCGCCAGCCAGCGTGAACAGGGTGCGCGCGGCCGGATAGCCGGGGTCTTCCAGGCACACCTTGTCGCCTGCGCGCACGGTGGCGCGGGCGATCAGGTCGATCGCATGGCGGATGCCGGTAGTGATGACGATATCGTGCGGGTCGCAGCGGATGCCGCGGTACTTGGCCAGATAGTCGGCGATCTGCCGGCGCAATTCGGGCGCGCCGGCCGGATCGGTGCTGCACAGCTGGGCCGGCGTGGCGGCGGCCAGCGCCCTGGCCGCGCAGCGCGACCAGGAGGCGGTCGAGAACAGCGCCGCATCGGCGCGCCGCGCCACGAAGGGCAGGCCGTCGCGCACGCCGGTGTCAAACACCGGCTGGGGCGGGGCGCTGCCTGCCTCGGCCGCCGGCTGTGCCGGCAAATCGAAGCCGGCCATCAGGAAGCGTTCCGGCACCACTGCGCACACGCGCGTGCCGGAACCCGGTACGCGCGTGACATAGGCCTCCGCATGCAGGCGGTCGAACACTGTTTCAATGGTGCCGCGCGACAATTCCCAGCGCGCCGCCAGGGCGCGGCTCGACGGCAGGCGGCTGCCGGCCGGCAGTACCTTGCCGAGAATGGCAGAGCGCAGCGCTTCATAGGCGCCATCCTGCTTGCTGACGCCGGGCTGGTCCAGCCAGCTGGTGGGGCGCGGCAAGTCCAGCGCTAGCGGTAATTTTCCTCGCGGCATAGATAACTGTCCAAGTGGTCCAATGATTTTTCGTGCTAACGGCACTTCGCATTACACCACAACCATTTTACTCTCACCGTTCTGGTGCGCCAGCCCTGGCACGCCACTTTTTATTGTGAAAGATCATGAGAAATTTATCATCGCCCCGGGCCTGGAGCGCCATCCTGCTGTTGCTGGTCTGTTTGCCACGCCTGAGCATCGACCTGTACCTGCCGTCGCTGCCGGCAATGGCCGATGCGCTGCACGCCAGCGATGCGCAATTGCAGCTGACCCTGAGCGGGTTCATGGCCGGTTCGGCCGCCTCAATGCTGGTGTGCGGCCCGCTGGCCGACCGCTACGGGCGCCGCCCGGTGCTGCTGGCCGGCACGGTGATTTATCTGCTGGCCAGCATCGCCTGCGCCTGCGCCTGCAATGCGACCGTGCTGATCATCGCGCGCCTGCTGCAAGCCTTTGGCGGCTGCAGCGGCACCATGCTGGGCCGGGTGATGGTGCGCGACCGTTTTGACCGCGCCACGCAGGCGCGATTGCTGGGTCGCATTTCGATGGGCATGGGCCTGTCACCGATCGTCGCGCCGCTGGCCGGCAGCGTGATTGATGCGGCCTTCGGCTGGCGCGCCGTGTTTGCCGCGCTGTGTGCGCTGGGCTTGCTGTCGCTGTGTTTGAGCTTGCTGTACGTGCCAGAAACCCGGCCAGCCAAGGCGGCATCGACAGAAAACGTGCTGGCGCTGTACCGGCGCCTGCTGGGCGACGCCTATTTCCTGCGCTACGCGCTGGCGATCGGCTTTGTGTATTGCACCTATTTCCCGTTCATTGCGCAGTCGCCGGTGCTGCTGCAACGCGGCATGCATTTGTCGCCAGGCGCCTATGCATTGGTGTTTGCGCTGACGGTCAGCGGCTATGTGGTGGGTTCGACGTTGTTTCAGCGCTGGGGCGCGCAACAGGGCGCTGACCGCATGCTGGCCCTGGCCGTGGGGCTGAATCTGGCGGGCGCGGCCAGCCTGCTGGTGGCCGGCAGCCTGGCGCCGCAGCACCTGGCGTCACTGGTAGCACCGATGCTGCTGGTGATGGTGTCGGTCGGCATGGCGATTCCCGCCTGCCAGCTGGCGGTGCTGCAGCCGTATGGCGCACAGGCGGGCAGCGCCACCGGCCTGTTCTTTTTCGTGCAGATGCTGATCACGGCCGCCTGTGGCGCGCTGGTGGCGGCGATTTCCGACGGCAGCGCGCGGCCCATGGTGTGGATCACGGCCGGCGCCAGCGCCGCGTTTGCCACTGTCTGCCTGGCTACGCGGCAGGTACGCTCGCCAGCCATTGCTGCACGCCAGGGCGCTGCCACTGCGCCGCCGCATAGTCGCGCAACCGTTGCGGCACCGGTTCACCGCTCTTGATCAGGCGCAGCAGCATCAATGCCAGGTCAGTGTCGGCGATGCTCCAGGCATCAAACAGCGACGCACCCTGCAGCAGTTCGCCGGCGATGTGCAACAACTTGGCGGCCGCCGCCTGCGCGGCCGGCGACAGCGGCGCATGGTCGGCACGAGGTGGGTAAAACACGACGGTCGAATCGCGCTCGTTGCGCAGCGCCAGCAGGTCGCTGCGCAACCATGCCTGCACCTGGCGTGCCCGCGCGCGCTGGCGCACGTCGTGCGGCAGCAGGCATGGATAAGCGGGTTCGCCGAAAACGTCGTCGAGATAGTCGGCAATCGCGTTCGATTCCGTCAGGATAAAGCCGTCATGGTCGATGGCAGGTACGCGCTGTGTCAGGCTCAGGTCGCTGAAAGGCGGCTGGCGCGCCGCGCCGGCATCCAGGTCGACGTCCTGCACGTTAAAGGAAATCTGCTTTTCGCTCAGGCAGACAAAGGTTGAGAAGGCATACGGACTGATGCGTTTACGGTCGACATACAGGGTCAGGGACATGGTTTCTTTCCGATGGCAAGTGAGCAGCATTCATCATAAAGCCCCTTATGACGCCGTCAAAACGAGTTATATTCGGCATTCTGGTTACTTTTATTCACATCAAACGACATGTCCAGACTACCGAATTTTTCAGCCTTGCGCGCCTTCGAGGCGGCTGCCCGCCACGGCAATTTTTCACGCGCGGCCGAGGAGCTGCACCTGACGCACGGTGCCATCAGCCACCAGGTACGCAAGCTGGAAGCGGAACTGGGTATCTTGCTGTTCGTGCGCAACGGCCGCCAGGTGACAGTCACGCCGCAGGGACAGCAATTTGCCCTGGTGCTGGGCAAGTCGTTTGCCGAGATCGCCACGGCGGCGCAAGCCCTGCGTCCGGCTGGCGCCAGCACGCGCCTGACGATCACCTCGATTCCCTCGTTTGCAGCGCGCTGGCTGGCGCCGCGCCTCGGGCATTTCATCGAGCGCCATCCTGGCATCGAAGTGCTGCTGCAAACGAGCGGCATCCTGCAGGACCTGGCCGCCGAAGGCATCGACGTGGGCATCCGCTTCGGCCGCGGCCATTATCCGGGTTTGCTGGTGCAGCCACTGATGGGCGACGTGTATTACCCCGTCTGCAGCCCTCATTACCGGGGCGGCCAGCTGCCGGCCACGCCGGGCGACCTGGCCCACGCGACCTTGCTGCGCTCGCTCGAACCCTGGCGGCCGTGGCTGGCGGCGGCGGGCTTGCCACTGCCCGAACCGGCGGGCGGCGTGCTGTACGAGGATTTGTCGATGCTGATACGCTCGGCCATCGATGGCGACGGCGTGGCGCTGGTGCGCCATGCGATCGTGCTGCAGGAACTGGCGGAAGGACGGCTGGTGCGCCTGTTCGAGACGTTCGCGCCCAGTGCCGACAGTTATTACCTGGTCAGCCCGCCGACCGTGGCGGACCGGCCGGTGGTGCGCGCCTTTCGTGCCTGGCTGGGCGAAGAGATCGCCGCCTTCCAGGTACGGCATGCGCTGCTTACATGACGATCTTGACCATCGGATGCGCCGACAGCGCGTTGTACAGCGCGTCGAGCTGTTCGCGGCTGACGGCGCGTACGGTCACCGTCAGGCCTGTGTAATTGCCCTTGCCCGATGGACGCACTTCCAGCCGGCCTTCGTGGAAGGTGGGGTCATGGCTGACCACCAGCGCGGTGATGGTGGGCGCGAAATCGACATGCGTCGGACCCATGATCTTGATGGGGAAGTCGCTCGGGTACTCGATCAGCGATTCGCTGGGAGGGATGGTTTGCATGATAGTTCCAATCAGAAGCGGTCAGGGCAGGCGGGGCACGCCTGCATAAGGCCGTATTGTAGCGAAATTCGACAGCGGGTGAAGCGGCCACCAGCGGCGCGCCGGCCGGGCAAAAAAAAGCCAGCTGGGTAAGCTGGCCAAAACTATTTCGCTTGCACAAAATAGCCGGAAAAATCGGTGCTGTCGCGCCGCAGGGCGTTGCGCTGTACTGCAATGACACGACTGTAGACAAAACACCGATGCTTTACTTCCGGCATGTGACGAACTGCCAGTTTGGCGGCATGAAGCGCCTGCATCGCCGCCAGACGGTAACGCTCAGCGCTCCGCTTCCTGGGTGCGGCCATTGTTTCTCCCCTGGTTAGGGCGTTCGCGCGCAGGATTGCCGCGCTCGCCGCCGCGCTCGACACGCGGTTCGGCGGCGGGCCGCGGCGCTGGCATGGCAGGCGCTGGCGCTGGCGCGGGTGCCGCAGGCCGTGGCGCGGCGACTGGCGCAGCGGCGGCCGGTTGCGGCGGTGGGCGGTTGCCGCGCTCGCCACGGTCGCTCCGGTCCACACGCTCGGGACGATCCGGGCGATCCGGGCGTTCGATACGCTCGGGACGGTCGCCGCGTGGCCGCTCTTCGCCGCGCCAGGCCGGACGGCCAGGCTGGCCGATCGCATCCTGTACCGGCGGCAAGGCAGGCGCAGCGGGCATGGCGGGCGCGGCCGGTGTCGCGGGCATGGACGGTACCGCCGGACGGCGTGGTTCGCGCACCGGCATGGCGCCGTCTTCCGTCTGCAAGCGTCCGGGCCGGTTATTCAAGTCGCGGCGCGGAAAATCGGGACGATTCGTTTCGCGCGGCGGACGCTGCCAGTCAGAACCAGTGCCGGGGGCAGGTGAGGGTGCGGTGCTCAAGGGAGCGTTATGGACCTGCGGCGGCGGCATCGTCGTTCCACCATCGCGCCGGGGCCGGTCGCGGTCCCGGTTCCGATAGTCGGGCACATAGCGGTCGCGCGGCGACAATGGAAACCAGCCCATGCCCGGGCCTTTGCCGGGAGCCGCACCCGGGCGTGGTCCGTGCTGCAGGCCAGGGCGTGGACCGTGATCGCTACCGGCCCAGCCCACCAATGCTGGCGCCCAGGCATTGCGGACGCGTTCGCGGCCCGGCGCCCAACCCCAGCGCTGGCCAACCTGCACCCAGCGGCCATAGTGCGACGGCGCATAGCCCCACGGCGCATTGTCGATCCAGGTCCAGCCCCACGGCGCGATCCAGCGCCAAAGGCCATCGCTGTAGGGCGCCCAACCGACGGGCACGGCGCGCGGCAGCCACAAGGGGCCATATTCGGCGTCTTCCTGCCATGCGCCGTGGCGGTCCAGCTCTTCATAGCCGGTCACGTCTTCGGTGACATAGCGCAGCGCCGGCGAGGCGGACACCACCGTTTCGGGCCAGCTGTCAAAGGCGATGCGCTGCAGCGGCCCGGTGCGCAGCTCCTCGTCCGTCAGTTCGGCGCGCTTGCCGGCGCGCAGCATCACGCTGGCGGTGCTGCCGTCGACGTCGGCCGCGCCTTCGAGCACGCTGACGACGCTGGTGCCGGGCGGGCGTTCGGCGTCGATGCGCACCCAACCGGGCTGCGTCAGCACCACGCGCGCCCGGGCGGTGGTTACTTCCAGGCCGCGCAGGCCATCCTGGTTGCGCACCCGCACACTGGCGCTGCCGTAA
Source organism: Janthinobacterium sp. 1L-D-8-B-C4 (assembly GCF_057291295.1). Taxonomy (NCBI): domain Bacteria; kingdom Pseudomonadati; phylum Pseudomonadota; class Betaproteobacteria; order Burkholderiales; family Oxalobacteraceae; genus Janthinobacterium; species Janthinobacterium sp. 1L-D-8-B-C4. The sequence continues at coordinate 46,065 of NZ_JBXAVX010000014.1, forward strand.
CCGAGATGCAATTTGAAACTGTCGTCATCGAGCTGCGTCACCTCCAGCTCGGAGTCGCCGTCGAGCCGCACGACGGCGCCGCCGACGCGAAACTCGGCCAGCGCATTGCGCCTGGTGGTGATCAGGTTATCGGTGCTGATTGGCCAGTTCAGCAGGGCGTCCTGCGGCGCGCCATCGCCGGCGCGCACCAGCACTTGCCCTTCGACCGTGGAAATGCGCCCCACGCGCTCGGGGGAATCGGCCAGCGCCGGCGCCCCGGCCGAGGACAGCACAAGGGCAAACACGGTGTTCAGGAAAGTCGGACGCATGATGGCGCTCCAGTGAGGGACAATGAAAGTACGGTGCAGGTAGTCAATTACAGCCCGAGGCGCACGGCGCCACAAGCAGGCTTACAAATGATTGCAAGTGGCCCGGTCACGAAGTGGCGTGCGCGCCACGCTTGACGAAAAACAGGGCCGCGCCGACCGCCATCAGCAGGCCGCCAAAGAAGCGGTTCTGCTTCCTGACGGCCTTGGCGTCGCGGAAAAAGCGCTGCATCGACGACGCCAGGTAGGCATAGCTGTGCATGACGATCAGGTCGATGGTGCACATGGTCACGGCCAAAATCAACAGTTGCGGCAGCACCGGAGCACTGGGGCTGATAAATTGCGGCAGCACCGCCACCATGAAGATGATGCCCTTGGGGTTGGTCACGTTGGTCAGGAAACCGGTCAGTACGCGCCGGCCCATGCTTGGCAGCACGGCTGCGGCATGCAGGTCGCCGGCCACCGCGATCTTTGCGCGCCACTGCGACAGGCCCAGGTAAATCAGGTACAGCGCGCCGACGGTTTTCACGATATTGAAGGCCACTTCCGAGGCCAACAGCAGGGAACCGACGCCGGCGCCGGCGATGAACAGCACTACCAGCAGGCCCAGCTGCAGGCCAAGGATGGTGGCGCTGGTCTTTTTCACGCCGTATGACAGGCCGTGCGACATCGACAGCACGGCGCCGGAGCCGGGCGAGATGGCGATGATGGAAGCGGCGAAGACAAAGGCAATCCAGGTGGCAAAGCTCATGCGAAATCCAGAAAGGAGAAGAAGAGGGCGATTTTACCGCGCCGCGTGCGTCGCTGCCGGCCGGGCTGGGTTAAGATCATGCCAACACCTTTCTTGCATCTCAACCAATAAGAACATGATGAACCTTACTTCCATTTTATTTTCGTCGTCCCCATCCACCATCGTGGGAGGATACTGAGATGGCCGGCTCCAGCCTGTTTGCCCTGCTCGACGATATCGCCAGCATTCTCGACGACGTTTCCCTGATGACCAAGGTGGCGGCCAAGAAGACCGCTGGCGTGCTCGGCGACGACCTGGCGCTCAACGCGCAGCAGGTATCGGGCGTGCGCGCCGAGCGCGAACTACCGGTGGTCTGGGCGGTGGCGGTCGGCTCCTTGAAAAACAAGGCCATCCTGGTGCCGGCCGCGCTGGCCATCAGCGCGTTTGCGCCGTGGGCCATCACGCCGCTGCTGATGGTAGGCGGCGCCTACCTGTGCTTCGAAGGCTTTGAAAAGATCGCCCATCCGTTTTTGCACCCGGACGACAGCCACAAGGCCGAGCTGGCCGAGGCGCTGCGCGACCCGAACGTGGACCTGGTGGCGCTGGAAAAGGACAAGATCAAGGGCGCCGTGCGCACCGATTTCATCCTGTCGGCCGAAATCATCGTGATTGCGCTCGGCACGGTCGCTACCGCCACCTTTGCCGAACAGGTGGCGGTGGTGGCCGGCATCGCCGTGATCATGACGGTCGGCGTGTACGGCCTGGTGGCCGGCATCGTCAAGCTCGACGATGCCGGTTTCTGGCTGGCCGCGCGCAAGGGCGCCGGCGCGCTGATGAATGGCGTGCGCGGCTTTGGCCGCATGCTGGTGGCAGCCGCCCCCAAGCTGATGAAATTTTTATCCGTGGTCGGTACCTTGGCCATGTTCATGGTCGGCGGCGGCATCCTGACGCATGGCTGGCCGTGGGCCAGTGACATGCTGCACCAGATGGAGCATGCGGTGGCCGGCGTGGCGGTGGCAGGCGGCGTGCTGGCGGCCGTGCTGCCCAGCGTGGTCAACGCCATCGTCGGCGTGATCGCCGGTGGCCTGGTGCTGGCGGTGGTCAGCGGCGCCCAGGCTTTGTTGCGCATCGTCAAGCCTGCCAAATGAACTTTCTGTTCTGATGGGGCGGCAGCCGCAACCGTGGCTGCCGCCCGCCTCCCCCTTCCATCCACCTCAGGAGTCAAGCATGCCGCAACCAACCTTCCAACGTCCGAGCAGCGCCTTTGTCGGCGCCTCGTGGGCCGCGCTGCTGATCGGCGCCGTCACCTATCTGTCGGGCCTGTGGAATGCCGGCATGGCGCTCAATGAAAAAGGCTATTACTTCACCTTGCTGATGTACGGCCTGTTTGCCGCCGTTTCCCTGCAAAAATCGGTGCGCGACCGCAGCGAGGGGATCGCCGTCACCGGCATTTATTTCGGCTTGTGCTGGATCTCCGTGCTGCTGGCCTTGCTGCTGCTGACGGTCGGCCTGTTCAACGCCACCATGCAGAACAGCGAAAAAGGCTTTTATGCCATGTCATTCCTGCTGAGCCTGTTTGCGGCGGTGGCGGTGCAAAAAAACGTGCGCGATGTCGGCCAGGCTGCCGTCGCCGAACCGGCTGACATGTCGCCGCCTTGATCTGCCGCAACTGGCGCGGGAACTAAACTCCCGCGCGCGCATCTACCCTTCTTTCAAGGGGAGAGCGTGATGAGCGACCAACAACAACGTTTGCATATGGCGCTCGAAGCGGCGCATATGGCGATCTGGGATTCGCGCATCGTCGGCGGCCAGGTGATCGACGGCACGGTGACGTGGTCGGCCAAGGGTGCCACGCTGCTGGGCTTGCCCGAACTCCCGCTGACGCATTCGTTTCGCGATTTCCTTGCCTGCGTGCATGCCGATGACCGCGAGCATGTGCTGCAAGTGCTGCAGGAGGGGGTCGAACGACACGGTAGCTACTCTCTCGAATATCGTGTCGTCTGGCCCGATAACAGCGAGCACTGGCTGGCTGCCAAGGCACAGGTATTCCTGGACGCGCACGGCCAGCCCGAACGCACGCTGGGCATCATCTGGGATATCACCGAAAAAACCTTGCAAGAAATCATGATCGCCGAACACAAGGAGCTGGCCGAAGTCACGCTCAGCTCGATCGGCGACGCCGTGATCACCACCGACCCGTTCGGCAAGACGCGCTACCTTAACCGCATGGCCGAGCAGCTTACCGGCTGGACCAACCAACTGGCGCGCGGCCTGGATATCTGGCAAACCATGCAACTGGTCGATGAGCGCACGGGCGAGCCGCTGGAACATGTGGCCCTCAAATGCCTGCACCAGCGCCAGTCGGTCGGCATGTCCTCGCACACCGAGTTGATCATGCGCGACGGGCGCCATATCGCCATCGAAGATTCGGCCGCGCCGATCTGGTCGCGCGACGGCGAGATCCTCGGCGCGGTAGTGGTGTTTCGCGATGTCAGCCATGAGCGCAAGCTGAGCCAGCAATTGTCGTGGCAAGCCACGCACGACTCGCTTACCGGGCTGATCAACCGGCGCCATTTCGAACACGTGGTGGCCAACGCGCTGCACAGCGCCAAGGAACAGGGCCATGTGCATGCGCTGCTGTACCTCGACCTGGATCAGTTCAAGGTGATCAACGACACCTGCGGCCATGGCGCCGGCGACATGCTGCTGCAACTGCTGGCCAAGCTGCTGCAGTCGCAGATGCGCGACAGCGACATTCTGGCGCGCCTGGGCGGCGACGAACTGGGCGTGCTGTTGCCGAACTGCCCGATGGATCACGCGCGCATTATAGGCGAGCAATTACGCCAGTCGATCCGCGATTTCCGTTTCAGCTGGGACTCGCGCAGCTTCGAACTGGGCGTCAGCATCGGCATGGTGGAAGTCAACCAGGACAGCAAGTCACTGAGCGAACTGCTGATCGCCGCCGACCAGGCCTGCTACCTGGCCAAGGAGCAGGGCCGCAACCGCATCCACGTGTACCAGGAAGCCGACGTGATGCTGGCCCAGCGCCATGGCGAAATGCTGTGGATTTCGCGCCTGAAGGAAGCGTTCGAGCATCAATATTTCCGCCTGTATGCGATGCCCATCGTGCACCTGCACGATGGCCAGGAGAGCCACGACGAAGTGCTGCTGCGCATCCGCAACAGCAAGGGCGATTTGATACTGCCCGGCGCCTTTATCCCGGCCGCCGAACGCTATGACATGATGATTTCGATCGACCGCTGGGTCATCCGCGCCGTCTGTCACCATATCCAGAGCATCCGCGACAGCCTGCCGGTCGCCCTGGCACAGATTGAAAACTGCCGCCGCGCGCCGGCCCTGTATTCGGTCAACCTGTCGGGCATGTCGCTGGCCGATACCCACCTGCAAGATTACATCATTGAACAGTTCGTGCAATACGCCGTCGCGCCCGAGCAGATCTGCTTTGAAATCACCGAAACGGCGGTGATCGCCAACCTGCCCAAGGCGCAGGTCTTCATGCACAAGCTCAGGGCGCTCGGCTGCCGCTTTTCGCTCGACGACTTCGGCAGCGGCTTTTCCTCATTCGGCTACCTGAAGGCGCTGCCGGTCGACTACCTGAAGATCGACGGCGTGTTCGTGCGCGATATCGCCACCAATACGATCAACCGCGCGATGGTCAAGGCCATCAATGAAGTGGGCCACGTGATGGGCCTGAAAACCGTCGCCGAATACGTGGAAGACGAAGCAACGCTGGCGATTATCCGCGAACTGGGCGTCGATTATGCGCAGGGTTATGCGGTGGGCAGTTTGCGGCCGCTGACGGCCGGCATGGATTGAACGGCCTGGCCAGCGCAAAACCGCCAACGCCATAGGCATGATGGCGGCATCGATCAAATCACCCCCCGGTAGAAGTGACTACCTGCGCCCGCGCGCCGTCAAATTACCCACTCCAATTTTAAGGATTTTGATCTACATCAATAAATTTGCGCTGACGACTCCTTACACTGATCCACGTTCTTGCAATCCTGCAAGCTTTATTCAATAAATGCGTCCGACTGCCGTTTGACGCAACCTGTCCGGGAAGCCGTCATGCGCCAGAATTTGCCAGTTACCAACCGTGAAACCCTTGTGCTGGAAGACCAGGCGATCGTCTCGAAAACGGACATGAACGGCAACATCGTGTATGTGAACCCGTATTTCAGCCAGGTCAGCGGCTTTACCGAAGCCGAACTGATCGGTTCGCCGCAAAACATCGTGCGCCATCCGGACATGCCGGCCGAAGCATTTGCCGACATGTGGGCCTCGCTGCAGGCCGGCACGCCATGGACCGGGCTGGTCAAGAATCGCTGCAAGAATGGCGACTTTTACTGGGTGCGCGCAAACGTCACGCCGATCCGCGAGGCGGGCCAGACGGTCGGCTACATGTCGGTGCGCGTGAAGGCCGACAAGGACCAAGTCAAGGTGGCCGAGGAAGCCTATCACGCCATCCGCAACCAGGAGGGCGGGCGCATCGTCATCAAGCACGGCCAGATAGTGCGCCCGGGCCTGGCCCACCTGCTGCACAAGCTGACCCACATGTCGCTCAACCTGCGCATCTGGATGGCCACCAGCGCCGTCAACTGTTTGCAACTGCTGGTATGCGCCATCACCCTGTTTGCCGCCGGCGGCGCGGCAACCAACTACGGCATCTTCGGCGCCACCCTGGTCGGCTTCCTGATCAACGTCTTCCTCTGGTACACCCTGCGCACCTCGGTGCTGCAGCCCTTGAACAAGGCCCTGAACGGCGCGCGAGCGATTGCCGCCGGCGACCTGTCGGGCAGCTTTGAAACCGACAGCACCGACGAAGTGGGCCAGTTGCTGCGCGCGCTGCAACAGATGAACAGCAACCTGATCGCCACCATCCGCGACGTGCGCATCAACGTTGAAACCATGGCGGTGGCCACCAAGCAGATTGCGGCCGGCAATATGGACCTGTCGGGCCGCACCGAATCGCAGGCCGCCAGCCTGGAAGAGACGGCGTCAAGCATCGAAGAATTCTCGTCGACCGTCAAGCAAAACGCCGACAACTCGGTGCAGGCCAACGACCTGGCGGTAGCCGCCTCCAGGGTGGCGGTGCAGGGCGGCGAGATCGTTGCCGACGTGATCACCACCATGGATGAAATCAACACCTCGTCGAAGAAAATCGTCGACATCATCGGCCTGATCGAAGGCATCGCCTTCCAGACCAATATCCTGGCGCTGAACGCGGCCGTGGAAGCGGCGCGCGCCGGTGAACAGGGCCGCGGCTTTGCGGTGGTGGCCGGTGAAGTGCGCAACCTGGCGCAGCGTTCGTCGCTGGCGGCCAAGGACATCAAGCAGCTGATCGACATTTCCGTCAGCAAGGTCGGCGCCGGCATGGTGCAGGTCAACCGCGCCGGCACCACCATGGAACAGGTGGTCAGCTCGGTGCAGCAGGTCACCGCCATCATGCAGGAAATTTCGATCGCCTCGCGCGAGCAAAGCATCGGCGTCGACCAGGTCAACACCGCGATTGCCCACATGGACCAGGTGACGCAGCAGAACGCGGCGCTGGTCGAGGAGGCGGCTGCGGCCGCCACGCGATTGTCGGAGGAAGCGGCCAGCCTGTCGCAGGCCGTCAGCCTGTTCAATTTCGGCAAGATGCCGCCACCGCGCCGTGTCACCCTGAACAACGGCCGCAGCGGCGCCGCCAACGCCAGCAAAAGCGCCGGCCTGAAACGCCTGGCTGCCTGATCTTTTCAAGAATCGAACCATCATGAACACATTACTGAGCAGCAATACCGGCGAACTCGACGCCGTTGTCGAATTCGATCCCGTCATCATCGGCAAGATGAGCCAGTCCGGCCCGCGCTACACCTCGTATCCGACTGCCGACCGTTTCCATGCCGGCTTTGGCTATGGCAATTTCCTCGAAGCGGTGGCCGCCCTGCGCATGCGCGGCGGGCGCCGACCGCTGTCGCTATACGTGCACGTGCCGTTTTGCGACACCCTGTGCTACTACTGCGCCTGCAACAAGATCATTACCAAAGACCGCAGCAAGGCGGCCACCTACCTCAGCTACCTGAAGCAGGAAATCGCCATGCAGGGCAAGCTGTTTGCCGGCATCAACCAGATCGAGCAACTGCACTTCGGCGGCGGCACGCCCACCTACCTGAGCGAAAAGCAGATGGACGAGCTGATGGCGCATTTGCGCCAGCACTTCGACTTCGCGCCCGACGCCGACGGCGAGTATTCGATTGAAATCGATCCGCGCACGGTCTCGCGCGAACGCGTTTTTTCATTGCGCGCGCAAGGCTTCAACCGCATCAGCCTGGGCGTGCAGGACTTCGACGCCGATGTGCAAAAGGCCGTCAACCGCATCCAGCCGGAAGCGGAAACCGTGGCCGTGATGCAGGCCGCGCGCGACGCGGGATTCCGTTCCATCAGCATCGACCTGATCTATGGCCTGCCCAAGCAGAGCATGGACACCATGACGGAAACCTTGCGCAAGGTGATCAACGCCAGCCCCGACCGCATCGCCCTGTACCACTACGCGCACATGCCGCACCTGTTCAAGCCGCAGCGCCGCATCCTCGACGCCGACATGCCCGACAGCAGCACCAAGCTGGCCATGCTGGGCCTGTGCATCGCGCGCCTGACGGCCGCCGGCTATGTGTATATCGGCATGGACCATTTCGCCAAGCCCACCGACGACCTGGCCGTGGCACAGCGCCAGGGCCGCCTGCACCGCAATTTCCAGGGCTATTCGACGCGCGCCGAAGCGGACCTGATCGCCTGTGGCGTATCGGCCATCAGCTCGGTCGGCGCGGTCTACAGCCAGAATGAAAAGACCCTCGACGCCTACTACGAGAAACTCGACGAAGGCGTGCTGCCGATCGCGCGCGGCATCAAGCTGGAAACGGACGACATGCTGCGCCGTATCATCATCCAGATGCTGATGTGCAATTTCGAACTGTCGATCGCCACCATCGAGCAGGCGCACCCGGTGGTCTTTCGCAGCTATTTTGCGGCCGAACTGGAAAAGCTGCGCGAACTGGCGCGCGACGGCTTGCTCGTCATCGAAGAGGACTGGCTGACGGTGACACCGAAAGGGCGCTTGTTGATCCGCAATATCTGCATGGTGTTCGACCGCCACCTGGCCGAAGCGCGCGCCAAGGCCGCGCTGGCGCCAGCCGATGCGCCGCAACCGCTGCGCTACTCGAAAACGGTATAGCGCCAGCCGATGAATCCCCTCAGCCTCTTGCCGCTGTTCATGGTCGGCCTGGCCGGCAGCGTGCACTGCATCGGCATGTGCGGCGGCATCGTCGGCGCGCTGTCGGCAGGCGTGCCCAGAGCGCGTCAGCGCGCCGTGATCGCCATCCATGCGCAGCGTACGGTATCGGAAAGCCATGCGCTGCGCGTGCTGGCCTATAACGGCGGACGCATCGGCAGCTACATGCTGGCAGGCGCCTTTGCCGGCGGCCTGGCCGGCGCCGGCATGCTGCGCATGGCCTCCTTGCAGGTAGCTGGCTACTGGCTGGCCAACCTGATGCTGGTCGCGCTGGGCCTGTACCTGATGGACGCCTGGCGTGGCGTGGCGCATCTGGAAGCGGCCGGCAACCTGCTGTGGCGCCGCGTGCGCCCGCTGCTGGCGCCATTGATGCCGATGGACACGCCATTGAAAGCGCTGGCCGTCGGTGGCCTGTGGGGCTGGGTGCCGTGCGGCATGGTCTACAGCGCCTTGCTGACCGCCATGATGGCCGGCTCGGCTCTGCACGGCGCGGCCGCCATGGCGGCGTTTGGCCTGGGCACCTTGCCGACCCTGCTTGGCATGGGCTTGCTGGGCGCGCGCCTGCGCCAGCAGTTGCAGCGCCGCCCGGTGCGCATCGCCAGCGGCCTGCTGGTGCTGGGTTTTGGCCTGCTGGGCTTGCTGCGCGCGGCCAACGGCGTCTCGCTGGGCTGGCTCGACGCCCTGTGCGTGGCGCCCCATTGATGAAAAGACGCATGAAAAGTCCCCTATGAATGCCGTATTGAAACCGGCCGACTGCTTCCACTGCGGCCTGCCCGTGCCGCCCGGTTCCAGCTGGAGCGTCACCATCGATGAATTTCCACGCGCCATGTGCTGCCCCGGCTGCGAGGCGGTGGCGCAAACCATTGTCGACATCGGCCAAAGCAGTTATTACCGCGAGCGCGACGATTACGCCGCCAACGCGTTTGACGCCACCCTGGTGCCGCCCGAACTGCGCCTGTACAGCAATGACGATGCGCAGTTCGCGCGCGACGCCAGCAGCTGCGAAGCGACCCTGTCGGTCGAAGGCATACGCTGCGCCGCCTGCGTCTGGCTGATCGAGCGCCAGCTGATCCGCCTGCCCGGCGTGCAGGCGGCCAGCCTGAATGTCGCCACCGAGCGCCTGTATGTGCGCTGGAGCAAATCGCAGTGCGAACCGGGCGATATCCTGCAAGCGGTGCGCCAGGTCGGCTATACGGCGTATCCGTATGACGCCGTGCGCCATGGCGAGCAACTGCAAAAGGCCAGCAAGACGCTGGGCCGCCAGCTGTTCGTGGCCGGCCTGTCGATGATGCAGGTGATGATGTATGTGGCGCCGTCCTACCTGGCGGCCGAAGACGGCACGCTGGACCCGGCCATGGCCAGCCTGATGCGCTGGGCCAGCCTGCTGTTGACCTTGCCGGCCATCTGCTACTCGGCGCTGCCGTTCTTCCAGGGCGCCTGGTCCAGCCTGCGCGCGCGCACCCTGGGCATGGACGTGCCCGTTACCCTGGGCATCCTGGCGGCGTTCTTCGGCAGCCTGGTGGCCACCTTCACGGGCCAGGGCGAGGTGTATTTCGACTCGGCCACCATGTTCATTTTCCTCTTGCTGTGCAGCCGCTACTTTGAACTGCAAGCGCGCCGCAAGGCCGCTGGCGCACTGGAACGCCTGCAGCACGCCTTGCCCGCTTCGGCAACCCTGATGCCCGGTTTCCCGGACAGCCGCGCTACCCTCCTGGTGCCGGCCGGCAGCCTTGCGGTGGGCGACATGATCCTGGTGAAACCGGGCGAAGCGATCGCCGCCGACAGCGTGATTATCGAAGGCAACAGCGCGCTCGATCTGTCGCTGCTGACGGGCGAGAGCGCGGCGCAGCGCAGAAACATCGGCGAACAGGTACCCGGTGGCGCCATCAACGCCAGCGCGGCGCTGCTGCTGCGGGTCTTGAAACCGGCACGCGAGAGCACCCTGTCCGATCTCTTGAAACTGATCGAGCGCGCTGGCAGCGGCAAGCCGCAGATCGCGCAATGGGCCGACAAGGTGGCCGCCTGGTTCGTGCTGGGCCTGCTGCTGTTCGCCGCCGCCGTGTTCGCCTTCTGGAGCTGGCACGATCCGTCGCAGGCCTGGCCGGTGGCGATTGCCGTGCTGGTGGTGTCGTGCCCGTGCGCGCTGTCGCTGGCCACGCCGACCGCGCTGGCCGCCGCCACCGACAGCCTGCTGCGGCGCGGCGTGCTGATCGTCCAGCCACATGTGCTGGAAACCTTGCACCGCGCCACCCATATCGTGTTCGACAAGACGGGCACCCTGACCTTGGGCCGGCCCGTGCTGCGGCAGACCGACAGCCTGGGCAAGCTTGATGAACAGGCTTGCCTGCAAGTGGCTGCCGCGCTGGAAACGGGCAGCGCCCATCCGCTGGCGCAAGCCATGCTGGACGCGGCCGGCGCCATCGGCCCGGGTCACGCTCAGCAATTGCAGGAAGTGCAGGGCCAGGGCCTCGAAGGCGTGCTCGATGGCGTGCGCTACCGCCTCGGCAATGCGGCTTTTGTGGCGGCGCTCGCCGGCCCGCCGCTGGGCGACACGGCGCTCGGCGTCAACGGCATGACGCCCTTGTACCTGGGCACGCAGGGGCAGTGGCTGGCGCGTTTTCTGCTGAGCGACGCCCTGCGCCCGGAAGCGCGCGAAGTGGTCGAATACTTCCAGCGCCATGGCAAGCAAGTGGTGCTGCTGAGCGGCGACCAGGAAGCGCTGACGCAAGGCGTGGCGCGCGAGCTGGGCATCGCCACCGCCTGCGGCGAATGCCTGCCCGATGAAAAGCTCGATTTCGTGCAGCAGTTGCAAGCGACCGGCGCGGTGGTGGCGATGGTTGGCGACGGCATCAACGACGCCGCCGTGCTGAGCGCGGCCGACGTCTCGTTTGCCATGGGTTCCGGCGCCGCGCTGGCGCAGGCGCATGCCGATACGGTGTTGTTGTCCAGCCAGCTGCGCTCGGTGCTCGACACGGCCCATACGGCCGCGCGCAGCATGCGCATCATCCGCGAAAACCTGGGCTGGGCCACCTTGTACAACCTGACCGCCATTCCCGCCGCCGCGCTAGGCTACCTGAACCCGTGGCTGTCCGGCGTCGGCATGGCCGCCAGCTCGGCGGTCGTGATCGCCAACGCGCTACGCCTGAGGAAAACCTGATGGAGTCCTTGTACCTGCTTATTCCGCTCAGCATCGTGGTGGTCTTTATCGCGCTATGGGTCTTCTTCAAGGCCTCCGACGGCGGCCAGTTCGACGACCTGGTCGGCCCCGGCATGCGCGTGCTGCAGGACGATGACACCACGCCGGAAAAGCCGGCACAGCAGCCGCCGGATCAGCGCGAATAACCTTGCGAACCGGGCCGCGCATCGTGGCGCAGGCCCCACCAGGGCAGGAACACGCTGCCGCCGCCGCGCGCGCGGAACCACGGCGCATCATGGTCGACCGGCCGCGGCACCGTCGGCGGCGCCACCACCACGGCGCTGACCTGCTGCGCCTCGCTGGTGCCCGCCACCAGCACCGGCCCACCCACATGATGGGCGTAGGCAATCGCCAGCGCCACATTCGTCAAGGCCGTGCCGGCGCCCGTCTCGCCCAGCAAGGCGGGCAGGTTGAAGCTCTGCCGGTTGAAATCGAATTCCGGCAATTGCTCGGTCAGGCTTTGCGCCAGCGGCCCGATGCGGTCGGACGCGGCCGGATACGTGACGCCGGCGTCGTGGATCACATAGCCGATGGCGCTGTCGCTGGTCTGCGCATTGGCCGCGGCATCGGCCATCGCACTGCTCCACGCCTGCACGATGCGCGGCGACTGCCCCTTTTCAGCCTTGAAATCGGCCACCGCGCGCGTGACGGGAAAGCCCAGCCACGCCAGCGGCGCACGCCCGGTCTTGTAAGCGGGCCCGGCCAGCACCAGCAGCACCATGTTTTCATTGATCTGCTCATCCCTGGGCGGAAAACTCGGCGCGTCCCAGTTCATCACCCACACGGTTTTGTCCGGGTTTGCTTGCAGATAAGCCAGGCCGGCGCTCAATGACGCAAAGCCCGCATTGGCGCCGCCCATGGTGACGCGCACATCGGGTGGGGTGGCAGTGGTCCAGGAATCGGGGAAGGAGGTATTGCCAATGCTGAAGGCGCGCCTGATTGTATCCTGCACATATAATCCGGCTTCGACTGGATCGAGGCGTCCTTCAGGTAGGGCATATTCGACATGGATACCGGCCAGTTCTCGCCGCGTGGATTTATCGGTCAGGGAATGGGCATTATAAAAATACTCTTCGCTGGAAAAATAAATGTCGCGAAAACGATAAATCAGCTCCGTCACATATTTGTGATGGTAACCGTGGAAGGTTTCCTCGCCATCATTGCCTGCAGCAATCATGCCAATCGATTGTACCTTGCCAAAACGCACAGGATTTTCTTTCACTTTGCTATCGTCCTTGTTCGGCTTGGCCAGGCCCAGTGTCCACAGCAGTTGCCACTCGGTTGGATAGTCGCGGCGCTGCAAGGGATTCAACCACTGCACCCCGACAACCTGCGCCATATAGGGCTGCTCTGGTGCGACGGACGCAACAGCAGTAGTCGGTGCAACGACAGATCCCTTGCTGGCACAAGCCGAAGTAAAAAAAAGCACGGCAAGCGCCAGCAGTGCTGGCATCAACAATAGTCGTTTCATCAGCAATCCTTCGTCAGGAGAAACATCGAGTGGCGCGGCCTGCAAGACAAACCAGCATGCCATGCCAAACGCAAGGCTGAATACGAACAGGCTCCAGCCTAGCCGGCGTGGCAAAGTCGCAATCAAGTTGCGCATCAGGAGGTCTCCGGGCGCTTGTACATGCGTTCATCCTCTATTTCGGGCGGCATGGCGCCGGTGCTGCCACCGCTACGCACCCAATTGAGCAATGACAATTCCTTGAACATTCCAGACACAAAATACTCATCAAATATCTTCTGTGGATTGTTATCGCCAAGACCATTTAACAATCGCCAGTCAGCTGCAATGCGTAACTTAAGCATCGCTTTTTCGCTGATAACATTGACCCCGATCGCCACGTCATACGCCAGCGCTTTTTCCGCATGCGCGCCGTTCGTCAGGATCGTGGAATGGTCGGTCGCATGCGTATCGCAGGTGGCCACCAATTGCGCCTGGATTTCCTGCTTGCGCCAGTGTCGATATTCGGGCGTAGCGGTCGACAGGTCGTCTTCCATGCCCACCTTGTCGCCATTGCCATACACCTTTTCGCGCCGCGCTTTCATGCGCAGCCGGGCATGGTCTTCGTAGCGCAGGCCCGCTTCGGTATCGCGGTTGCCGGCCGGCCTGCCACCGAGTTCCTCGTCCGCATAGGGATCGTCTTCGGCGCGCGCCTTGCCGGCATGGCGGTGCGTGGCCGGCGGATCGAGATCCTGGTCGAATTGCGCACTGGGCGTGCCGAAACGCACGGCCTGCGGCAAAAAAGTGTTCGGCAGCGCAGGCGCATTGACGGGAATGCGCCAGTCAGCGGGCGGCACGGCATGGATCGGGATTTTCAGCCACTTCATCAGTTGCGAGGCGGCGGCGGCCGTGCGCACGGTGGCGGCCCTGCCGGCGTCGCTGGTACTGGCGCGCACGCCCTTGTTCGGGTCGTACTTTGAAATCGGCGAATGGGGAAACCAGAAATCAACGCTGCCACGTTCGGGCTGGCGATAGTGATTGCTCCAGTAGTCATAATCCCCCTGCTGGCCCACCAGGTGGCCCTGCGCAAAAACCCGCTGGCTGAACACGCCATCGCCGCGCGTGCCCTTGATCTCTTCGGCGCTGAGGCCAAGCCAGCCGATACCCTGTATCGGCGTGGCCGAGATCACCTGGTCATGCGGATTGCAATACAGCGTGACGCGCCCGCGCGTCGATTGCTGCGGGCCGCAGCCATAGCTGGCCCTGTCCTTGTCCAGGCTGAAATCGTGTTTCTGGTTGTCCGCCATGCGGCTCAGGCAAGGGTCCATCGGTGGCTCCTGCGCCTGGCCGCGCACGATATCGAAGAACGCCGCCAGCGTCTTGCGGCGCGCTTTGCCGCTTTGCCGGCCCACATTGCCGTCCACGTCCTTCACCTGTCCTTGCAGCCAGCCTTCGGTGTCATTCCGGCGCAACAGGCTGTAGGGCGGGTTGCACAGCACATAGGTGTCGGCCACGCAGCGGCCAGTGCGTCCGCCGGCATCCTTCACGTCAGCGAGCTTGTTGCCCAGAAACGCCGCCGCCATGCCCACCATATTGCCCTGGCTGTGACAGACGATGGTAATCGGTACATCGGCCTGTTCCTTGCGGATCGCCTGCACCACATGCGCCAGGCGCAGCGCGGCCAGCACGAAGTAGGGACGCGGCGGGCAGGCATACACGATGCGGTCGTTGACGGGGTTCAGGTGTTCGATATGTATCCACAGGAACAGGGCGTCCGACAGCCCCTCGCCCCACAGGTCGGGCAACGAGGAACAGCCATTGGCGAACGGGCCGCCGCCCCAGTAATCGTGTTCGTTCAGGTAGACCGAATCGCCATAGTGCTGCAATTCCCTGTCGCTGGCCTTGTAGCCCCAGCGGAAGTGGATCACGGGCGAGAAATGCGCTTGCGGCTCGATAAAGGTGCTGGCCGTGTAATCGGGATCGACATAGCCGTCATCCGTCAGCTCGCCCTTGTAGCGTACCGGCGTCAACTGCCCGGCTTGCGCCGTGGCATGGCACAAATGCTCGTCGCAGCGCTTCATTCGCGTATTCAAGCCCTTGCACAGGCCTTCCTCCGCCGCGCGGTACCACTCGCCGTCGGAATTGACGCCATGCACGAAGATGACGATGCCGGGCGACGGCATCTGCTGCACGCAGGTGAGCAGGCTGTGGCTGTAGAGGCAGGTGCCGCTGAAGCGCCCTACGACATAATTGGCGGCATCATCAAGCGGCTTGCTGCGGTCGGCATCGGGCATGGCAAGCCTTTGCAGTGGCGGGACTTACCACTGTACGGCGTTGCTTCATAAACATATTAAGCGAGATCAACTGCGGGCATCGGCACGCTGGCATACCACCCCATACCAGCCCAGCCCCTTGTACGTTTCGTAGCCCGGCGTGGCGGCGAAAGAGACCGTCATGTCGCCGTCGCGGTAGAAGCCGGCGCGGCGCTGCTCCGGATGCAGCGGGAACACTTCGCTGAGCACGCCCTCGCCATCGGAACTGGCCAGCACGCGGAACGAGGAATCGAGGATCATGCAGCGCGTGCGCGACCATTCCGCGTCCGTCAGGCGCACGCCCTTGACCACCGCCTGCGCCTGCGGCATCCAGTCGAAGAAGATCACCAGCGCACCGAGCACCTTGCCATGCGTCGCGCCGCCTTCGCGGATCGCCGTGGCGTAGGTTGCCACCTGGGCGCCATGCAGCAGCGCGGTGGTGCAGACATCGGCGGCCACATAGTCTTCGCCGCTGGCGGTGTTCAGCGCCGCCTTGAGCCAGGGCGCGCGGGAGACGTTGCGCCTGGTCACCGGATACTGCGCGCCACGCCCGCTGGCCACGATGGTGCCGTCGGCATCGACTACCCAGATATCCTTGTAGAC
Source organism: Janthinobacterium sp. 1L-D-8-B-C4 (assembly GCF_057291295.1). Lineage (NCBI taxonomy): Bacteria > Pseudomonadati > Pseudomonadota > Betaproteobacteria > Burkholderiales > Oxalobacteraceae > Janthinobacterium > Janthinobacterium sp. 1L-D-8-B-C4. The sequence continues at coordinate 61,946 of NZ_JBXAVX010000014.1, forward strand.
GGTATAGCTGTCGAGGATCACCGACAGGCGCTGCGCTGCGTGTTCACTGGCCGCCGCGCTGGTGTTGGCCAGGCATGACACCAGCGCCGAGTCGGTGGCCCACCAGCGCACGTCGCACGAGCGCTCGTACAGGTTGCGGTCGATGATGTCGATCATGTTCAGGGCCAGGTCGGCGCAGCGCTGGCCTTCATGCGACTGCATGCGGCCGATCATCAGGTCACCCAGTTCGGTCAGGCTCCTGAGCGAACCGACCAGTTCCTGGTTCAGGCTTTCGGTGACTTCGCCGATGCGCTGCGAGACCTGCTTGACCTGGTTTGCCACCACGGCAAAGCCGCGCCCGGCGGCGCCCGCTCGCGCCGCCTCGATCAGTGCATTGAGCGCCAGGAAGTTGGCCTCGCGGTTGATGTCATTGATGTCCCCGATCTTGCTGGACGCCAGCTTGCGGACCTGATGCGTGAGCTCGACGATTGCCTGTGGATTTGCCATGGGTATGCCCTCCTTTTTGAATTAAAGCGCATGCAAAAAGCGGGCCAGCAAATTAAATATGGAAAATTTATTCCAAAACAACTTTATATGCCAAATTGCACTTTTTTGTCGCATTATTTTGTGCGCCGCACCATGCGGTGCGGCGGCAGCACAACATTGGTGAGAAATCATGATTTTTGTCTTGCTGTCATGGCGCGGCCGCGCTTGCCATGCCAACGCCACGGCGCGCTTGCAGGGATCTTTTACGGCCATTTTTTTACCGAGATCAGTAAATAATTGGTGCTGCCGCACTACCCATCTTTCATCTGGGGAATTTTGATCCACATCAAAGTTTTTTAGACCTCAAACACTTAACCTCTGGCCACCATCATAAATAGACATTCCAGGGAGTCTTTGTGGATCAATCGCTAAACTATAACTACAAGATCGTGAAGCAATTCGCGATCGCTACTGTGGTATGGGGCGTCATCGGCATGCTGGTCGGCGTTATCATCGCCGCCCAGCTGGCCTGGCCCGCCCTGAACCTCGACATACCGTGGCTCACTTACGGCCGTTTGCGTCCGCTGCACACGAATGCGGTCATTTTTGCGTTCGGTATCTGCGGCCTGTTCGCCACCTCGTACTACGTGGTGCAACGCACCTGCCAGGTACGCCTGTTTTCCGACAAGCTGGCCGCCTTTACCTTCTGGGGCTGGCAAGCGGTGATCCTGTGCGCGGTCGTCAGCTTGCCGATGGGCCTGACGCGCGGCAAGGAATACGCCGAGCTCGAATGGCCGATCTCGATCCTGATCGCCGTTGTCTGGATCGCCTACGCCATCGTGTTCTTCGGCACCCTGATCAAGCGCAAGGTCAAGCATATCTACGTGGCCAACTGGTTCTTCGGTGCCTATATCCTGGCCGTGACGATTTTGCACGTGGTCAATGGCGCCGTCATGCCGGCCTCGTTTACCAAATCCTACTCGGCCTATGCCGGCGTGCAGGACGCGATGATCCAATGGTGGTACGGCCATAACGCGGTGGGCTTCATCCTGACCGCCGGCTACCTGGGCATGGTTTATTACTTCATCCCGAAACAGGCCGAGCGCCCTGTGTACTCGTACCGCCTGTCGATCGTCCACTTCTGGGCGCTGATCTTCACCTACATGTGGGCCGGCCCGCATCACCTGCACTACACCGCGCTGCCTGACTGGACCCAATCGATCGGCATGGTGTTTTCCCTGGTGCTGCTGGCGCCAAGCTGGGGCGGCATGATCAACGGCATCATGACGCTGTCGGGTGCCTGGCACAAGCTGCGCACCGATCCGATCCTGAAATTCATGATCGTCTCGCTGTCGTTCTACGGCATCGCCACCTTCGAAGGCCCGATGATGTCGATCAAGACCATCAACTCGCTGTCGCACTACACCGACTGGACCGTGGCACACGTGCATGCGGGCGCTCTGGGCTGGGTCGGCTTCATCACCATGGGTTCGATCTACTACATCCTGCCGCGCGTGGCCGGCCGGACCAAAATGTACAGCACGCGCCTGGTCGACGTGCACTTCTGGGTCGCCACCATCGGCATCGTGCTGTACATCGCCGCAATGTGGATCGCCGGCGTGATGCAGGGCCTGATGTGGCGCGCGGTCAATCCGGACGGCACCCTGACCTACACCTTCGTCGAAGGCGTCAAGGCAACCTATCCGTACTACGTGGTGCGCGTGGGCGGTGGCCTGCTGTACCTGGCTGGCATGTGCGTGATGGGCTACAACACCTGGATGACCTTGCGCGGCACCAAAGTGCCAGTCGCACGCATCCCGGAACTGAACACGGATCACCGCACGGAACCGACCGTGGCGCACGCCTGATTGGAGCGAAAGCAAATGAAATTCTCACATGCATGGATTGAAAAAAACCCCTGGCTGCTGATCGGCCTGGTCACCCTGGTGATCAGCGTCGGCGGCGCCGTTGAAATCGTGCCCCTGTTCTTCCAGAAGAGCACCACCGAGCCGATCGCCGGGCTGAAACCGTACTCGCCGCTGCGCCTGGCTGGCCGCGACATTTACGTGCGCGAAGGCTGCTACAACTGCCACTCGCAGATGATACGTCCGCTGCGCGCCGAGACCGAGCGCTATGGCCATTATTCGGTGGCCGGCGAGTTCGTCTACGACCGTCCTTTCCAGTGGGGTTCCAAGCGTACCGGTCCCGACCTGGCAAGGGTCGGCGCCCGCTACAGCGACGAATGGCACCGCACGCACCTGAACAATCCGCGCGACGTGGTGCCGGAATCGAACATGCCGTCCTACCCATGGCTGGCGAAAACCAGGCTGGCGCCGGAAGACATCGTGCCGAAGATGCGCGCCCTGAAACGCCTGGGCCAGCCGTACAGCGAGGAAGAGATCAAGGCCGGTCCCGAGCAGCTGAAGGACAAGACGGAAGAAGACGCCCTGGTGGCCTACCTGCAAGGCCTGGGCACATTAATCAAAACGAGGAATTAGCATGGCAATCGAGAACCTGTTCGACAGCGCCAGCAGCGTCATGACGGTGGTTTCCTTTACGACGTTTGTTGGCATCCTGTGGTGGACTTTCAGCCGCAGCAACAAGGACTTCGCCGCGGCGGCCAACCTGCCGTTCGCCGACGAGGCGCTGGACTATCCGGCCGATGCCGGAGCGGCAAAAGAGGAGCGCGGCCATGTCTGACTTTACCAGTGGTTTCTGGAATATTTACATCGTCGTGCTGTCCCTGCTGGGCATCATCGGCTGCGGCGTGCTGCTGTACTCGCAGTCGAAGGTGACGGTACTGCCGGGCGCCCCGGCCGACGGCACCACCGGCCATGTGTGGGACGAAGACCTGAAGGAACTCAATACGCCGATGCCGCGCTGGTGGATGTGGCTGTTCTATATCACCATCGTGTTCGCGCTGGCCTACCTGTTCCTGTATCCGGGCCTGGGCACCTATGCGGGCAAGCTGGGCTGGAAATCGTCGGGCCAGTACGAGCAGGAACTGAAAAAGGCGGAAGCCGACTACGGTCCCCTGTTCGACAAGTACCTGAAGCAAGACCTGAAAACCGTGGCCGCCGACCCGCAGGCCAACGCCATCGGCCAGCGCCTGTTCCTGACCTACTGCGCGCAGTGCCATGGTTCGGACGCCCGCGGCAACAAGGGCTTTCCGAACCTGACCGACAAGGACTGGCTGTACGGCGGCGATCCCGACATCATCAAGACCACCATCTTGCATGGCCGCAACGGCATCATGCCGCCGATGGGCGCCGCCCTCGGTTCGGAGCAGGATGTGGAGAATGTCGCGCACTATGTGCTGAGCCTGTCGGGTTCGACCTCGGACCCGGTCAAATCGGTGCTGGGCAAATCGAAGTTCGGCGCCTGCATGGCTTGCCATGGCGCCGATGCCAAGGGCAACGCGCAACTCGGCGCGCCGAACCTGAGCGACAGGATCTGGCTGTATGGCGGCAGTGCCGACACCATCATGGAAACCATCCGCAAGGGCCGCAACAACACCATGCCCGCCTTCGGTGACTTCCTTGGCGAGTCGAAAGTGCATGTGCTGTCGGCGTATATCTGGAGCCTCTCCAACCCCCAGCCTGCGGTTCCTGTGAAGTAAGCAAATGGAACCCCAAGTCATCAAGATGTATGCGGCCCGCGAGCAGATCTACCCTCGCGAGGCCAAAGGGCGCTATGCAACATGGCGCTGGGTATGCGTGTGGCTCACCCAGCTGGCGTTCTACGGCTTGCCGTGGCTCAACTGGAACGGCAGGCAAGCCCTGCTGTTCGACCTGACCACGCGCAAGTTCTACATTTTCGGCGTGGTGCTGTGGCCGCAGGATTTCATCTATCTGGCGGCCCTGCTGATCATCGCGGCGTATCTGCTGTTCCTGGTCACGGCGATTGCCGGGCGGGTATGGTGCGGTTTTTCCTGTCCGCAAACCGTCTACACGGAAATTTTCCTGTGGGTTGAACGCAAGATCGAAGGCACGCGCAGCGCGCGCATGGCGCTCGACCGGCAAGGCCCTTCCGTGCGCAAGACCGGCAAGAAGGTTGCCAAGCACCTGGCCTGGGGCGCCATCGCCCTGTGGACCGGCTTTACCTTTGTCGGCTACTTCACGCCGATCCAGGATCTGGTGCATGCAGTACGGACCTTCAATTTCGGGCCCTGGGAATGGTTCTGGATTCTGTTCTACAGCCTGGCCACCTACGGCAACGCGGGCTGGCTGCGCGAACAGGTATGCAAATACATGTGCCCGTATGCGCGCTTCCAGAGCGCCATGTTCGACCAGGATACCCTGATCATCACCTACGACGAAAAACGCGGCGAGCCGCGTGGCGCGCTGAACAAGAAAGCGGCCAAGGACGGCGCGCAAGCCAAACTGGGCGACTGCATCGACTGCACCCTGTGCGTGCAGGTGTGCCCGACCGGCATCGATATCCGCAATGGCCTGCAGTATGAATGCATCGGCTGCGCCGCCTGCGTCGACGCCTGCAACAGCGTGATGGACAAGGTCGAACGGCCACGCGGGCTGATACGCTACAGCACCGACCATGCGATGGAAAACAACTTCAGTTCGCAGCAGATCCGCCGGCGCGCCATGCGCCCGCGCGTGCTGATCTACACCTCGATCCTGGCCTTGATCATCATCGCCGTGTGCACCTCGCTGTTCCTGCGCACGCCCCTGAAAATGGACGTGATCCGCGACCGCGGTTCGATGGGCCGGGAAGTGGAAGATGGCATGATCGAAAACGTGTATCGCCTGCAGATCATGAACACCTCGGAAGAGCAGCAGCACTTCCGGATCGCCGTGTCGGGCCTGCCCGGCCTGGCCCTGCTGACGCGCGAGGAAGTGACCCTGCAGCCGACCGAAACGCTGGGCTGGCCGGTGCGTTTGCGCGTGCCGCACGGCGTCGGCGAGAAGGGTTCGAACAAGATCCAGATCACGCTGCAATCGATCGACGATCCCTCATTGCATGTGCGCGAAAGCGCGGTATTCATCGTGCCGCGTTAAACCAGGAAGCGGCGCCGGGCCTTGCCTGGCGCCATATTGAATCAGGAGAAACACCATGTCCAAGACCGCCAAACTGCAAGCCCCCGTCGATCCCTGGTACAAGCACCGCTGGCCGTGGCTCTTGATGATCGGCCCCGGCCTGTCGGTCGTCGTCGGCAGCTTCATGGGGTATATCGCGTTCACGCAGCCCGATGCGCTGGTGGTGGGCGACTACTACAAGCAAGGCAAGGCGATCAACCAGGACTTGCGCCGCGACACGGTCGCCAGCGACCTGGCGATGGATACCAGCCTGGCCTACGATGTGGCGCAGTCGCGCATCACCGGTTCCGTGCATAGCTTCGGCAAGGCTTACCGGCAGCCTTTGCTGCTGCACCTGGCGCATGCCACCTTGCCGGAAAAAGATATCCGCCTGATGGTGCAGCCCGATGCCAACGGCAATTTTTCAGTGTCGCTGCCGATGCTCGAGCGCAGCCGCTGGCAGGTGCTGGTGGAAGACCAGCAGCGCGTATGGCGCCTGTCGGGCATCTGGGCCTGGCCGGCCCAGCGCGACATCACCATCCACGCCGACAACGAACTGTAATTACTTGCAGGTGTCAGTACCGTTTGTAATCGCCTTCAACTTGGCAGGCTGCAAGATTTCAATCTCGCGGTTCGAGACGCTCAGCCAGCCTTCCTTCTTGAATTTCGACAGCAGGCGGCTGATGCTTTCGATCGTCAGGCCCAGGTAGTTGCCGATTTCCTCGCGCGACATGCGCAATTGAAACTTGCTGCTCGAATAGCCGCGCGCTTCATAGCGCGACGCCAGGTTGACGATAAAGGCGGCAAAGCGCTGGGTCGCCTGCATATTGCCCAGCAATAGCATCACGCTTTGCTCGCGCGTGATTTCCTGGCTCATCATGCGGTGGAAATGGCGCAGCAGGGTCGGCATATTGCCCAGCAATTGCTCCAGGCTGGAAAATGGAATTTCACACACTTCGCTGTCTTCCAGCGCCACCGCATTGCAATGATGACGGTCGGTGCTGATGGCGTCCATGCCCAACAGTTCGCCGGCCATCTGGAAGCCCGTCACCTGCTCTTCGCCACCGGGATTGATCTGGTAGGTCTTGAAGTGGCCCAGGCGGATCGCGTACAGGTTCTGGAACGAATCGCCGATGCGGAACAGCGAGGCGCCACGCACCACCTTGCGGCGCCGGCCGATGATCTGATCAAGGCGATCCATGTCACCCACGTCGAGCCCCATGGGCAGGCACAGCTGGTGCATGCTGCAGGTGGCGCAGCGCGCACGCAACGCTTCCACGTTCACGGGGGGCAAGGTTGGAGACAACAGCTCTTGTGACATGGGCATCCTTTTAGAAAATACAACAACGAGTTTACTGTATCTGCAGAGGCAATGTGCCAATTTCGGCGAAATGCGATGCTTAAATCACTTTCTGCATTTATTTTCATGGCAACGCCGCCACAAGCCCATGCTTGCCAAGTTGATGTATTGATAGGAGAATTCCTGATAGCATCTCTCGCAGCACGCTTGTGCCGCCTGCCCGTTTGCCAAGGATAAGGAAATGATGAAGCCTCTGGGCATTAAAGCAAAAGTCGCGCTGGCTACCAGCCTGACCTCGATCGCCATGATCGCCCTGGTGACCCTGGTGCAGGTTCAGCGCATGCGCGACGATTTCACCAAAGTATTGCTGAGCCAGCAGACGGCCATGATCGAACGCACCGCCGAAGAACTCGACGACAAGCTTGGCATGCTGCTTGACGTGATCAGCGAAACGGCGCGCCGCCAGCCCGCCGCGCTGATGGCACAGCCGGCCCAGCTGCGCCAGTACCATGAGCAGCGCGCCATGCTGGCCCTGTTCGACGACGTGCTGGTGCTCGATGCGCATGGCAAAGTGGTCAGCGACGTGCCCGAAGTGCCGGGACGCAGCGGTGTCGAAGTGGCTGACCGCGACTACTTCCGCACCGTCATGCGCACGCGCCAGCCCATGATTACCGAACCGATGCTGGGCAAGTCCAGCGGCCTGCCCATCGTGCAGATGGTGGCGCCGGTGATCGGCGCCAATGGCGAGGTGGCCGGCATCGTGATCGGCGTGCTGCGCCTGTACAAGGACAACCTGCTGGGCGACCTGCGCACGGCCAAGGTGGGCAAGAATGGCTATTACTTCATCCTGACGCAGGGCAAGGTGCCGCTGTACGTGCTGCATCCCGATCCGGCCAAGCTGCTGCAGCCGCGCGCCGACAATGCCAACCCCGCCACCAGCGCGCTGATCGCGCGTGGCGGCGAAGGCAGCATGGTCAGCACCAACAGCCGCGGCGTGAAAGCCGTCAACAGCTTCAAGCACCTGAAATCGGTCAACTGGCTGCTGGCTGCCTCGCTGCCGGTCGATGACGCCTTCGAGCCGTTTGACGGCGTGCTGTACCGGCTGATCCTGTGGAGCGCCTGCGCCTCGCTGCTGGCGGCGCTGGTGCTGGGCTGGGTCACGGTGCGCCTGCTGTCGCCGCTGGTGCGCCTGCGAGACACCCTGCTGGCGCTGCGCAGCAGCGGCCAGCGCTTCACGCCGCTGCCGGTCGAGCAGCGCGACGAGATCGGCGAACTGACGGCGGCCTTCAACGGCCTGATGAGCGAGCGCGACCGATTGCAGCAGGAAGTGGAAGCACGCGCGACCGAACTCGAAGACGAGCGCGACCGCGCCGAAGCGGCCAACCGCGCGAAGAGCGACTTTGTCGCCAACATGAGCCATGAAATCCGCACGCCGCTGAACGCCGTGCTGGGCATGGTGTATTTGCTCGGTAACACCAAACTCAATACCGAGCAGCGCAAATACCTGACCATGGTGCGCGTGGCCGGCCAGTCGCTGCTGGGCATCCTCAACGACGTGCTTGATTTTTCCAAGATCGAGGCGCGCCGCATGGATTTGTCGCCGGTCGAATTCGATCTCGATGAAGTGATGAACACGCTGGCCACCACCATGACCATGAATGCCGGCGAAAAGGAACTGGAACTGGCGATCGCGGTCGAGCCCGACGTGCCGCGCCGCCTGGTGGGCGACGCCCAGCGCCTGCAGCAGATCCTCGTCAACCTGGCCGGCAATGCCATCAAATTTACCGCCAGCGGCGAAGTAGTGGTGGCCGTCAGCCTGGCCGAGCAAACGCCCGGCCAGGCCTGGCTGCGCTTTGAAGTACGCGACACCGGCATCGGCATGACGCCGCAGCAGCAGGAACAATTGTTTACCGCCTTTTCGCAGGGCGACCAGAGCATCACGCGCCGCTTCGGCGGCACTGGCCTGGGCCTGGCCATCAGCAAGCATCTGATCCACATGATGGGCGGCGATATCGCCGTGGCCAGCAGCGAAGGCAAGGGCAGCCGCTTCTGGTTCAGCGTGCCGTTCGAAGCACTGGCGCAGCCAAACGAAGAGCGCCGCAAACCGGCCCTGGGCCAGTTGCGCCTGCTGGTGGCCGACGACAACCGCACCACGCGCGAACTGATCGTGAAACTGATCGAAGCATGGGGCTGGGCCGCCGATGAAGTCGACTCCGGCTTTGCCGCCATCGAGCTGTACCGCGAACGCCTGGCCAGCCGGCAGCCATATGACGTGGTGCTGGCCGACTGGCACATGCCCGTCATGGACGGCCTGGCCACGGCCAAGGCGATACGCGAGGCGGCCACCGGCCAGCGCCAGCCCATCGTGGTGATGGTCAACGCGTTTGCCCGCAATCACCTGGAAGAAATCTCCAGCGCGGCCGAGGCCGACGTGGTGCTGATGAAGCCGATCACCGGTTCCAGCCTGTTCGACGCGCTGCACCAGGCCCTGAACGCCACCCAGGACGGCGAACAGCATATCGCGCTGCAGCAAAGCGGCACCGAACTGGCCGGCGTGCATTTCCTGCTGGTGGAAGACAATCACCTGAACCAGGCGGTGGCGCGCGGCATCCTGGAACACATGGGCGCCACGCTGGACGTGGTGGGCGACGGCCTGCAGGCGGTCGAACGCCTGCGCATGGAGTCCTTGCGCTACGACATCGTGCTGATGGACATGCAGATGCCGGTGATGGACGGCTTCAGCGCCACCCACATCATCCGCACCGAACTGCGCTTGCAGCTGCCGGTGATCGCCATGACGGCCGGCGTGCTGGCCTCCGAGCGCGAGCGCTGCATGACGGCCGGCATCACCGACTTCATTGCCAAGCCGGTGGTGGTCGAGGAAATGATGGAAGTGATCAACCGCCACCTGCCCAAGCGCACCGCAGTACAGGCGGTAGCGGCGGCGCCACTCGACGAGGAAGTGTTTTCCATGGCCGCGCTGATGCGCGTGATGGGCAAGGACCCCAAGGGCAGGGCGGTCTTGCGGCGCATGGTGGAAGACGCCCTGAACAAGGGCATGACACCGTTGCGCGACGCCGAAGCGGCCTTGCAGGAGGGCCGCCACAGCGACGTTGCGCGCATCCTGCACGGCCTGCGCGGTTCGGTGGGTACGCTGGGCACCAAGCGCCTGATACGCGCCTCGTTCGCCACCGAGCAGGCGATCGACGAAGGCCGCCACGACGAAGTGCCGGCGCTGCTGGCGCAGACGGTGCTGGAACTGGAGCAAGTGCTGGCGGCGGCGGCGGATTGGCTGTCGCGGCTGGAGGATTGATTGTTTATGCGGGCACGCCCAGGATCACGCTCGACGCCTTGAACATCGCCGTCAGCTGGCTGCCGACGGCGATTTCCATTTCGCTGGCGCTTTGATTGGTAATGATGGCGGCTATCGTGCCGCCACCTGGCAAATCGAGCACCACTTCCGTATTGACGGCGCCCGTCTGCACGCGCGTGACGCTGCCGGCCAGCTGGTTGCGCGCCGAGAAGCGCGCGCCTTCGCCATCCGCCACCAGGATGATCGACGAGGCCTTGATCAGCGCGAACGCTTCCACGCCGGGCGCCAGACCCAGGCTGTCGCTGCTGCCCTGCGTGATGACGGCAACAATCTGCTGGCCACCGGGCAATTCCAGGATCACTTCGTCGTTGACCGCGCCGGATTTAAGTTCGGCCACCTTGCCGAGGAATTGATTGCGTGCCGTGGTTTTCATGGCCATTCTCCGTATCAGTAACAGGTCGTCGGCAATGCCTTCGGCCTGGCCGCTCAGCTGGCGCAGGTAGCGCGCATGCTCGATCTCGATAATGCGAAAATTGTCGACCAGCTGGCGCCCGCGCTGCGTCAGGCGCGTGCCGCCGCCGCCCTTGCCACCCGTCAGGCGTTCCACCAGCGGTTCACCGGCAAGATTGTTCATCGCATCGATGGCGTCCCAGGCCGCCTTGTAGCTCATCTTCACCAGTTTGGCCGCCTGCGTGATCGAGCCGCATTCGGCGATCGCAGCGAGCAATTCCACCCTGCCGGCGCCGCCGAGGTTTTCGCCTCCCACCGTCATCCAGACCGAGCCTTGCAGGCCAATTTCCACCTTATCCAATTTTTACCTCGTGTTGGTTGTCTGCCACCGTGTCGATGCGGCCATCGCGCAAGGTAAGCACATGCTCGCCAAGGATGCGCGCATCTTCCGGGTCATGCGTAATGAGGATCATCGGCACGCCCAGCTGCTGTTGCCACTGGCTCAGTTCCAGCCGCATGCTCACGCGCAGCGCCGGATCGAGCGCGGCAAACGGTTCGTCGAGCAGCAGTGCGGCCGGCTCGGCCACCAGTGCCCTTGCCAGCGCCACCCTTTGGCGCTGGCCTCCGGACAACTCGTCGGGATACTGGTGCGCCAGTTCCTGCAGATGAAATGCATCGAGCCAATGCTCGACTTTTGCCAGTTTTTCGCGCGGCCTCGGATTGAACCAGCCGCGCGCCAGGCCGAAACCCACGTTCTGGCGCACCGTCAGGTGCGGGAACAGCGCATAGTCCTGGAACAGATAGGCCACATTGCGCTGCTGCGGCGCCAGGTTGATGCCGGCGGCGGAATCGAACAGGGTGCGCCCGTTCAGGCGGATATGGCCGGCGTCCGGGGTGAACAGGCCGGCGATCGCTTTCAGGGTCATGCTCTTGCCGGCGCCGGACGGCCCGTACAGGGCGATGCGCTGGCTGGCGGACGTGCATTGCACATGCAGCTTGAAACTGCGTTTGCCGGAGCGCAAAGTGGCGCGGATATCGAGGTCGAGTTGCATGGGTTTTACCTGTGGGCGATGCGACCGGGCGCCAGCTTGCCGGCGGCCAGCAGCACCACGATGCACACCACGGAGGTGATCAGCACCAGCGTGTTGGCGGTGTCGTCCTGGCCCGCCTGCACCGCTTCATACACGGCTACCGACAGGGTCTGCGTCTTGCCGGGGATGCTGCCGGCCACCATCAGGGTGGCGCCAAATTCGCCCAGCGCGCGCACGAAACCGAGCAGCACGCCGGCCAGGATGCCGCGCCAGGCCAGCGGCAGGGTGACGCGAAAGAAAATCGCGAGCTCTGAAATACCGAGTACGCGCGCCGCCTGTTCCAGCTGGCCGTCAACCGCTTCAAACGCCGCGCGCGCCGGCTTGAATACCAGCGGAAAAGCGACGATGGTGGCGGCGATGACGGCGCCCTGCCAGGTAAAGATCAGGTTGATGCCGAAGTGTTCCTGCAGCCAGACGCCCAGAGTGCCGCGCCGCCCCAGCAGCACCAGCAGATAGTAGCCGAGCACCGTCGGCGGCATTACCATCGGCAAGGTCAACAGCGCGTCAAGCAGGTCACGCCCGGGGAAACGGGCGCGCGCCAGCAGATAGCCGGTGCCTATGCCCAGCAGCAGATTGAGCGCCGTGGCCCATGCCGCCACTTTCAGCGACAGGGCCAGCGCGGTCCAGGCGATATCCATGCGGCGCTGTCAGCTTATGGCTTCTTGAAACCGTACTTTGCCAGGATCGCCTGCGACGGCGCCGTCTGCAGATAGCCGACAAAACGCTTCGCCTCGGCTGCATTGCTGCTGCCCTTGATGGTGGCGATCGGGTACAGCACCGGTGACGCCAAAGGCACCTCAAACACCACCTTGACCTTGTCTTTCATGATGGCCGCGTCGGTGCCATACACAAAGCCCGCATCGACTTCGCCGCGCGCCACATAGTCGAGCGACTGGCGCACATTCTGCGTACTGATAGCCTTGGCCTGCACGCCGTCCCACAGCTTTGCCTTCTTTAACGCACCTTCCGCATAACGGCCCACCGGCACGCTGGCCGGGTTGGCGATCGCCACCCGCGTCACGCTTTTCTGCGTCAGGTCATTGAGATTCCTGATGGCCAGCTTGCTGTCGGACGGCACGATCAGCACCAGGCTGTTGCCGACAAAATTATGGCGGTCACTTGGCAGCACCAGGCCCTCTTTTTGCGCCGCGTCCATGGTTTCCTGGTCGGCCGAAGCAAATACATCGACCGGCGCGCCCTTGACGATCTGCTGCAACAGCACGCCCGAGGCGGCGAAGTTCAGCGAGACCTTGCTGCCCGGATACTGCGCCTCGTAGCTTTGCGCCGCATCCTTGAAGGCATTCGTCAGGCTGGCGGCGGCCGACACGACCACTTCCCCGGCCATGGCGGAGCTGGCGGCGGTAGCAAGCAAAGCAGTGCCCAGCAGGCGGGCGAAAGAGGTCAGGCGCATGGTTGTATCCTTGAAGTAAACAATAAACTGAGCAATCAACAGAAGCGTAATATACACCGATATATAACGTCTTGCCATTGCACGGATCAAGCAGGCACAAACCGGGTTTCGCTGATATACTGTATAAAAAAACAGTATATTGGGTGAAGCCATGGAATTGACGGACAAGCTGGAAATCCTGGCCGACGCGGCCAAGTACGATGCGTCCTGCGCCAGCAGCGGTGCGCCCAGGCGCGATTCGATTGGCAAGGACGGCTTTGGCGCCACCTCCGGCATGGGCATCTGCCACAGCTATACGCCGGACGGGCGCTGCGTGTCGCTGCTGAAAATCCTGCTGACCAATTACTGCCTGTACGACTGCCAGTACTGCGTCAACCGCCGCACCTCGAACGTGCCGCGCGCGCGCTTCACGGTGGCCGAAGTGGTCAAGCTCACGGCCGACTTTTACCTGCGTAACTACATCGACGGCCTGTTCCTCAGTTCCGGCATCATCCAGTCGGCCGACTACACCATGGAGCAGCTGGTGCAGGTAGCGCGCGAACTGCGCGAGGTGCACCAGTTCCGCGGCTATATCCACCTTAAAACCATCCCCGACGCCGACCCGGCGCTGATCGCCGCCGCCGGCCGCTATGCCGACCGCCTCAGCGTGAATATCGAACTGCCGACGCAGGACAGCGTGCAAAAGCTGGCGCCCGAAAAAAGCGTACACACCATCAAGCTGGCGATGGGGTCTATCCGCCGCAAGCTCGATGAAAAAGCGGAAGAGCCCAGGTCACCGCGTTTTGCGCCGGCCGGGCAAAGCACGCAGATGATCGTCGGTGCCGACGCCAGCGACGACCAGCAGATCCTCTACACGGCCGAGACCCTGTACGGCAGTTACAAGCTCAAGCGCGTGTACTACTCGGCCTTCAGCCCGATCCCCGACAGCCCGAAAAGCGTGCCCTTGGCGCCGCCGCCGATGATGCGCGAACACCGCTTATATCAAGCTGACTTTTTGCTGCGCAGCTATGGCTTCCAGGCCAGCGAACTGCTGCCCGCCAGCGGCGGCAACCTGGCGCTCGATATCGACCCGAAGCTGGCGTGGGCGCTGGCGCACCGCGAGCATTTTCCGATGGACCTGAACCGCGCCGCGCTGCACATGATCGCGCGCGTGCCCGGCATCGGCCTGCGCAACGCCCAGCGCATCGTCGACCTGCGACGCTTGCGGCAAGTGCGCTACGCCGACCTGTCGCGCCTGCGTTGCAGCATGAAAAAAATTGCGCCGTTCATCATCACGGCCGACTACTTTCCGGCGCGCGACAGCACCACCTCCGAAAACCTGCGCCGCGCCATGACGCAAGCGCCGCAGCAGATGAACTTGTGGCCGGAACTGCAGGCGGCATGAACCAGGTCGTGCGCCTGGCGCAGTCGTTTGACGAGTGGCGCGCGGCCGCGCGTGAGCTGATCGCGCTGGGGGTACCGCCGGCTTCCGTGCAATGGCAGTCGCAGCCAGGCGACGGCGACCTGTTTTCTGCCACGGCCGACGCCACCGATACCAGCGCGCCGCCGCTACGCCTGCCCCGCACGCTGGTGGAACTGCTGGAAAGCGCCGCCTGCTTCAACGCCCATGACCGCTGGGCTTTCCTGTATCAGGTGCTCTGGCGCTGGCAGCAGGGCCAGCACGACGTAATCTCGCCGGCCGATGCGGACGGATCACGCCTGCACGGCATGGCCAAGGCCGTGCGCCGCGAAGAGCACGACATGCATGCGTATGTGCGTTTTCGCGAACGCGAAGAAACGCAGGGCGCACCGCGCTTCGTCGCCTGGTTCGAGCCCGCGCACGACGTGCTGCCGCAAGTGGCGCGCCACTTCGCGCGCCGCATGGGCAATATCAGCTGGATGATCGCCACGCCAACCGCCACCATGCTGTGGGACGGCACAACCTTGCACGCCGGCCCGGCCCTGATGCGCGGCCCGGCCGATCGCGGCCCGGCCGATATCGACGATGCCGGCGAAGCGCTGTGGCTGACCTACTACCGCAGCATCTTCAACCCGGCGCGCCTGAACGCCGACCTGCTGCGCAGCCATATCCCGTCGCGCTTCTGGAAAAACCTGCCCGAAGGCGCCATCGTGCCGGCCATGGTCAGTGGAGCGGCCAACGGCGAACGGCGTACGGGACAGACCGCCACCGTCGGCCAGCGCAGCGGCGCGACCATGATCCCGATCTCCGCCGAGCGCGCCCAGCCCGCGCGCGAACTACCCACCACGCTGGACCAGTGCCGCCGCTGCGAGCTATGGAAAAGCGCCACCCAGGCGGTGCCCGGCGTGGGTCCAAAGCAGGCGTCCATCATGCTGGTCGGCGAACAACCGGGCGACCAGGAAGACCTGGCAGGACTGCCGTTTGTGGGTCCGGCCGGCGCCGTGCTCGAGTGCGCCATGCAGGAAGCCGGCGTCGCGCGCGACAGCATCTATCTGACCAACGCCGTCAAGCATTTCAAGTGGGAACCGCGCGGCAAGCGCCGCCTGCACAAGACCCCCGCCCAGCGCGAAATCGCCGCCTGCCATGACTGGCTGGAACAGGAACTGGCCAGCGTACAACCGCAGGTGATCGTGGCCTTGGGCAGCACCGCATTGAAATCGATTTTGCAGGATGGCGCGGCCACCATGACGCCGCTGATCGGCACGCCGGTGCAGCATGACGGGCGCTGGGTGGTGACCGTGTATCACCCGTCGTATGTGCTGCGGGCGCCGGATGAAGAGAGCCGCAGGCAGGCGTATCAGGTGATTGTCGAGGGGCTGCGGCTGGCGTTGAAGCTCATCATGGAATAGATAAAAACTGTTTTTTGTCGATGATAAAGTAAAAATATTAATTTCTGGAGCAAGCAATGAGTGCAGAAGAAATCATTGATCAATTTGGTGGGCAAACCGCATTATCAAAACTGTTAGGCAAGGGGCAAATTACGGTTGGTTAATGGAGAAGGTCGACGTAATTTCCACAAAATGGCATGGTATTTTGTTCGATCTGGCATAGCGTAGCGGTGTACTCTCAATGCTCATGAATCGTCTCGGGTAAAGCTACTGAATATGTATTTCAAACGTATTTCAGCAGCAGCACTTGTTTTTTTGTTAGTTGCCCATAGTTTAAGTATTGCAACAGATGTTGTACAGAAACTCCAAAAAAATATCCGCCATCTTCGAGTTAGGAAAGTCATGAAGCCCTCAAGTTTGCACACAGTTTATCATTTGATCTGCCGCAATTACATCATGACGAAGTTGCCAAGCGGCATGTATCGCCACTCTTTCTCGCCAGAAAATACTGGTACTGTCTACGAGTTTGAGGCGAATGGAGTTGCTCAAATGCAAGACGGGAAACATTACAATATCGGCTTTCAGCCATTGTCTAGCGGAGTTAATCAGGTTGAGCCGTCCGTCATTACAGAAGCGGACCAAGTAAATCCGCTGCTGAGTTATATGGTTGCGCAAAACTATGCTCAGGAAGCTTATGCGGAAGAGAAAGAGAAGAACGACACACGGGTAACGCACAATGCGCAGGACGATGATTATTACTGGGGAAAAAAGTACGCTTGGCGCATGTACGGGGCGTTCATGGCGGAGGATGCATTCATCGCCTACCTTGACGAGCGCGGGCATAAATCAGTTCCATGCGTGACCATTGATCCAGAAAAACCATACTCGAACAATGCCTCGACAGCGTACTCTGATGCTGGCTTGGAGCAGGCCGCACACGACCTTCTTCATGCGGCAGTCAGGATCAATCCGACCTCGACGTTCTACAGGGCGCCTGCTTTATACTCAAAGAAATTTACGATTAAAGGTATCAGCGCCATCAACCATAAAAAATAGGTACAGCGCTACTGCCGGGATGGCGAAGAACCAATTCCGGCAGTTTTTACACAAAAAATTACACAAACACGCGCTGCACTCTTCCTCGTCCCCAACATCAATCAGCGTGTCGTAACCGGCACCTCCAACACCTCGCGACGCCTTGCATACCGCTGCGCAATCACCGCGCACACCATCAATTGAATCTGGTGAAACAGCATCAGCGGCAGGATCACCATGCCCAGGGAACGCGTAGAGAACAGCACCTTGGCCATCGGTACGCCGCTGGCCAGGCTTTTCTTGGAGCCGCAAAAGACGATGGCGATTTCGTCTTCCTTGGAGAATCCCAGGCGGCGGCTGACAAAGGTGGAAATACCCAGCACCAGCGCCAGCAGCAGCAGGCTGATCAGGCCCAATGCGACCAGCGTTTCGATTGACAAGGTATGCCAGATGCCTTCGTTGACCGCTTCGCTGAAGGCCGTGTAGACCACCAGCAGAATCGATCCCTGGTCGACGTATTTCAGGGTGGCTTTATGGCGGTCGACCCAGCGGCCGATCCAGCGGCGCAGGAATTGGCCAGCCAAAAACGGCAGCAGCAATTGCATCACGATCGACAAGACGGCATCGAGCGACGACTTGCTTTCCGCGCCTTTTGCCACCAGCAAACCGACCAGGATGGGTGCGAGGAAAATACCGATAAAGTTCGAGGCCGAGGCGCTGCAGATGGCGGCCGGTACATTGCCGCGCGCCATGGCGGTCATGGCGATCGACGACTGCACGGTCGACGGCAAGGCGCACAGGAACAGGATGCCCATATACAGGTCGGGCGTGAGGAAGGTCAGGGCCAGCGGACGCAGTGCCAGGCCCAATATCGGGAACAGAATGAAGGTGCTGGCCAGCACCAGCAGGTGCAAGCGCCAGTGCAGGGCGCCGGCCACCACCGCTTCGCGCGACAGCTTGGCGCCATGCAGGAAGAACAGCAGGCCGATGGCAACCGTGGTGACATGGCCGAACACCACAGCGGTGGTGCCCGAGCACGGCAAGAAGCTGGCCAGCGCCACGGTGACCAGCAGGGCGATCGTGAAGTTATCGGGTTTCAGATTGCGCAGCAGGGCGCCGGGAGAGAAGGAAGACATGCGTAGGCCTGGTTGCGGCGCAGCATAGCGCCATTGCCTGGCATTCTACCTGCTTGCCTGGCGGCATGCAGCCAAGCCGCATGCCGCCGTTGTTGCTGCGCTTACACGATACCGCTGCTGCTGGCGCCCGCCTTCGGAGGGCGGGCCACACCACGCGCTTCGCGATAACCCGTGGTGCGATAGCACGCCACCGGATCGATGGCGCCGCCCGAGCGCAGGCGCGCCATGGCCAGAATCGCGCTGACATCGGTGCGGAAGGCCTGTTTCAAGGCTTGTGCCGACGCATGCACGTCGTTGCTTTCCTGCAGCTGGCGCAAGCCGGCGCGGTCGACCAGTGCCGACTGGATAAAGGCGCGCTGCACTTCCACCGCGCTGCTCATCAGGCTTTCGATCGGGTCGGTCACATTGTGCGACTGGTCCAGCATGTAGGCGGGGTTGAAGGTGCTGCCTTCGCGCTCGGCCGCGTCGGCCAGTTCGTTGAAGACCAGGAACAACTGGAACGGGTTGATGCTGCCCGAATCGAGGTCGTCGTCGCCGTATTTGCTGTCGTTGAAATGGAAGCCGCCCAACTTGCCGAACTGCGCCAGGCGCGCGACGATCATCTCGATATTGGTATTCGGCGCATGGTGGCCCAGGTCGACCAGGCATTTGGCTTTCGGGCCCAAGGTAGTGGCGCAGGCAAAGCTGGTGCCCCAGTCGGCGATCGTGGTGGCGTAGAAGGCCGGCTCGAACAGCTTGTGTTCAATGAAGATGTTCCAGTCGGCGGGCAGGGCGCCATAGATGTCGCGCATGCTGTCGAGGTAACGCTCCAGCGCGCCGCGCAGATTGTGCTGGCCCGGGAAGTTGGCGCCGTCGCCGACCCACACCGTCAGCGCTTTCGAACCGAGCGCGTGGCCTAGTTCGATGCACTCGATATTGTGCTCGACCGCCTGCGCGCGCACGGCCGCGCTTTGCGAGGTCAGGCTGCCGTGCTTGTAGGTGTGCGCCTGGCCCAGTTGGTCCTGGAAGGTGTTGGAGTTGACGGCGTCAAAGGCCAGGCCGTAGCCTTGCGCGATTTCGCGCAGGGCGGCGGTATCGCTGACCTTGTCCCACGGAAAGTGCGGCGAGACGGCGGGCGTGGCTTGCGTCAACTGGTTGATGACGGCGCAGTCCTCCAGTTTTTCAAAGATATTGCGCGGCTCGCCCACGCCAGGGAAGCGGGCAAAGCGGGTGCCGCCGGTGCCGGCGCCCCAGGTGGGCACGGCGACGGCAAAGGTCTGCGCCAGCGCCGTCAGTTGTTCAATGTCCTGGCCGCGCCGCTCCAGCACGCCGGCCAGCGCCGCGTAGTCGGCGTCCAGATTCGCTTGCAGCTTGGCATTGTGCTCGGCCACCAGGCCTTCGTTGATCATGGTATTCATGTTTTGTCTCCTTATGCGCAGCGCGGCGCGTTGGCCGGCTGCGTCATGTTTTTATGAGTGTTGATTATCGTGTAAACGCGGCCGCATTGCCGGCGTCCACATTGATGATATTGCCGGTGCTCTTGGCGGCTTTTTCGCTGGACAGGAAATACACGGCTTCGGCGATGTCTTCCGGCAGCACGCTGCGCTTGAGCATGCTGCGCTGGCGGTAGAATTCCTCGATATCGTCGGAATCGATCTTGTTCGAGGCGGCGCGCTCTTCCTTCCACTTGCCATCCCAGATGCGCGAACCGCGGATCACTGCGTCGGGATTGACCACATTGACGCGGATGCCATGTGGCGCGCCTTCCAGCGCCAGGCAGCGCGCCAGGTGGATTTCAGCTGCCTTGGCGGTGCAATAAGCGGAGGCGCCGCCGGAAGCGACCAGGCCATTCTTGCTGGCCACATACACCATGCTGCCGCCCAGCTGCTGCTGCTTCATGATGCGGAAGGCGGCGCGGCTGACCAGGAAGTAGCCGGTGACCAGAATCGACTGGTTGCGCTCCCACATTTCCAGGGTCGTGTCTTCCACCGGCGCGGAAGACGCAATGCCCGCGTTCGACACCAGCAGATCCACGCCGCCAAAGCGCAGCGCGGCCGCGTTCAGGATGGACTCAACCTCATGCTCGGCCGTGATATTGGCGCGCACCGTGGCGATATTGTCGCGGCCCGCCACTTTCAACAGCGCCTGCTCGGCTTCTTCCAGAGCGCCGCCATCGATATCGGTCAGCATCACGCAAGCGCCTTCCTGCAGCAGCTGGCGCGCCACGGCCTGGCCGATGCCGCCGGCGCCACCGGTTACCAGGGCGATGCGGCCGGCCAGGCTTTTCGGTTTCGGCATGCGCTGCAGCTTGGCTTCTTCCAGCAGCCAGTATTCGATATCGAACGCTTCCTGTTCCGGCAGGCCGACATAGGTGTCGACGCCATTGGCGCCGCGCATCACGTTGATCGCATTGACATAGAACTCGCCGGCGATGCGCGCCGTCGCCTTGTCCTTGGCGAACGACAGCATGCCCACGCCCGGGATCAGGTAGATGATCGGATTGGCGTCACGTACGGCCGGGCTGTTGTCGTGCTTGCAGCGCGTGTAGTAGGCAATGTACTCCGCGCGGTAGGCGGCCAGTGCATCGTCGAGGCCGGCGACCAGCTTGTCGAAATCAGGATTGGTCGGATCAAAATCGATCACGAACGGGCGGATCTTGGTGCGCAGGAAATGGTCGGGGCAGGAGGTGCCCAGCGCGGCCAGCGGCAGCAGATCGTTGCTGCAGACAAAATCGAGCACATTGGCGCTGTCGTCAAAGTGGCCCAGCTTGTATTCGTCCTGGCTGATTTTGCCGCGCAGCAGCGGCATCAGCCGCTGTGCCAGCGCCGCGCGTTCTTGCGACGGCAGCGGGGAAACTTTGGCGCCGCCAAACGCCGGTTGTCTGGTATTCGCGGCCAGCCAGTCTTCGGCGCGCTTGATGATGGCCAGGGTCACTTCATAGCAGGACTTGGCCGTATCGCCCCAGGTAAACAGGCCGTGGCCTTCGAGGATAATGCCCTTCAGGTTCGGCTGCGACTGCGACAGCGCTTCGAGTTTCAGGCCCAGGTCGTAGCCGGGGCGCTGCCATGGCAGCCAGCCCAACTCGCCTTCGAAAATCTTTTGCGTGAGCGTTTTGCTGTTGGCGCAGGCGGCAATCGCGATCACCGCGTCCGGGTGCATATGGTCGACATGCTTGCGCGCAATGTAGGCATGCAAGGGCGTGTCGATACTGGCCGCGCGCGGGTTCAGGTTGAAGGTGCAGTGGGGCAGGTAGGCCACCATTTCGTCTTCCAGCGCCAGGCCACGGTAGCGGCCTTTCAGGGCATTGAGCTTGTCCATGTAGAGGGTGGAAAAACCATCGAGCTTGATGCTGCCCAGGTCGCCGCCCGATCCTTTTACCCACAGCACTTCGGCTTGATCGCCCGTCAGCGGATCGGTCATGGTGATCTTGGCAGAGGTGTTGCCGCCGCCAAAGTTGGTGATGCGCATGTCGGAGCCGAGCAGGTTGGAGCGGTACAGCAGCAGTTCCGGTTCGCTCAAGGTTGCGGCGTGCGCGTCATCCCACAGCGAAGTCATGGGCGCGGGCGATTTGGTGTCCATCGTGGCGGTCATACAGTGTCTCCATTATTGGTTATGTGTGCCCATTGCCATGACCACATCTGTGTGCGGAGCAGTTGGCGGCAGCAGCGCTCAGTAGAAATCAGCGGCCTGATCGTGTCAATCAACAAGCAATCAAAATGGTGAGAGAAACGCAAATAATCACCATGTTGATCGGAAGCCCGATCAGCTATTTGCGCAGTGGGCAAATAATCACCATGTTGATTGATTGATTGTTGACACAGACTGCTCAACTGCTTAGGCTGGCTCACCGATAAAGAAGTCGTCCCTGCCTGTGCGCCCTGCGCTTGCCGACAAGGAGATGACTCAAAGAGGAGACAAAGTGATCAATCACAAACGCCGCAAGGGGCTGTTGAAGTTACTCGCCGAGCACACCACGGCGAGCGTCGACCAATTGGTCGGCTGGCTCAATTCGTCGCCGGCCACCGTGCGGCGCGATATCGCCTGGCTGGCCGAACGCAACCTGCTGGTGCGCACCCGTGGCGGGGCGGAAAGCCTGCCGCAAAAAAAGCAGCGCACCTTTGCGCTGTCGGGCGAGACATTCCAGAACAATATCGACCGCTGCGCCGCGCAAAAACGCGCGATTGCCAGACATGCCTGCGGTCTGTGCGCGGACGGCGACACCATCATCATCAATGGCGGCACCACCACCTATCGCATGGTGGAATTTCTGGTCGACAAGCGCCTGAAAATCCTCACCAATTCCTTCATGATGGCCGAGCGATTGCTGATGACCAGCGAGAATGAAATCATCCTGCCGGGCGGCAAGGTCTACCGCGAACAGAACGTCATCCTGAGCCCGTTCGACAACGACATCAGCCAGCACCATTACGCAGGAAAAATGTTCATGGGCGTGTATGGCCTGTCAATGCTGGGCCTGATGGAAGCGGACCCGATGCTGATCCAGGCCGAAAAGCGTTTGATCAGCCAGGCCGAGGAACTGATCGTGCTGGCCGACAGCAGCAAGTTCGCGCGCAAGGCGGGGCTGATCCTGTGCGGCCTGAACCGCGTCTCCTGCGTCATCACCGATACCGGCGCGTCGGACGCGGCGGTGCAGATGCTGGAACAGTCGGGCGTGAAAGTACTGGCGGTGGCGCCCGAGCTGATGCCGGAATCGACCTTGCTGAACGCGGAACGGGAATGGCAAGTCCACTAAAAAAACCAATAACAAGATGGCCGGGGACATGGTGTCTACCGCCACATCAATAATAAAAGGAGACGTGGCATGAAAATGAAAAAAATGATGGTGGCGGTCCTCGGTACCTGCATGATGGCCTGCCTGGCCACCGGCGCGCAGGCGGCGGAAAAAATGAAGATCGCGATGGTCGTGAAAAACCTCGGCAACGGCTTTTTCGACGCCGCCCACGAAGGCGCGAACGAAGCGGCCAAGCAGCTGGGCGACGTGGAAATCATCTACACGGGCCCGACCACCGCCACCGCCGAAGGCCAGATCGAAATCATCAGTTCCTTGATCAGCCAGAAGGTCAAGGCCATCGTCATTTCCGCCAACGACGCCAATGCGCTGGTACCGATCACCAAGAAAGCCATGCAGCGCGGCATCAAGGTCATTTCCTTCGACAGCGGCGTGGCCAAGGATGGCCGCTTGCTGCAACTGAATCCATCGAGCCCGTCGCTGATCGGCCAGAAGCAGATCGAGATGGCCTCTGACGCCATCGGCGGCGCCGGCGAGATCGCCATCCTGTCGGCCACCGCGCAAGCGACCAACCAGAATATCTGGATCGGCGAAATGAAGAAAACGCTGGCCCAGCCCGCGTATTCGAAAATCAAGCTGGTCTCGACCGTGTATGGCGACGACCAGTCCGACAAGAGCTACCGCGAAGCGATTGGTTTGCTGCGCAGCAACCCGAACCTGAAAGCCATCATCGCGCCGACCACGGTCGGCATCAATGCGGCCGGCAAGGCCGTGGTCGATGAAAAACTGGTCGGCAAAGTGTATGTGACGGGCCTGGGCCTGCCATCGGAAATGGCCGGCCATGTGAAGAGCGGCGCCGTGAAGAGTTTCGCGATCTGGAACCCGATCGACCTGGGTTACGCCGCCACCTATGCCGCGCATCAGTTCGTCATTGGCAAGGCGACCGGCAAGGCTGGCGAATCGATTGCGGTGGGACGCATGGGCAAGCTGACCGTCGACGCCACCGGCGAAGCGGCGCTGGCGCCACCGTTCACGTATGACAAGGATAACGTCGACAAGTTCTCGAAAATTTTCTAATACGTCGGCGGCTGTTGTCGGGTTACGCGTTCCGCTAACCCGACCTACGAAATCCTTAACTTGTGAATGGCTATGTCACAGAATCCCCCTATTTCGCAGGCCGAGGCGCCGGTATTGCGCCTGCACGGCATCTGCAAGCATTTCCATGGCGTCACCGCGCTGAAAGACGTGGCGCTGACGGTGCGCGCCGGTGAAGTGATGGCGCTGATCGGCGAAAACGGCGCCGGCAAGTCGACCCTGGTCAAGACCCTGACCGGCATCTATCAACCGGACGCCGGCCATCTCGAAGTGAACGGCCAGCGCGTGCTGTTTGCCAGCCCGCAAGACGCGATGGATGCCGGCATTACCGCCGTGCACCAGGAAACCGTGATGTTCGACGAGCTGACGGTGGCCGAAAACATCTATATCGGCCGCCAGCCGCAGACCGGCTATCCGGCCCGCATCGACTGGGCGCTGATGGCGTCGCAAGCCGAAGCGATCTTCGCGCGCTTGGAAGTGCAGCTGCCGGTGCTGGCCAAGGTCAAGGACCTGAGCGTGGCGCAGCGCCACTTCGTCGAGATCGCCCGCGCCCTGTCGCAAGATGCGCGGGTGGTGATCATGGACGAGCCGACGGCGTCGCTGTCGCAGCGCGAAATCCACGAGCTGTACCGCATTATCGGCCAGCTGCGTGCGGCCGGCACGGCGGTCATTTTCATCTCGCACAAATTCGATGAAATCTTTGCCGTCGCCGACAGCTACACGGTGCTGCGCGATGGCCATTTTGTCGCCGCCGGCCTGCTGGCCGAGATCAGCGAACCGCAACTCGTTTCCCTGATGGTGGGGCGCGCGATCCACCAGGTGTTTCCCAAGGTCGAGGTGCCGCTGGGAGAGACCTTGCTGGAAGTGTCGCAGTTCTGTCATCCGACCGAGTTTCGCGATATCAGTTTTTCAGTGCAGCAAGGTGAAATTGTCGGCTTCTATGGCCTGGTGGGCGCCGGCCGCTCCGAGGTGATGCAGGCGCTGTTCGGCCTCACGCACGGCGTCACCGGCAAGGTCAAGATTGCTGGCCAGGAAGTGGCGATCCGCTGCGCCAGCGACGCCATCCGCCACGGCATCGCCTATGTGCCGGAAGACCGCCAGCACCAGGGCGCGCATTTGTCGCTGTCGATCGTGCAGAACATCACCTTGCCGATCCTGGACGGCATCGGTTTTTTCCTGCGCAGCAAACGCTCGCGTGAAACCGCGATTGCGCGCCAGTTCAGCGAACAGCTGGAACTGAAGGCGAGCCACTTCACGCAGATGGTGTCGGAGCTGTCCGGCGGCAACCAGCAAAAAGTGGTGCTGGCCAAATGGCTGGCCACCAAGCCGAAAGTCATTATTCTCGATGAGCCGACCAAGGGCATCGATATCGGCTCGAAAGCTGCCGTGCACCGCTTTATCAGCGAACTGGTGACGCAAGGCCTGTCGGTGATCCTGGTGTCGTCCGAATTGCCGGAAGTGCTCGGCATGGCCGACCGCGTAGTGGTGATGCACCAGGGCCATATCAACTGCGTGTTGCCGCGCGCCCAGGCGACGCCGGAAAAAGTGGTCGCCGCCGCCTCCGGCAGCGCGCATACCAACGAGGAACTCATATGCACTACCTGAAACAACGCGAAGTCCAGCTGGCGCTGCTGATCGTGCTGCTGGCCGTTGCCGTGGGCGTGCGCGCCCCGGTCTTTCTGACCACCGGCAGCCTGGCCAATCTGCTGACCGACAGCACCTTGTTGATCATGCTGGCGCTGACGCAAATGTTCGTCATCGTCACGCGCGGCATCGATTTGTCGGTGGCGTCGAACCTGGCGCTGTCGGGCATGATGGCGGCGCTGCTGGCGGTCAATTATCCCGGCCTGCCCCTGGTACTGGTGATGCTGGTGGCGGTGCTGATCGGCCTGCTGCTGGGGCTGGTGAACGGTTACCTGATCGGCTACCTGGACCTGCCGCCCATCGTGGTGACCCTGGGCACCATGAGCGTGTATCGCGGCCTGGTGTTCGTCTTGTCGGGCGGCGCCTGGGTCTCGTCGCACCAGATGCCGGCCAATTTCATCGCCTTTCCATTAAGCCATCTGTTTGGCATCACGCATCTGGTATGGATCGCCGCCGCCGCCATTATCGCCATCTGGCTGCTGGCGCGCTACACGCGCTTCGGGCGCGATCTGTATGCGATCGGCAACCAGCCGCTGGCGGCGCGCTATGTCGGTATCTCGACCGCGCGCCGCCTGTTCTGGACCTATGGCCTGTCGGGCATGATGGCCGGCCTGTGCGGCTACCTGTGGGTGGCGCGCTATGCAGTCGCGTATTCGGAAATTGCCTACGGCTTTGAATTTACCGTGATCGCCGCCTGCGTGATCGGCGGCATCAGCATCGCCGGCGGTGCCGGCACCGTGGCCGGCGCCGTGCTCGGCGCGCTGTTCCTGTCGGTGATCAACAACGCCTTGCCGATCATTAAAGTGTCGCCGTTCTGGCAGAGCGCGCTGACCGGCATCGTGATCCTGACGGCCGTCCTGATCAATGCACGCGGCAACAAGAAAGCCGGGCGCCAGATCCTGCCGCTGGCCATGCTGCAACCCTCATCAAGGAGCACCGCGTGAACGCGATCTCGACTACTCTCCACCAGCCTGACGCGGCCAATACGCCATCAGAAAAAGGGCCTGGTTCGCGCTACACCATCCTCGACCGCAAGGCGCCGCGGCTGTCGCATTACCTGGCGCACTGGGAAGCGCTGCTGGCGCTGCTGCTGGTGGCGGTATTCGTCGGCAACAGCATCTTTCTGCCGAACTTTTTCGACACCTACAACCTGGCCGACAGCACTTTCAACTTCAGCGAAAAAGCGCTGATTGCGCTGCCGATGGCCTTGCTGATCATTTGTCGCGAAATCGATATTTCCGTCTCGGGCACGCTGGCGCTGTCGTCGGTGGCGATGGGCTTTGCGCACCACCACGGCGTGCCGCCGGCAGGCCTGCTGTTCGTGGCGCTGGCCATGGGCGCACTCTGCGGCAGCCTGAACGGCGTGCTGGTGACGCGCTTTGCCTTGCCTTCCATCGTCGTGACGATCGGCACCGTGGCGCTGTATCGCGGCCTGGCCAGCGTGATCCTCGGCGACCAGGCTTACACGGGTTACCCGCAATTGTTGATCGACTGGGGCCAGGGCTATTTCTTCGACATCATTCCGCGCCCCTTCGTGATCCTGCTGGCGTTTGCCGTGCTGTTTGCCGTGCTGCTGCATGCGACCAGCTGGGGCCGGCGCATCTTTGCCATCGGCAGCAATCCGATGGCCGCGCGCTTCTCGGGCGTGGCGGTGGACCGCTACCGCTTTGCGCTGTTCGTGCTGACGGGCGCCATGGCCGGCCTGGCGGCGTATTTGCTGACAGGGCGCATTGGCAGCACGCGGCCGAATATCGCCATGGGCTGGGAACTGGAAGTGATCACCATGGTGATTTTAGGCGGCGTCAGCATCGCCGGCGGCAAGGGCAGCATCGGCGGCGTGCTGCTGGCCGTGCTGCTGCTGGGCATGGTTACCTATGGCCTGGCGCTGCTGAATATTCCTGGCGTCATCATGACCATCGTGGTCGGCATCTTGCTGCTCATTACGATCGCACTGCCGCGCCTGTTGAACCGCAAATCGACGAAAAAATAATTAAGAAAATAAGCATGGAACAAATCGCTTTCAGGATGCAGCTCAAACCCGGCAATGCTGCGCAATACAAACTGCGCCACGACGCCATCTGGCCCGAGCTGGCAGCCTTGCTGCACCAGTCCGGCGTGCGCGACTACAGCATCTTTCTCGATGAAGCCAGCGGCGCGCTGTTTGCCGTGCTGCGCCGCATGGACGGCCACACGATGGACGCGCTGCCGCAGCACCCGGTAATGCGCCGCTGGTGGGATCATATGGCCGACCTGATGGACACGCAGCCTGACTCTTCACCCGTGTCCGTGCCTTTGCTGCCCGTATTTCATCTCGCGCAAGGACAGCCATGACTGCCACCGTGGTACTCGATATCGGCAAGACCAATGCCAAGCTGACCCTGCTCGACGCCGCCGGCGCCATCCTGGCCGAGCAGCGCTGCCCGAACAGCATCGTTCAATCGGGACTGTACCCGCACCACGATACGGAGCGGCTGTGGCACTGGCTGCAGAGCACGCTGGCGGCTTTTTCGCAGCTGGCGCACATCACCGCCATCGTCCCCGTCACGCATGGCGCCACGGCGGCGCTGGTCGATGACGAAGGCCTGGTACTGCCCATCCTCGACTATGAATCGAACCTGCCGCAGTCGCTGGCGGCGGAATATGCAACGCTGCGCCCGGCCTTTGGCGACACCCTGTCGCCGCAACTGCCGTGCGGCCTGAACCTGGGTTTGCAACTGTACTGGCTGGCGAAAACGTATCCGCAGCAATTTGCGCGTGCGCGGCACATATTGACGTACCCGCAATACTGGGCCTGGAGATTGTCGGGCGTGGCCGCCAGCGAAGTGACGTCGCTCGGTTGCCATACGGATTTGTGGCAGCCGCAGCAGGGCACGTTTTCTTCCTTGGTGCACAGGATGGAATGGACGCAGTTGTTTCCACCGCTGCAAGCGGCATGGACCGCGCTGGGGCCGCTGCAAGCCAACCCCGCGCTGCCAGAATGCCAGGTACTGTGCGGCATCCATGACAGCAATGCGTCCCTGCTGCGCTATCTCGATGCGCAAGGAGAGTCCCAGCCGCGCACGGTCTTGTCGACCGGCACCTGGGCGATTGCTGCGGCATTTGGTGCGCCCCTGGAACAGCTCGATGAAACGGCCGACATGCTGGCCAACGTCAATGCACTGGGCCAACCGGTGGCCTGCATGCGCTTTATGGGCGGGCGCGAGTTTTCGGTGCTGGCGGGCGCGGCGCCGCAAGTGTGCGATGCGGCCGATATCGCGCGGCTGGTCGAACAGGGCACCTCGGCGCTGCCATGTTTTGCCGAGTCCGGCGGGCCGTTTGTCGGGCAGGCCGGGCGCATCATTGGCCCGCCACCGCAGACGGCACAGGAACACTATGCGCTGGCCACCCTGTACTGCGCGCTGATGAGCGACTATTGCCTCGATGCCCTCGGCGCCGGCGGGCCGGTGACGGTGGAAGGCAGCTTTACCGACAACCCGCATTTCGCCTCCGTGCTGGCGGCGCTGCGGCCAGGCCAGGACGTGGCCGTATCGCAGGACGCCAGCGGCACCACCTGCGGCGGCTGGATGTTGCACCGCTGGGGTGGCGTGCCGGTGATGGCGTCGACGGTGATGGCGGCGCTGAAGATAGACGGTTTGGCTGCGTACCGTGCGCAGTGGCGGGCGCACATTAACCCAACGGCGTAAAAAGGCTGGGGTCGGACCCTGAGGGTCCGACCCCGGGGTTTGCTTTTGGGGTAAAAATGCACGCAAAAAAAATGCCCTGTCCGCAGACAGGGCAACCCGGAGTAAAGTACAGCGCGAGGGCGTTAGCCGGCGGCTTTGACTTTCAGTTCGTTCTTGATTTCTTTCACGCCGCTCACGGAGGCGACGATCTGCACGATGCGGTCGCCCGCTTCGGCGCTCGGTACATCGCCCGACAGCACCACCACGCCTTGTTGCGTTGCCACGTTTACCGGCAGGGCGGCAGCTTGGGCATCGGCGCCCAAGGCGGCCTTGGCCGACGAGGTGATGGTTTCATCAGGTACGGCGGCAGCGGCGTTGGCGGCTACCACGGTGTCAGCAGGAGCTTGTGCTTTTGGTGCGGAGTCAGCGGCATGCGAAGCGGTGATCGAGGCGCCCGACAGAACGATAGCGGCAACCAGGGTATTGAACAGTTTCGATGTTTGCATGGTAGTTCCTCTCAATAAAGTTAAAAGCTTCTTACTTGGTTAAAGCAACACTTTGAAGCGTTACATAGGTCCATGTAGCAAGCAGCGTGCCAGCTTTTATAACTTCTTTAAAATCAACCACTTACATTCAATCTGTATTTTTCCGGCCTGGCATGGCGCAAAAACCCGGGCTTTTTGTCGCCTGACAGCGACACGATGTGAGCACAATAGCAATCCTCAAACATAAGCTATTGATTTCAAACGATTTTATTTTGTCGCTATTCGGCGACAGGGTCGTTTTCGCCGCGGAACAGGGCCGGCGTCAGCTCGTATTTCTGCAGCAAGCGGTAGAACTCGGTGCGGTTGCGGTCGGCCAGGCGCGCCGCGTCCGCCACGTTGCCGTCGGTCAGGCGCAGCAATTGGATCAGGTAATCGCGCTCGAAGCGCTGCTTGGCCTCGTTATAGCTGAGTGCTTCGAGCGACGGCACGCGCAGCGCGCGCTGCACCAGGCTCAAAGGCACCAGCGGCGCCGTGGCCAGCGCGCACACCTGTTCCACCACATTGACCAGCTGGCGCACATTGCCGGGCCAGGGCGCGCTGACCAGCGCCGTCAGCGCGTCGGGCGCAAAGCCGTTCAGGGGTTTTTGATACTTGTCGGCCAGCTTGTGCAAAAAATGATTGGCCAGCAGGGCGATATCTTCACGGCGCTCGGCCAGCGGCGGCAGGGTCAAAGTCACCACGTTCAGGCGGTAATACAGGTCTTCGCGGAACTGGCCTTCCGCCATCGCCACATCAAGGTCGCGGTGGGTGGCCGACAGCAGGCGCACGTCGATGGCCCGCGTCTGGTCGGAGCCGACCGGGCGCACGGCGCGTTCCTGCAGCACGCGCAGCAGTTTGACTTGCAGCGGCAGCGGCATGTCGCCGATCTCGTCCAAAAACAGGGTGCCGCCATCGGCCGCCTGGAACAGGCCCTCGCGGTTGCCGACCGCGCCCGTAAACGAGCCCTTCACATGGCCGAACAGTTCGGACTCCAGCAGTTGCTCGGGAATCGCGCCGCAGTTGACGGCGATAAACGGCGCCTTGGCGCGGCGGCTGGCGTTGTGCAGCGCGCGTGCCAGCAATTCCTTGCCGGTGCCGCTGGGGCCGCGTATCAATATGCTGGCGTCCGAGCCGGCCACCAACTTGGCTTCGGCCAGCAATTCGGCCATTTGCGAACTGCGGCTGATCAGCTCGGCGCGCCAGCTCTCGTCGCTGGAGGCGGCGGCCGGCATCACGGTCGACAGGTTGACGGCGTAGGCCACTTTTTCCATCAGCGCCTTGCCGTCGAACGGTTTCGTCAGATACGCAAACGCGCCGCGCGCGGTGGCGTCGACGGCGTCGGGGATGGTGCCGTGGGCCGTCAGCAGGATCACCGGCAGGGCCGCATGCTGGCGGCGGATATCGTCGAACAGCGCCAGGCCATCGCGGCCAGGCAATTGCACATCGGTAATGACCAGCGCCGGCAATTCCACCGCCAGGCGCGCCAGCGCCGCTTCGGCGCTGCCGACTGCCGTCACGCGGTAATTGCCGGCCTGCAGGCGGATCGTCAGCAGGCGCAGCAGGTCGGGGTCGTCGTCGACCAGCAAGATATGTGCTTGATTCAGCTGGCTCATTTTGGCGCTCCCGCAGCAGGGCGCACCGACAGGCTGCGCTCGATGTTCTTCAACGCTTCGAGTTTTTCATTGAGCTGGTCGTTGCGGCGCTGGGCTTCGCGCACCTGGCCGTTAAGCCTCTCCACCGCCTCGTCCTGGCGTCGCAAGTCGGCATACTGGACGGACAGGAACTGCGCCAGCGGCGCCAGCAGTTTTGCTTCGGCGCTGCTCGCCTGCGTGATCGAATCGAGCAGGGTTTGCGCGCGCGCCAGGTCGCCCGGCGTGCGCAGGGTCGCCTGCAGCATCGCGCGGCGGATGGTATTTTGCGGCGCATGGTCGGCGCGCGACAGTTCCAGCTGGGCTTTTACCAGTTCGGACGGCGTCATCAAACGCAGGCTGGCCTGGTAGGCCAGCAGCTCGGTCAGCGTGGGATCGGCCACGACAACGATGCGCGGCGGCGTTTGCACCAGCACGGCAGTCTGTTTCACAGGCGGTGGCGCGGCGCAGCCGGCCAGAAACATGCTGGCGGCCAATAGCGGCGCGGAAAGTTTGATCATCATAAGGGCAGTTCTATCCGAAAGTGAGCGCCGGCCGGGCGCGGTAAAAGAAGGACGCGGCCATCGTGGGCGGCAATATATTCGCGCACGATGGACAGGCCGATGCCATTGCCGTTGCGCGCGCCGGCCACCTGGCGCACGCCCTGGTAAAACGGCTCGAAAATGCGTTCGGCATCTTCGGGCGCGACGCCGGCGCCCTGGTCGATGCAGTCGATGCGGGCGCAGCCCTGGTCGCCCGACAGTTCAAAGCGCACGCTGCCGCCTTCGGGGCTGAAGCGCACGGCGTTCGACAGCAGGTTGGCCAGCGCGGTGGCCAGCTTGTCGCGATCAAGCCGCACGATCAGCGGCTCGCCCCGTACATCGATGCTCAAGCGGCGCGCCTGCCATTGCAATTGCTGCGCCGCCACGACTTCCTGCAGCAGCGCCAACAAGTCCACCTTGCTGTGTGCCAGGTGCTGGGCGTCAAAGGCGGCGGTATTGTAGCGCAGCAAGTCTTCAATCTGGGTTTGCAAGGATGCCGTATTCTGCTGCAGGATGCCGGCGATTTCGCGCTGGCCATCGCTGAGCTTGCCTGCCACCTCGTCTTCCAGCAACGCCACGCCTTCGCGCAGCGCCGCCAGCGGGGTTTTCAGTTCGTGCGAGATATGGCGCAAAAAACGTTCCTTATCGGCATCGAGGCTGGCCAGGCGCTGGCGCAGCCAGTCCAGCTGCTGGCCCAGCAAGCGCGTATCGGCCGGGCCGCCAACCACGATGGTCTGGTCATAGCGCTTGTCGCCGAGGCGTTCGATGGCGCGCTCGATGCGGCGCAGCGGGCGCGACAGCAGAAAGCCGAAGCAGGTGGCCAGCACGGCCGCCAGCACCACGGCGCCGATCACCAGCAAGCCCAGCAGGCGGCGCTGGCGTTCCAGTTCGACCAATAAGTCGTCATTGCGGCTGCCGATTTCCGTCTTGCTGTCGCGCGCCACCGTGTCGTTGATCTGCGCCATGCGCACAAAGGCGCGCGACACCACCGCGTGGCCATCGCGCTTGCGCTTCTTGCCCGCCTGCAACACTTCCCATGCCGACTCGGCCTGCGCCGTCCATTCGTCGGCCAGTTGCGGCGCAAAGTTCGGTGTGCCGCGGTTCAGGATTTGCAAGGCCGCCGTCGCTTCTTCGCGCGCGCTGGCATAGCGTTCGCGGAACACCGGGTCGTCCAGCACCATGAACTGGCGCGCGCTGCGTTCCATCGCCAGGGTGCGTTCGGCCAGGCGCTGCGACTGTTCCGTCAGGGTAATCGCCTGCGCCGCCGTTTCGCGGCCGAGACGGGCCAGGTGTTCCAGGGTCAGCAGGGCCTGCACGGAGGTGGCCGTCATGATGCCGGCTGTCAGGATGAACGCGGCAAATAGCAGTTGGCGAAAGGAAAGTCTGGACAAGATGCGGCCTTCGGCTCGGTGAGCGTGGGAAAAGGCGCATGGTACGCCAAGCAGGCCGAGCATGACGCCGTCTTCCCTTGAATGGTCGATATTACAAGATTGCCGGATTGCCTGCTGTCCAGGGCGCCGGCGGCGCACGGCGAACAGTCCTAGTACAATAAGGAAAAATCCACCATTACACCGGCGGCCAGCCCTGGCTTTTCGCCGTGTTGCCCCAAGATACGATGCAAGCCCCGAGTCAGTTCCAGTCACCTACAGCAGAGATCCCATACCGCATGAGCACATTTGAAAAAGTCAGCAGCAACTTCATTCCAGTCTTGCAGGCAACCATCGAGCAATACGTCGAGCCCGCATCGGGCATGCGCCATATCCATATGCATACCGAGCAGGCTGAAATGGTGTTCCTGGTGGCCTTTCCCACCGTGCCCGAAGTAAGCGACGGCCGCGCCCATATCCTGGAACACCTGGCCTTGTGCGGCTCGGCCCGCTACCCGGTGCGCGACCCCTTCTTCTCGATGCTGCGCCGCTCGACGGCCACCTTCATGAATGCGATGACCTACCCGGACCGCACCGTGTACCCGTTCGCCAGCACCGACCGCAAGGATTTCTTCAACCTGCTCGACGTCTACCTGGACGCCGCGTTCTTCCCGAATCTCGATTACCTGAACTTCCGCCAGGAAGGCTGGCGCCATGCCTTCGAAGGCGACAAGCTGGTGTACCAGGGCATCGTCTTCAATGAAATGAAGGGGGCCTTCAACAGCCCCATGCGCGCGCTCGACAGCGGCATCGCCAGCACCTTGCTCAAGGGCACCACGTACGAAGTGGAATCGGGCGGCGATCC
Organism: Janthinobacterium sp. 1L-D-8-B-C4; assembly: GCF_057291295.1. Lineage (NCBI taxonomy): Bacteria > Pseudomonadati > Pseudomonadota > Betaproteobacteria > Burkholderiales > Oxalobacteraceae > Janthinobacterium > Janthinobacterium sp. 1L-D-8-B-C4. Next base: position 96,023 of record NZ_JBXAVX010000014.1, read on the forward strand.
GCTCGATATCCCCGAGCTGACGCACGAAATGCTGAAACAGTTCCACGCCAGCCACTACCATCCTTCGCAGGCCGTGATCATGACCGCCGGCAATATCGAAGCGTCGGCGGTACAGCAGCAGGTGGCAGAGCGCGTGCTGTCGAAACTCAGCGGTTTCAGCCCGCGCCGCCTGCCGCAGCTGGCTCCGGCCTGGACCGCGCCGCAGGAAAACGTGGTAAAGATTCCGTCGCAGGAAGCGCGCGACGATGAATTCGGCCTGCAGTTCGCATGGCTGCTGGGCGAGTCGTCCGATCCGCTGGCGTTTTACCATGCGCATTTGCTGTCGGCGGGCTTGCTCGGCGAATCGTCGGCGCCGGTAATGCGCGCGATGGAATCGGCCGGATATGGGCGCCCGTCGGACATGAACGGCCGCGACGCCGGCACGCGCCAGATGGTCTTCCATATCGGCATGGAAGGCCTGACGGAAGAACAGATCGCCGATGCGCACGCGCGCATCTGGGCCGCGCTGGAAGAAACCGCCGAAGAAGGCATTCCGGCCGCGGTGCTGCACGCAGCCCTGCGCGACATCAAGTACGGCCAGCGCGAAATCAGCAGCGGGCGCATGCCATACGGCCTGGGCCGCCTGCTGCACGCGCTGCCGCTGGCCATGTATGACGGCGACGTGATGGATGCGTTCGACAATGCGGCCATTCTGGAAACGCTGGAACAGCAGATCGACGACCCGGAATTTTTCAAGAACCTGGTACGCGAGCTGATCGCCAACCCGACCCGCTTGACCACCCGCGTGGTGCCCGATGCCGCCTTTTTCACGGAACGCGCCGCGCAGGAAGACGCGAAGCTGGCGGCCCTGCAGGCCAGCCTGACGGAAGAACAGCGCGCGCATATCTTGGCCGAATCGGCCGCACTGGACGCGCACCAGCAACTGCCATCGAACTCGGAAGTGCTGCCGCGCATCCGCCCGAGCGACGTCAGCGCGCATCCGCGCCCGGCGCTGGGCATTCCCGAGGCCGTCAACGGCGCGGTGGCGTTTTCGATCGCCTCGAACGGCATCAGCTACGCCAACGTGCTGTATGACGTGTCGCACCTGCCGGAAGCGTCGTGGCCATGGCTGCGCCTGTACACCGACCTGGCGCCGGAACTGGGCGTGGGCGACATGTCGTTCGACGACGCCAGCGCCTGGCGCCAGAGCATGGTGCCGTCGTTCCATATCGGCCTCGAAGCGATTCCACGTCCGCAGCAGACCATGCGCGTGGAATTGTCGTTCTCGGCCAGCGGCCTGCGCGAAGAACACGCGGCGATTGCCGCCGTGCTGTCGGCCTGGATCGCCAAGCCGCGCTTCGATGAAGAAGAGCGCCTGGCCTTTTTGATCGAAAGCCTGGTGCAGGACAAACTCTCCAGCCTGGCCGAGTCCGGCAGCCGCTACGCCATGCTGGCCTCGACCGCGCCGCTGTCGCCGATGCGCCGCTTCGACGACATCATCGGCGGCCCGGCCGCGCTGCCGTTCTACCGCCGCCTGCAGCAGCTGAGCAAGACGTCGGAAGGCTTGCAGGAAATCGCGCGCGAACTCGACACCCTGCACGCCCATATCATCGCCCAGCCACCGACCGTGCTGTGCGCCGGCCTGGACCAGGACGGCGTGATCCTGGCCGGCCTGCTCGACTTGCCGGCTGTCGACAAAGCTGCAGCCAAGGAAGAAGTGACAGAAGAAAGTGCAGTCAATGCGCCGCCGGTGGTGCCGCTGCCGCTGGCCAATACGGCCTTGCACGCGACCAGCCAGATCAACCATTGCTTCGTTTCCTGGACCGTGCCCGGCGTGCACAGCCCGGACGCGGCGGCGCTGGCGGTGGCGGCCGAACTGATGACCAACCAGGTGCTGCATACGGCGCTGCGTGAAAAAGGCGGCGCCTATGGCGGCAGCGCCAGCTATGCGGCCGGCGCGGGCACGTTTACATTGAGTTCCTACCGCGATCCACGCCTGGCCGGCACCTATGCCGACTTCGACGTGACCCTGACGCAGATCCTCGACGGCGACTTTTCGCAGGAACAAGTCGAAGAAGCCATCATCTGCGTGATCAAGGGCCTGGACAAGCCGCACTCGCCGTACGCCGAAGCGCTGACGGCCTGGAACATGCAGCAGCGCGGCACTACCGAAGCGGTGCGCCAGCAGTTCCGCACCGGCGTCTTGACCTGTACCCTGGAGCAGATCAAGGCCGTCACCCGCACTTGGCTGAAAGACGGCCAGCCGAGCCGCGCCGCGTTTGCGGGCAATACAACGCAAGACCTGGCCGGGCTGGAAGTGGTGGATTTGCTGGCGCTGGCGAGCTGAGTCAACAATGGTGTCGGGTTGAGCCAACAATGGTGTCGGATTACGCGCTTGCGCGCTAATCCGACCTACGTTGGCTGATGTCAATTCGTAGGTCGGGTTAGCGCTCCGCGCGTAACCCGACATCACCGCCACCGCCAACGTTCACTGCGGTATCGCTTCCGGTTCCATGAACATCACCTCCCACTGATGGCCATCGGGATCCTGGAAGCTGTGGCCGTACATGAAGCCGAAATCGATCGGCTCCTTGTAGAGGCTGCCACCGGCCGCCAGGGCTTTCGCCACCAGCTGATCGACTTCGGCCCGGCTTTCCGCCGACAAACACAGCAATACTTCCGTCGCCTGCTTTGTATCGCACAGCTGCCTGGGCGTGAACTGTCTGAATTTTTCCTCCGTCAGCAGCATCACGAAACTGCTTTCGCTGACGATCATGCAGGTCGCCGTTTCATCGGTGAAATGGGCGTTGAAACTGAAGCCGAGCGCGGTGAAAAACCGCACTGAACGGTCGAGGTTGCTGACGGGCAGATTGACAAACAGTTTGCGGGCCATCGTGTCTCCTTGAAGTGAATCGAACAGCAGTGTCCGCCGATTCTACCCGCCATGCTCAACTGCTGGCGCGCCCCACCGTCTTGGCTGCATAGCCTAAATACCGTGCAAATGCGGTGCTGAAATTGGCCGGGTGGCGGTAGCCCACCTGCCAGCCCGCCTGCGCCACCTGCCAACCATTTTCAAGCAGCAAGTGTGCGCGCCGCATGCGCAGCGCCAGCAAGGTGCGATACGGGCTGTCGCGATAGCGGTGGCGCCAGCCCTGTTTCAGCTTGAACAGACTCAGGCCCACTTGCGCGCAGAGATAATCGAGCGTCAGTTCCTGCGCCATCTGTTCTTCCATCAACGCATGGACGCGCTCGATTTTCGCCATCTCGGCCTCGCGCCAGCGCACCGGCATGACGGGCGCCGGCTGCAGCGCGCGCAGCTGCTCGGACAGCAATCCGAGTACGCCGATATGCATCGCCAGCGCATCGTGCGCATGCAGCAGCGAGCGGGTCAGCAGGGCGCCACTGCGCGTGGTCGCACCAAACGCCAGCGGCCGCACGCCATGCCCGGGCAGCAAGCCGCCATGGCCATAGCGCGCCAGCGCCTGCTCGTCGACCAGCAGGCGCAATTGCGCCACCCTGGCCCCCGCTTCGAAGCGGCGCTCGCCGCTGCCCTGGCGAAAAGCGGACACGGTCGTATGGCCCTGCTCGAAGCGCAGCCGGGCGCCGTCGTGCCCGACATAGCCGGACTTGCCCTGCAGCCCGATGGTAATCACCAGCCCGCCCGCCTCGCCACTGCGCACTGCCTGCTCGACCAGCGCCTGGCGCGGGTGGAAATCGGAATGCACCAGCAGCAGCCCGTGATCGATGGTGGTCTGCTCAAAACGGCCTTCGCCACCGCCGGCATCGCGCTGGCGGCGCATCCATTCGGGCGCTTCGAATTGCTGCAACCGCATGCGTGCTCCTTTCAACGAAATGCAGATGAAATGCGCCTGATCGCATACAAATGCAAATGATAATTATTCTCATTGTTGCATAAAATAGCGTTCATGACACCACCACCTGAAAGGAAATCACCATGAACTTCCATGCCGGCCACGCACTGCAAGCGTATTGGGACCTGGCCGTCGCGCCAGTGCAGGCCGACGCCCTGGCCGCGACCCTGGAACTCGGCATTTTCGATGCCCTGGAAACGCCGCAAACGGCAGTCAGACTGGCCGATAGCCTGGCGCTGGACGCACCGCATACGGCGCTGCTGCTCGAACTGCTGTGGAGCATGCATCTGCTCGAACGCAATGGCGCCGGCAGCGTCGACAGCTACCGCTGCACGGCCACCGCACTGCAATATTTTTGCCGCAGTTCGTCCGCCTTTTGCGGCGACGCCTGGCTGTACCGCCTGCATGCGCTGCGCGATTTCGGTACGCAATTGGACACCCTGGTGCGCGACGGCGGCAAGCCCACGCCCTACCAGAGCGCCAGCGGCGTCAACTGGGCATTGGCGGCCCGGCAGCAGATCGGCCAGGAACAGCGCGCCGTCACCATGCGCGCGGCGCTGTCGGTAATGGAGCGCATCGCGCCGTTCACTTCACGCGACACGCCGCTGCAGTTGCTGGACCTGGGCGGCGGCCCGGGCTGGGTCGCCATCGCACTGGCACAGGCCCACGCGCGCTTGCACGGCACGGTGTTCGACTGGCCGGAAACGGTGGCCGTGGCAGCGGCCAATATCGCCCATGCGGGGCTGGCGGCGCGTCTCGACGCCATCGGTGGCGACCTGTGCGTTGACGAGATCGGCAGCGATTACGACCTGGTCTGGTGCGTATCGGTGCTGCACTTCGTGCCCGACCTGCCGGCCGCCTTGCGCAAGATCCATGCAGCCTTGAAGCCGGGCGGGGTGCTGGTCTGCGTGCAGGCGGAAATTGCCGCCACGCCCGACGCCGCGGCGCGCGTGCTGCCGTATTACCTGGGCATGCGCATGCTGGGGCGCCATGTCACGCGCCAGGGCGAACTGGCGGCGCAACTGCAGGCGCACGGCTGGCGGCATGTGGAGCAATACCAGGCCAGCAACTTTCCGATGGCGCCGATGCAAGTGATCATCGCGCGCAAGGCTGCCATGGCGCATGAAGCTTAATTGTCCTGCACACCTTCCAGGGCATCGGCCAGCAGGCTTGCCAGCCGCTCGACAGGCGGGCGCGGCGTATGTGCGGCGCGCAGCAGTTCCAGCGACAGCGACGGCAGCGCGGGCAAGCCGGCCGCTGCCGCATCGAGCGCGCAGACCGAGGCCGGCAGGCCATAGCTGGTGCGCACCGTCACGCCCAGGCCGGCAGCGGCGGCCGCCCACAAGCCGGCCAGGCTGGGGCTGGTAAACGCGATGCGCCAGGCGATGCCGGCGTGGTCCAGCGCATCGGTGGCGCAGCGCTGGAACAAACACGGGCGGTCAAAGGCGATCAAGGGCAATGGTTCGCCCGACTGGGGCTGCCAGGGCAGGGTCGGCGAGGCGATCCAGCGCATGTCCGGCGTGGCGATCAGGGTGCGCCGCTGCGCCGGCCAACCGGTCAGGTCCTGCACGCCGCTGCAGCCCCACAGCAGCGCCAGGTCGAGCTGGTCCATTTCCAGGCGTTCGAGCAAATCCGTATTGCGCGCCACATGCGCCTCGATGCGCACCTTGGGATGGGCGCGCGCAAAACGTCCCAGCACGGCCGGCAGCAGCGCTTCGCCAAAGTCTTCCTGCAAGCCCAGCCGAACCCAGCCTTCCAGTTCCTCGCCGCGCAGGGCGACAGCCGCCTCGTCGTTCAGTTCGACCATGCGGCGCGCGTAGCCGAGCAGGATCTCGCCCGCGTCGGTCAGCGCCAGCCCCCGGCCCGCCTTGCGGAACAGCGGCATGCCGGCCTGGTCTTCGAGTTTTTTCAGCTGCGCACTGACGGCCGAGGTGGAGCGGCCCACCTTGCCGGCCGCGCGCGCAAAGCTGCCCAGCTCGACGCCGGCCACATAGCTGCGCAGGAAAGCGATATCAAAATTGAGTACGTTCATGATCATCCGGTTTTATCGAACAATCAGATAAAAATTATCTGATATTCAGAATCATCGTACTGCGCAACACTGTGCCGGTCAATCACAGCCTTTAGTCCATCATGAACGCTTCCTGCCCCGCCATCGTTGCCCACGCGCCTGTCCTGAACCCCGCCCACCGCTGGAAAGTGCTGGGGGTCGGCGTAGCCGCCAACGCCAGTTTTTCGGCCTGCGCCAACGGCATGCCCACCACCGCCATCTGGCTGCGCAGCGGCTATCACCTGAGCAATACCGAACTGGGAGTGGCGCTGGGCGCCATGGGCCTGGGCGTGGCCCTGTCCGAACTGCCATGGGGCATGGCTACCGACCGCTGGGGCGACCGGCCGGTGCTGCTGACCGGTTTGCTCGGCACCCTGCTGGCACTGCTCACCCTGATGCTGTGGATTACGCCGCAGGGCGCGGCCGTGCCGTCATTGTTCTCGCTGGCGACCGGTCTGGCGCTGGTGGGCATCCTGGGCGGCAGCGTCAACGGCGCCAGCGGCCGCGCCGTGATGCGCTGGTTCGGCGCCGGCGAACGTGGTTTTGCCATGAGCATCCGCCAGACAGCCGTGCCGCTGGGCGGCGGCCTCGGCGCTTTGCTGCTGCCGACCCTGGCCGACCGCTACGGCTTCGTGCCCGTCTTCGGCGTGCTGGGCCTTTTCTGCGCCGTGACGGCGCTGCTGACGTGGCGCTGGATGCATGAACCGGCTTTTACTGCCGAGGCCGCCAGGGGGCCGCAAAACGCATCCACGGGGGTGCCTGACGGCAAGCCTGGATCGCCACTGCGCAACCGCCAGGTCTGGCGCATGGTGGCCGGCATCGGCGTGCTGTGCGTGCCGCAGTTTGCAATCCTCAGCTACGCCACCGTGTTCCTGCACGACCATGGCCGCCTGGGCCTGGCGCAGATCACCGCCGTGATGGTGATCCTGCAACTGGGCGCGATGGTGATGCGCATCTGGAGCGGGCGCCATACCGACCGCCATGCGAACCGGCCGGCCTACCTGCGCGGCTCGGTGCTGGTGGCGCTGGCGTCGTTCCTGCTGCTGGCCGGCGTGGCAGGGCTGGCGGCGCCGGGCTGGCTGCTAATGGCGGCCGTGATTCTGGCTGGGGTGTGCGTCTCGGCCTGGCATGGCGTGGCCTATACGGAACTGGCGACGCTGGCCGGCGCGGCCAGCGCCGGCACCGCCCTGGGCATGGCCAATACGGCCGTGTATGTGGGGCTGTTCGCCACGCCGGTAGCGCTGCCGCACTTGCTGGCGGCCAGCAGCTGGGCCTGGGTGTGGGCGGTGGCGGGACTGGTGGCGCTGGCCGCCAGGCCGCTGTTTCCGCGGCCTTAGGGAACCAGGGAAATGCGGTACACGCAGCGCATCGCATCGGCCAGCACATGCTGCTCGCGCACCACGCTGGCCGATGGGCCCACCACTTCCTGGAACAGCTGCAACTCGGAGCGGCAAAAGCCCTGGCAGGTGCGCGCGGCGGCGCAGATCGGGCAGTGGTCTTCGATCAGCAGCCAGTCTGCGCCGTCCGGCTCGACCCTGGCCATATAACCTTCTTCATCGCGGATCGCGGCCAGTTGCGCCAGGCGCGTGGGCAGGTCCGGCGCCGAACACGCCAGCGCATAAGCGTTGCGGCTTTCCTCTTCGCGCTGGGCAATCAGCTTGTCCAGGCCGTCCTCGCCAAACAGCTGGCGCACCGAGCCGATCAGCTTGATGGTCAGCTGCGCATGGGTATCGGGAAAGCGCGCATGGCCGGCCTCTGTCAGCACCCAGTTCTGGCGTGGCCGCCCGGCGCCCGCCTGCGCCTCTTGCCGCCCCTCGATCAAGCCTGCCGTCACCAGCTTTTGCACCTGCTGGCGCGCCGCCTCGCCCGTCATGGCCAGCGTCCTGGCCAGCGTGGCCGTGGAAACGGGACCCTTGGTCTTGATGAAATACAGGATGCGCTGCGTGGTCTGCGGGGCTGCGGCGCTGTCGCCATTATCCAAACGTTTACTTGTGTAATTCATTTTGCTCAACTATGATGGGGCCAGTTATACAACCGATTGCTTGCATAATAGGCCGATAGCGCGGCGCTGTCGAGCAGTTCCATGCCTCTTTGCCGGCAAGCCACCTTTGACGGGACTACCCATGCAGCTTCATCACTCCATCTGGCTGTTTCAGCTGATCCTGGCCGCTGGCCTGGCGTCCTGGCTGAGCATTGCCGCCATCAACAACCTGCACGCCTTTCATGGCGCGGTCTGGGCCATCGGCAATACCATGCGCATGGATCCGCTGCGTCAGGACCCGACCATGGAGACGCCCTTGCTGCGGCGCGCGCTGGCGTCATTGACACTGCACCGGCTGGCGCTGGTGGTGGTACTGGCGCTGCAGCTGGCAGGCGCGATTGCCGCCTGGACCGGCGTGGCGCTGTTCCCGGGTGGCGGGCTGCCAGCCGCGCTGCCCTGGATCAACCTCGCCCTGTGCGCAATGGCGGCATTCCTGCTGCTGATGCATCTCGGTGGCCTGTGGTTCGGCTACTGGATCGCCCAGGAAGGCTTGCAAACGACCCACCTGGTGCTGCTGCTGTGGGCGCTCGCCCTGTTCTTCCTGTTTAACGCGCGGCTCTGACGCGCCTTCCCGAAAGACTTCATCATGAAAATCAGACTTGCCGGCGCTGGCGCGCTGGCCATCACGCTCGCGCTGGCGGGTATCGTTACGTACCCACGGCTCGAATCGCAGGCGGCCGAAGCGGCCCCATACCCGGCCACCAAGGTGGCGCTGGCGCCCGTATTGCTGGAGACGCAAGAACGTTTTTTCACCGGCATCGGTGAGCTCGAAGCGGCGCGCCAGGTGCAGGTGGCGGCCGAGACGGGCGGGCGCATCACGCAGATCCGCTTTGCCTCGGGCCAGCAGGTCAATGCTGGCGACGTGCTGGTGCAGCTCAATGACGCGCCAGAACAAGCCAGCCTGCTGCGCCTGCGCGCCCAGCTGAAAAACGCCGAGACCGGCTACGCCCGCACTGTCCAGCTGGTGCAGGATAAAGCCTCGACGCAGGAGCAGTTGGAGCAGGCCCTGGCCATGCGCGATGCTGCCCTGGGCGAAGTGCGCCAGACCGAGGCGCTGATCGCGCAAAAAATCATCCGCGCGCCATTTTCAGGCCAGATGGGCATCCGCCGCGTGCATGCCGGCCAGTACCTGAACCCGGCCGATACGGTCGCCAGCCTGGTCGATACCAGCTCCTTGCTGGTGAACTTTGCGCTCGATGAACAGAGCAGCGCCAGGCTGGCGACAAGGCAGGCGGTGCAGGTGACGGTCGACGCGTATCCGGAGCGGGTATTTGCGGCCAGGATCAGCGCCATCGACCCCCTGATTTCGCGCGCGCGCATGGTGCAGGTGCAAGCGGTGCTGGCCAACTCCGACGCCATCCTGAAGGCGGGCATGTACGCCAACGTCAAGGTGACGCAGGCCGGCAAGGTCCGGCAACTGACGGTGCCAGAAACGGCGGTGACCTACAGCGCTTACGGCGACACGATATTCGTTGCGCAGCAGGGAAAAACGCTGACCGTGAAACGGGTGGCGGTCACCTTGGGCGAACGTTCGGAAGGCCGCGTGGAAATCATCAAGGGCCTGGCTGCCGGCCAGCAGGTGGTGGCTTCGGGCCAGCTGAAACTGGCTGACGGCATGGCAGTGCAGGCGGTCGCCAATACGCTGGCAAAGGAAAATGTGCGATGAACTTTACCGACCTGTTCGTGCGCCGCCCCGTGCTGGCGCTGGTGATCAGCAGCCTGATCGTGATGCTCGGCGTGCTCGCCATCAAGCAGTTGCCGGTGCGCCAGTATCCGATGCTTGAAACATCGACCATCACCATCGCCACCACCTATCCCGGTGCGCCGGCCGACCTGATGCAGGGTTTTGTCACGCAGCCGATTGCGCAAGCCGTGTCGTCGGTGGAAGGCATCGACTACCTGACCTCGTCGTCGGTGCAGGGCAGCAGCCTGGTCACCATACGCATGGAACTGAACCGCGATTCGACTCAGGCGCTGACCGAAGTCATGGCGAAGGTCAACCAGGTGCGCTACAAGCTGCCCGAAGCCGCGTTCGACCCGGTGATCGAACGCTCGGCCGGCGACTCCACCGCCGTGGCGTATGTCGGCTTTGCCAGCGATACGGTATCGGCTGCGGCCCTGACCGACTATCTGGCGCGCGTGGTGCAGCCGATGTTCTCCACCATCGCCGGCGTGGCAAAAGTCGAGACCTTCGGCGGCCAGCAGCTGGCGATGCGCCTGTGGATCGATCCCGCCAGACTGGCAGCGCGGGGCCTGACGGCGTCGGACGTGGCGAACGCCGTGCGGCGCAATAACTACCAGGCCGCGCCCGGCAAGGTAAAGGGGCAATTTGTCGTCTCCAATATCAGCGTCAATACCGATCTCACCAGCGTGGCGCAGTTTCGCGAGATGGTGATTGCCAATAGCAAGGACGAGGGCGGCACGCTGATACGGCTGAAAGATATCGGCACGGTGGAACTGGGTGCGGCGGCCAGCGAGACCAGCGCCAGCATGGATGGCGTGCCGGCCGTGCACCTGGGGCTGTTTCCCACGCCGGGCGGCAACCCTTTGGTGATCGTCGAGGGCATCAGGAAGCTGCTGCCCGAGATACAGAAAACCCTGCCGCCGGGCGTCAAGGTGGAGCTGGCGTTCGAGACGGCGCGCTTTATCCAGGCCTCGATCGACGAAGTGGCGCACACCCTGCTCGAAGCCCTGGCGATCGTGGTGCTGGTGATCTGGTTGTGCATGGGTTCCCTGCGCTCGGTGCTGATCCCGGTAGTCACCATTCCGCTGTCGATGCTGGGCGCCGCCGCCTTGATGCTGGCCTTCGGCTTCAGCATCAACTTGCTGACCTTGCTGGCGATGGTACTGGCGGTGGGCCTGGTAGTCGACGACGCCATCGTGGTGGTGGAAAACGTGCACCGTCATATCGAGGAAGGCAAGACGCCGGTAGCGGCGGCGCTGGCCGGCGCGCGCGAAGTGGCCGGCCCCGTGATCGCCATGACGATCACGCTGGCGGCCGTGTATGCGCCGATCGGCATGATGGGTGGCCTGACCGGTGCGCTGTTCAAGGAATTCGCGCTGACCCTGGCCGGCGCCGTGGTGGTGTCGGGCGTGGTGGCATTGACACTGTCGCCGGTGATGAGCTCCTTCCTGCTGCAGGCCAAACAGTCGGAAGGGCGCATGGCGCGCGCCGCCGAACATTTTTTTGGTGGCTTGACCAGCCGCTATGCGCGGCTGCTGGCCTGGTCGCTGGGGCGCCGCTGGCTCAGTGGCGGCTTTGCGCTGCTGGTGATGGCCAGCCTGCCGGTTTTGTACCTGCTGCCGCAGCGCGAACTGGCGCCGTCGGAAGACCAGGCCAGCGTGCTGACAGCCATCAAGGCGCCGCAGCATGCCAGCCTCGATTACGTCGAGCGCTTTTCAACCAAGCTCGAAGATATCTACCGGCGCACGCCGGAGACGGCGTCGACCTGGATCATCAACGGCAGCAACGGCCCGGCATCGAGCATCGGCGGCATCAACCTGACGCCCTGGGGCGAGCGCGCGCGCAATGCGGCCGTGATCCAGGCCGAGCTGCAGCAGGCGGTGGGCGACATTGAAGGCACCAGCATTTTTGCGTTCCAGATGGCGCCCTTGCCAGGCTCCAGCGGTGGCTTGCCGGTGCAACTGGTGCTGCGCAGCGCGCAGGATTACGCCACCCTGTACCGCACCATGGAAGAGATCAAGCAGCGCGCCCGCGCCAGCGGCCTGTTCGCGGTGGTCGACAGCGACCTCGATTACAACAATCCGGTGGTCAAAGTGCGCGTCGACCGTTCAAAAGCCAATAGCCTGGGCGTGCAGATGCAGGATATCGGCGAGTCGCTGGCGGTGCTGGTGGGCGAGAACTACCTGAACCGCTTTGGCCTCGATGGCCGCGCCTATGACGTGATCGCACAAAGCCCGCGCGCCCGGCGTTTGACGGCGCAGGCGCTGACGCAGCAATACGTGCGCGCCGACGACGCCAGCCTGGTGCCCTTGTCCGGCCTGGTGACCTTGACGCAGGAGGTCGAGCCGAACCAGCTGACCCAGTTCAACCAGCAAAATGCCGCCACCTTCCAGGGCGTGCCGGCGCCCGGCGTCACCCTGGGCGACGCGGTGGCTTTCCTCGATGGCGTGGCGAAAACGCTGCCACCCGGCTTCAGCTACGACTGGCAGTCGGACGCGCGCCAGTTCGCCAACGAAGGCAATGCGCTGCTACTGGCGTTTCTGGCCGCCGTGATCGTGATCTACCTGGTGCTGGCGGCGCAATATGAAAGCCTGATGGACCCGTTGATCATCCTGATCACGGTGCCGCTGTCGATCTGCGGCGCCCTGATTCCGCTGGCGCTGGGCTGGGCCACCATCAATATCTACACGCAGATCGGCCTGGTGACTCTGATTGGGCTGATCAGCAAGCACGGCATTCTGATGGTGGAGTTTGCCAATGAATTACAGGTACGCGAGCGGTTTGATCGCGCCAGCGCGATTGCCCGCGCGGCGCAGATCCGCCTGCGCCCGATCCTGATGACGACGGCCGCCATGGTAGTGGGGCTGGTGCCGCTGCTGTTCGCTTCCGGCGCGGGTGCCAACAGCCGCTTTGGCCTGGGCGTGGTGATCGTCTCGGGCATGCTGGTCGGCACGCTGTTTACGCTGTTCGTGCTGCCGACGATGTACACCTTTTTGGCCCGCAATCACGCTGCAGGCGATGCCAGCGAACGCGCCCGCGCGCTGGCGCTGGCAACTACCGCACAAGGACAATCATGAGACCATCGCGCTACGTTTTTTCCGCTTTGTCATTGCTGCTGGCCGGCTGCGCCATCAGCCCCGCCTACGTCACGCCGGGCACACCAAACATCACGCTTGCCAGCCCGCAGCAAGCGCAATTCATGGCCGCCGACAACACCGCCAGGCCCGCGCCATGGTGGACATTTTTCAACGACGCGCTTCTCACGCAACTGATCAACGGTGCGCTCGCGCACAACCGCGATATCGCGCAGGCGCAAGCGGCTCTGCTGGCTGCGCGCGCCGTATTCGACGAGCGCCAGCTGGACCGGCTGCCCGCCGTCACCGGCCAGGCCGGATGGCAGCGCAACCGGCAGCAAACCACGCCCGATACACGTACCGCGGCCAGCAGCACGCGCCTCGGTTTCGATATGCAATGGGAGCTGGACCTGTTCGGAAGACTGGGCCATATCAGCCGTTCGGCGCAGGCCCGCGCCGAGGCCGCGCAAGCCGATCTGCGCCAGGCGCAGCTGGTGATCGCGGCCGAGGTGGCGCGCAATTACTACCAGGCTCTGGGCGACCAGCAAGGCCTGGCGCTGGCGCAGTCACAGGTGCAAAGCTGGCGCGAAACCGTGGCATTGCTTGAGGCGCGCCTGGCAGCCGGCAGCGGCCTGCCGGAAGAGCGGCAAAACGCGCTGGCCAACCTGGTGCGCAGCGAGGCGGCACTGGCGCCATTGCAGGCCAGTTTGCGCCAGGCGCAGTACCGGCTAGATGTACTTGGCGGCCAGGCGCCGGCAGCGACGGCACTGCTGCCGAATGCATCTGCGGCGGCGCCGCTGGCCGGCCAGCTGCCGCTCGGCGACGTCAATCTGCTGATCAGGCAGCGGCCCGACGTGGTGCGCGCCGAACGCCTGCTGGCCGCTTCCAGCGAAGACGTGGGCGCGGCCAGGGCCGAGCTGTATCCAAGGCTCAGCCTGGGCGGCTTTATCGGCTTTTTCGCGCTGCGCGGCAGCAGCGTGCTTGACGGCGGCGCACGCGCCTTCGAGCTCGCGCCCGGCATCAGCCACCCGGCGTTCCAGCTGGGCAGCGCCAGGGCGCGCGTGCGTGGCACGCAGGCGCTGGCGCAAGGCGCACTGGCCGGCTATGAACAATCGCTGCTGCTGGCGCAGGAAGAGGTGGAAAACGCCGTCACGCAACTGGCGCAAAACCAGTCGCGGCTGGCGTCCTTGCTACAATCGGCACGCCACGCCGGCGCTGCCCTGGCGATCGCCAATACGCGCTTGCGGGCCGGCGCCGGCAGCTACCAGGCGGTGCTGGAAAACCAGCGCGCCGTGTATGACATTCGGCGCGAGGCGCTGCAGTCGGAAACGGCGTCCTACACCAGTGCAATTGCGCTGTACAAGGCGCTGGGATGGGGCTTGTCCAATGATGCATGAACCAGGAGGAGACACAATGTTCGAACACGCGAGCTGGTTGAACCAGCCGGAAAAGTGGTCGCTCGACGATGGCAAACTTCACGTCACCAGCGACGACAAGACCGACTTCTGGCGCAAGACCAGCTACGGTTTCATCCGCGACAGCGGCCACTTTTTCGGCGCACCTGCCGATGGCGATTTCACGGCCCAGCTGCATGTGGCAGGCCACTATGCAAGGCTGTATGACCAGGCCGGGCTGATGGTGCGCATTGATGCAGAAAACTGGATCAAATGCGGCGTCGAGTTTTCCGACGATCTGCTGTGGCTGAGCAGCGTGCTGACGGTAGACAAATCCGACTGGGCGGTGAGTGCCGCACCGCTGATGCCGGATGGATTCTGGCTGCGCGTGACCGTCAGCGAGGGCGTGATCCGGGTGCAGTATTCGGTCGATGGCAAGCTGTGGCCGTTGCTGCGACTGGCGCCGTTTCCCGTGGCAGCGCGCTACCTGGTAGGGCCGATGTGCTGCACGCCGGAACGCGGTGGGCTGGAGGTGGAATTTTCACAGTTTGCCGTCGGCCCGGCGCTGCGCAAGGACCTGCACGACCTAACTTAAGGCCGTGTCGAGCACCATCATCAGCAGAAAGCCGAACACCAGCGCGGCGCTGGCAAAGCCGCCGTTGCCACTGCGGTGCGCCTCGGGAATGGCGTCATGCACAACGACGAACAGCATGGCGCCAGCGGCTGCGCCCAGCCCCCAGGGCAGCAGGGCCGACGAGATGCCGATCAGCGCCAGACCAGCCACCGCGGCCACCGGCTCGATCAGGCCTGAAGCCACCCCTGCCGCCACCGATGGCAGGCGGCCATAGCCGACGGCGCGCAGCGCCAGCGCCACCACCAGTCCTTCCGGTATATCCTGGATCGCGATGCCGGCCGCCAGCGCATTGGCCTTGTCGAGATCGATGCCGGCATAGCCGACGCCGATCGCCAGCCCTTCGGGCAGGTTGTGCAGGCTGACGGCAAAGACAAACACCCATGCACGCTTGACGCTGCCCGACACGCCGGCGTCAAGCGCGTCCACTTGCGTGCGCTCGCGCACGACGATATTGAGCCCGATGATCAACAGCACGCCAGCGCCCATCGCCAGCGCGATCAGGAAGCTGGCCGCCATCGGCGTGGCGTGCACGCGTGCAGCGGCCAGCGCCGGCAGGATCAGCGAGAACGCCGTGGCCGCCAGCATGACGCCGGCGCCAAAGCCCAGGAAGCAGTCATAGCGGCGCTGCGACAATTTTTGCGACAGCAGCACCGGCAAGGTACCGAGCGCGGTGGCCGCCGCCGCGCTGGCGCCGCCGGCCAGTACCGGCGGCAGCAGCCCGTCCTGGCGCAGCGCCAGCTGTTCGATCACGGCCAGCAGCAACAACAGGGCGCCGCCGCTGCATACGGCAAAGCCCAGCAGGTGGCCCCAAGTCAGGTGCCTGGCAAAAGCGCCCAGGGCGCGCTGCCTGTTCACTGGCGCACGCGACCTGGCTGCGCCTACAGTGGCATCGCCGGCGGTGCCACGCCGTCGCCGCCACTGCTGCCATTGGCGCGCATGCCCAGTTCGGCACCCGTGAGGGGATCGGCGGCCGGGTTGGACGCCGTGCGCGCAGCCATTTGCTGCACCACCGCCAGGTCGTCGCTGTGCATGCGCACGGCTGCCTCGCCGGTGCCGCCATCGACCGCCATCTGCTGCAGCGGATCGGAAATATATTGCCACTTGCCGCCCTGGTTCCACGGGCCACGCTCTTCGCCGGGCCCCTGCGACATATTGAAATACACGTCCGCATATTGCGGGTCGCCAGGCAATTTTCCTGGAGGAAAATTGGGCTCGATCGAATACAGGGCTTTTTCAAACGACTTCTGGTGCGCCACTTCACGCGTCATCAGGAAACCCAGTGCTTCCTTCACACCCGGATCGGTGGTCAGGTTGATCAGGCGCTCGTAGACGATCTTGGCGCGCGCCTCGGCGGCAATGTTCGAGCGCAGGTCGGCGGTAGGCTCGCCGATGGTGTCGATATATGCAGCTGTCCATGGCACGCCGGCCGAATTGACGAGCGGTGCACCGCCGCCATACAGTACCTGGGTCACGTGGCTGTCGTTGCCGGCGCCCGTGATGTTGCGGTACAGCTCGCCGGCCTGGTCAATGCCCTCGGCCAGGCGGCCCTTGGCGCCCTTGTTGAGCATGACGACGATATTGCCGATCACTTCCAGGTGGCTCAGCTCTTCGGTGGCGATATCGAACAGCATATCCTTGCGGCCAGGATCATCTTCGGCCAGGGCCTGCGTGAAATAGCGGCAGGCGGCGGCCAGCTCGCCTTGCGGGCCGCCGAATTGTTCCAGCATCAGGTTGGCCAGCCCGGGATTGGGCTGGTCCACCCTGACCGTGTATTGCAGTCGCTTGTTGTGTGCAAACATGGTGTTCTCCTCGTCCTTGTTTACAGCACGCGTACCTACTCGTGCTGATTCAGTGATGTGTGGATATTCTTCGGCTCGTCGCGGCCGGGCCGGTCATCGGCCAGCTTGCCCGCTTCGCTTTGCGGCTGCTGGCCCGAACCCTTGACGTCGGCATGGCTGTCCGGCTTGCCAAGGTTGTGCATGTTTTCCTGCTCGACCGCATCGGGCGGGCCTTGCGGCGTGATCACGTCGTTGGCCCAGTGGCCGCTGTTGGCCGTGCCGCTGGCGATCTTGCCGCCGCCCTGGTTGGCATACGGATCGCCCGCCGCCTTGTCGGCATCGGTCTTGTCGATCCGCGTGTTGCGGCCCTGGTCGGTCGGGTGCTGCGGGGTATTGCCGTGTTTTTCCTGCATGATGCCTCCTTGATGGATACGATGATGTGACCTCATGCTAACGGCGCCGGCACGCCAGCAAGATAGGCGCGCAGCGTACGCACTTGTAGGAAACCATCGCGCATGCTTGCCGCGTCAGCGGCGGCGCAGCAGCACCGCGCCGGCGGCCAGGCCGATACCGAAGGCGCCGTACACCAGCAGCAGCGAACCATGTGACAGGCGCTTTTCATAGCCGGGCTGCAAGCGCGGCGGCGTCAGCTGGTAATCGACAAAACAGGCCAGGGCCGTGGCGCCGGCCGCCGCCGCCACCGTGGTGCCCAGCTCGCGGCGGTCGAGCAGACGGCTGGCGTAGCGTTCGAACAGCACGCCCCAGAAAACCGCGCTGCCATGGTGGATCGCATAGCCAACCGCCGTGTGCTTGAGCGAAGGCGCGTTGTGCAATGCCGCGCGCTCGCCCCATATCCAGTGGCTGACGGCATTGACGGCGGCAAACATGCTGCCTGTTTCGCGCCGCGCGCACAGCGCCAGCGCGGTGGCGGAAAGCAGCGACGCGATGCTGCCGGACAGGGCGCCATGACGCAGGGCAAGACGAAAGTTTTTCATGTTTTTCTCCAAAGTTTGATGCCGCACAATAGACCGCGTGAACGGAGCCGCCCGCCACAGATCAAACTGTCTGCAGGAGGGCAGTGGATGCGTATATTGTTGACGGGCATGACGGGTTTTATTGGTACCCATGTTTCGACCGCGCTGCTGGCCGAAGGTTTCCAGCTCGTCTGCACGGTGCGCCGCGCACCTGTGCAGGCCGACCCGCGCCTGCTGCTGCTCGAAGCCGATTTTGCGCGCGACACGAACGCGGCCGCGTGGCTGCCACGCCTCGATGGCATCGATGTCGTCATCAACTGCGTGGGCATCATCGCCGAACAGGGCACGCAAACTTTTTCCGCGCTGCACGCGCAAGCGCCTTGCGCGCTGTTTGCCGCCTGCGCCCAGCGCCGCGTGCGCCTGGTGATCCAGCTGTCGGCGCTGGGCGCCGATGCCGGCGCCGTCTCGCCCTATCACCTCAGCAAGAAAACAGCCGACGATTTCCTGGCCAGCCTGCCGCTGCCTTCGGTCATCGTCCAGCCCTCGCTGGTGTATGGCGACGACGGCGCCAGCGCGCGGCTGTTCCGCATGCTGGCCAGCCTGCCCGTGTATCCGCGCTTCGGCACGTCGCCGCAGGCGGTGCAGCCGGTGCATGTGGATGACCTGGCCGGCATTATCGTCGCGCTGGTGCGCGGCGCTGGCCAGGCCGGCAAAGCTGGCGAAGCAGACGGCCAGGCCGCGCGCCGCATCGCCGTTACCGGGCCGCAAGCGCTGCCGTTTGCCGGCTATCTGGCGGCCCTGCGCGCTGCCATGGGACTGGGCGCGCTGCCGGTACTGACGCTGCCGCGCCCGCTGATGCCGGCCGCGCTGCTGGCAGCCAGGGTGCTTGGTTTCGCCATGCCCGACCGCGATACCCTGCGCATGCTCGAACGCGGCAACGTGGCCGACGCCGCGCCCGCGCAGCGCCTGCTGGGGCGCGACTTGCGGCCCGTCTCGCGCTTTGTCGCCAACCCGCGTGGCGCCGCACTGCAAGCCAGGCTCGACTGGCTGCTGCCGATGCTGCGCCTGTCGATCGCCCTCGTGTGGATTGCCACGGCGGTGGTTTCGGCCGGCGTGTATCCGGTCGAAGCGAGCTACCGCCTGCTCGAACGCAGCGGCATGCCGGCCAGCCTGGCGCCGCTGCTGCTGGCCGGCGCCTGCCTGCTCGATCTGCTGTTTGGCGTGGCAACGCTGGCGCTGCGCCCGCCGTGGCGGCGCTGGTTGTGGCCGGCGCAAGCCGTGCTGATCGGTTTTTATACGGTACTGATCGCGCTGCGCATGCCGGAATTTCTATGGCATCCATACGGCCCGCTGACCAAAAACCTGCCGATGCTGGCCGCCCTGTGGCTGCTGCATGAACTCGAGGAGGAATAAGATGGAATACCTGATCGTCAAATGGCTGCATATCGTTTCGTCGACCCTGCTGTTCGGCACCGGCATCGGCTCGGCCTTCTACATGCTGTTTACCAGCCTGAGCCGCGATGTGCGCGCAATCGCCGTCGTCAGCCGGCACGTGGTGCGGGCCGACTGGCTGTTTACCGCCACCACCGTGGTGTTCCAGCCCTTGAGCGGCTTTTACATGATCCACCTGGCCGGCTATCCACTCACCAGCACGTGGATCGTCTGGTCCATCGCACTGTACCTGGTGGCAGGCGCCTGCTGGCTGCCGGTGGTGTGGCTGCAGATGCGCATGCGCGACATGGCGCAGGCCAGCGCGCGCGACAACCTGGCGCTGCCCGCGCTGTACTGGCGCTACCTGCGCATCTGGACAGCGCTGGGCGTACCCGCCTTTTTCGCGCTGATCATCGTGTTTTACCTGATGACGGCCAAGCCCATGTAGCTACCGCAAACTAGTGCTTGCGGCCCTGTTTCTTGCCGCCGCCGGCGCCCTTGTCGCTGCCGGCCTTGACATGGCTGGCGGCGTCCTTGCCGCGCTTGTTGCGCTCGACCTTGCTGCTGCTGTCCTGCTCCGGCGCGTCCGGCGCCGGCGTGGCCGATTGCCGGTTCTGGCCGGCCTGCGATGATGACTTGCCCATGGCGATCTCCTCCTGGTTGCTGCCGTCTTCATCAGCCTAGCGCGGGTCCCTGCAATGGCTATCGGCGCAGTGCTCCGCGCCCTGTAGGAATCACGCTTGCGGCGCGGCCCAGGTCTCGTGCAGATGGCGCCACAGCAGGCGGCCATCCGGCGTTTTTTCATACACCACGGTCGACCAGCGCTCGGTCGGCTGCGCACCAGTTTGCGTCTGCCGTTCGCGGTACGAGACGGTGGCGCCCTGCTCGCTTTCCTGCAGCAGGACCAGGTCGGCAATCCGCATGTGCAGGCCCGGCCGGCTACCCGACGCGGCGCTGAAAAACGCCGCCAGACCGGCCTTGTCGAGTACCTTGCCGGCGGGAGAAATCATGGAAAAACCAGGCGCAAAACGCGCCAGCAGCGCGCTGCACGCCGCCGCGTCGGTGCTGACGCCGGCCAGCCAGTCGCAAATCAGTTCATGGGTCGATACAACGTCGTCAAAAAAGGGATGCATGTCGCTCATTTCGTAGTCTCCAGATGGTGTAAAACAGCGCGGTTATCGATGCGCAAACACAGGGCCACCGGCAGCACCACCAAGGCGGCGGCCAGGGCAAAACACAGCTGAAACACCGGCATCGCAGCGCGCTCCGTGGCAGTGACATGGTGCGCCGCCAGCAGCAGCTCGAGCAGCGCGCTGGCCAGCGCGACGCCGAGGCAAAAGCCCAGCTGGCGGTTGATATTCCACACGGCGCTGGCCTGGCTCAATTGCGCGTCCGGCGTGCGCAAAAAGGCCGTCGATTGCGCGGTGCTGCTGCACAAACCGCCACCAAAACCCATCAGTGCGTAAGCCAGCGCCAGCCGCAGCAACTGCCCTTCGCTGGTCACCCAAATGAGCATCAGCACGCCCGCAGCCTGCAGCAGCGCGCCGGCGATCCACAACGGTTTCGGCCCCACGCGGCGATAGCTTTTGCCGGTCAGCGCAATCGCCCCAAACGAGGCGATTGCCCACGGCAGCATCAGGCCACCGGCGGTCGAGGCCGTCATGCCGAGCAGCCCCTGCAAATACAAGGTCGCCAGCAGGCTCACGCCCATGAACACGCCCGGCACCAACAGGTACACCAGCATCGAGGTGCACAGCAGCGGTTCGGCCACCAGCCGCAGGTTGAGCAGCGGCGTGGCCTTGCTTGGCGCGCTGCGCGGCGGGTCGGCCTGCAGCCAGCAGACGGCCAGCAGCAGCGCCAGCGCGGCCAGCGGCAGATTCAGGTAAAAAATCGCCCGCCACGACAATTGGTCGACGATCAGGCCGCCCAGGGCCGGCGACAGCGCGGGCGCCAACAGCCCCACCAGCATGATCACGGACGACAGGCCAGGCCGCTCGGCCGGGCGGTACAACCGGTAGGCCATGCTCTGGCCCAGCGGGATCAACAGGCCGCCGCCCAGGCCTTGCAGGGCGCGCCAGGCGATCAGGGCGTCGATGGAGCCGGCCTGACCAGCCGCCATGCTTGCCAATAAAAACATCAGCAAAGAGGCAATGAAGACCCTTTTGCTGCCATAATAAGCAGCAAGCGGGGCGCTGGCGGGAATGACGATGGTCAGGCCGATGATATACGCGGTGCTGATCCAGCCCAGCTGCGACACGGACGCGCCCAGCGCGCGGCCGATGCCGGGATAGGCCGCGCTGGTGATGAACATGTTGATCAGGTCGATGAAAAAACCCAGCAGATACAGGGCTGCGACTTTTTGGCGATAGTCCATGGTGCTTCCGGATGGCAAAGCGCCATCTTGGGCGCCAGGCGTCAATTGCATAAGATCCCGGCCTCGATTACACTGTCAAAAATATTTTGACATTCCTTGAAACCCGCATGTATCCACACTTTTATCGATGATCAGTCTTGACCGCCTGGGGATTTTTATTGCCATCGTCGATGCCGGCTCGCTGACGGCGGCCGCCGTCGTGCTGGGGCAAAGCAAGGCGGTAGTCAGTTTCAACCTCAAGCAGCTGGAGGCGGAACTGGGCGTGTCGCTGCTCACGCGCAGCACCCGCAGCCTGGCGCTGACCGACGTGGGCCGGCGTTTTTACGAAGACTGCCAGCGCGTGCTGGGCGAGGCGCATGGCGCGATCGAAACGGCGCGCCAGGGCCACCAGGGCTTGCGCGGTACCTTGCGCCTGACCACCACCGCCGAATACGGCCAGCGCACCGTGGTGCCCGCCTTGATCGCGTTTGCCCGCCTGCATCCGCAACTGCAGATCCAGCATTCCTCGTCATCCTCGCATGAAGACCTGATTTCGGGCCGCATCGACCTGGCCATCCGCCTGGGCCAGTTGAACGATTCGAGCTACCGCGCCGCGCTGGTGGAACACTATGCGATCTGGCCCGTCGCCTCGCCCGCCTACCTGGCCAGCCTGCCCGGCAAGGGTATCGCCACCGTGGACGATTTGCGCAACGCGCGCTGGCTGGCGCACAGCCGCCTGGCCACGCCCTTGCGCTGGGACGTGATCACCCCCGAGGGCCCGCTGGCGTTTGCCACGCGCGACGAGGCGCTGATGACGTCGGACTCCGCTTCGGCCCTGCTCGGCTTTGCGCTGGGCGGCTGCGGCGTGGCCCTGCTGCCGCAATGGCAGGTGGAGGCGGAAGTGCGAGCCGGGCGCCTGCGCCATCTGCTGCCCGAGGTGCTGTTTCCGCCGCAAGGCGTGTACGCGGTGTATCCCGATACCCGGCATATCGCGGAAAAAGTGCGCACGTTTATCGACTTCCTGCGCGACTTCGTGGGCGCGCCGATAGTGTCCACGTGAAACAATTCCCGCACGGAAAAGGAAAGACGCGCTGCCGTTTTTCGTCCTAGACTAGTGCCATGGCTGCAGACTCTGCTTTTTGCAACAAGGCAGGCTGCGGCTAAGCGAATGATGCACTTACCTCAATCCCTTACCGATCGGAGACCATCATGGCACAAACTTTGGCAGCAGTATTCGACAACCGCGCATCGGCCGAAAGCGCACGGCAAAAACTGATCGCCTCGGGCTTTGGCAGCGAGCGCATCCGTCTCAATGACTCCGCCAGCGACTACAGCGGCGCGCCTTCCGCGACGTCCACCGTGGCCAATACCACCGGGCGCGACGATGATGGCTTCGTGGCCAGCATCAAGCATTTTTTTGCCGACCTGTTCGGCAGCCATGAAGACCGCTATGTGTACGCAGAAGCTGTCTCGCGCGGCCACGTGGTGCTGACCCTGGAAAGCGCCAGCGACGCCGAGATCGACCGTGCCAGCGATATCGTGGAAGACTTCGGCCCGCTCAATATCGAAGAACACAGCGAACAATGGCGCGCCGGCGGCTGGAGCCGCGACGACAGCACCACCGGTGCAGGCTATGCCGGCAATACCGCCGCCACGGGTAACCTCAGTGGCAGCGCTGGTGCCAACCTGCAATCGCAGTCGCAGGCAGGCAGCCTGTCGCAGCAGGCCACGCCGCTGGGCGCTGGCGCCGAACTGGGCATCAATCCAGCCGTGCCTGTGGGTAACCTCAGCCAGTCGTCGACGGCCTCGCAGCAGTTCGCCCGCGATGACACCCCCGACTTCATCCAGCCGGGCGGCGCAACCAGCCTGGGTGGCACGCGCAATGTGCGTACCTACCCGCGCGCCGACACGCTGTCGAACGATATCGTCGACGACGAGCAGTACTATCGCAGCCACTGGGATTCGACCTATCTGTCGACCGGCGGGCGTTTCGAGGACTACGACCCGGCCTACCGCTATGGCCGCTCGATGGCCGGCAGCGACACCTATCGCGGCCGTCCGTGGGATGAAGTGGAACCCGACCTGCGCAGCAACTGGGAGCACACCTATCCGCAGTCGGCCTGGGAAAACTTCAAGGATGCGGTGCGCCATGGCTGGAATCGTTTGACGTCGTAAGGCGACTGCCTTGAACAGCGCTGACGGCTGCGTCAGCGCTGTTTTTCATCAGCGCTCTTCTTTCGTCAGCTTCAGGAAGTGATTGAGGATATGAAAATGATCCTCGAAAAACTGTTCCTCCATCGCCGGCAGCGAGGCCAGCGGCAGCCACTGGGCCAGCGCCGCGTCGTCGGCTGCCGACACTTCCGGCAACTGGCTGGTCTGCAGATTGAAATGATGGGCGTGCGTGATGGTGCGCCCGCGCTGGCTGCGGTCCGGGTGGTCGAACACGGCCACGCCGACCAGCGCTTCTTCCAGGGTTGGCGCCAGCACGCCCAATTGTGTTTCTTCCGCCAGTTCCCGTATCGCTCCTTGCAGCAGGCGTTCGCGCGGCTCCAGGAAACCGCCCGGCAGCGCCCACAAGTCCTTGCCCGGATAGCCGCCGCGTTTGACCAGCAGCACATGGCCGCCGGTCTGCACCAGCGCATCGACGGTGCTGAAAATCGGTGCATACGGCGCCGTGCGCCAGCGGGTTTTATACGCTTCGATGGCGCGGTGTTCCTGCACCAGCGGCGCATACCACGGCAGCATGGTCCAGGCTTTCAGGTACTGGGCAATCGCCCTGGGCAGCAGTTGCGCCAGCGCGCCCAGCGATACATCGACGTCTTCCGCTTCGAACAGCACCTTGCGGATCGCCGTGGCGCCGATCGGGGCGCCGGCGTCGATTTCCTGGTTCAGCATCTGCCACTGCGGGAAATGATGCAGATAGTAGCTGGTGGCGTCCTTGAAGCAGGCCACCAGCGCCACGCGTGACGCATGCGGCACGGCGTTGGCGACGGCGCGGCGCACGCTGTCGGCCCACAGGCCATCGTCGTAATAATCGCGCACGGCCACGTAGTGTACGCGCGCGCGCTGCGCTTCGGGCAGGCTGGCGCCAATCATGGCGGCGCGTTCCTGCCACGTAAACGGGTTCTTCGGGCTGCGTGCATGGAAGGCCGAACCAAGCACCACCACTACCTGCGCGGCGCTGGCCAGCGCCGCCTGCAGCAGGCCGGCATGGCCGCTGTGGAACGGCTGGAAGCGGCCGATCAGTACCGCGCAGTCGAAGGCAAGGCTGGAATGTGCTGCGCTCATGCGGCGTCTCCGGTGGGGTAGTGGGCGGCGATCGGCAACTGGCGGCCGCTGCCAAAGGCGCGCGATCGCACGCGGATGATGGGCGCCGCCTGGCGCCGCTTGTATTCATTGCGCGCCACCATGCCGAGGATGCGCGTGACCAGGCGGCGCCCTTCCTCGCTCTGGCGCAGCTGGCTGACAAACGCCAGCGCCTGCGCGCTTTCCGGCGCCGGCAAATGGTTGCCCTCGATATGCCACTTCAGGATTTCATCGAGCACGGGGTAGGGCGGCAGGCTGTCGGTGTCGCGCTGGCCCGGCGCCAGTTCGGCCGACGGCGGCTTGTCGAGCACGGCGAGCGGGATCAGCTCGCGCCCCGCACTGGCGTTCACGTGGCGCGACAGGGCAAACACTTCCGTCTTGTACAGGTCGCCAATCAGGCCCAGGCCGCCATTGGTGTCGCCATACAGGGTGCAGTAGCCAACCGAGATTTCGCTCTTGTTGCCGGTGGTGAGCAACAGCGCGCCAAACGCATTCGAGTATTCCATCAATATCGTGCCGCGCACGCGCGCCTGCAGGTTTTCCAGCGGCAGGCCGGCCAGCTTGCCGTCGAACGCGGCGGCATAGCCGCTTTCATACTGCGCCACGATGTCGCGGATCGGATGCGTCAGCAAGGTGATGCCGAGGTTGTCGCACAGGGCCACTGAATCGGTGACCGAGCCGGCGCTGGAAAACACCGACGGCATGGTAATGCCGATGACGTTATCGGCGCCCAGCGCTTCGACCGCCAGCGCCAGGGTCAGCGCCGAATCGATGCCGCCCGAGCAGCCGACCACGACTTTGGTAAATTTGCAGCGACGCGCGTAGTCGGAGAGGCCCAGCACGATCTGGCGGCGCGCAAATTCCACCGCCGGGATGCCTTCCGGAGAGGGCGCGGGAAACGGCTGGCCACCGGGCTGGCTGAACTGGCCGTTGTCAAAACGCAGCAACTGAAAATCTTCCACGAAGCGGGCCGCCTCGAACTGTACCGCGCCCTGCGGCGAGATGGCGAACGAGGCGCCGTCGAATACCAGCTGGTCGTGGCCACCGACCTGGTTGACAAACAGCAGCGGCAGCTCCAGGCGGCGGCAGGCGGCGCCGAATACGGCGTGGCGCAGCGCGCGCTTGCCGATATCGGACGGGCTGGCGTTGATGCTGACCACCAGGTCGGGGCGCGCCGCCTGCAAGGAGGCAAACGGGTTGATGGCGTAGGCGCGGCCTTCGTCGTTCCAGCCGTCTTCGCAGATCATGAAGCCGACCTTGTGGCCGGCCACGTCCAGGGTGCAAGCCACCGGTGGCCCCGCCTCGAAATGGCGGCCTTCGTCAAAGATGCCGTAGGTGGGCAGCAGTTGCTTGTAGTATTCGGCGACGATCTGGCCGTTGCGGATCGCCAGCAGCGCATTGTGCAGCGGCTTGCCAGGTCCAGGATTGGGGCGCGCCGTGCCAAGCACCGTGACCAGCGCCGGCCAGCGCGTGGAGGCCTGCAGCACCGTTTGCAGCGCCGCGTCCATCGGGCGCAGGAAGGCCGCGTCCTCCAACAGATCGGCCGGGTAATAGGCGCTCAGGGTCAGCTCGGAAAACACCACCATCTGCGCGCCCTGGCCGCTGGCGCGCGCCATATGGTCCAGCACGGCGGCGGTATTGGCGTCGAAGTCGCCGATGGTCAGGTTGAGCTGGGCGATGGCAATCGAGAGCATGGTGTTTTCCTTCAGTCGGGAGCGCGTAAATTGCTATCCTGCCTGAAAATCGACAAACGGTACGGATGCAATCGTGCAAGGCAATACCGCTCCCGAAAATGTTTCACGTGAAACCGTTCGGGAGCGGCGGGCAAATCAGCTACCGAGCGGTGGCGTCGACGGTGGTGGCGGCGCTGCCGTGGCGCCTGGCACGGCAGCTGAAATCGCCGGCGCCTCGGGCTGCGCCGGCAGCGTGCTCAAGACCATGGTGCTGGGCTTGGAAATGGCGATATGCGCGTCGCCCAGGCGTTTCAGCAGTTCGAACAGCAGCGCGCTGCGGATGCCGTAGGTCAGGCGCGGCGACGAAGCAAAACCGGTGGCGTTGAACATCAGGTAGCCATTGTCGATGCCATCGAGCTGCACGCTGGGCGCCGGCGTGTCGAGCACGTCATGATTGTCGACAAACGCGCCCAGGATCAACGCGCGCGCTTCCTCGGCATTCGTGCCCAGCGGCAGCGGCAGCTTGATCTGCACCAGGCCCAGCGGGCTGGCGTGGGTCACGTTGCGCACCGTCTTGGTAATGAATTCCGAATTCGGCACGATCACTGTGGAACGGTCGCCCATCTGGATTTCCGTGGCGCGCACATTGATGCGGCGAATATCGCCTTCCACGCCGCCCAGCGAGACCCAGTCACCCACTTTCACGGGCCGTTCGGCCAGCAGAATCAAACCGGATACAAAATTCTGCACCACCGCCTGCAAGCCAAAACCGATACCGACCGACAGCGCCGAGGCCACCCATGCGATGCGTTCCAGGCCAATGCCGGCCGACGACAGCGCCAGCGCCACGGCGGTGATGCCGCCGATATAGCCAAACAGGGTCAGGAACGAGGTCTGCATGCCCGAATCGAGATTGGTGGTTGGCAGGTAGCTGTTTTGCAGCCAGCGCTTGAAAAAGCCCACGCCGATATAGCCCACCAGCAGCACCAGCAGCGCCTGGATCACGGAACCGGGGCGTATCGCCACTTCGCCGATGGCCAGGCCGTCCTGCAGCTTGCCCAGGCGCTGGAACAGTTCGGCCGGTCCTTCGCCAAAGGGCGCCAGCAGCAGCATCAGCATCAGCAGCACGATCAAAGCGCGGCCCAGGCCGGACAGCAGCACGGCCGCCTGGTCGCGCGCCTTGGGCGTGGCCAGCACCGGGTTGCTTGAATCGGGCGGTGGCGGCGTCGAGGCCAGCAACATGCACACATCGTCGACCAGCACCGTCAGCAAATAAGTGGTGCAGACCACTACCATGATCCAGGTGATCTGCTTGGTAACGAAGCTGCCGAAAGCCACATAGCCGACCAACAGGCTGATCAGGCTGACCGCCAGCGCCAGCCACAGCACCACCACCACGCAGCGCAGCCACAGCGGCGTGGAGGGCGAATCCGCGTCGGCGGCGCGCACCTGGCGCCAGCAGCGCTCGGCGCGCAGCAAGCCGTAGGCCACCGTCATGCTCAGCACCAGCGCGACGATGCAGTTGATGGCTACCGCCGTCGACAAGCCGGTATTGATCACGATGGAGACGCGCTCGGCAGCCCACACCAGCACCATCACCAGCGCGAACTCGGTCGGGTAGCGGCCCATGCGCGAGGCCAGCGCGTCGGGCAGCGGCAGCAAACGCCACGAAGTACGGTTAGGCGACAGCAGGGCATGGCCCAGCCCCGCCGTGAAGCCGGCAAAGCAGATGATGCCAACCAGGCTGCTGAGGAAAACATTGGTCTTGTCCGACAGGTCGCCGCTCCAGCGCAAGCCGAAGGCCAGCAGCTCGGCCACCAGGCCCGGCGTGGCCAACGCCAGCACCAGCACCGCCAGCGCGTGCAGCGAGCGGCGCAAACGACCATGCGGCACGCGGGTCGAGGTCAGCATCAGCAAATGGCGTGAAATCCATACGCTGGCCGCCAGCAGCAGGGCGATGCCGGCAAAAATGATGACCCAGACCGAGATCGGCGTGGCGCGCGCCGCATCGACCAGCTCCTGCCCCAGGTTTTGCAGGCGCATCAGCGTTTGCGGCCATTCGGCATGCAGCTGCTTCCAGAAAGCCCCGGCCAGGATCGACGAGGTGCGCTCGCCCAGGCGCGCCTGCAGCTGCGCGCGTCGCACCGTGGTCACTTGCTCGGAGGCCTGCGCCGCTTCCACCGACAACAGCCGCGCCAGCTTGGCCTGCGAGTCGAGCTCGCTACTGCTGCGGTCGAGCTGCTTGCGCTGCTCGGCCACATCGGGCGCGTCTTTGGTGCCAGCGGCCGGCTTGCCCAGCTCGGCCAGGCGTGCCTGCACCCCGGCCAGCAGCGGTTCGATATCGGCCGCCACCTTGTCGGCCTCGGCGCTGGCGGCAACCGCATCGGTCTTCATCTGCGACAGCGCGGCGTCCGGCACATCGGCCTCGCCGTCCAGGGTCTTCTGGATCGTGGTGATCTGCTTGCGCAAGGTGTCGAGGCGCTGGTCGGCCGTGGCGGTGTCGTTATCGGCCTGGGCCTGGGCCCAGGCAGGGCTGGCGCCGAAAGAGAGGGCCAGCAGCAGCGCCAGCAGGAAGGGAAGCAGCAATCGGAATGGTCGTTTGGAAATCATGCGCGCCTAGGACGGAAGAGAAAGGTGGAGCGGCACAATATAGCCGAAAACGCCGCTGCAAAACGCGCAATTGCGGCCCCGGCGGTCATGATCGCGGCGATTGCCGCTACTGGTCTACGCCTATTGCACTATAGATATGTGATATGAAAAAGACTAGTATCGTGTGCCCAGGACAAGGTGCTTTCGTAGCCGCAGCCGGTCCTCCCACCTCCCTTATCGAGCCCATCATGAAGTTCATCTCCAATATCAACATCGGCAAACGCCTTGCGCTGGGCTTTGGCGCCATCAGCGCCATGCTGATCGTCATCTCCTTGCTGGGCCTGGTCATGCTGGGCAGGATCAACCAGGGCACCGACCATATCGTGAAGGACAGCATGCCGAAGATCGCGATTGCCAATGCGCTGGCGGACCACGTCAACGATATCGCCATCGCCTTGCGCAACAATATGCTGACCACCGATCCGGCCGACCGGCAACGGCAGGTGGGCGCCGTGCTGGCCGCGCGCGAGGCGGCGGTGGCCGACATGGCCAGGCTCGAACGCACGGCCAGCCTGCCGCGCGAACGCGAACTGCTGGCGCAGCTGCGCGCCGCCCATGTGCGCTATGCCGAAGGCCAGGACCACCTGCTTGAACTGGTGAAAACCAGCACCCTGGAGGAAGCGCGTACGTATATGTACGATCAGGTGCGCGCCATGCTCGACGCCTACAAGCGCTTGATCGCGCAAGAGATCGCCTTGCAGAGCGAACAGGCCGTGGCCAACGCCGCCAGCGCGCACGGCACCTATGTCACCACGCGTTTGCTGCTGATCGTGCTGTCGGGTGTGGCGCTGCTGTGCGCGGCGCTGCTGTCGTACATCATCACCCATTCCGTCACCAAACCGCTGGCGCAGGCATTGAAGGTGGCCCATACGGTGGCCGCTGGCGACCTCAGCAGCACCATCATCATCGAGTCGCGCGACGAAATGGGCCAGCTGCTGCAAGCGCTCAAGGGCATGAACGACAGCCTGGCGCGCACGGTGGGCACGGTGCGCGCCGGCACCGACACCATCGCGGCCGCCTCGGCCCAAGTGGCGGCGGGTAGCCAGGACCTGTCGTCGCGCACCGAGCACGAAGCGAGTTCACTGGAAGAGACCGCCTCATCGATGGAACAGCTGACCGCGACCGTCAAGCAGAACGCCGACAATGCGCGCCAGGCCCATGTGCTGGCCGATACCGCCTCGAACGCGGCCCAGCGCGGTGGCGCCATGATCACGCAGGTGGTCGCCACGATGGACCAGATCAGCCAGTCGTCGAGCAAGATCACCGACATCATCGGCGTGATCGACGGCATCGCGTTTCAAACCAATATCCTGGCCCTGAACGCGGCCGTCGAGGCGGCGCGCGCCGGCGAGCAGGG
The DNA here is from genome assembly GCF_057291295.1 of Janthinobacterium sp. 1L-D-8-B-C4. Taxonomy (NCBI): domain Bacteria; kingdom Pseudomonadati; phylum Pseudomonadota; class Betaproteobacteria; order Burkholderiales; family Oxalobacteraceae; genus Janthinobacterium; species Janthinobacterium sp. 1L-D-8-B-C4. The sequence goes on from NZ_JBXAVX010000014.1 coordinate 126,272, forward strand.
ACGCGGCTTTGCCGTGGTTGCTACCGAAGTGCGCAACCTGGCCCAGCGCTCAGCTGCCGCGGCCAAGGAAATCAAGAACCTGATCGATGATTCGACCACTTCGGTGGCCAGCGGCAGCTCTCTGGTGCACCAGGCCGGCGCGTCCATGACCGATCTGGTCGACAGCGTGCGCCGCGTCACCGACATCATGGGCGAAATCACCTCGGCCAGCGCCGAGCAGACGGCCGGCATCGAACTGATCAACCGCGCCATCAGCGAGATGGACATCGACACCCAGGAAAACGCCGCCCTGGTCGAGGAGTCCGCCGCAGCTGCGGCGGCCCTGCGCGAACAGGCCGCCACCCTGGCGCAGGTAGTCAGCGTGTTCAAGCTGGGCGACCAGCCGGCCAGCGTCAAACCAACCTCCGCTGTCACGCTGCCAGTGGCCAGGCCGGTGCCAGCCTCGCCGGCTCATGCCCCGCTGCCCGCAAGGCAACAGCAGGCGGAACCGGTACTGTCGGAGTGGGAAGAGTTTTAACCCTGCGAAATAGTGAACATAATATTTAAATTAAACACTTTAAATTCAATGATATGTTTATCTTCAAGGTAAACCAATATCGACATCATTTTTCATTTAAGGACTACAATATAAAAAATATGTTCACTCTTCAATCATGACAAAACGCCTGCGCAGCCCCGATACCATGCCCACCCTCGTCAACGAACGGCTGCGCACCTGGGGCCAGTGCGTGCGCAAGCAGCGGGTACAGCAAAACATCACGGCGCGCGACCTGTGCGCCCGTCTCGACATTTCACATCCGACCCTGCAGCGCATGGAGCGCGGCGAAGCGTCCGTCAACGTAGGCCTGTTCCTGGCCGCCTTCCACGTGCTCGGCATGCTCGGCATGGCCGCGCCGGAACTCGAGGTGGCGCTGTGGCAGATGAACAGCCCGGCAATGCGCAGCCGGCCAGGCTTGAAGGAGGGCGATGATGACTACTTCTGAGCGCCCGCTGTTCGTCTACCTGCAGCGCCCCGACAATGGCGAGTGGGTGGTGGCCGGCCGCTACCTGCCCGATGCGCATGCCGGCAGCGGCAGCTTCCGCTATGCGCCCAGCTATGTCGAAGCGGGATTGTCCTGGGCCATCGATCCGGTCAACCTGCCTTTCGTTCCCGGCGTGGACTACCCGGCGCAGCGTTATGACGGCTTGCACGACGTGCTGCGCGACGCCAGCCCGGACTCCTGGGGGCAGATGCTGATACGCCGGGAACACCAACTGGGTGTACACGCCACGGCCATCGACTTTTTGCGCCTGTCCGGCAATGGCGACCGCTGGGGCGCACTGGCGGTCGGAGAGTCGCGCAAACCGCATGTCGCGAAACTGGCCAGCCCCCGGCTGCACCGCCTCGATGCGCTGGTGCAGGAAGTGCTGGCGATTGCGCAAGCCAAACCGGCCATCGATGGGCCATTGCGCAAGCGCCTGTTTGCCACGCCCAGCATGGGTGGCGCCCGGCCGAAAGCCACGGTACAGGACGGCGACGACTACTGGCTGGTGAAGCCGGGCCTGATGACCGATACGGTCGACCTGGCGCTGCTTGAGCATGCCACGATGCAGTGGGGCAGAAGGGCCGGCCTGCGTTTCGCCGACACGCGCCACCATCGGCTGGGCATCGGGCGCAGCGTGCTGCGCATCCTGCGCTTCGACCGGCGCGGCGCGCAACGCATCATGACCGTCAGCGCCGCGTCCCTGCTGCAAGTGCAGTATCCACCGGTGGAAGCGGCCGACAGCAGCGGCGCCAGTTATCCGCGCCTGGCCGAAGAGCTCAAGCGCATCGGCGCGCCGCCGGAAGACGGCATCGAACTATTTGGCCGCATGGTGTTCAACGGCGTGGTCGGCAATAACGACGATCATCCGCGCAACCACGCCGTGCTGTTCGACCTCGATCAGCAACGCTGGCGCCTGTCACCCGCCTTCGATGTCGTGCCGGATACGCAAGACGATCCCGGCGTGCTGGTCATGCAAGTGAGCGCCGGCCGCCACGACATCACGCGCGAGGCGATGCTGCAGGACTACCTGCGTTTCGGCTTCGCCACCCATGCGGACGCATCAGACCATTTCGATGCCCTCTTGAAACGCATCGAGGATGGCTACGCGGATATCGCACCGCTGCTCGATGCCGCCTTGCGCGCCAGCATGCAACAGCGCTTGCAAACGATGCTGGCAAAGTTGAGCGTGGCGCCGGTCGTCAGATAGCAGCCGGTCCAGGCGCAAAATACCGCCCCGGCGTGGTGCCGAAGGTGCGCCGGAACAGGGCGATAAAGGCGCTGACATTGGCGTAGCCCAGATCAAACGCCACCGTCGTCACGGGCAAGCCGCCGGCCAGCAGTTCCAGCGATCGCAGCAGGCGCACGCGCTGGCGCCAGGCGGTCAGACTCATGCCCGTCTCGACGGCAAAACGCCGGCTCAGGGTGCGCGGCGCCAGGTTGGCCCAGCTGGCCCATTGCTCCAGCGTGCGCGCATCGGCCGGGTCGGCGATCAGGGCGCTGGCGATGCGCAGCAGACGCGCTTCGCGCGGCATCGGCAAGCCCAGCGGATCGACCGGCGCACTGGCGATTTCATCGATCAGCATCTGCGCCACGCGCGCCCTGGCGCCATCGAGCGGCGCCGCGTCCCACTGCGCCGCGCGCAGCACCGCCTCGCGCAACAAGCCCGGCACCGCAATCGCGCACGGCGCTTGCGGCAGGGCTACACAGTGCTGTGGCGCCACATACACGGCCCAGCCGGCAAACGGGCCATGCGACCTGGCCGCGTGCGTGACGGACGACGGTATCCATACGGCGTGCGTGGTGGGAATGGTCCAGGCGCCGGCGTCGGTGCGCACCGTCAGCAGGCCCGAAAACAGGCCCAGCAGCTGGCCCGGCGGATGGCTGTGCGGCACCGACTCGCGCGGCACGCTTTCCCTGGCGATAACGGCGATCAGGGGCGGCTCGCCATCGGCCATGCTGACGGCGTGGCGGAGCTTGGTTTCCAGTGTATCGGCAGGTAACATGGCGTCATTGAGCTATTGATTGGCACCTATAGCTTAGCAGCGCCAAGGTTTCAGCGCTATCGTGGCAATCATCATTGCTGCCAAGGAGAACCGCATGACCACCGTTGACCTCGCTGAACTGTACGCGCCGCCGTCCGACATGATCGTCAAGGGCGTGCTCGGCCACTTGCTGCCGTTTCACCTGAGCTATCTGAAAGCGGCAACCTTCTTTTGCCTGGCCAGCGGCAGCGCCGACGGCCTTGACGCCTCGCCGCGCGGCGGCGCGCCGGGCTTCGTGCATGCACTCGACAACAAGACGGTGGCGTTTGCCGACTGGCCCGGCAACAACCGCATCGCCTCGCTCACCAATCTGCAACAGGACGACCGCATCGGCATGCTGTTCATTTTTCCCGGCCTGGAAGTGTTCATGCGCATCAATGGCCATGCCGCCATTTCGCTCAATCCGGATCTGCTGCTGGCGCTGGCTGAAGGCGAACGCGTGCCGAAGACCGCCATCGTGGTACGGATCGATGAAGTGCTGTTCCACTGCGGCAAAGCCATCAACCGCGCAAAACTGTGGCAGCCGGAATCGATGCTCGACCGCAAGGACGTGCCGTCGCCCGGCGAAATCAAGGCAGCCATGACGGGCGAGGACAGCAGCACGGCCAGGGCGATGGACGAGGGTTATTACACGGCGATCCGCGGCGATCTGTATTGATGGCATTAACAAGCACTTAATCGGCGCGCGGTACCATTGCCGCTTTCGCGCCTTTTCGAGAGCCTGCCGTGCATATATTACTGGTTGAAGACGATGCCATGCTGGCTGAAGCCGTCTGCGATGGCGCGCGGCAGAATGGCTGGCAAATCGATCATGCCTTTGACGCGGCCTCGGCCCGGCTGCTGCAGCTCGACAGCCAGTATTCGGTGATGTTGCTCGACCTGGGCCTGCCGCGCGAATCAGGCCTGAGCCTGCTCAAGACCATGCGCGCCCGCTACGACGTGACGCCGGTGCTGATCCTGACGGCGCGCGGCCAGCTCAGCGAACGCATTGCCGGGCTCGACGCGGGCGCCGACGATTACCTGCTCAAGCCGTTCCAGTTCGATGAACTGTGGGCCCGCGTGCGGGCGGTGATCCGGCGCAGCCAGGGCAGGGTAGTGCCGCTGCTGACCTGCGGCGAGGTCCAGCTCGACCTCGGCAAGCGGGTCGTCACGCGCGCCGGCCAGCGCGTTGCACTGAGCGCCCATGAATACCGCACCCTGCTGGCCTTGCTGGAGCGGCCCGGCCACGTGGTGACCCGCGATTACCTGCACGAAATGGTGTATGGCAGCGCCAGCGCGATCGAAAGCAATACCATCGCGGTCTTTATCCATCAGTTGCGGCGCAAGCTCGGTGACAACATCATCACTACCGTCCACGGCCAGGGCTACATGATAGAAGGCGACGCATGAAGTCGCTGCGCGCACGCATGCTGCTGGTGATAAGCAGTTGTATCGCCTTCTGCTGGGTACTGGTGCTGGCGCTGGCGGTCAGCTATACCACGCTCGGTGAAGGCTTTGCCTGGGATAATGATCTGCGCAATATCGGCAACCGGATCTTGCACTCCATGCCACCGGGCCTCGGCACGCTCGACGCCGCCAGGCCTGGCGTGTTCCCGCCCGACGACAAGCCATCGTACGACAGCGATACCAGCTTCCAGATATGGAGCAACCGGACGCGCCTGGTAGTGCGCGCGCCGGACTCGCCGCTCACGCCGTTGCGACCGGACTTCGTCGACGGCTACAGCACCACGCTCATCGATGGACAGGAGTGGCGCGTGTATTCGGTGGCCGACAGCAGCGGCACCATCCATGCACAGGTCGGCAACCTGCGCAGCACCATCGACGCCGAAATCAGGCTCAAGGTGCTGACCGTGCTCGGCATCAGCACCTTTTTATTGCTGATGGGCGGCGTGCTGATGGCCTATGCCGTGCGGCGCGCGCTGAACCCGGTGGTGGACATCGGCGCCGCCCTGCGCCAGCGGGGAAAGTTTGACCTCACGCCACTGCCGCTGGCACAACTGCCGGCAGAACTGCATCCGCTGATCGTGTCGTTCAATCATTTGCTGGACCAGGTGGGCCAGGCGGTGCAAGGCGAGCGGCGCTTCATCGATGATGCCGCCCATGAATTGCGCACGCCGCTGTCGGCGCTGCAGGCCCAGGCGCAAGTGGCGTTGAAAGCTGCCACGCTGGCCGAAAAAGACGCCGCGCTGGGCAAGCTGCTGGCGGTGGCCCAGCGCAGCACGCGGTTGTCCGAGCAGCTGCTCGACCTGGCGCGGCTCGACGCCGGCAGCCACCTGGCGCACGCGGCGCTGGCCGACTTGAGTGAACTGACGGTGCATGTGGTGCGCGAATTCGACGTTGTTGCCGAGCAGCAGGGGCGCAGCCTGATCATCGCCGCCACGCCGTGCCAGATCGCCTGCGATATCGACGAAATCGGCATCCTGCTGCGCAACCTGATCGACAATGCGCTGCGCTTTGCGCCGCCCGGCGGGCGCGTGCGCATCGCCTGCGGCCATGCCGACAACCAGGTCTACCTGGAAGTGGCCGACGACGGCCCCGGCGTGCCGGAAGCCGAACGCGAGCGTATCTTCCAGCGCTTTTACCGCCTTGCCGAAGGCAAGCAGGGGCGTGGCAGCGGCATCGGCCTGTCGCTGGTGGCGGCCATTGCGCGGCTGCACCAGGCCGGCATCGTTACCGGCGCCGGCCTCGATGGACGCGGTTTTTGCGTGCGCATCGTGTTTCCCCGGTTGTTTCCAGCCCCTTAAAAGCTGTACAGGTAGCCAGCCTTGACGCTGCTCTGGTTCGAGCGGTCCACCAGCGGACTGTCCTTGATGGCGCCGCCCAGTCTGGTGGCGCTGAGGTCAACAAACACATTGTGGCGCGGCGCCACGGCATAGCCGACGCGCAGTCCCACTTCGACATTACTGGCGGCGTCGCCGGTGTAGGCGGCACGGCCGGCGCGTACTTCGGCAGCGCGCACGCCGTAGTAGTAATCGACAAATTTCTTGTCCTGCCAAATGGCCGCCACGCGCGGCGTGAGGGTGAAGGCGCCGGCCTGGAAGTTGCGGTTCAGTTCCAGCTTGACGCGCTTGCCTTCGGCGTCGCCGGTGGCGGCCAGCGCTTCGGCCGAGGCATTGATCACGCTGCCACGCCACAGCACGGCGCCACCGACCCATACGCCGCCCTTGCGCTCGGCCATGCCGCGAAGAAATGGCGAATCCTTGGCTTCATAGCCATCGTTGGCGTAGCGTGCGCGCAAGCGGAACGACAGCGGACCGCTTGATGGCAGCTTGGCGTCAAGCGTGGTGCCGAAAAAGCTGACATGGCGGTTTTCAAACAATAGTATCGGCAAGGCCTTGACGTCGTTGTCGAAATCGCGATAGGCCTTGCGGTCCAGTCCCACGCCCAGGCCCAGCCCCCATTGCGATGGTGCCGGCGAGGCTTCTTTGGCAGCCAGTTCGGGCGCCAGGACCTGTGCCTGGGCGGCGTGCTGGGTGGCGAGGGCGAGGGTGGCGGCCAGCAGTGCGTAGGCGTAACGGGAATATGCTGTGTGTGCTTGCGTCATGCGTTGTGTCTTTCCAAGGTTAAGCCAGCGTGACTGGCCGGTGCAATACGGGAAGGCACAGGGACGATCTGCCTGTGCTTGCAGCCATCATGCACGACCGGGATTAATAAGTTTTTAGGAAGAAAGCGCCGTGATCCGGATATCGGTGCCGCCGCTGGCTACACCCAGATGCGGTAGATCCAGTAGCTCTCGTCGCCGGATGCCAGCAGCCGCAGGAACTTGCCAGGGCTGTGGCCGGTGATGCCGCGCACTTCACGGCAGAGGTGCGCCTGGTCCGCATAACCACCCTGCGCGGCCACATCCGCCAGGTTCGCCGCGCCGGCCCGGGCTTTGTCGCGGGCATCGAAAAAGGCCTGCTCGGCACGCCGCAGCCGCAACAGGCTGCGCATCGATTGCCCGGCGCGCGCCTTGATGCGGCGCTCGATATTGCGCACGCCGCGCCCCAAGGCCGTATCGGCCACCTGCCACGCCAGATGACGCACCCAGTCACCCGCCAGCGCGCCCGGTCCCATCGACCGCGCCGCCAGCCAGCGCGGCGCCACGAACTGTTCCAGCAGCGCCAGGCGCACAGTGTCGTCAGGCGCTGCCAGGATCGCATCGGACAGGGCCTGCCATTCGGCGCCCAGCACGTCATCCAGCGCCGCCCAGCGGTCCACGCATGAGGCCATGTCGATGCCGCTGATCACCTGCAGGGCCTGCGGATAAAACATCACCATGAACAATCGCACCGGGCCGGGATTCCAGCTGGTGGTCGGCTGCGTTTGCGGGCCGGCAAACACGGCGCGCACCGGTACCGGCGACACCGGCAAGCCAGCTGGCATCACCAGTTCGCCCTCGCCCTCGATAAACCAGGCAATCGTGCACAGCGGCGTGGCCGGCGAGTGGTTGTAGCGGTCGCGCGGATCGAGCAGCGGCGACTCGACCGTGCTGCGCGTGACCAGCGCGCGCACGCAGGAAACCAGTACCTGGGGCGGGGCGAGCAAACGCGTGGCGGCGGGATCGGGCATGGGGAAATTCTAACCCGGCGGCAGCTTGTCGCAAACGTTCAAGACGGTAATTTCTTGCCGCGGCACACTGGCGCCACACCCTTCAGGAGAAATCATGCCACGCCACCTTGCCGACCTGCCCGGGCCACGTCCCTGGCCACTGCTGGGCAACCTGCCGCAACTGTCGCCCACGCGCATGCATCTCCAGGTAGAAGCGTGGGCCAGACAATACGGCCCGCTGTTCGCCATGCGCTTTGCCAGCACGCCGGTGCTGGTGGTGGCCGACCCGATACTGGTCGGCGCCGTGCTGCGCGACCGGCCCGATGGCTTTCGCCGCCCGTCCGCCACGGCGCAAGTGGCGATGGAAATGGATGGCCGCCCCGGCCTCATCATGGCCGAAGGCGTGGCCTGGCGCGCACAGCGCCGCATGGTCATGGCCGCGCTGGCCCCGCACGCCGTCAAGGCCTATTTTCCGGCCCTGGTGAGTACCAGCCTGCGCCTGCAGGAACGCTGGCGCCAGGCCGCGCAGGCCGATAAAAGCATCGAACTGGCGGTCGACCTGAAGTGCTACAGCATCGACATCATTGCCGGCCTGGCCTTCGGTATCGAGGTCAATACCCTCGAGCACGGCGAGCATGCGCTGCAGCGCCATATGGAAATCATTCTGGCCGGCGTGGCGCGCCGCTCGATGGCGCCATTCCCTTACTGGCGCTACCTGAAGCTGGCGCGCGAACGCGAGCTCGACGCCAGCGTCGCCGCGCTGCGCACAGCCGTCGATGAGCTGGTCGCCGGCGCACGCACGCGGCTTGATGCCGAACCGGCACGCCGCCAGCACCCGGCCAACCTGCTCGAAGCGATGCTGTGCGCGGCGCACGAAGAGGGCAGCGGCATCGACGACAATATTGTTGCCGGCAACGTCGCCACCATGCTGCTGGCCGGCGAGGAAACCACCAGCAGCGCGCTGGCATGGCTGCTGTATCTATTGCAAGGCAACCCGGCCGCGCTGCGGCTGGCGCGCGAGGAAGTGCTGCGCGTGGCGCCCGAGCCGGCGCGTTACACCATCGAGCAGATGGACGCGCTTGCCTACCTGGACGCCTGCGCCCAGGAAGCGCTGCGGCTGAAACCGGCCACGCCCTTCATCCCGCTCGAAGCCCTGCGCGACAGCATGGTGGGCGATGTAGCCGTGCCGAAAGGCGGCCTGGTCTGGTGCGTGATGCGCCACGGCAGCGATATGCCGCCTGACAGCGACTTCGATCCCGGCCGCGGCTTGCGCCAGGACGGCGAGGCCATCGGCAAACCGGCCTCGACACCCTTCGGCGCCGGCCCACGGACCTGCCCCGGACGCTATCTGGCGCTGCTGGAAATCAAGGTGGCCTGTGCCATGCTGCTGGCGACGTTCGAGATCACCGCCATCGATACGAAAAACGGCAGGGAACCCGCAGAGCTGATGGGTTTCACGATGTCGCCACAGGCTTTGCACATGCGGCTGCGCACGCGCGACATATGCGCCGATACGCCGCCGCCGCACGGCACGTTTGAGCCACATCAACCATCGCCTGTCGTCCAGTCCTAGACTGAGGGTCTTGCGTCACGCAGTTGGGGGTGACCATACCTGGACAAGGAAAAATGATGGTAGTCATGGACATCATCAAGACCCTGCTGCAAAGCGGTACCGAAGGTGAGATTTACCTCACCGAGCTGCGCTCGAAAAGCCATGTCAGCAGGGGGCAGGCGGGCCTCAGCTGGACGCGTTGTCCGGCATGGCCGCCCGATCTGTTTGCGGTTGCCGCCACCCTGGTTGAAAAAGCCAGCTGCTGCATGCTGGCCGGCCCCGATACGGCGGCGCTGGAACAGCACCGCGAGTATTTCCGGCGCATCTATGCCGCGGCCAAAATCTGGACCACCGGCTATGTCGCGCCGCCCGACGTGCAACAGTTATGGACTGCCTTGCTCGCGTTCGGCGATGTCAAGCTGGGCGACATCAAATGCCGCAAAGACGTGCGCGACGTGCTGTTCCTGCTGCTGGCGATTGCCGACGAATCGTGTAACGGCATGGGCTGGGCGCCGGTGGATACCTCAAGCACCGAAGCACCCGGCGCAGTCAATCTGCTGGTCAACATGGTCATGACCAGTTTGCTGGACCAGCACGAGCTGCTGAAAAAAGACGGGCCGGTTTATGTGCTGCCGTTCGTGCCGACCTCCCTGTGTTCGCTGATCATGACCGATGCGGCAGTGGTGTTGCCGAAGTCGATGACGGCCGGCGTAGGCTGCACCATCCGCTCCATGAGCCATCATCTGGCGCTGCTGCCCAGCAGCCTGGAAGTCAAGCCGAGCTGGCAGCTGGTCGACAAATCGTTTGGCGTGGCGCGCGACAGAATCGATCACGATCACGATGACGCTGCCGGCAACGGCGCGGCCAACCGCAAGCCGGCAGAGCGCGATTCCAAGCTGCGTCTGCTGCTGGTGCCGTATCCGTTTCACATGCCCGAAACCAGTTTTCACTTACGCGAAGACAAGATAGCGCTGAACAGGCATACGTCGACCGGCGCATTTTTCGAACTGCGCCAGCTATGGCTCAGGAAAGGACAGCGCAAATTGAATGGCCCGAGCGTGGTGGCGGAACTGTTCCAGCCACTGCTGGAGCAGGCGCGCACCGAATGTGGCAGCGACGAGATCCACGGCATCGTCATGCCCGAGTGTGCCTTGTCGCGCGAACTGGCCAATGCAGTGGCGGCCCACTTGCGCGAAGAAAATATCGACTTTTTCATCAGTGGCGTACTCGACCATGGCGCGCCCAACGGCCATGGCGGCGCACGCTTGCCGCACAACCAGGCCAGTACCTATCTGTTTCCCAAGGTCGCCAATGGCAGTTTGCCCGGCGACGGCCCGCTGGTAATGAGCAGCCAGTCGAAACATCACCGCTGGTCGCTTGATCCGGCGCAGGTACAACGCTATGCGCTGAACTTTCCCGACCGCTCGCCGGCCAGCGAAGCACTGCGTGCCCGGCAATGGTGGGAAGGCATCGATATTGCAGACCGCGACTTGCCGTTTTATGCGATACGCCGCGGCGTCTCGTTGGCCGTGCTGATCTGTGAAGACCTGGCGCGCACCGATCCGGCCATGTCCGTCATCCGCGCCGTCGGCCCCAACCTCGTCATCGCGCTGCTGATGGACGGCCCCCAGCTGGCCACGCGCTGGCCGGCGCGCTATGCCACGGTACTGGCCGACGACCCGGGTTCATCCGTTCTGACCTTGACCTGTGCGGCCCTGGTGGACCGCTCCAACTGGCTGGAAAGCCGCCCGGTACGCTCGATCGCGCTGTGGCGCGATGCCGGCGGACGCACGCAAGAGCTCAATTTGCCGGCCGGCCACCACGGCATGTGTTTGACCCTGACCGCGAAAAACGAGTCTCAGTACACAATGGATAGCCGCTGCGATATTTCCAGTACCCAGAAACTGACGCTGACGTCGGCGATTCCGCTGGCAATTGCATCGCCACCCAATTGGTTATAAAGTATCAGATGCGGAGCGTCGAAATGACAATTCCGTCAAGAAAGGATTTCACCATGTCAGACAATGAAAACATGCCGCAATATCGCACCTCGCGTTTCTTGCGGCCCGGCGAAGACCGGATGGTGCAACTGGTGCAAGACACCTTGCGCCGCGGCGGGCTCCACCCGGTGGATTCAGCCATTGCCGAGCAAATTTCGTCCGCCAATCGCGACAGCAGCGGCGCACGCAAGAGTCCCGCCAGCCACGACACGCGCGAACAACGCACGGAGTGCTGAACATCACCGCCGCGAGCCGCATGGCCGTGGCTGGAAAAGCGGCGCTGTGCATATGCATGGCGCTGGCGTAGGCATAGGCACGCAAACGATGGATGAGACCCGGGAGCTCGATCTCTGAAGTTGTGCAATCGCCATATTGCGCCGGACACAATAGCAATTCCTTGTTAAGATGCCATTCTTGACATTGCCCAGAGCTCCCATGACATTGCTTGTGAATCAAGCGGCACAGCATTTGCGCGCCGCCATACGCGAGGCCACCGCCGGCCTGGTCGAGCGCGAACAGCTGGCCGAACTGATGATACTGGCGGCGGTCGCGCAGGAGCATTTGCTGGTGATCGGGCCGCCCGGCACGGCCAAGAGCGCGGTGGTGCGGCGCGTGGCGCACAGCCTGGGCGGGCAGTACTTCGAATACCTGCTGGGCCGCTTTACCGAGCCGTCCGAGCTGTTCGGCCCTGTCAACCTGAGCAAGCTGCGCGAGGGCCAAGTCGAAACCGATATCGCCGGCATGCTGCCGGAGGCGGAAATCGCCTTCCTCGACGAAGTCTTCCTCGGCTCGACCGCCATCCTTAACACCCTGCTGGGCCTGCTGAACGAACGCCAGTTCCGGCGCGGCCATACGCGCATCGATTGCCCGCTGCGCGTCTGCGTCGGTGCGGCCAATGCCCTGCCCGAGGATGAAGGCCTGGCGGCATTCGCCGACCGCTTCCTGCTGCATGTGTTCGTCGAGCCGGTGCCGGACAATCGCCTGGAAGACCTGCTGGCGGGCGGCTGGGCGGCCAGCCAGAAGAGCGTGACGGCGATGGCCGAGCTGGCCAGCCTGGATGTGCTGAACCAGGCCGTGCCGCAGGTCGACATGGAAGGCGTGCGGCTGGCGCTGGCGCAGGCGATCCGCCTGCTGCGCCAGGCCCACGTGCAACTGTCGGACCGCCGCATCGTCAAGGCCCAGCAGCTGATCGCTGCGGCCGCCGTGCTGGCCGGCCGTCGTGCCGCCACGCGCGCCGACCTGTGGCCACTGCTGTATGTAATACCGACCGCCGCCGGCCAGCAGAGCGCCCGCGAAACCCTGCGCGAGCTGCTGGCCGACGCCAGCCATCCGCTGTTGCAGGCGGTGGTCGAACAGGTGGCGCAACAGCCAATGGCGCGCCTGGCGCGGCTGATGGAAAGCGCCGATCTGTTGCTGGCCGATAGCGGTGGCGAGCGCACGCGGATCGAAGCGCTGCTGCGCGAAATCGACGCCAATTTCGATGCCACGCAGATGCCGGAAGAACTGGCGCAGCGCCGCCAGCGCCTGATCGCTGCGGCGGGCCAGCGCTGATGCCGGTGATGGCCTGGCAAGCGCGCGCCATCGCGCTGGTACCGGCCGGGTTGGTCGCACCTGCAACGCTGGCACCCGCGCTGCTGCCGCTATTGCAATCATGCAGCATCAAACAGCTGCAGGCGCTGTCGGTGGTGGCCACGCGCGACCTGCTGGTACTGCTGGGCGCCAACCAGGCGCTGCCGTGGATCGACGGCGCACGCTATTGCGCGCCGGATCCACAGGCGCCCAATTTGTGGACCCCCACGCATCTGGCGCCAACCCTGCCAGCCGACCTGGTGCAAACGAAGCTGATCGAACGTGCCGCCAGCAGCCCGGTACTGCTGTGGCACGCGCCGGAACTGCTGCTGCCGCTGGCCGGCGCGCAGGCGCTGACGCCTTCCCTGCTGGACTGGCTGGCGCAGGTAATGGCATGACAGCGCTGCCGACCGCCCTGGAGCCATGGACCTCCTGGCTGACCCTGTTTCCGCCCGACCTGGCACCGGCCGTCGGCGCGCTGCTGCTGCGCCTGCATCCGCTGATCGGCAAGCTCAGCACCGCCACGCTGGAGCGCGGCGCCGAGCCGGAAGGCATCGGCAACATCGTGCGGCGCGGCAACTACGAACGCCTGCTGATGACGGAGTGGCTGGTCGCCGACGTCGAGCCGGATGAATTTTTGCGCCGCGCCGGCAGTGGTGAACTGCTGTTCAACGGCCCGGAACCGGCCGTGCACCAGCGTTCGCTGCACAGCGTGGCGCTGTTCGACGCCGGCCTGGCGCAACTGGGCGAACCGCGCCTGGCGCACCTGGCGCTGTTCATCCTGCTGGCGCGCCGCGCGCAACAGGCCGGCGCCCAGTTTCGCTGGGGCATCTGGCAGCGGCCAGGCGTCATGTTCGACGATAGCGGGCAGGAGGCGCTGCGCAAGCTGATCCGCTCGCGCACCTTGCAGCCGGCGCCCGTGGATGCGGCGCAGCAGTGGGAAACCATGCTGGGCGGCGACCTGGCCGACTGCTGGCTGATCGGCGTCACTGGCGACGCCCCCAGGCAGGCGCGCGAACGGGTTGAAATTCGCCGCGCCCTGTGCGGCAACCACCTGCACGTCAACCTGCGGCAGCGGCGCGACCAGCGCACGCTGCAACTGGAACTGCCCGATGCGCCTGCCGCCGTGCGCCTGTTGCGCAAGCCGTTTACACCTGCCGCGCCACCGGGCGTGATCCACCACCGCGACAACCGGCCATCGCGCGCGCAGGCGCCGCGCTTTGCCAGTGGCGGCAAGCTGGTCTGCGTGCGGCAACTCGACGGTAGTGGCATCGTCTATCACGTGCCGCAGTCGGCGTCTTTCAAGCCGGGCAAATACCGCATCCTGTCCGTCCCCGCGCATGGCGCCATCCTCGCCGCAGGCGTGTTCAAGACCACGCTGTCGTGCATCACCAGCGCCGATGGCACGCTGGCTTTTCACAACTTTCCCAGCCCGCTGTTTTCCGGCACACCGATCGTTTGCGAGCGGCCGCCGCTGGAAGATTTTCATGCGCCGCCCGGCATGGCGCGCTGGCTCGAAGCGTTTCACGTGATCTCAAGCGACCCCCTCAAGAAGCACGAATATGTCGCCGTGCTCGATACAAAAAAAAGCCTGGTCTGCTGGCAAGCCGTCGCCGCACCGTCGCGCACGGCCAGGGCGACGGTTTCGTTTCACCAGTTGCTCGACAACGTGATCGGCACCCATCAAATCAGCGGCACACTGTTCATCGCCTGCGCCGACGGCGGCGGCGTGCAGCTGTATCGCTGGACCGGCCAGCAGGCATCGCCCGAGAAAATGCTGCGGCTCGAACACGCCGCCAGCGAACTGCTGTATGGCGTCATCAAGGGTGCGGCCGGCGGCTATGGCAGCAATCTGCTGGCGCTGAAAACCGGCGCAAAGCAATGGTGGGTAGGCAGCCGCGACCAGGGCGAGACGATCGACATTGACGATGGCGCCACCGTACTTGGCGTGGCCATCATCCGCAAGCACCCGAAGCCTGGCCTGGTGGTACTGCATCCGGGGCGCCGCCGCATCGAATTGCGGGTCGGCCATCTGCGCTACGAACTGGCCACCTCGACCGAAGCGATACAGCAGGCCAGCATGGACGCGGCCAGTGCCCGCATCGCCTGGCTCACGGCCAGGAGCAGCACAGTGGTGGTGCGCGATCTCGATGGCGAGCAGCCACTGCTGCAAATTTCCTGCGATGGCGGTGCCGATGACACCGGTGAATAAAGTACGCCGCCCCCTGCATGAGGGCATGCAGCTGGTGCATGCGCTGTGGTTCGACCTGGCGCTGACCGGCGAGGCCGAGGCGCGCCGGCGCGTGCTGCGCCACTGGGCGCCAGGCGCGCGGCTGCATCTGGTGCAGGACGGCTGGCTGCTGCTGCTGGCAACCCCGCGCCAGGCCCGTTGCGAGCTGCTCGATGGCCTGGCGCTGTGCCAGCAGGCGGGCATACTCAGCAGTGCGCCATTGGCGCCAGACGAGCGCGCCGCCACGCCACCATCATGCTTCTGGCTGGTGCGCGCGGCGCAAGCGCAGCTGATCAGTCTTGCCGCCTCGCCGCGCATCGACCCCGCCGCGTGGCTCGAGCTGGATGCGATTGCCCTGCATGCGCCGCTGCGGCCACCGCGCGCCGCCGCTGCCGATTCGGCACTGCTGGCAGCGCTGCCCGTGCATGACATTTTTTCGGGCGCGCTGGCGCCGCTCAGCACCAGCCGCGGCGATTTTCTGCAACAGCTCGACCAGGCCAGGCACGGCCAGCGCTCGGCGCTACCTGGCGCCGGTGTCGGGCAGGTGGTAGCCGGCATGGCGGGCATCCTGGCCAAGCTGCTTGGCACCCACGCGCAGGCCGCTTCCGGGCAACAGGCCAGCCAGCAGCAGCCCTCGGCGCTGGGGCAGCGCCTGGCCGCGCTGGCAAGCCGGCTGGCGATTGTCACGCGCGCTTCCAGCATCATCGGCTGGCGCCAGGCCGCCTACCTGCGCAAGATGATGGAATTGCTTGAAAAAGGCGATACGGCCGAAGCGCTGCGCCATGCGATTCCGCTCGACACCTCGTCGCAGGCCGGCCGCCAGGCTTTCGGCACGCCGCGCCCGCGCAGCAACCTGGAAATCTCCGGCCCGAGCCGCACGCGCAGCGTGATCGGCCTCGGTGGCGAACTGGAAGACTATTTGCGCACCACCTACCGCCGTACCTTCGAACGGCTGGACCGTGAAGGCAAGATCGACGAAGCCACCTATGTGCTGGCCGAACTGCTCAAGCAAGGCGGCGAGGCGGTCGATTACCTGGAAAAACATGGCCGCCTCAGGCAGGCCGCCCAGCTGGCCGAAACCATGGAACTGGCGCCGGAAATCGCCGTGCGCCTGTGGTGCATGGCAGGCAATCTTGAACGGGCGGTGCAACTGGCCAAGCTCGGCCAGGCGTTTGCCGCCGCAGTCCAGCTGCTGGAGAAGCGCAGGAGCGCGCAAGCACCGCTGATGCGGCAGCTGTGGGCCGAAGACCTGGCCTTGCGCGGCCAGCTGGTCGAAGCGGCCGGGGCCATCTGGCCGCTGTCGGAACAACAAGGCCAGGTGCTGGTCTGGCTGCTCGAAGGCGAGCGCGCCGGCGGCACCCTGGGCCTGCGTTCGCTGCTCAAGAAACTGGTGCTGCTGCCGGCCAGCCTGGCCGACAGCGAAGCGCGCCTGCTGCAACTGCTGGACGACGACAGCGAACACGGCGTGCAGCAGCGCATGCGCCTGGCTACGGAACTGCTGGTGCTGTCGCAGCATTCGCCCGCCACCAAACGCCTCGCGGCAGAACTGATGCGCCCGCTGCTGGCCGACCGCATGGCCGGGCGCAGCGACTTCGACAAAAAATCGCTGACCAAGCTGTTGTCACTCTCCGACGGCGCCATCCTGCAAGCCGACCTGCCGCCGCTGTCGATCAGCGCCACCACGCCGCCAGCGGGGCTGGCCGCGCGGGGCGAGGTGCTGCGCGTGCACCTGGACGAGCGCGGCCTGCTGGCGATCCACGATGCCCGCCGCCTGCCCGACGGCCATTACCTGCTGGCGCTGGGCGAGGGTGGCGTGGTACGCATCGACCGCCATGGCCGTCAGCTGGCGCAGTTCCCCGTGCCGGCCACGCGGCTGGTGCTGGCGGCAGGCGGCCAGCGCGCGCTGGCGCTGGTGCAGCGCGACAGCAAGTGGCGCGTCAGCCGCATCGACCTGATCGCGCGCAAGGTATCGGACTGGATCATCGAACCGCTGCGCTTCTGGGCCGACAACTATGACGGCCTGGTGTGGAACGCGGTGATCGACAACCGCCTGGTCGCCATCGACACCAGCAAGGACCAGTTGGCGGTATGCTGGCAGGTGGCCGACCTGCCAGGGCGCGTGGTCGCCTTTCTGGAAGAGCAGGGCACGCAGACCCTGCTGCTGGAAACCAAGTGGGAGATCGAACAATGGCGCTATCAGCTGCCGGCGCGCCGCCTGATGCAACGCGACAGCTTCCCCCGTCCGCGCCATCAAGTGCTGGCGCTACTGCCGCATAACGCGCGCGACACGCCGACCCTGGTGCGTGAGCTGCGCGACAAGGGATATGCGTTGCTGCAAGTACATAACGGCGTTTCTGCCGCGCCATTTACTCTTGCGTTGCGGACCCTATGCTACTTGATCGAAGTGACACAGGCGGCAGGGTTGCTGCTGGTGGGCAGCTACCCGGACGACGGCGACACGCTGGACTGCCTGGTAGCAGACAACCGGACCGGAAAAGTCCTGGCCCAGCTGTCGCTGGCCGACTGCAAATCGGCGCGCGTGCAGGTCGATGATGGCCATATATTGCTGTTCGACCTGGCGGGGCGCCTGATGGATGTTTGCTGCGAAGATAGCGCAGTGCATGTGCTGACGCTGGGGTAAAGGCTATCTCGACAGTTCCCTGCGGATGATTTCCGCGCCTGCGCTAAGCGCATTCAGCTTGCCTCTTGCCACCTGGCGCGGCAAGGGCGCCATGCCGCAGTTGGTGCAAGGATAGAGCTTGTCGGCATCGACAAACCGCAATGCATTGCGCAGGGTGTTGGCGACTTCCTCTGGCGTTTCAATCACATGGCTTGCCACGTCGATCGCCCCGACCATCACTTTTTTGCCGCGTATCAGTTCAAGCAGGTCGATTGGAACGTGCGAGTTGTGGCATTCCAGCGAGATGATATCGATATTGGATTTCTGCAGCTTGGGGAACGATTCTTCATATTGACGCCACTCTGAACCCAGCGTATTTTTCCAGTCGGTATTGGCCTTGATACCGTAGCCATAGCAAATATGGACGGCGGTTTCGCATTTGAGTCCTTCAATCGCCCGCTCCAGGGTAGCGATGCCCCAATCATTGACCTCGTCAAAGAAAACATTGAATGCGGGTTCGTCAAACTGGATGATGTCGACGCCGGCAGCCTCCAGTTCCCGCGCTTCCTGATTGAGGATCTTGGCGAATTCCCAGGCCAGTTTTTCGCGGCTCTTGTAGTGGCTGTCATACAGCGTATCGATCATCGTCATCGGACCTGGCAGGGCCCATTTGATCGGCTGGCTGGTCTGCTGGCGTAAAAACTTGGCGTCGTCGACAAACACCGGCTTCTGGCGGCTCACGGCGCCGACCACGGTCGGCACGCTCGCATCGTAGCGGTCACGAATTCGGACGGTCTCGCGTTTGTCAAAATCAACGCCGCTCAGGTGCTCGATAAAGGTGGTGACGAAATGCTGGCGGGTCTGCTCGCCGTCACTGACAATATCGATGCCTGCCTGCTGTTGCTCCTGCAGCGACAAACGCAAGGCATCCTGTTTGCCTTCGATTAATTCCTCGCCGTCCAATTTCCAGGGCGACCAGAGTTTTTCAGGTTGTGCAAGCCAGGACGGCTTGGGCAAACTGCCGGCAGTTGAAGTAGGCAATAATTTTTTCATGATAGTGATGTCGTGTGTTGGTTAATCAGAGCGCGTAACTGGCAGCCCATTGTTCAAGAACAGTTTTGTAGGGCTTGATGAAGTGCTCTTCTGTATATTTGCCCTGCTTCACAGCCAGCTGGCTGCGCTCTTCCCGGTCATAGACAATTTGCGTCAATGAATAGTCCTGGTTCTGCAGGCTGGGCTGATAACATTTCCCTGCCACCGAATTGGCATTGTAGATTTCGGGCCGGTAAATCTTTTGAAATGTTTCCATCGTGCTGATGGTGCCGATCAGCTCAAGATTGGTGTAGTCGCCAAGCAGGTCGCCGATAAAATAAAAAGCCAGCGGCGCAAAGCTGTTGGGCGGCATGAAATAGCGAACTTTCATGCCCATTTTTTCGAAATATTGATCGGTCGGGGAAAATTCATTTTGCTGATACTCGACGCCCAGGATAGGATGCCGGTTTTCAGTTCGATGATAGGTCTTGCTGCTTGAGGCGCTGATGCAGATCACCGGCGGCTTGCTGAAATGCGCCTTGTAAGTCGTTGAATTGACAAAGTGTTTGAACAGCTTGCCATGAAAATCGCCAAAATCATCGGGAATGCTGAATGCAGATTTATTATTGTTGTGCTCCGGCAGCAGCACGCTGAAATCGTAATCGCGCACATAGGACGAGAAGTTATTGCCTGCAATGCCGTCAATGCGCTCACCGGTTTTTTTGTCGACGATATTCGGTTTCAATATCTCGATCAATGGCAGCGGATCATTGCTGCCTTCGGCATCAATATTCATTGAAACCGAAATGATTTCAAGCTCCACTGCATAGCGATCGCCGTTCGGATTGTCCCAATGCGCCAGGTTGTTGAAGCGGTTGTCTATCATCCTCAGGGTATTGCGCAAATTCTCCTGGCGGCTCTTGCCCCTGGCCAGATTGGCGAAGTTGGTGGTGACGCGCGTAGTGTCCGATGGATGATAATTTTCATCGAAACGGATGCTCTTGATGGTGAAGGAAAAGTCGTTGCTCATGATGGTCCGGTGTCCTGATTTCTGCGAAAAATGAATATATTGATTGCTGGCCGTCGTGATGCGTTTCAGGCCGCTACCGCTTCGTCAGCGGTGGCAGATGCTGCACGGCGCGTCAGCTCGATCAACGGCAACGCCCGCTGCACCGCCAGCGTGGCCCGCTGGAGCAGGGCCTCGTCCTGCAGACGGTAGCTGGCGAAATCCTTGTCGGTTGCGTAGACGCCCAGCGGCAATGTGCGTGCGTGGAAAAAGCTGAACAGCGGCCGCATCTGGTGATCGATCATCAGCGCATGGCGCTCGCTGCCGCCGGTGGCAGCGAGCAGGACCGGCTTGTCGATCAAGGCGTCCTGGTCAATGAAATCGAAGAAGTGCTTGAACAGTCCCGTGTACGAGCCGCGGAAGACCGGGGTTGCCACCACCAGAATGTCGGCTTGCTCGACCGCCACAATTTCCCGCTCCACCGCAGCGGGCAGCTGGGAGCGCCAGACCGCACCGGCCAACTGCGGCGCAAGCTGGCCCAGTTCGACCAGGCGCTGTTCGCACAGGACTTCGTCGGCGATCAGGTCCATCAGGTGCTCTGACAGGGCCGCAGCCTTGGAAGGGCGTTGCAGCCCGCCGGAAACCGCTACCAAACGCAGTGGACGTGTCATGTTTGCTTTCATGGGGAGTGATGCGCGAGGGCAAAAATGCCAGCAGCAAGGAGACCGATGATAACGGCGGGAATCGATGAAGTATAATGGTCTTATTTCATACATCCATGAACTTGGCTCATACAAATGCTTGAACGCATCCACCTCAGCATCGTCCAGCAAGTGGAGAAACAAGGGTCGTTGACGGCCGCCGCAGGTGTGCTGAACCTGACGCAGTCGGCGCTGAGCCACAGCATGAAGAAACTGGAACAGCAGCTGGGCACCGACGTGTGGCTGCGCGAAGGGAGAAACCTGCGCCTGACGCAGGCCGGCCAGTACCTGCTGGCGGTGGCGAACCGGGTGCTGCCGCAACTGGACCTGGCCGAAGAACGCCTGGGCCAGTTCGCGCAAGGCGAGCGCGGCGCGCTGCGCATCGGCATGGAATGCCACCCTTGCTACCAGTGGCTGCTGAAAGTGGTTTCGCCGTATCTGAGCGCATGGCCGGACGTGGATGTGGACGTCAAGCAGAAGTTCCAGTTTGGCGGAATCGGCGCGCTGTTCGGCTACGAGATCGACCTGCTGGTCACGCCCGACCCGCTGTTCAAGCCAGGGCTACGGTTCGAACCGGTGTTCGACTACGAGCAGGTGCTGGTCGTGGCCAAGGGCCATGCCCTGGCCTCGGCAGCCTATGTGCAGCCGCAGCAACTGACGCAGGAAGTGCTGATCAGCTACCCGGTGGACATTGAGCGCCTCGATATCTACAACCAGTTCCTGCTGCCGGCCGGCGTCACGCCCAAGCGCCACAAAGCCATCGAAACCACCGACATCATGCTGCAGATGGTAGCCAGCGGCCGCGGCGTGGCCGCCCTGCCGCGCTGGCTGGTCGAAGAGTACGCCGCCAAGATGGACGTGGTCCCCGTGCGCCTGGGCGTGCGCGGCGTCGCCAAGCAGATCTTCCTCGGCGCCCGCGAAACGGACACCGCCATCGACTACGTGCGGGCCTTTATCGAAATGGCGCGCCAGCCTGCCGCTGCTATTGCGCAAGGAGCTGGTTGAAGGCCAGCCGGAATTGCCCCCCTTACTCCACCGTCACCGACTTCGCCAGATTCCTCGGCTTGTCCACATCCGTGCCGCGTGCCAGCGCTGTGTGATACGCCAGCAATTGCAGCGCCACCACGTGCAGGATCGGTGACAGTACGCCGTAGTGTTCGGGCAGGCGGATCACGTGCAGGCCTTCGCCGGAGCTGATGCGCGAGTCGACGTCGGCGAAGACGTACAGCTGGCCGCCGCGGGCGCGTACTTCCTGCATGTTCGATTTCAGCTTTTCGATCAGGGTGTCGTTCGGGGCGATGGTGACGACCGGCATTTCGTTGGTGACCAGGGCCAGCGGGCCGTGTTTCAGTTCGCCGGCCGGGTACGCTTCGGCGTGGATGTAGGAAATCTCTTTCAGTTTCAAAGCGCCTTCCAGGGCGATCGGGTAGTGCATGCCGCGGCCCAGGAAGAGGGCGTTTTCCTTGCGCGCGAATTCTTCGGACCAGGCGATGATCTGCGGTTCCAGCGCCAGCACGGCGGCGATCGCCACGGGCAGGTGGCGCATGGCTTTCAGGTGCGCCGCTTCTTCGTCGTCGGTGAGGCGTCCATTGACTTGCGCCAGGCACAGGGTCAGCAGGAACAGGCCGGCCAGCTGGGTGGTGAAGGCCTTGGTCGAGGCCACGCCCACTTCGACGCCGGCGCGGGTGATGTAGGCCAGCGCGCATTCGCGCACCATGGCACTGGTGGCCACGTTGCAAATCGTCAGGGTGTGGTGCATGCCCAGGCTGCGCGCGTGTTTCAGGGCGGCCAGGGTGTCGGCCGTCTCGCCGCTTTGCGAGATGGTGACGACCAGGGTATTCGGGTGCGGCACGCTGTCGCGGTAGCGGTATTCGCTGGCCACTTCCACGCTGACTGGCACTTTGGCGATCGATTCGATCCAGTATTTCGCCGTCATGCCGGCATACGAACTGGTGCCGCAGGCCAGGATCAGCACGCGGTCGACCTGCTTGAAGATTGTATAGGCGCCGTCGCCGAACAGTTCCGGCATGATGGCGGTCACGCCTTCGAGCGTGTCGCCGATGGCGCGCGGCTGCTCGAAGATTTCTTTCTGCATATAGTGGCGGTAAGGGCCCAGCTCGGCCGCGCCGGTGTGGGCATGCACGGTTTTGACGTCGCGGTTGACCGGCTTGCCGTCGACGTCGACGATCCACACGCGCGACAGCTGCAGGTCGACCACGTCGCCTTCTTCCAGGTAGATGATCTGGTCAGTGGTGCCGGCCAGCGCCATGGCGTCGGAGGCAACGAAGTTTTCGCCCTGGCCCAGGCCGACGATCAACGGCGAGCCCTGGCGCGCGGCAACCACGCGGTGCGGTTCGTCGCGGCAGAAAACGGCAATCGCATAGGCACCTTCAAGGCGCTTGACGGCCTGCTGCACGGTCTCGAACAGGTCGCCGTTATACATGTGCTCGACCAGGTGGGCGATGACTTCGGTATCGGTCTGGCTCTGGAATACATAGCCGAGCGCGGTCAGTTCGGCGCGCAACTCGTCGTGGTTTTCGATGATGCCGTTATGCACCAGCGCCACGCGGGCGTTTTCTTCGGTTGGCGAAAAGTGCGGGTGGGCATTGAAGGAGACCGGCGCGCCATGCGTGGCCCAGCGCGTGTGGGCAATGCCGGTAAAGCCGGAGAGGCCTTCCTCGGCGATCTGCTTTTCCAGCTCGGCCACGCGCGCGGTGGAACGCGAACGCTGCAAGCGGCCATCGGCGTGCAGGGCGATGCCGCAGGAATCGTAGCCACGGTATTCCAGGCGCTTCAGGCCTTCGAGCAAGATGGGGGTGATATTACGCTGCGCTACCGCGCCGACGATGCCGCACATGGAAACCTCTGATGAAAAATTAATCAATGCACGCATGCTAAAGCAGAGTGCGTGAAATAAGCTTTCTAAATAATGATATTTTTGACTGAATATTTCGTGTATATTTAGTGATGAAATATTCTTTCATTTAACAGAAATTTCTTTTTATATTTACCAAGCCCATGAATGAACCGACATTCTTTCTTGACGACCTGGACCGACGCATCCTGAATGCCCTGCAAGTTGATGCATCACAAACCAACAGCGAACTGGCGCGTTCGGTGCATGTATCGGCGCCGACCTGCCTGCGCAGGGTCAAGCATCTGACAGACAGCGGAGTGATCGAACGGCAGGTCGCCATCGTGGCGCCGCATTTGGTGGGGGCACGCCTGAGCGCCGTGGTCGAGATCACGCTCGATGTACAGGCGGCGGAAAGAATGGCCGAGTTCGAACAATTGGTGGCGAACGAAGCGGCCGTGCTGCAGTGCTACCGCGTTTCGCCGGGCCCCGATTTCGTGCTGATCGTGCAGGTGGCCGACATGCCGGCCTACCATGCGCTGGCGCACAGCTTGTTTACAACACACGCCAATGTGCGCAATGTAAAAAGCTATTTTTCCACTTTCCGCAGCAAGTTCGAGACGCGTATTGCCGTCTGAAGCGGCGCGAGGGAAAGTTATCCCGGCTTGTCCTGCCGCTTATCCACATTGTTATCCACAAGCAGGAAACACTCTGTGGGTGAGCCTGGCGCATTTTGCACCATGGCGCCATATGCAAGGCGCGCCGAAAAACAAGTTATCCCGACTTGTCCGCTGCTTGCCCACCAGTTGGCAACAGGCTTGTACACATATTTACCCACAGGCACATCTCCGCAGGCATCTTGAAATCATGAGCAAATTCAATGACTTGAAAGTTATCCCTGATTTATCCAGCGCTTGCGCACAGCGTTATCCACAGCAGAAAAAAGCAAAATTTCGGTGGGTAAAATAGCGGCGTCGCTTTAGTGCAAAGCAGCCAGATACAAAAAACTTATCCCGTTTTCCACACAGCTTTTACAGCACTTATACCGTGCTTGTCCCGGCCTTGTCAGCATGCTTGCACACATGTTTATCCACACCGGAAAACATGCGCAGGTAAGATCATGGTATTTATCCCCTGCTTGCCCAGCGGCTATCCACAAGCTTGTCCACAACCTCTGCGGCAATAAAAATGCCGCCAGCCCGTGAAAGCTGGCGGCATCGTCGTGACTGTGCGTAACTTATTTCGGCTTCTTGACCGGGCGGCTCCAGCCGTCGATGGTGATCTGTCTGGCGCGCGAGACGGTCAGCTTGCCGGCCGGCGCATCTTTCGACAAGGTGGTGCCGGCGCCCAGGGTGGCACCCTTGCCGACCGTTACCGGTGCGATCAGCTGGCTGTCGCTGCCGATAAAGGCGTCGTCCTCGATCACGGTGCGCGATTTATTGACGCCGTCGTAGTTGCAGGTAATGGTGCCGGCACCGATATTGACGCGCGAACCGATGGTGGCGTCGCCGATATACGCCAGGTGATTGGCCTTGCTGTTGGCGGCCACCTGGCTGTTTTTGACTTCGACGAAGTTACCGATATGCACTTCTTCGGCCAGCACGGTACCCGGGCGCAGGCGCGCGTACGGGCCGATCAGGGAACCGGCACCCACCACCGCTTCTTCGATATGGCAGAACGGCTTGATATGCGCGCCGGCCGCCACGGTGGCGTTGACCAGCACGTTGTTGGCGCCCACGCGCACGCCGTCGCCAAGCTCCACCCTGCCTTCGAACACGCAGCCGACATCGATGGTGACGTCGCGTCCGCAGATCAGTTCGCCGCGCACGTCGATGCGGGCCGGGTCGAGCAGGGTCACGCCTCGCTCGAGCAGGGCCAGCGCAATATTATTCTGGTGTATGCGTTCCAGCTGGGCCAGTTGCAGCTTGCTGTTCACGCCAGCGACTTCCCACACGGCGCCGGGCTGGGCCGAAGTGACGGGCACGCCATCGGCGACGGCCTGGGCAACGATGTCGGTCAGATAGTATTCACCTTGTGCATTGTTGTTCGACAACGCCGACAGCCATTTCTTCAGTTCCACGGTCGGCGCGACCATGATGCCGCTGTTGATCTCACGGATGGCGCGCTCGGCCGGCGTGGCGTCTTTTTCCTCGACAATGCGCACGATGGCGCCGTTCTCGCGCACGATGCGGCCCAGACCGAACGGATCATCCTGTTCCACCGTCAGGATCGCCAGTTGGCCACTGCCGGCGGCCTGCACCAGCTTTTGCAAGGAATTACTGCTGGTCAGCGGCACGTCACCGTACAGTATCAGGGTCGGCACGTTATCGTCGAGCAAAGGCAGCGCCTGCTGCACGGCGTGACCAGTGCCCAATTGCTGCGCTTGCTCGGCGGCGTCGATGACCACCGACTGTCCGGACTTGTAGTCGTCGAGCAGTTTCAGCACCGCTGCGCCCCCATGTCCGTAAATCACGCATAATTTGGACGGCGCCAAGGTGCGCGCCGTATCGATCACATGCGACAGCAGCGGCTTGCCAGCCAGCGGGTGCAACACTTTTGGCAACGCCGACTGCATGCGTTTTCCCATACCGGCGGCGAGAATGACAACGTTCATAGTCCGTATTTATTTTATAAGTTAAGAATATGAAAAAGTTTAACACGCAGGCCCCTTTTCAGAATCGCTTTGCATACGCTCTCCTGGCCCTGATGCTGGTCATCGTGGCCGGCTGCAGCAGTTTGCGCCTGGCCTACAACAATGGCGACACCGTGCTGTACTGGTGGCTCAACGCGTATGTCGACCTGGACCGCGACCAGAAGGGCTGGGTGCGCGAAGATATCGACAAGCTGTTCAACTGGCACCGCAAGACGCAGTTGCGCGATTACGTGGAAATCCTGCGCAAGGGCCAGAAGCAGGTACAGGGCAACCCTACCCAGGCCGACCTGATGGCCGACTACAGCGAGATCAAGGCGCGTACCCAGTCGCTGCTGCTGAAAGCGGCGCCCGAACTGGCCGACCTGGCCCGCTCGCTCAAACCCGAGCAAATTGCGCAGATGGAAAAGAAGTTCAAGTCCAACAATGACGACTACCGCAAGAAATTTCTCACCGGCGACCAGGAAAAGCGCCAGCAGTTACGCTACAAGAAATCGATGGAACAGTTCGAACTGTGGTTCGGCAGTTTCAGCAGCGAGCAGGAGGCCATTATCCGCAAGGCTTCCGATGCGCGTCCTTTGGACAATGAAATCTGGCTCGACGAGCGCATGCGCCGCCAGCGCAATGTCTTGACCCTGGTGCAAAAGGTGCAGAACGAAAAATTGAGCAAGGAAGCCACCGTGGCCCTGATCAATACCCTGATCAAGGACAGTTTCGAGCGCCTGGAACACTCCGATCGCAAGGCCTTTTTTGACGCGTTTGAAAACAGCACGGCGCAGATGATTTTGACCGTCGTCAAGATCGCCACGCCGGCGCAGAAAGCCCACGCCGTCAAGCGCATGCAGGGCTGGATCGATGACTTCAACTCGCTGGCGACGCAGCCTCAGTAAGCAGCGCCAGCACAGGGGCGGTGGGGGCCATATGCTATAGTGGCCGCCACCAAATTGAAGAAATGAAACGCCTGACAAAACCGTAGCGAGCGGAAGTGAGTTGTGGCTGAGAAGCGCAGCTGTGCGAATGCACAGTGAGCATCGCCGGCCGCAAATCGCGACGCGCAGTAGGTTTTGTCAGGTGTTTAAAGCCCATGCAAAAGAAAATCAAAAAACCCGCCAAAGTCCCGGTCCACCACGCGCCGCCACCGAACCAGGTACGCATTATCGGCGGACAATGGAAACGCTCCGTGCTGCCCGTGCTGCAGGCGCTGGGCTTGCGCCCGACGCCAGACCGCGTGCGCGAAACCGTATTCAACTGGATCAATCACCTGCGCGACGGCGACTGGGCCAACGCCCAGGTGCTGGATCTGTTCGCCGGCAGCGGCGCGCTGGGCTTCGAAGCGGCCAGCCGCGGCGCCGCGTCCGTCACCATGGTCGACACGCATACGCCCGTGGTGCGCCAACTGGAAGAAAACAAGACCAAATTGCGTGCAGAAAACGTGCACCTGCTGCGCGGCGACGCGCTGCTGACGGCGCAAGGCCTGGCAGCGCGTGGCCAGCGTTTCGACCTGATCTTCCTCGATCCACCTTACCAGCAAGACTTTCTGGCCAAGGTATTGCCGCTGTGCGCCAATCTGTTGAAAGAGGGCGGTATCGTGTATGCGGAATCGGGGTTGTCGATGGTGTTCGCTGAAAACAGCGAACTGGACAGGCCGGACTGGATGGCGCAGTGGGAAGTCATCCGCGCCGACAAAGCAGGTACTGTTTATTATCATTTACTAACTTACAACAAAGTACCGGCAACTGCTTGAATCTGCTCATAATTTAAGCAAAAAAGGCCGCCAGCCCAAGGCGACTCCCCAAATTCAGGCATAATGCGCGTCTATATTGGTGCATCGTCAGGGAGCCGCAATGGTTGTAGCCGTTTATCCGGGAACGTTCGATCCGCTCACGCGCGGTCATGAAGATCTGGTGCGCCGCGCATCGGGTCTGTTTGACAAGCTGATCGTGGGCGTGGCCGACAGCAAAAACAAAAATCCGTTTTTCTCGCTCGACGAACGCCTGGAAATTGCCAACGAAGTGCTCGGTCATTATCCGAACGTGCAGGTGGAAAGCTTTTCCGGCCTGCTCAAGGATTTCGTGCGCAAGCACGAAGCGCGCGTGATCGTGCGCGGCCTGCGCGCCGTGTCCGACTTCGAATACGAGTTCCAGATGGCCGGCATGAACCGCTACCTGCTGCCTGAAGTTGAAACCATGTTCCTGACGCCGTCCGACCAGTACCAGTTTATTTCGGGCACCATCGTGCGCGAAATCGCGGCGCTGGGCGGCGATGTCTCCAAGTTTGTCTTCCCCTCGGTCAACCGCTGGCTGCAGAACAAGATTGCCGCCAACGCTGCATTGCCGGAATAAGCAAGAGTAAAAATCATGGCACTACTGATCACCGACGAATGCATCAACTGCGATATCTGCGAGCCCGAGTGCCCGAATGACGCGATCTACATGGGCGCCGAAATCTACGAAATCGACCCGAACAAGTGTACCGAATGCGTGGGTCACTTCGACGAGCCGCAATGCCAGCAAGTGTGCCCGGTCAGCTGCATTCCGCTCAATCCGGCCTGGCTGGAAAGCCCGGAACAACTGAAGGCCAAGTACGAGCGCCTGCAGGCCGAACTGCCCCTGAAGGCGTAAGCAACATTCCGGCCGCCAAGCTGCGCGGCCCTCTTCTTGCAACTGCTCTACACTGTCCTTTCGCTTAATCCACGCAAAGGCAGCAGATGCTCAGCATATCCCGACTCGGCCGTTCGCTGGCCACCGCTTGTATCTGCGCCACCCTGGCGCAGCCGGCGCTGGCCGTCGACGTCGGCGGCGTCAAGCTCGACGACACGGTGCAACTGGCGAACCAGGCTCTGAAACTGAATGGCGCCGGCGTGCGCTACAAGCTCATCTTCAAGGTCTACACCATCGCCTTGTACCTGCCGGAAAAGAAGAGCCAGCTGGCCGACATCCTGGCGCTGCCCGGGCCGCGCCGGCTGGAAATCGTCATGCTGCGCGATATCAGTTCCGACGACCTGGGCAAGTCTTTCATGGAAGGCCTGAACCGTACGTCCGACCAGGCCGACCGCACACGCCTGCTGAGCCAGACGATGCAGCTGGGCGCCATGTTCGAAATGGTGCCGGGCCTGAAAAAAGGCGACATGCTGACGGTTGACTGGCTGCCCGAAGAAGGTACCTTGTGCCGGCTGAACGGCAAGCAGCTGGGCGAAAAAGTACCCGACCTGGCTTTCTACAATGCGCTGCTGAAAATCTGGATCGGCGCCCATCCGGCCGATATGCAATTGCGCGCGCATCTGCTCGGCGACCCTGCGTAAAACCATCGCACGAAAAAAAAGCCGGTGACTCTCACCGGCTTGCCTTGGCTGCGTGGCGCTTTTATGCGCGCGCGGCCAGTTCGCGCGCCAGGCGCTGTTCACGGCTCAGCTTGGGACGCACCACCAGCATCAGCGCGCGGGCAATACCGACCAGCAAGGGCTTGAAGATCAGCACGAAGGCGCCGATGGCGACCAGCGCCAGCAGCACTTGCACGACGGTGATAAAGGGAATCTCCAGTACGGGTGCGGATACTGCGTACAGGGCGGTAGCGAAGGTAGACATGATTTCCAGTGCATTATAGAATTTGGCAGTACTATAGTGCAGTGCAACATATAAATCTAATTCCATTTCCTGATACCAATTATATGAATCATGAATGGAAAACTGTAATATTTTTTTACCAGCGAATTCAATCGGCCCCGGCGCGGTTTACACTGGTAAATATTTAACTGAATTCAACTTTTCCTTGGACTTTCCATGAGTTTTCTGACGCTGGATCTGAACTTGCTGCGCGTTTTCGACGCCGTCATGACGGAACAAAACCTGACGCGCGCGGCCGGCCATCTGGCAATGACACAGCCGGCGGTATCGAACGCCATCAAGCGCCTGCGCGAAAGCCTGGGCGATGAGCTGCTGATCCGCACGGCATATGGCGTGAAACCGACGCCGCGCGCCGAAGCGCTGTGGCCGTCCGTGCGCTCGGCGCTGGCCAGCCTGGAAGCGGCGGTCACGCCGGAAACCTTCGATGTCTCGAAAACCCATGCCACTTTTCGCATGGCGATGGCCGATGCTACCGCCGCCTTCTGGCTGCCTTCCTTGATGCGCTCGATCGAGCGCGAGGCGCCCGGCGTGAATGTGCGCATGATGCCGCTCACCACGCGCGAACCGCGGCCGATGTTGCTGCGTGGCGACATCGACCTGGCGGTCGGCTTCTTCCCTGGCGTGGCGGCACAACTGTCGAGCGAAACCGGTTCGCCGATCCGCCACGAGCGCCTGTATTCCGGCAAATATGTGTGCGTGATGCGGCGCGGCCATCCGCTGGCCAACCAGGAATTGACACTGGACAACTACTGCGCCGCGAATCACTTGCTGGTGAGTTTTTCCGGCCGCGCGCATGGCCTGATCGACGAAGCGCTGTCGCAGATCCACCGCGAACGGCGTATTTTGCTGACGGTGAACCAGTTCTTCACGGCCGGCCGCGTGGTGGCAAACTCCGACCTGATCACGGTATTGCCACGCCACCTGATCGCGTCCACCGGCATGACGGAATCCCTGCTGTACAAGGACCTGCCATTGACCCTGCCTGCGGTCCACCTGGACATGCTGTGGCACGAGCGCGACGCACGCAGCCCGGCCCACAAATGGCTGCGCAATCACCTCGAAGGCATGAATACGCCGGTGTTACGCTCGGCAACAGCGGCCGGCGGCGGGGTTACCGCCAAACCCCACGCCGATTAAGCGTGCGTGCTGGAGCGGTAGCCAACGCGGAAACCGCCCCAGTGCTTGCCGTCCACATAGATCGGCGCCGACAGGTCGTGCATGACCTCGCCCGTATCCCTTTTATACGTTTGCAACAGGAACGGCCGCGTATTGCTGCCGCAGCGCGCACCCGTGCGGTCGCTGAAAATGCGCTTGGTGCGGTTATGCACGATATCGTGTTCATAGTCGCCGGTCAGCGGCTGCGAGAATTTCTTGTTATGGGTTGGAAAATAGCCATTCGTGTCGACCGCGCCAGCGTAAGCGAGCTGGGGCAGGGCAACCAGCAGTGCTTCCTGTAAATCCGGCAAAACCTTGTCGGTAAACGCGTCGAATTTCGTGCTGTGCTTGGGTGGATTGGTATTCGGTATCGGCTGGTAATGTCGATCGAACAGCGCTTCGCGCGTGATGCGCCCGGCGGCAATCGCCTGCTCGAACAATTTGCCGACCTCGCGTGCAGCCTGCTGGGCGGCGACGCGGATCTCGTCGTGCGGGGTGGATACGCTTGATTCGCCCAGCGCGCTGGCGATCACTTCGGCCCGCTCGGCCAGCGCCATCGCCGACTGCGTGGCGCGCGGCAATTCGGTATTGGTCGACAGCATGCTGTCGCGGATCTGCGCGATGGCCTCGGCGATCACTTGCGTGGTATCGACGTGTTCACGCGAGGCGCGGGCGATCTGGCCGATCTCGTCTTCCGACACGCCCGACGATTCCTCGATATGGCTCAGCGAACCATGCACGCTTTCCACATTGCGCGCCGCTTCCGTCACGTCCGCCGCCAGCGACTGCATGCCGCGCGCCGCTGTTTCCGACTGCTCATTGATTTCGCGCACCATCACGCTGATCTCGTCGCTGGCTTCCTTGGTGCGCTGCGCCAGTTGCCGCACTTCACCAGCCACCACCGCAAAACCGCGGCCATGTTCGCCGGCTCGCGCCGCCTCGATGGCGGCGTTCAGCGCCAGCAGGTTGGTGCGCGCGGAGATATCGGAGATCGCTTCCGTAAAGCCGGTGATGCGTTTTGATTTGTCTTGCAGGCTCAGCATGGCGGTGGACGCCGATCGGGCATCTTCGCGGGCACGGTTGACGCGCTGCAAGCCTTGGTCCAGTTCGGCGCGCGCCGCCACGCTTTCAACCCGCACGCCGGCAGCCACTTTGGCAGCCCGCTCGGCATTGGCGGCAATTTTTTCGGTGGTGCGCGCATTCTGTTCGGAACTGTCGGCTATATCGCTGGCCGTCTGCACGTCCAGGTCGACCTTTTTTTTCACCGAGTCGACAAAATACGAGGTTTCCGCCGCGCCGATCATGATGGCATCGATGGCGCGCCCGACCGTGCCGGCAAACTGCTGCAGGCCCTGCTCGCCGTCGCTGTGGTTGGCCAATGCCGTCAGCGCGGCGCCAATGATGGCGGCCAGCACGGCGATCAGATAGGCAGAAGTGGCGCCCGCCAGTTGCAGCAGGAATACCAGGCAACAGGCCAGCACGACGGCCAGCAAGGTGAATAGAAAGAAACGTACCAGCCGGTGCGGCAACTGCTTCATTGGTCCCCCACTGCGAGAATCCGCGCCGGCCCAGGCGGGGCAGGCCGTAGCCGGATGCGGCTGTGCACGATTGCACGCACCGCACCCTGATCCCGACGTCTGCGCGTCGTGTCAGGCGGCTACCGGATGGCAGAATATGTAGTTCCACCCTACAACATTTATCCGCTTAGCTCAATCGGAAAAACGGCAAGGTGTTACCGAGGTCATTTGATCGGCAATTTGGTGGTATTTTTGACTTCTTCCATCACTGCATAAGTGTGGGTTTCACGCACGCCCTTTTGCAGCAGGGTCTTGCCGAGGAATTCGCGGTAGGCCGCCATGTCCTTCACGCGCGCCTTGACCAGGTAATCGAAACCACCGGCCACCATATGACATTCCAGTACCTCCGGAATGATTTGTACGCTATGCTTGAAGGCATCGAATACTTCCGGCGTGGTACGGTCGAGCACGACCTCGATAAACACCAACAGCGACACGTCGAGCAGCTGCGGGTTCAACTGGGCCGTATAGCCCATGATATAGCCCGATTCGTGCAGCTTGCGCACGCGTTCGAGACAGGCAGCCGGCGACAGATTTACGCGCGCGGCCAGCTCGACGTTGCTGATGCGCCCATCGCTCTGCAATTCCATCAAGATTTTCTTGCTTATCTTGTCCAGCATCCGAAGCACTCCCCAAATAAATATTATTTGGTTAAATTGTCGCATCAAAAACTATCTATTGCTAGTCCTCTGTATTACCAGAATTAATCCATAAGAATCCCCTTTACAATCGAATCATCTTAACATCCGACTTTCTGTATTATTTTGCACTAAAAAAGGGCAAAAAATACCGCCGGTTCCGTCATCTTTTTCCTTGTAAAGAGTCCCTATGCATCCTGCTGGCCACCCGGCTTTTACCCCGCATCCATTTGCCGCGCTCCAGGCGGAAATCCTGCCCGAAGCGACCGCGCCACGCGCTGCCATCACTGCCGCCTATAGGCGCGACGAGGTTTCCGCAGTGCAGTGGCTGTTGCAGCAGGTACGCGCATCAAGCACCGAAACGACGGCCGAAGGCCAGGCGCTGGCGCACCGTCTTGTATCAAACGTGCGCCAAAAACGCACACGCGCGTCGGGGGTCGATGCACTGATGCATGAGTTCTCTTTATCGTCGGAAGAGGGCGTCGCATTGATGTGCCTGGCGGAAGCGCTGTTGCGTATACCTGACACTCAGACCGCCGACCGCCTGATTGCCGACAAAATCAGCAAGGGCGACTGGAAAAAGCATCTGGGCGAATCGCCGTCGATGTTCGTCAACGCGGCCACCTGGGGCTTGCTGATCACCGGCAAACTGGTCGGCACCAGCAGCGAGTCGGGCCTGGGTTCAGCCATGACCCGCCTGATCGCCAAGGGAGGCGAACCTTTGATACGCAAAGGCGTGGACCTGGCAATGCGCATGCTGGGCAACCAGTTTGTTACCGGCCAGACCATCGAAGAGGCCCTGAAAAACAGCCGCGAGAATGAAACGCGCGGCTACCGCTATTCCTACGACATGCTGGGCGAAGCGGCCCTGACCGAACAGGATGCGGCCAACTACTACGCCTCGTATGAAACGGCGATCCACGCCATCGGCAAGGCATCGAATGGTCGCGGCATCAGGAACGGCCCCGGTATTTCCGTCAAATTGTCGGCCCTGCATGCGCGCTACAGCCGTGCCCAGCGTGCCCGCGTGCTGGCCGAATTGCTGCCGCGCGTGAAAGCGCTGCTGCTGCTGGCCAAGCAGTACAACATCGGCTTCAATATCGATGCGGAAGAAACCGACCGCCTGGAACTGTCGCTCGACCTGATGGAAGCGCTGGCGTTCGATGCCGACCTGGCCGGTTTTGACGGCATCGGCTACGTGGTGCAGGCGTATCAGAAACGCTGTCCGTTCGCCATCGATTACCTGATCGAGCTGGCCCAGCGCAGCGGCCGCAAGTTCATGGTGCGCCTGGTCAAGGGCGCGTATTGGGATGCCGAAATCAAGCGCGCCCAGGTCGATGGCCAGGACGGCTATCCGGTCTACACGCGCAAGGTCTATACCGATGTGTCCTACCTGGTGTGCGCGCAAAAGCTGCTGGCCGCGAGCAAGCTGATCTACCCGCAATTTGCCACCCACAACGCGCAGACCCTGGCGACGATCTACACCTGGGCCAGGCGCGACGGCATCACCGACTATGAATTCCAGTGCCTGCACGGCATGGGCGAAACCCTGTACGACCAGGTGGTGGGCCCGGCCAACCTCGACAAGCCTTGCCGCATCTATGCACCGGTCGGCTCGCACGAAACGCTGCTGGCCTACCTGGTACGCCGCCTGCTGGAAAACGGCGCCAACTCGTCTTTTGTGAACCAGATCGTCGATGAAAGCGTCGCCATCGACAGCCTGATCCGCGATCCACTGGAACAGGCACGCCTGCAAGGCGGCCTGCCGCATCCGGCGATTCCCTTGCCGCTGGCGATGTTCGGCGGCGAACGCAAGAATTCGGCCGGCATCGACTTGTCGAACGACGACACCCTGCGCGCCTTGGCCGCAGGCCTGGCGCAGCCGCATGCCTGGCAGGCCTCGCCGCTGATCGATGGCGCCGTCAGCCTGAATGCAACGACGGTGGCGATCTGCAATCCGGCCCGCCACGACGACCTGGTGGGCAAGGTCGCTGAAGCGTGCCCGGCCGACGTGGAAACGGCGCTGGCCGCGGCCAGTGCCTTTGCCCCTGCGTGGCAGGGCACGGAAGCGTCCTTGCGCGCGCATGCGCTGCGCCGCGCCGCCGATCTGTTCGAAGAGCATCACGTCGAGCTGATGGCGCTGGCCGTGCGCGAAGCGGGCAAGTCGCTGCCCAACGCGATCGCGGAAATTCGCGAAGCGGTCGATTTCCTGCGCTATTACGCGGCCGAGGTCGACCATGCGCCGGCCACCGTGGCGCTTGGCCCAGTCACCTGCATCAGTCCATGGAATTTCCCGCTGGCCATTTTCACAGGCCAGGTCGCCGCTGCCCTGGCCGCCGGCAACGTGGTGCTGGCCAAGCCGGCCGAGCAAACGCCGCTGATCGCCTGGCGCGCCGTGCAACTGCTGCACGAAGCGGGCGTGCCGCGCGGTGCGCTGCAGTTCCTGCCGGGCAGCGGCGAAGTGGTGGGTGCGGCGCTCTGTAGCGATGCGCGCGTGAAAGGCGTGATCTTCACCGGCTCGACCCAGGTGGCGCAGCTGATCAACCGTACCCTGGCGGCACGCGCCGTGGCGGAAAACCTCGATATTCCGCTGATCGCCGAGACCGGCGGCCAGAATGCGCTGATCGTCGACTCCTCGGCCTTGCCGGAACAGGTGGTGCAGGATGTGATGTCGTCGGCGTTCGACAGCGCCGGCCAGCGCTGCTCGGCCTTGCGCGTGTTGTTCCTCCAGGAAGAAATCGCCGACAAGACCATCAGGATGCTCAAGGGTGCGATGCAGGAACTGCGCGTCGGTAATCCCGATCGCCTGGCCACCGATATCGGCCCCGTCATCGACGCCGAAGCGCAAGGCAATCTGCTGGCCCACATCAACCGCATGAAAACCGTGGCGCTCGATCATTTCTCGCTCGACCTGCCACCCGTGGAAGGCACGTTTGTCGCGCCGACCGTGCTGGAAATCAAGTCGCTGGACCAGTTGACGCAGGAAGTGTTTGGCCCCGTGCTGCACGTGATCCGCTACCAGCGCGCCAACTTGCCGAAACTGGTGCAGTCGATCAACGACAGCGGCTATGGCCTGACCCTGGGCATCCATACCCGCATCGATGAAACCATCGACTTCATCACGCAGCGCGCGCATGTCGGCAATATCTACGTGAACCGCAATATCGTTGGCGCCGTGGTTGGCGTGCAGCCGTTCGGCGGTGAAGGCAAATCGGGCACCGGCCCGAAAGCGGGCGGCCCCTTGTACCTGAAACGCCTGCAGCGCAATGCACCGGCCGGTAGCCAGCATCAGCGCCAGGCGGCGCCGGCGCTCGACGCGCTGATCGTCTGGGCCAAGATGCACGGCCACGACCAGGTGATGCAGCTGGCCCAGGAATATACGCGCACCACCTTGCTGGGCAGCACAATCGTCTTGCCGGGCCCGACCGGCGAGCGCAATACCTTGAGCTTTGCTGCGCGCGGCACGGTCCTGTGCGCGGCTGCCACCTCCGGCGTGCTGATGAACCAGCTGGCGGCAGTGCTGGCGACCGGTAACCAGGCGCTGGTATTGGCCCAATCCGTCGGCCTGATCCCGGCCGATTTGCCGGCGGCGCTGAAAGACCGTATCCAGGTGATTACCGATATCGCCTCGTGTGATCACGGTTTCCAGATCGCCATGCTCGAAGCGGAGCTGGCCAGCGAGCTCAAACCGCTGCTGGCGGCCCGTGAAGGGGCGCTGGTGGGCACCATGGAGACGACGGCAGACTCCGCTATTCCCCTGTGGCGTCTGGTCGCCGAGCGGGCGCTGTGCGTCAATACGACAGCGGCCGGCGGCAATGCCAGCCTGATGATGCTCGGCGTGTAAGTGTCAATGCGTTAAAAAAGGCAGAACCTGCGGGTTCTGCCTTTTTTTTAAGCAAACTGATTGTCGAACCGCTGGCACAGCTTCTTGATAGTGCCAAACGCATAACGTGAAGCAACGCTTTGCACAAAGCGCATGAAATCGACGGCCGCCTCCTCATTGGCGTTGTCCGACACCGTACGCATCACCGCATACGGCACGCCAAGCTCGAAACACACTTGCGCCACTGCTGCGCCTTCCATTTCGACGGCCAGCAGGTCCGGGATATCGGCTTTCAACTGGTTCACATGCGCGGCGCTGCCGATGAACTGGTCGCCGCTGGCGATCAGGCCGCGGTGGACCTGCGGCTGCTGCAAGCCGAATTCATTGATTTCCCGCGGTTCGAGCACCGCCTGCGCATCCTCGCGCAAAAAGTCCTGCGCGGCGCTAGCCAGTTGCTCGCTGAGCGCCAGGTCGCTGGCAAAGCGCTGCAGGCCTGTTAACGGCACCTCAAAGCGGGGAAATAGCGGCCGCGCATCCATATCGTGCTGCAGCAACGCTTCGGCCACCACGATATCGCCGACTTTCACCAATTTATCGCCGCTACCAGCCACGCCGGTGAAGACGATGTGGGTAACTCCGAACTTTTCCACAAGCAAAGAAGCCGTCATGGCTGCGGCAACCTTGCCTATACGCGACAGGACGCACACAGCGTCGATATTCCACAGCTGTCCAAGGGTGTAGACCCGCATGCCGTGCGACAGCGTGGCGGCCCCTTGCATGGCTTCTACCAGCCCCTGCTGTTCTTCTTGCAAGGCGCTGATGATTCCAAGGCGCATTTTTTTGTCTGTTGTCATGTGTTTTTCACTGGTTTTGCGGGGTTGAGAACGTTCAACGAAGCCGTTTGGCCGGCTTTTCCACCGTTCGCGTTTGTTTCTGTGTTTTAAATAAAGAGGTATACATAAAAATAGTAGTGATAGTAAACGACGGCTTTTCTGTGGATAAGTCGGTATACCGTCGCGTTAACAGTCACTTAGCTTACAAAAAAGGCGCTGCATAAGCATTGTATCGAGGCAGGACTTGTTTGGGATAAAAGTTTGCCTGTGGACAAAGAACGACTTTTCCCACATCTCATCCTGTGGATATACAGGCAGTTATCCACAGTAGTCAGCAAAAACTACGGTTTTCAAGGCTGCTGCCGTGCAGTTTTTTCATCTCGATGCCTCATCAGCATGTTGACCATGATCGACCACAGATTTCTGCAGATGCTTTGGCCTTGGCTGTCAGCGTGCCGTTAACGTTTTTTTTTGCGGTTTTTGCCGGGTTTTGGAAAAATCGCGTGCATTCGCGGTTTTTTTGTCGGTTTACAATAGATTCATATATAAAAATAGTAGTAATAGTAAACGCCGATCTTTCTGTGGATAAGTCGCTTTTTTTCAACAGGATCAACTGTTTACCTCCAAAAAAAATCCTGCATAAGCTCTGTATCGTCGCAGGAGCAAAATTGTATAAAATCTCCGCGCTGGCGTAACTACCTGTTTACGCACAAGTCATCCTGTGGATATCAAGAGTCTTATCCACAACCGCCCTGCATCCCTCCTCTTTTTGCTACTTCCGGACTTTGCCAAGCTCGTTGGCAGGCGGTCATACGCGTGCGCCTTGCCGGCAGGTGGTTTTGCAGCATTGATGTTCGCGGGTGCTGGCATGGCGAGCCGAAGTGCGCGTGACCAGGTTTACGTTAACAAGATCGTATACAAGAATAGTAATAGTAGTTAACGCGGCAAACTTCTGTGGATAAGTGCAGATTTATCCTTGTAAACAAAAACTTGCCGTGCGTATAACCGCTGGGCAAGCGTTGTATGACGCCGTAACAGTTTTGGGACAAAAAAATCGTCCCTGAAAAAAATTTTGTTTACGCACATAGTGTACCTGTGGATATCCCTACACTTATCCACAGGCGGAAAGGTTGATTTTTGAGCAGGACTGAGCCGGCAAAGCAATTAATGTCGCCGGGCAAGGTCACTGGTGGTAATCTGCTTGGCGACTGATACACGAACACAGACTCTGGTAATGGCAAGCGGCGAGGAGACACGCCGCCTACCCTGGAAGGTACATACCGAAAGGAGCTTCATTGGAATCGGCAGGCGAATTCGACTACATCATCATCGGTGGCGGTACGGCAGGGTGCGTGCTGGCCAACCGGCTCACGCGCGACCAGAACGCCAGCGTCTTGCTGGTGGAAGCGGGCGGCAAGGACGACTATGTGTGGATCCATATCCCGGTTGGCTACCTGCATTGCATCGGCAATCCGCGCACCGACTGGCTGTATGCCACGGAAAACGATGCGGGCCTGGGCGGGCGCAGCCTGATTTATCCGCGTGGAAAAGTACTCGGCGGCAGTTCTTCCATCAACGGCATGATCTATATGCGCGGCCAGGCGCAGGACTATGACCGCTGGGCCGAGCTGACCGGCGATGCTTCCTGGCGCTGGGACCAGGTGCTGCCGCTGTTCAGGCAAAGCGAGGATTATCATGGCGGCGCTTCAGCCATTCACGGCGCGGGCGGCGAGTGGCGCGTGGAAAAACAGCGCTTGTCGTGGGATATCCTCAATGCTTTCCGCGATGCGGCGGAACAGGTCGGCATTGCGAAAACGCCAGACTTCAATGGCGGCGACAATAGCGGCAGTGCGTATTTCGACGTCAACCAGCGCCGCGGCATCCGCTGGAACACCTCGAAAGCGTTTTTGAAACCGGCTTCGCGCCGGCCGAATTTGACCATCATGACGGGCTGCCACGTGGAACGCCTGCAAATCAGTACTTCGGAAAACGGTCCGTGCTGCACCGGCATCACGTTTACAGGCGGCGGCACGCAATGGCAGGCCACGGCGCGGCGCGAAACGCTGCTGACGGCCGGCGCCATCGGTTCACCGCATCTGCTGCAATTGTCGGGCATCGGCGCGGCCGCCTTGCTGCGGCAACATGGCATTGCGCCCGTGGTTGACGCCCCTGGCGTGGGCGGCAATCTGCAGGATCATTTGCAGTTGCGCATGGTGTTCAAGGTGCAGGGCGTGAAAACCTTGAACATGATGGCCGGCAATCTGCTCGGCCGCATGCAAATCGGCCTGCAATATGCGCTGTTCCAGAGCGGGCCGATGTCGATGGCGCCGTCGCAGCTGGGGGCGTTTGCCAGGTCCGATCCGGGCCAGGCCACGCCAAACCTGCAATATCATGTGCAACCCTTGTCGCTCGACAAGTTCGGCACGCCACTGCATGCGTTTCCCGCGTTTACGGCCAGCGTCTGCAATTTGCGCCCGACCTCGCGCGGCCAGGTACAACTAGCGTCGAACGACAGTTATGCGCCCCCCAAAATTGCCCTCAATTACCTGAGTACGGCAGAGGACCGCCAGGTGGCGGCCGATGCCCTGCGCCTGACGCGCACGATCGTCGCCGCGCCCGCCTTGCAGCGGTTTGCTCCGCAGGAATACAAGCCCGGTCCGCACTATCAGACGCAAGCCGAACTGGTGCAGGCGGCCAGCGAGATCGGCACGACGATTTTTCATCCGGTCGGCACCTGCCGCATGGGCCTGGCCAGCGACCCCTTATCGGTCGTCGACAGCCAGTTACGCGTGATCGGCGTGGCGGGGCTGCGCGTGGTCGATGCTTCCATCATGCCGTATATCACATCGGGCAACACCAATTCTCCAACCGTGATGATCGCGGAAAAAGCAGCGCAAATGATACAAAAGTGCTGGAAAAGCTCTGTCGTCTGACGTCGCTTTCACCATCATGGGAAGCGGAAAATCCCCGTAGTTATACTGTATTGTGCGGCAAATTCAAGTTGTGTATTATAAAAAAGACTAAGTAGTACAAAAAGTACAACTAGGAGACACGATGTCAAACATCATCTTGGAAACAAGAAATTTGACCAAGGAATTCAAGGGCTTCACCGCTGTGAGCGATGTGAACCTGCAAGTGGAACGCGGCCATATCCACGCCTTGATCGGCCCTAACGGCGCCGGCAAGACCACGTGTTTCAATCTGCTCACGAAATTCCTGGTTCCCACTTCCGGACAGATCCTGTTCAATGGAAAAGACATCACGGCCGCGAAACCGGCCCAGATCGCCCGCATGGGCGTGATCCGTTCTTTCCAGATTTCTGCCGTCTTTCCGCACCTGTCTGTGCTGCAAAATGTGCGCATCGGCTTGCAGCGCCAGCTCGGCACATCGTTTTATTTCTGGCAAAGCGAGCGGGCCCTGAACCAGCTCAACGACCGCGCCATGGCCTTGCTGGCCGAAGTCGACCTGACCGAGTTTGCCGACACCATCACGGTCGACATGCCTTACGGGCGCAAGCGCGCGCTGGAAATTGCCACCACCTTGGCGATGGAGCCGGAAATGATGCTGCTCGACGAGCCGACGCAGGGCATGGGCCACGAAGACGTGCACCGGGTCACCGAGCTGATCAAGAAAGTTTCGGCCGGTCGCACCATCTTGATGGTGGAACACAATATGAGCGTGGTCTCGGGCATCTGCGACAAGATTTCCGTGCTGCAGCGCGGCGCCATGCTGGCCGAGGGCAGTTATGCGGAAGTATCGCGTAATCCACAGGTGATGGAAGCGTACATGGGCACCACCCATGCCGAACTGGAAGGGGCGCATTGATGACGGCTCAACATTCGGCGCCTGCGCTGGAAATTTCGCAACTGCAAACCTGGTATGGCGAGTCGCACATCTTGCATGATGTGAACCTGAAAGTGCAGCAGGGCGAGGTGGTCACTTTGCTGGGCCGCAATGGCGCCGGCCGCACTACCACCTTGCGCGCCATCATGGGCCTGACGGGCGCGCGCACCGGTTCCATCAAGGTCAACGGCGTCGAAGCGATCGGCTTGGCGACGCACAAGATCGCCCACCTGGGCATCGGCTATTGTCCCGAGGAGCGCGGCATTTTTTCCTCGCTGTCGACGGAAGAAAACCTGATGCTGCCGCCCAGCTTGGCCAGCGGCGAGAAGGGCATGTCGGTGGCGGAAATCTACGCCATGTTCCCCAACCTGCAGGAGCGCCGGCACAGCCAGGGCACGCGTTTGTCCGGCGGCGAGCAGCAGATGCTGGCCGTGGCGCGCATCCTGCGCACGGGCGCGCGATTGCTGCTGCTCGATGAAATTTCGGAAGGCCTGGCGCCCGTCATCGTGCAGGGCCTGGCGCGCATGATTACCACCCTGAAAGCGAAGGGATACACCATCGTCATGGTGGAGCAGAATTTCCGGTTTGCCGCGCCGCTGGCGGACCGGTTTTATGTGATGGAGCACGGTCAGATCGTCGAGACTTTTGCTGCATCCGAACTGGAGGCCAAGATGCCGGTACTGACCGAGCTGCTTGGTGTGTAGCACCAAGCGATCGTCTGAATAGCACACAATAATTTTCTACGGAGACACCATGAAACGTAACGCTATCGCCATTGCCACCGCTGCCATTTGCGCAGTGGGCTTTTCCTCCTTCGCGCACGCCCAGATCTCGGGCGATACCATCAAGATCGGCTTTATCTCGGACATGTCGGGCGTGTATTCCGACGTCGACGGCCTGGGCGGCGCCGAAGCCATCAAGATGGCGATCGCTGACGCCGGCGTGGTCCTGGCCGGCAAGAAAGTGGAATTCATTTCCGCCGACCACCAGAACAAGGCCGATATCGCCGCCTCCAAGGCGCGCGAGTGGTTCGACCAGCAAGGCGTGGACATGCTGATCGGCGGCACCAATTCCGGTGCCAGCCTGGCCATGGCCAAGGTCGCGGCCGAAAAGAAAAAAATCTTCGTGGCCATCGGCGCCGGTTCCTCGCGCCTGACCAATGAAGAGTGCTCGCCTTACACCGTGCACTACGCCTACGACACGGTGGCGCTGGCGCGCGGCACCGGCGGCACCATCGTCAAGCAGGGCGGCAAGAACTGGTATTTCATGACGGCCGACTATGCGTTTGGCCATTCGCTGGAAAAAGACACGGCCGACGTCGTCAAGGCGGCCGGCGGCAAGGTAATGGGCAGCGTCAAGCATCCGCTGGGCGCCTCGGATTTTTCCTCGTTCCTGCTGCAGGCGCAAGCGGCCAAGCCGCAAATCCTGGGCCTGGCCAATGCCGGCGGCGACGCCATCAACAGCATCAAGGCGGCCAATGAATTTGGCGTCACCAAGAACGTGAAGCTGGCCGGCTTGCTGATCTTTATCAACGACATCCATTCGCTGGGCCTGAACCTGACGCAGGGCATGTACCTGACCGATGGCTGGTACTGGGATCTGAATCCGGAAACGCGGGCCTGGTCGAAACGCTATTTCGACAAGATGAAGAAAGAGCCGTCGATGCTGCAGGCAGCCGACTACTCGGCAGCGGCCAACTACCTGAAAGCGGTCAAGGCGCTCGGTACCGATGATTCCGACAAGGTCATGGCCTACCTGAAAAAGACCAGGATCAACGACATGTTTACCAAGAACGGTGAAGTGCGTCCCGACGGCCGCATGGTGCACGACATGTATCTGATGGAAGTGAAAAAGCCGGCCGAGTCGAAATACCCATGGGATTACTACAAGGTCGTGGCCACCGTGCCCGGTGCGCAAGCGTACCTGACCAAGGCCGAGTCGAAATGTTCGCTCTGGAAATAAACTGACCGTACTGCCCGCCTGGCGCCATGTCACGCGGGTTGTCGTGGCCGCTCGTGCCGGCCATGTTGCACCTTGCGCCGCCGCGCCCAGGCAGGGCGGCGCGCCTCCCTTGACACCACACCGTCGTCCGGCGGTGCTTTTTATACTGTGATGCCATGGAAATTTTCGGCGTTCCATTACAAGCGATGATGAGCCAGTTGCTGCTGGGTCTTGTCAACGGCTCGTTCTATGCCATGTTGTCTCTCGGTCTGGCCGTCATCTTTGGCCTGCTCAATGTCATTAATTTCTCGCACGGCGCCATGTACATGATGGGCGCCTTCCTGGCCTGGATGGGCCTGAGCTACTTCGATATCAATTACTGGGCCATGCTGGTGATCGCCCCGATCATTGTCGGCGCCTTTGGCATTCTGATCGAAAAGACCATGCTGCGCTGGCTCTACAAACTCGACCATCTGTATGGCTTGCTGCTGACCTTCGGCATTACCCTGATCGTCGAAGGCGTGTTCCGCTCGTTTTACGGCGTCTCGGGCCAGCCTTATGCCGTGCCGGAACTGCTGTCCGGTGCCACCGATCTGGGCTTCATGATCCTGCCGAATTATCGCGCCTGGGTGGTGGTTGCGTCATTGGTGGTGTGCCTGGCGACCTGGTTCGTGATCGAAAAAACCAAGCTCGGCGCCTACCTGCGCGCCGGCACGGAAAACCCGAAACTGGTAGAGGCATTCGGAATCAACGTGCCGCTGATGGTGACGTTGACGTTTGGCTTCGGCGTGGCACTGGCCGGTTTTGCCGGCGTGCTGGCCGCGCCCATCATCCAGGTCTCGCCGCTGATGGGCTCGAACCTGATCATCGTCGTATTCGCCGTGGTGGTGATTGGCGGCATGGGTTCCATCATGGGCTCGATCCTGACCGGCCTGGGCCTGGGCGTGATCGAGGGCCTGACCCGCGTGTTCTATCCGGAAGGCTCGGCCACCGTGGTGTTCGTGGTGATGGTCATCGTGCTGCTGCTGCGTCCGGCAGGCCTGTTCGGCAAAGAAAAGTAATCTCATCAGTCATGTATTGGAGCAATCACGATGAATAAGAATGTAGGCTACGCAATCGCCCTGGCGCTGGCGCTGGCCGCACCGTTTTACGGCTACCCGGTCTTCCTGATGAAGTTGTTGTGCTTTGCCCTGTTTGCCTGCGCCTTCAATTTGCTGATCGGCTATACCGGTTTGCTGTCGTTCGGCCATGCGGCGTTTTTTGGCGGCGCCGGCTATGTCACCGGCTACGCCTTGCGCACCTGGGGCTGGCCGACGGAACTGGGCCTGCTGGCCGGCGTCGCCACCGGCGCTTTCCTCGGCCTGGTGATGGGCGGCCTGGCGATCCGCCGCCAGGGCATCTACTTCACCATGATCACCTTGGCGCTGGCGCAGATGGTGTACTTCCTGGCGCTGCGCCTGCCGTTCACCGGTGGCGAAGATGGCTTGCAGGGTGTTCCACGTGGAACACTGCTCGGCACCATTGATCTCGGCAATGACACTGTGCTGTACTACGTGGTGCTGGCCATCTTTATCGCCGGCTTCGCCCTGATCGTGCGCACCATCCATTCGCCGTTCGGACAGGTGTTGAAAGCGATCAAGGAAAATGAACCGCGCGCGATTTCGCTCGGCTACGACGTCAACAAGTACAAGCTGACGGCCATCGTGCTGTCCGCTT
This sequence comes from Janthinobacterium sp. 1L-D-8-B-C4, assembly GCF_057291295.1. NCBI lineage: Bacteria > Pseudomonadati > Pseudomonadota > Betaproteobacteria > Burkholderiales > Oxalobacteraceae > Janthinobacterium > Janthinobacterium sp. 1L-D-8-B-C4. Next base: position 171,232 of record NZ_JBXAVX010000014.1, read on the forward strand.
CCCTGGCGGCCCTGGCCGGCGCCACCAAGACTCTGGTGCTGGGCTTTGAAACCCTGACCGATGTGTATTGGGGTATGTCGGGCCTGGTTGTATTGATGACCCTGGTCGGCGGCATGGGTACCCTGGCCGGCCCGATTATCGGCGCCGTGCTGATCATTGCGCTGGAAAACAAACTGGGCGACCTGGGTACTTTCCTGGCCACCCACACGGGCGTGGAATGGTTCGCCAGTCTGGGCGAATCGGTCGGCATCGTTACCGGCATCATTTTCGTGATCTGCGTGCTGATGTTCCGGCGCGGTATCGTGGGCGAGGCGATCGCTCGCTTCGGGGGCAGGGCAGCCAAGCCTGCAGCCTGAGTTGCAAGCAGCAAGCAAGGCCGGACGCAAGTCCGGCTTTTTTTATCTGGAGACAGTTTTTAGCGTTACCTCATCAATGAATGGAGAACAGCTATGACCACCACTACCACCACCATCCGCACCGGCGCCGGCTTGTGCAGCGTATTGATATTGGCCGCCTGCGGCAGCAGCCATACGGCCGAAGACCTGAACCAGTTGCCCGCCTATCTGGGCGCCATCACGCGCCTTGACGTCGATGGCAAGACCAATGACTTGTTGACGGCTGGCCTTGGCAAGACGGGCTTGGCCGCAGCGGCGCCCGCGTATGCCGACCCTGAGCGCCCGACCGCGCAGGAATTGCGCCGCAATGCCTTCCATGCCAATTACCGCGCCGTGCTCGACATTGCAGCGGGCAGCGGCTATGGCACCTTGTACGGCCCGAATGTCGACGCCAATGGCGTGGCCGGCAGCGGCGAAGGCTTGATCGCCGGCAGTGAATACGTGGCCTACGCCGACGATGGCAGCGGCAAGAAAAACGTCACCCTGATGGTGCAGGTGCCCGCCAGTTTCGATCCCGAGCGCGCCTGCATCGTCACAGGCACGTCGAGCGGCTCGCGCGGCATTTACGGCGCCATCGGCAGTTCGGGCGAATGGGCCCTCAAAAAAGGCTGCGCCGTGGCCTATGCCGACAAGGGCTCGGGCACCGGCCTGTATGTGTTCGAGGACGACAGCGTGAACCTGCAGAACGGCGTGCGCGCCACACGCTCCGCTGCTGGCAAGAACGCCATCTTCGCGCCCGACCTGACCGACGCCGATCGCGCCGCCTTTGCCAGCGCGAGTCCGAACCGCATCGCCTTCAAGCATGCGCACTCGCAACAGAACCCGGAAAAGGACTGGGGCAGGGCGACCTTGCAGGCGGTCGAATTTGCTTATTACGTGCTCAACGAACGCCATGGCGCCACCGCGCGCGACGGCGTGGCCCACCTGGTGCGCCTGAAGCCATCGAACACCATCACGATAGCGTCAAGCATTTCCAACGGCGCCGGCGCCGCACTGCTGGCCGCCGAGCAGGATACCAGGGGCCTGATCAGTGGCGTGGCCGCCAGCGAGCCGCAGATCCAGCCGCAGCCATCGACCGCATACAGCGTGCGCCAGGGGGCGGTGACGGTGGCCGGCGCTGGCCGCGCGCTGTTCGATTATTCCACCTATGCGGCGCTGTACCAGCCCTGCATCGCCTCGGTCGCTGGCAACGCCGGGCGCTGCACCGCGCTGGTGGCCAAAGGCCTGTTGACCGGTGGCGACCTGGCCTCACAGCAGCAGGATGCAAAACGCCGCTTGCAAGCGTATGGCTGGCTGGCGGACTCCGACCCGCTGCAGGCGTCGCACGCGGGCACGAATATCCTGGTGGCGGTAACCTATGCTTATGCCTACGGGAAATTTGCGGTGACCGACAAAGTCTGCGGCTTCAGCTTTGCGCAGACCGATGCGCTGGGCAACCCGGTCGCTTACACCAATGCGCAGAAGGCGGCCAGCTTTGCCACGCAAAACGGCATCCTCGGCAATGTCATCTATGAAAACGCCGTCGGTGGCGCACGCATGTATACGGCCGCCGTGTCGCCGTCGAGCAACCTGGCCGACCAGGCGCTCGATGGCTTCCTGTGCCTGCGCAGCCTGGCGACCGGTAGCGACGCCGTCAGCGGCGCCGCCCTGACGGGCAGCCTGGCCGCGCAAAGCGCACGGGTGCGCGCCGGCGTGGCGGAAGTGCAGGCAACGGGCAAGCTCAACGGCAAGCCGGCGATCATCGTGCAAGGGCGCAGCGATACGCTGATTCCCGTGAATCACGCTTCGCGCGCCTACTTGGGATTGAACGCGGCGGTGGAGGGCGGCAACAGCAAGCTGCGCTATATCGAGGTGACCAACGCCAATCACTTCGACTCCTTCAGCAGCGCCTTGCCGACCCTGGTGGTGCCGCTGCATGTGTACTTGAACCGGGCGCTGGACGCCCTGTATGCGCACCTGAAATCGAACCAGGCGCTGCCGCCATCGCAAATGGTACGCACGGTGACGCGGCCGGACGCCGGCACGCCGGTCACGAACGCCAACCTGCCGGCGATTGCGGCAACGCCGGCGGCGGCCAACAGCATCACGCTGACAGGGGCGGTAGTGAACGTGCCTGACTGAAGGTTTGTCCGGAAAAAAAATGGCCACGTTTCACGTGGCCATTTTTTTCAGCGCCAAGCGCTATCGGGTATCTGCGCCAGGCCCTGGAATACCGGTTTTGAAAACCAGTAGCCTTGCATCAGCGAGATACCGCAGCTGGCCAGGAAGTCGCGCTCGGCGCGCGTCTCGATGCCTTCGGCCAGCACCTTGATGTTCAGTTCGCGGCACAGGCTGGCGATCGAGCGCACGATGGCCTGGCGCGGTGCGTGACTGTCAATGCCGCGCACCAAGTCCATGTCGATCTTGATGATGTCGGGCTGGTATTCAGCCAGCAGGTTCAGTCCGGCATAGCCGGCGCCGAAATCGTCGATGGCGGTCTGGAAACCGAAACGCCGGTATTCACGGAAGATATTGACCAGGTGAGGGCGGTCCTGCACCCGTTCGCCTTCCGTTACTTCAAAGATGATTTTGTCGGTAGGGAAGTGATGCGTGCGCGCCGCTTCCAGCGTGCTGCGGATGCAGACCTCGGGACGGTACACGGCATTCGGCAAAAAATTAATCGACAGAAATTCCTGCATGCCCAGCCGCGCGGCGCCGGCCACCGCCTTGACGCGGCAAGCCTGGTCGAAGCGGTAGCGGTTTTCGTCCGTCACCTGGGCCAGCACGCTGGCGGCGCTTTCGCCGTTGGGTCCGCGCACCAGCGCCTCGTAGGCATAGATGCTGCGCGTGTCCAGATCCACGATGGGCTGGTAGGCATACTCGAATGCAAACGACAGCGGTGCGCTATCGTGGCAACCGGCACAACCTTTGTAGGGAAAGACGGTGGCGTCCGGATGGATGGGGATATCGGCAGGCTTCATGGGGCGTAGTTTACCATTCTCGTTGATGGCGTCAGTGTGCTGGTTCACCATGCGGCTGCATAGATGGCACGTGCGTCGGGCAAGGTGACGGTGCGTGGATTGTTGCCGAGCAAGCGGGTCTGCAGCATGGCGGCCTGGGCCAGGTCATCGAGATCCTCTTCGGCGATACCTACTTCACGCAAGGTGCGCACGATACTCGTCTCCAGCGCCAGTGTCTGCAGGGCCGTGATCAGACCTAGTGCGCGCGCTTCTTCGCTGCCGCTCGCTTGCGGCGCAACGATGGATGCCAGCTCGGCATACAGGGATGTCGCATGGCCGAGGTTAAAGCGCAGCACATGCGGCAGCACCAACGCATTCGACAAACCATGCGGCACGTGGAACATGCCGCCGATCGGATAGGCCAGGGCGTGCACGGCCGCCACCGGCGCGTTTGAAAAGGCCTGGCCGGCCAGCATGGCGCCCAGCAGCATGGCTTGCCGCGCCGCCAGGTCCTGGCCGTTGCGGCACACGCGCACGAGATTGGCGGCCAACAGAGACAAGGCTTGCCGCGCCAGCATGTCGGACAGCGGGTTTTTCAGATGCGCCGTGGTGTAGGCCTCGATCGCATGCACCATTGCGTCGATGCCGGTGGCGGCCGTCACGGCTGGCGGCAGGCCCAAGCTCAAGCTGGCATCCAGGATGGCCAGGTCCGCATACAGCTGCGGCGCCACCACGCCCATCTTGCTGGTGGCGCCGGTGGTAACGATTGAGATATTCGTCACTTCCGAACCGGTGCCGGCGGTGGTGGGAACTTGTATCAAGGGCAGGCGCGCGCCTTGCACTTTGCCGATGCCGTACATGTCGCCGAGTGCTTGCTGGCCCGGCGCGAGTACGGCGATCAGTTTGGCTACATCCATCGAACTGCCGCCGCCGAGTCCGATCACCAGTTCCACGTGAAACAATCGTGCCTGCTCCACGGCGGCCAGCACCACCGCTTCCGGCGGATCGGCCTGGACCTCGGAAAAGACATGCACCTCAAGGCCTGCCTCCTGCAAGCTGCGCAGCGGTGTATCCACCAGCCCCGTCGACAGGAAACCAGGATCGGTCACCAGCAGCGCTCGGCGCACGGCAGGGAAGTGCTGGCGCAGGTGCGCGCCGAGTTGGCTACTGGCACCAGGCTCACTGATCAGATGGGGAACGGTGCGAAACTGAAAGGCGGACATGCGAACTCCCGGCAGAGGTGATGCAGGAAGCTTACTCCGCTTCTTGCGCCTGCGCATGTTCCACGTGAAACCAATATTGACGATGATCAGCATTGTTTCACGTGGAACAGAAAACCGCGCATCGCTTGCTTGCTGAGTAAAAAATAGGCAAAAAATGGCCTGTAAAAAGTTACGGCCGCAAAAAGACTCTATAATCGGAGCTCACTCCTCGCATTTATCTATTACTCATGTTATTTCCTACAGAATTCGACGTCATCGTCGTCGGTGGTGGTCACGCCGGTACCGAGGCGGCCCTTGCTTCCGCCCGCATGGGGCAGAAGACGCTTTTGCTCACGCACAATATCGAGACCCTGGGCCAGATGTCCTGCAACCCGTCCATCGGCGGTATCGGCAAGGGTCATTTGGTCAAGGAAGTCGACGCCATGGGTGGCGCGATGGCGATTGCCACCGACGAGTCCGGCATCCAGTTTCGCATCCTCAATTCCTCGAAAGGCCCGGCAGTTCGCGCCACGCGCGCCCAGGCCGACCGTATTCTTTATAAAGCCGCGATCCGCTCGCGCCTGGAAAACCAGCCTAACCTGTGGCTGTTCCAGCAGGCGGTCGATGACCTGATCGTCGAAGGCGACCGCGTGGTCGGCGCAGTGACCCAGATCGGCCTGAAGTTCCTGGCGCGCGCGGTGGTGCTGACGGCTGGCACTTTCCTTGACGGCAAGATCCACGTTGGCCTGAATAACTACTCGGCCGGCCGCGCCGGCGACCCACCGGCCATTTCTCTATCCGCCCGCCTGAAGGAATTGAAGCTGCCGCAGGGCCGCCTGAAAACCGGCACGCCGCCGCGCATCGACGGGCGCAGCATCGACTTTTCCGTAATGCAGGAACAACCGGGCGACCTCGACCCGGTGCCCGTGTTTTCGGTCATGGGCAACACGTCCATGCACCCGCAACAGGTGCCGTGCTGGATCACCCACACGAATAGCCAGACGCACGACATCATCCGCGCCGGCCTCGATCGCAGCCCCATGTATACGGGCGTGATCGAAGGCGTGGGCCCGCGCTATTGCCCGTCGATCGAAGACAAGATCCACCGCTTCGCCGGCAAGGAATCGCACCAGATTTTCCTCGAGCCGGAAGGCTTGACCACGCACGAATTCTATCCGAACGGCATTTCGACCAGCCTGCCATTCGACGTGCAGATCGCCCTGGTGCGCTCGATGAAGGGCATGGAAAACGCGCATATCTTGCGCCCTGGCTACGCCATCGAATACGATTATTTCGACCCGCGCGGCTTGAAGGCGTCACTGGAAACCAAGGTGGTGGCGGGCCTGTTCTTTGCCGGCCAGATCAATGGCACCACCGGTTACGAAGAGGCGGCTGCGCAAGGCATGCTGGCCGGCATCAATGCCGCACTGCTGACACAAGGCAAGGAATCGTGGACACCAGGCCGCTCGGAAGCCTACCTGGGCGTACTGGTTGACGACCTGATCACGCAGGGCGTGCAAGAGCCTTACCGCATGTTTACCAGCCGTGCCGAATACCGTTTGAGCCTGCGCGAAGACAATGCCGACATGCGCCTGACGGAAATCGGCCGCGCTCTGGGTTGCGTTGGAGATGTGCAGTGGGAAGCGTTCGAGCGCAAGCGCGAAGCGGTAGCGGTCGAACTGGAACGCCTGCGTTCCACGTGGGTCAACCCGCGTATCCTGGCAGCGGCCGAATCGGAACGCATCGTCGGCCAGGCGATCGAGCGCGAGTATTCGCTGGCAGACTTGCTGCGCCGCCCGAACGTGGCCTACGACACCCTGATGAGCATGACCGGCGTTGAAGGCCAGGCGCTGGCAGGCCCCGGCGTGGAAGACCCGGCGGTACGAGAACAGGTGGAAATCCAACTCAAGTATGCGGGTTATATCGAGCGCCAGAGCAAGGAAATCGAGCGCCACGAACACTATGAAAACCTGGCCCTGCCAGAAGGGTTCAATTACCTGGACATCACCGCGCTGTCGGTCGAAGTACGCCAGAAACTCGACAAGCAGCGCCCGGAAACCCTGGGCCAGGCCTCGCGCATTTCGGGCGTCACGCCGGCGGCGATTTCGCTGCTGCTGGTCCACCTGAAAAAGCGCGGCTTTGGCGCAGGTCAGGCCGAAATACAGACCACCACTTTACAGGACGAGGTTGTTGAATGAAGCAGTTTGACCGGGCCACACTGGCCCAGATTTTACAAGATGGCATTACCGCGCTGGGGCTGGACCTGAGCGCGCAGCAAGCGGAACAACTGCTCGATTATCTGGCCTTGCTGGCCAAGTGGAACAGCGTCTACAACCTGACCTCGGTGCGCGATCCGCTGCAGATGCTGACCCTGCACGTGCTCGATTCCCTGGCCGCCGTGCCGGCGTTTGCTGACGCGAAAAACGTGCTTGATGTAGGCGCTGGCGGCGGCCTGCCGGGCATGGTGCTGGCCATCGCGCGGCCCGATATCAAGGTGTCGATGATCGATACGGTGCACAAGAAAACTGCGTTTTTGACACAAGTAAAGGCCGAACTGGGCCTGGCCAACGTCACGGTGTACACCAAGCGCGTGGAGCAGCTGGAAGTACAGCAGAAATTCGACGTCATCACCTCGCGCGCCTTTGCCGACCTGTCCGACTTCGTCAACTGGTCAAACCACGTATTGGACGAGGACGGTCAATTTATCGCCTTGAAAGGGGTGGCCCCGCCAGACGAACGCGAGCGACTGCCGGCAGACTGGAAAGTGACGAAATTACAGGCTATAGCGGTTCCAGGGCTAAATGCAGAGCGTCATCTGGTATTTATAGCAAGAATTTGAAGAGTCAAAAATAAACGATATAAATCATTTATACAGTATAAATTATATAAATCGTATAAACAGAATAAACGATTTATATCGTATAAATAGAATAAACAAAATAAATAGTATAAATCGTTTCGGCGCTATGCCGGGGCGCGACAACGAAGTTTGCATCCATTTACAACTAGAAGATACATGGCCAAAATTTTTTGTGTAGCAAATCAAAAGGGTGGTGTTGGTAAAACCACAACGAGCGTCAATCTGTCCGCCGGCCTGGCCAAGCTGGACCAGCGCGTGCTGCTGGTCGACCTCGATCCGCAAGGCAATGCCACCATGGGTGCCGGCATCAACAAGGCGGGGCTGAGCGCGTCGACGTATGAAGTGATGCTGGGCGAGTCCGATGTCAGGACCGCACGCCAGCGTTCGGAAGCGGGCCGCTTCGACGTATTGCCGTCGAACCGCGAACTGGCCGGCGCTGAAGTCGAGATGGTGGAACTGGACCGCCGCGAAAGCCGGCTGAAGGATGCGCTAGCCGAAGTCGATGGCGACTACGATTTCATCCTGGTCGATTGTCCGCCGGCGTTGTCGATGCTGACCCTGAACGGCCTGTGCGCCGCGCATGGCGTAATTATCCCGATGCAGTGCGAGTACTACGCACTCGAAGGCTTGTCGGACCTGGTCAACACCATCAAGAAGGTGCACGCCAATCTGAACCCCGAGCTGAAAATCATCGGCTTGCTGCGCGTGATGTTCGATCCACGCATGACATTATCGCAACAAGTGTCGGCCCAGCTGGAACAGCACTTCGGCGACAAGGTCTTCAAGACCATTATCCCGCGCAACGTGCGCCTGGCCGAAGCGCCATCGTATGGATTGCCTGGCGTCAACTTCGACCCCAGCTCGAAAGGCGCGCAAGCGTATATCGCCTTTGGCGCCGAAATGGTCGAGCGCATCAAACATATGTAAATAGAACAGTACAGACCCGCAGCATCGGGGTCCGACCCTTGGGGTCGTACCGCAGCTTCTGCAGTTTGGTTAATACTGTGTTAACCCCAAGAAAAATACTGGGGTCAGGTCCAAAGGGTCTGACCCCCAAGTTAGTTAGGACAGCATGGCTACCAAAAAATTAAAAGGACTGGGGCGCGGCCTCGACGCCCTGTTGGGTGGCGGCGATTTCGCCAGCCCTGAAGTGAACACGCCGACAAGCTTGCCGGTAACACAAATGCAAGCCGGCAAATACCAGCCGCGCACGCGCATGGACGAGGGCGCCTTGAATGAACTGGCCGCTTCGATCAAGGCGCAGGGATTGATGCAGCCGATCCTGGTGCGGCCGATCGGCCAGGATACCCTGAGCGGAATTATCAAATATGAAATCATCGCCGGCGAGCGCCGTTTTCGTGCTTCGCAACTGGCCGGCCTGACCGAGGTGCCGGTGCTGGTGCGCGATGTCGACGACCTGGCAGCGGCCGCCATGGCGCTGATCGAGAACATCCAGCGCGAAGACCTGAACCCGCTGGAAGAAGCGCAAGGTATTCATCGCCTGATCACCGACTTCAGTTTTACCCATGAGCAAGCGGCCACTGCGGTCGGGCGCTCGCGCAGCGCGGTGTCGAACCTGCTGCGGCTGATGAACCTGGCAGCTCCGGTGCAAACCATGCTGATGGCCGGCGACATCGACATGGGCCATGCACGCGCGCTGCTGGCCGTCGACGCGGCCAGCCAGATCACCCTGGCCAATCAGGTGGTGGCAAAACGCCTGTCGGTGCGCGAAACGGAAAAACTGGTCACCCGCACGGTCGAAGAAGCAGCCAACCCGACCGAGCCGCGTGTCAAGGAGAAGTCGGGCGATATCGCGCGCCTGGAAGAAGAGCTGTCGGACGCGCTGGCCACGCCGGTGGTCTTCAAGATGGGCAGCAAGGGGCGCGGCCAGTTGGTGATCGATTTTGCCGATCTTGACATATTGGACGGTTTGCTGAGCCGTTTGCGTGGTTAAATGGCGGACTGCTGACATAGTCGGAAGCGGCTGCACAAGCCGCTTTGCAATATGTTGGTGCAAAGCGCCGCGAAGTGTCGGTAAAGCGTCTGTTTCATGCAGCAATTGCCCTGCAGCGGTGCGTCAACGTTTGACTCTGTATGTCAAAGCCAACTATAATCCCGTGTCTTTGCGTGTGTAGATTTTTCTGGGAACTTGGTAATTGAGTGATTCGAAGCAAAACATTGCCAAGCCAGTCTACAAAGTAGTTGCCTTGCAGCTAGCAATCGTGATCAGCTTCGCCACTGTTACCCTGTTTTTCGGTGGCAGTGTGAAGGGCTGGTCTGCCGCAGTTGGCGGTGCAATCGCCGTCATTGGCAGCATGACATATGCCATGCTGGTCGTTCGCGGCTCCAGCGACGCCAAAAAGGCTTTTCGTGCGCACGTACGCGCCGAAGCGGTGAAAATGTTTATCACAGCGGTGCTGTTTATATTGGCACTGGTGTTGTTTCAGTCGGCCGCCTGGTTATGGCTGATCTTGGGTTTCGCGGTGGCAACCTTAGCATACTGGTTTTCATTGCTCGCTGTTTAATCATTGGTTTTAGGGCCTGTTGTGCTCTGAAACGACAAATCTAAATTCATTATGACCACAGAACACGCTATTGAAGCGGGCCATGCTGCCCCGGCCAACGCCACAGAATACATCAGTCACCATTTGACCCACTTGAAAAGTGCCAGTGGCACCTTCAATCTGGACACCTTCTGGATCTCTGCTGCCCTGGGCTTTGTTTTCCTTGCCGTTTTCTACATGGCCTCGCGCCGCGCGACGGCCGGTGTTCCTGGCAAGCTGCAAAACTTCGTTGAAATGATCATGGAAATGGTCAATGAGACTATTAATGGTGCTTTTCACGCAAAAAGCAAGATCATCGCCCCGCTGGCCATCACGATTTTCGTCTGGGTCTGGCTGTTGAACGCGATGGACTTCCTGCCGGTTGACCTGCTGCCGATGATTTTGAGCTTGTTTGGCGTGCATAACCTGCGCGTGGTACCGACCGCCGACGTGAACCATACTTTTGGCATGTCGTTCTCGGTGGTTCTTTGCATTATCGCGTTTTCGGTCAAGGCCAAGGGCCTGGGCGGCTGGATCAAGGAATTGTTTACGGCGCCGTTCCATGCAAGCGGCATCATCGGCACGATCTTGTTGGCACCAGTTAATTTCTTGCTGCAAATGGTTGAGTTGGTTGCAAAACTGATCTCCCTGTCGCTGCGATTGTTCGGCAATATGTATGCCGGCGAGCTGATTTTCATCTTGATCGCGTTGTTGCCTTGGTGGGCACAGTGGGCGTTGGGTGGTCCATGGGCAATTTTCCATATCTTGATTGTAACTTTGCAAGCTTTTGTGTTTATGGCGTTGACGGTTGTGTATCTGAGCCTTGCGGTTGAGAAGCACTAATCAGCAACTTTATATTTTGTTTTTTTGTTAGTACCTTTCGTTTTTAAATTTAGGAGAATTTTATGCAAGCTCTGATCGCACAAGTACAAAGCATGACCGTTCTGGCAGCAGCAATCATCATCGGCCTGGCCGCAATCGGTACCGCTTTGGGCTTCGCTATCTTGGGTGGTAAATTCCTGGAAGCTTCGGCACGTCAACCAGAACTGATGCCACAACTGCAAACCAAACTGTTCGTTATCGCTGGTCTGCTGGATGCCATCTCGATGATCGGCGTTGGTATCGCTCTGCTGTACACGTTCGCTAACCCGTTCCTGGCTCCATTGATGGCTGCTGCTCAGTAATTCGCTCCAATCCTAGGAGAAACTTTTAGTCAGGAGCAAAGGTATGGACATCAATATGTCGCTCATCGGCCAGATGATCACCTTCGCGGTGTTGGTCTGGTTTTCGATGAAGTTCGTATTTCCAGCGCTGAATACAGCGCTGGATGAGCGTGCCAAACGAATCGCGGATGGATTGGCTGCGGCTGATCAAGGTCAGGCTTCGATGGCTGTCGCTGAAAAGCGTGCGCAAGAAGCATTGAACGGTGCACGTGAAGAAGCGTCGCAACGCGTTGCGGACGCTGAAAAGCGTGCCCAGCTGGTTGCTGAAGAGATCAAGCAAAATGCCCAGGCTGAAGCGGCGCGTATCATTGCGCAAGCCCAGTCCGACGCCGAGCAGCAACTGTCGAAAGCACGCGAACAACTGCGCGCTCAGGTGGCTGACCTGGCGATCAAAGGTGCCGAGCAGATCCTGAAGCGTGAAGTCAACGCGACGGCGCACGCCGAAATGTTGCAGCGTCTTGCTGTCGAGCTGTAATCATGGCAGAACTCGCAACCGTCGCCCGTCCCTACGCGGAAGCTTTGTTCCGCGTAGCCCAAGCAGGTAAGGAGTCAAGCAACCTCGCGGCGTGGTCCGAACTGGTGTCCGAATTGGCCCAGGTCGGTAGCCACCCCGAGGTACAGGCGTACGCGCGCAATCCGAAAGTTTCGGATAGCGACGTCGCCGCCACCATCCTGTCGTTGTTGAAATCGCCGCTCAACGAAGAAGTCAAAAACTTCGTCAACTTGTTGATCGAAAATGGCCGCATCAGCCTGCTGCCGGAAATCGGCGCGCAATTCCATGCCTTGAAAAATGGCCTGGAAGGTGCGGCTGACGCCGAGATCACGAGCGCTTTCGATCTGAGCGAAGGCCAAACGGCCGAGCTGGTCGCAACGCTGGAAAAGAAATTCAGTCGTAAGCTCAACCCTGCTGTCACAGTGGATCCATCGCTGCTTGGCGGCGTGCGCGTAGTTGTTGGCGATCAGGTGTTCGACACCTCGGTGCGCGCCAAACTGCAGCAATTGCACGCCGCACTGGTGTCGTAAGACACGCGCTTCGGCAGGCCAGCTTAGACAGACCCTTACCCCTCGCGCAAGCTGAGAGAAACACTTTTAGGAGTTAGTATGCAACTCAACCCATCTGAAATCAGCGAGTTGATCAAGAGCCGGATCCAAGGTCTTGATGGCGGCGCTGAAGTGCGTAACCAAGGCACGGTTATTTCCGTCGCCGACGGTATCTGCCGCATCCACGGCCTGTCGGACGTGATGCAAGGCGAGATGCTGGAATTCCCGGGCAACACCTTTGGCCTGGCGATGAATCTGGAGCGCGACTCCGTCGGCGCCGTGATTCTGGGTGCTTACGAGCACATCTCCGAAGGCGACACGGTGAAATGCACCGGCCGCATTCTGGAAGTGCCGGTCGGTCCTGAACTGTGCGGTCGCGTGGTCAATGCACTGGGCCAGCCGATCGACGGCAAAGGCCCGGTCAACGCCAAGCTGACCTCGCCGATCGAAAAAATCGCCCCGGGCGTGATCGCCCGTGAATCCGTTTCGCAACCGATGCAAACCGGCCTGAAGTCGATCGATGCGATGGTACCGATTGGCCGTGGCCAGCGCGAGCTGATCATTGGCGACCGTCAAACCGGTAAATCGGCCGTGGCGGTTGATGCGATCATCAATCAAAAAGGCCAGGGCATGACGTGTATCTACGTCGCCATCGGCCAAAAAGCGTCGACGATCAAAAACATCGTGCGTTCGCTGGAAACCCACGGCGCGATGGAATACACCATCGTTGTCGCCGCGACCGCGTCGGAATCGGCCGCCATGCAGTACATCTCGGCCTACTCGGGCTGCGCCATGGGCGAGTACTTCCGCGACCGTGGTGAAGATGCACTGATCGTCTACGATGATCTGTCGAAACAAGCCGTTGCTTACCGTCAAATCTCGCTGCTGCTGCGCCGTCCACCAGGTCGCGAAGCGTACCCTGGCGACGTGTTCTACCTGCACAGCCGCCTGCTCGAACGCGCAGCCCGCGTGAACGCCGACTACGTCGAGAAGTTCACCGACGGCGCCGTCAAAGGCAAGACCGGTTCGCTGACGGCGCTGCCGATCATCGAAACCCAAGCGGGTGACGTGTCGGCCTTCGTGCCAACCAACGTGATTTCGATTACCGACGGCCAGATCTTCCTGGAAACGTCGTTGTTCAACGCCGGTATCCGTCCTGCAATTAACGCCGGTATTTCCGTATCGCGCGTCGGTGGCGCCGCCCAGACCAAGGTCATCAAAAACCTGTCCGGCGGTATCCGTACCGACTTGGCGCAGTACCGTGAATTGGCCGCGTTTGCGCAGTTCGCCTCCGACCTGGACGAATCGACCCGCAAGCAGCTCGACCGTGGTGCACGCGTGACGGAATTGCTCAAGCAAGCCCAGTACTCGCCATTGTCGATCTCGCTGATGGCCGTCTCGCTGTTCTCGGTGAACAAGGGCTTCATGGACGACGTGCCAGTCAAGCAGGTGCTGTCGTTCGAAGCAGGCGTCCACGCTTACATGAAAACCAAGCAAGCTGCTCTGCTGGCCAAGATCGAAGAAACCAAGCAACTCGACAAAGACAGCGAAGCAACTCTGTCGGCGGCCATTGCTGATTTCAAGAAATCCGGCGCATATTAAGCGGCCAGGCGGCGCCCACCATGTGTGAGGCGCTGCCCTACGCGCAGAAGGAGTAAGGACTCATGGCATCAAGCAAAGAGATACGTGGCAAGATCAAAAGCGTAGAGAATACGAAGAAGATCACCAAGGCGATGGAAATGGTCGCCGCGTCCAAAATGCGCAAGGCGCAAGACCGGATGCGGGCTGCTCGTCCCTACAGTGACAAGATTCGTAATATCGCCGCCAATCTGGCGAATGCCAATCCGGAATACACGCACCCGTTCCTGGCGGCAGCGCAAGGCACGGAAGCCAAGGCAGTGGGTTTCATCGTCGTCACGACCGACAAGGGTCTGTGCGGCGGCATGAATACCAATATCTTGCGCCAGGTGACGTCCAAGGCGCGCGGGCTGGAAACAGCCGGCAACAAGATTGAAGCAGTCGCCATCGGTAACAAGGGTTTGGGTTTTTTGAATCGCATCGGCGTCAAGATCGTCGCCTCCGCGATTCAGACTGGTGATACGCCGCACCTGGATAAATTGATCGGACCTGTCAAGGTCATGCTCGAAGAGTTCCAGGCAGGCAAGCTCGACGCAGTGTACCTGTGCTACACCAAATTCATCAACACGATGAAGCAGGAACCAGTGGTCGAACAGCTGCTGCCTTTGACGGCCGACAAAATGGTCGCCGACAAGAGCGCACACTCGTGGGATTACATCTACGAGCCGGATGCACAAAGCATCATCGACGAATTGCTGGAGCGCTATGTAGAAGCGCTGGTGTACCAGGCAGTCGCAGAAAATCTGGCGTCCGAGCAATCGGCACGGATGGTCGCGATGAAAGCTGCAAGCGACAACGCAGGTAGTGTGATCGGCGAACTGAAGCTCGTCTACAACAAGACCCGCCAAGCTGCGATTACCAAAGAACTCTCCGAAATCGTCGCCGGTGCGGCAGCGGTTTAAACGAATTTAACTATATTTGAAGGAACGAACATGGCTGATGGCAAAATCGTTCAGTGTATCGGCGCTGTGGTGGACGTTGAGTTTCCCCGCAACGCGATGCCCAAGGTATTTGATGCCTTGAAGATGGCGGGCTCGGAACTGACCCTGGAAGTACAACAGCAGTTGGGCGACGGCATTGTCCGTACCATTGCACTCGGCTCGTCCGATGGCCTGCGTCGCGGCATGATGATCCAGAACACCGGCAAACCTATCATGGTGCCAGTCGGTAAAGCAACCCTGGGCCGCATCATGGACGTGCTGGGTAACCCGATCGACGAATGCGGTCCGGTATCGCACGAACAGATCGCCTCGATCCACCGCACCGCTCCTGCGTACGACGAACTGTCGCCATCGCAAGAACTGCTGGAAACCGGCATCAAGGTGATCGACCTGGTGTGCCCGTTTGCAAAAGGCGGTAAAGTCGGCCTGTTCGGCGGCGCCGGCGTGGGCAAGACCGTGAACATGATGGAACTGATCAACAACATCGCCAAGGCACACAGCGGCGTGTCCGTGTTTGCCGGCGTCGGTGAGCGTACTCGCGAGGGTAACGACTTCTACCACGAGATGGCTGATGCGAAAGTGGTCGATCTGGAAAATCCGGAAAACTCCAAAGTGGCAATGGTCTACGGCCAGATGAATGAGCCGCCAGGTAACCGTCTGCGCGTCGCGCTGACCGGCCTGACGATCGCTGAATCGTTCCGTGATGAAGGCAAGGACGTGTTGTTCTTCGTCGACAACATCTACCGCTTCACCCTGGCCGGTACCGAAGTATCGGCACTGCTGGGCCGTATGCCGTCGGCGGTGGGCTACCAGCCTACCCTGGCCGAAGAAATGGGCCGTCTGCAAGAGCGCATCACCTCGACCAAGACCGGTTCGATCACCTCGATCCAGGCCGTCTACGTTCCTGCCGATGATTACACCGATCCTTCGCCAGCAACCACCTTCGGCCACTTGGATTCGACCGTTGCCCTGTCGCGTGACATCGCTTCGCTGGGTATCTACCCGGCCGTCGATCCACTCGACTCGACCTCGCGCCAGCTGGACCCGCTGATCGTCGGTCAAGAGCACTATGACACCGCGCGTGCCGTGCAAACGACCCTGCAGCGCTACAAGGAACTGCGTGACATTATCGCGATTCTGGGCATGGACGAGCTGGCACCGGAAGACAAACTGCTGGTGGCCCGCGCACGTAAGATGCAGCGTTTCCTGTCGCAGCCTTTCCACGTCGCTGAAGTATTTACCGGTTCGCCAGGTAAATACGTTTCGCTGAAAGACACGATCAAAGGCTTCAAGATGATCGCGTCGGGCGAACTCGATCACCTGCCGGAACAAGCGTTCTACATGGTCGGCACGATCGACGAAGCAATCGAAAAAGCCAAGAAACTTAACTAAGTTAAGTCTGGGCCTAACCCCGCCCCTCACCGGGCGGGGTTCTTCAACCCGATAGGACACACATGGCACACACAATTCACGTTGACGTGGTTTCCGCTGAAGAATTGATTTTTTCAGGTGAAGCAGAATTCGTCGCGTTGCCGGGTGAACAGGGCGAGCTGGGTATCTACCCACGCCACACGCCCTTGATTACCCGCATCCGTCCGGGCGCGGTCCGCATCAAGGTAGTCGGCCAGGCTGAAGAAGAGTTCGTCTTCGTTGCCGGCGGCCTGCTGGAAGTGCAGCCTGACACCGTGACCGTCCTGGCCGATACCGCGATCCGTGGTCACGACCTCGACGAAGCGAAAGCGCTGGAAGCGAAGAAGCTGGCGGAAGAAAATATTCACAACAAGGATTCGGGCATCGACTACGCGCAAGCGCAAGCCGAGCTGGCCAGCGCGATTGCGCAACTGGCCGCGATCCAGAAGCTGCGCAAGCATTAATTTGCCGCGCATGCATCAATGCAAAAAGCAGCCTTCGGGCTGCTTTTTTTTTGATCAGCTGCACATGCCATACGCCTTGCGTTCGTCAAAATAACGATACGTAAACGTGCGTACCGGATAGCGCTTGCCGGCTACCAGCATGTCGGGCATATTCAAATCAAAACGCTGCGGCAGCTGGCGCGGCAATTGCAGGCGCAAGCGCCATTGGGTGGCCTTGCTGTTGCCCACCGCCGAAAACATGATCGGCAGCTGCTCGATCACGTCGACGATTTCCGCTTTCTGGTCCAGGCCGCGCTGGTAGATGGTGGTGACCCTGGCGTTTGCAAACGGCGGCTTTTTCGGCTCTTCCAGCAAGAATGACAAACGCGTGAAGCTCGCTTGCGTGCCGAGCGGCAAGGTAAAGATCAGTGCCAGTTCGGTGCCGCCTTCTTTCAGGGTGGTCGGTGGCGTGGCGTAGACGGTAATGCCGCGCGGCAGCTCGAAGCGCGAGCCTTCGGTCCATGTCTTGCAATCAGGCGTGGTGGCCTGGTACAGGCTGGGCGCCGTATAGTCGTCGCAGGCGGACACCAGCAGCAGGAGTGGGAAAGCAAGCAGGGCGGAACGGCGCATGGGTGTGATCGATAAGAAGTGAGCCGACAGTGTAAGCGATCCACTGGCGATCAGCCAGCAATGGCCTGGCCCGGTGGTGCACGGCGCGCCGTATGCAATGTGCAGTGCTGCGCTTGCAGTTGTGTACTGATGATATCGAGCGCCAGCTGCGGCCTGGCTGCGCCGCACATGAAGATATCGACGGCAGCAAAGCCCGCTTCAGGCCAGGTGTGGATCGAGATATGCGACTCGGCCAGCAGCAGCACGCCGGTCACGCCAGCCTCCTGGCCAAAGCTGTGGAAGTGGCCATGCAATACCTGCGCGCCGGCGGTGACAGCCGCCTGGCGCAGCAGTGCATCGAGTGCCGCGCAGTCGCGCAAAGCGGCCGCATCGACGCCGGACAAATCGGCCAGCAGATGGGTACCGAGCGGCAGGTGCGCGCTGGCCGTCACTTGTGGCTGCCGCCGCTGGAGCCGCCGCCATAGCTGCCGCCGCCGCTGCCGGTGCGCGAACTCCAGCTGCTGCCGCCGCCACTGCCGCTGCCGGCCACTTTGAACATGCGCACCCAGTTGGCGGCCGTGACGGAGAAGGTCACCATCAGCGCGTAGATCACGTATTTGCTCATTATGGGGTCCTGTTCTTGTCGAGGAAAAGGGCGGGCACGAACAGCGCCAGGCAGCCCAGCAGGCTCCACATCAGGGTGCTGGAAAACGAAACGAACATCGGAATCGCATTCAACACCAGGGTGATGATGATGAAGACCTTGGCCACGCCGCGGTGGCTCATCTTGATGTTCGAGGACGGCGTGATGCCGTGAAAAGCGGCGCCGAACCAGGCGCTCATCTGGTCGTAGGCGACCGGCGTGGAGCGCGACCAGGTCATCTCCTCTGCTGTCAGCTCGGCCGCCAACTTGGTCTGCCCCTGTTCGAATTCATACACATGCGTGGTGTCGCCGACGGCCACCTTCCAGTTGAAGGCGCCGGCCGCATACGTCACTTGCGAGCCATAGTCATACAGCTTGGTGTAGGTGGCGCCGTCGAGCGTGCATTTTTCAGCTTCCAGCGAGGGCCAGGTTGGCCAGTTCGGCAGCACGTTCGAGCGCGACCAGCCGTCGTCGGTTTCCACCAGCCAGAAAAAGCCGGCGTGTGTGTTGTACAGCAGGTATTCGTTCCACTCGGTGCCTTCGTCGTCGGCGCGGCGCATCATGCCGATCACGGTAAAGTCGACATTGTTGATCTTGGCGCTGGCGCCCAGCTCCAGCGTAATGTCGGCTTCCTCTTCCACCTGCCGGCCCTTGGCCAGCACCTGCGCCTCGGGGCCGGTGGCGTCGAGCTGCGCATGGCAGGACGGGCAGACCAGCTGCGCGGCGGCGCCCGGCACGTACTTGATGTCACTGCCGCAGGAAGGGCAGTCGAGCGCATCGAGCTTGCCGCGGTATTTGCCGGCAGTGCGCGCGATCGCGTCGGTATCGCGCAGCAGCTGGCACTGCATGCCTTCCAGGGTAACGGCCATGCCCTGGTACAGCACCGGCTGCGGGCCATCCGTATAGTCGAGCGTGGCGAAGCTGGCGTAGTTGCGCAAATCGGCCACCTGGATGCGCCAGCCGCTGCCGACCTTGAACGGCAGCTCGCCCTGGCCGGCGATGCACTCGCCGCTGCGCACTTCGGCCGCCGTGTACGGTTCGCCATTGATGCTGTACTGCTGGCCCGGGCGCAGTTCGGCAAAGGCGGGCAGGGCACCAATTGCCTTGCGCTCGCGCGTGAGCGTGTAAAGCCCTGACGAGTCGCCCAGCCAGGCCGTGCTGGCGTCGTCGAACAGCACATACCACTCGTTCCAGGTGCCGGCTCCATAACGCTGCTGGATGCGGCCCACCACCGTGAAACTGACGCCGTCGTGCACGCCGGCGGTGCCGACCTGGATCGGGGTATAGTCTTCCAGCACGGACGACATCTTGCCGATATCGCGCACCGAATCGGCATCTTTCAGGATGGTGCTGTGACAGTACTCGCACACGGCCAGCACGGAAGCGTGCGAGCGGAAGTGGACTTCCGCGCCGCAGCTGGGACAGGAGACAGTTTGCATGCAGTCGCGTTTAGCCGATCAGTTTTTTCAGCAGTTCCGCTTTCGCGCCGTCGTAGTCGGCCGGCGAAATCAGTCCCTTGTCGAGCAGGCCCTTGAGCTTTTCCAGGCGCGCTTCGATCGGTTCTTCCGCAGGCGCGGGAGGCGCGGCTGGTGCCGGCGCTGGTGCGGGCTGCAAGGCATTGCCCATGCCCTGCGCCATCACCTGGCCGATCGACAATCCAGCCCCCAGGCCCGCGCCGACGCCGGCCAGGCCGCCTTCGTTCTGCGCCGCCAGCGGAATCGCGTTCGCCACCTGGAACTTGGTAAAGCCGCTCATCTTGTCGGCGCCCAGGCCGCCCTTCATGCCGGCCGAGATGCGCTCGTCCAGCGCCGCCTGCAGTTCTTCGGGCAGGCTGATGCTGGCCACATTGAATTCATCCAGGCCCACGCCATAGCGGGCAAACGCCTGCGCCAGGCCGTCCTTGACCTGCTGCGCCATCAGCGCCTGGTTGGCCGCCATGTCGAGGAAGGGCACGTTGGCGCCGCCGAGCGAGCTGGCCATGCTGGACATCAGGATGCCGCGTAATTGATCTTCCACTTCATCGCGCGTGTAGACGTCGCGCGTTCCGGAAATTTCGGTAAAAAAGGTGCGGGCGTCGGCAATGCGGTACGAGTACATGCCAAAGGCGCGCACGCGTATCATGTCGAAGTCCTTGTCGCGGATCGTGATCGGCTGCGGCGTACCCCATTTGCGGCCGGTCTGCACGCGGGTGCTGAAGTAATACACGTCGGACTTGAAGGGCGAATCGAACAGCTTGTCCCAGTTTTTCAGGTTGGTCAGCAGGGGCAGGGTTTGCGTGGTCAGCTTGTGGGTGCCGGGACCGAACACATCGGCGATCTTGCCTTCGTTGACAAAGACGGCGACCTGCGACTCGCGCACGTTCAGAATGGCGCCGTTCTGGATCTCGAAATCCTGCATCGGAAAGCGCCAGGCCAGCACGCCTTCCTTCTCTTCGTTCCATTGCAGTACATCGATAAACTGCTTCTTGATAAAGCTGCCGAGGCTCATGATGGTGTCCTTGCGAAGATGATGACGGGGTCAGGAAATGCAGGCGGCGTTGATGGCGCCGATCGCCAGCGCGATGGCGCCCAGCAAGCCGCCAAAGGCGGTGTTGTTCGATTCGATCTGGTTCTTCGACATGCGCAGCAGCCGCGTGGTGACCAGGTAGGCCAGCAGCTGCACCACCATCGCGCCGAACGCCCAGGCGAAGAACTGCTGGTAGTTCGCCGTGTGCATCAGCGAGGAGGCAATGGTGGCCGAAAAGCCGAGGATGGCGCCGCCCAGCGACAGTGCCGCCGCCTGGTTCCCCTGGCGTATCAGCAGCACCTCGTTATATGGCGTGACGCGCGTGTAGATGATAAAAAAAGCAATCAGCAGCACGGCGGCCAGTAAAAGATGGATCAGATAGTTTAGGATGTCGGGCACGGCATTCCTCGCAAGTGGCGCGCCCAGCCGGCGCGATGGCCACGCTTCCAGATGAGCATTTGATAACGTGCAAGCATATTAGAACAAAACCAGCCCAATGAACAAAAAGATTCTGATTTTATCGGTGTTCGTGGTCGCTTCCTGCGGCCTTGCATATGAGCTGATCGCCGGCGCCATGTCCAGCTATCTGCTCGGCGACTCCATCCTGCAGTTTTCCACCATCATCGGCTGTTACCTGTTTGCGATGGGGGTAGGCGCTCACTTTTCAAAGTATGTCAAAGACGCTGACGTGCTGTCGCGCTTTGTCGATATCGAGCTGGCCGTCGGCCTGATTGGCGGCCTGTCGGCGGCGATCCTGTTCATGACGTTTTCGTGGATGGCCGCGCCGTTTCGCACCTTATTGTATGTGATGGTGTTCCTGATCGGCGCACTGGTGGGCATGGAAGTGCCTTTGGTGATGCGCGCGCTGAACACGCGCCAGACCGAATTTTCCGAACTGGTCAGCCGCGTGCTGACGTTTGACTATCTGGGCGCACTGGCCGTCTCGCTGCTGTTCCCGCTGGTGCTGTCGCCCTACCTGGGCCTGGTGCGCACCGGCTTTTTGTTCGGCATGCTCAATGTGGCCGTCGGCCTGTGGAGCATCTGGGTGTTTCGCGCCGAACTGCACAACATGACCGGCCAATTCCTGCGCGCCTGCGCCGTGATGCTGCTGCTGGTGACCGGCTTTGCCATGTCCGACCGCATGGTGGAGTGGGGCGAGCATGGCCTGTTCGGCGACCAGATCGTGTATTCCACCACCACGCCTTACCAGCGCCTGGTGATCACGCGCTGGAAGGACGACACGCGTTTGTACATCAATGGCAACCTGCAGTTCTCCTCGCGCGACGAATACCGCTACCACGAAGCGCTGGTGCATCCGGTGCTGGAAGCCTTGCCGTGGGCGCGCCGCGTGCTGGTACTCGGTGGCGGCGACGGCCTGGCGCTGCGCGAGATCCTGCGCTATCCGAATATCGAACACGTCACCGTGGTCGACCTGGACCCGGCCATGACGGGTGCGTTTACCACCCGCCCCGAGCTGGCCGCATTGAATCACAAATCATTCTCGGACAAGCGCGTCACCGTCATCAATGCCGACGCCGCCGTCTGGCTGCGCAACAACGGCGACATGTTCGATGCGGCCATCGTCGACTTCCCCGATCCATCGAGCTTCGCGCTGGGCAAGCTGTATTCGGTGCCGTTCTACGACCTGGTGAAAAAACACCTGGCGGCCAAGGGCCTGATGGTGGTGCAATCGACCTCGCCCTTCTTCGCGCCGCACGCCTACTGGACCATCAATGCCACCTTGCGCGAGGTGGGCATGCGCACCTGGCCGTACCACGCTTACGTGCCGTCGTTCGGCGAATGGGGGTTTATCCTCGCCTCGCCGCAGCTTGACTACCAGCCGCCCACCAGCTACCGCCTGCCGATGCGCTACCTGAATGCCGACACCACGCGCGAAATGTTCATCTTCCCGCCCGACATGCAGCCGATGACCATGGCGCCGAACCGCCTCAACACTCAGTCGCTGGTGCATGAATTCGAGCAGGACTGGAACCGGGTGATACGCTGATGTTGCGCCGCTCTTTTTTACTGTGGAGCGCCGGCGGCACGGCGGCCCTGGCTGCAGGCGCCGGCAGCATCGCGGCGTACCTGCGCTGGCAGGAGATTACGCCGAAGGTGCTGTATCCGGGCCGCGCCGAAGGCCACTTCCTTCGTGACCGCAAGGCGCTGCCGCCGCCGTCGCGCACCCTGGTCACCGACGTGGCCATCTTCGGTTCCGGCATCGCCGGTTTGACGGCCGCCTGGCGGCTCAACAAGCTCGGTCACAAGGACTTCCTGATGGTCGATGGCCCGCAACCGTATGGCAACGCGGCTGGCGGCCATTTCGGCGAGCTGGCCTATCCCACCGGCGGCCACTACCTGCCGCTGCCCTCGCCCGAATCGACGCACGTGCGCGAGATCTTGCACGACCTGGGCATCATCCAGCGCGATCCGATGGCGGAAAAGCCGACCTACGACGAGCGTTATATCTTGCATGCGCCGGAGGAACGGCTGCTGTTCAACGGCCACTGGCAGGACGGCTTTATTCCTGTCGAAGGCGTGCCGGCGGAAGAACTGGCGCAGCACCGGCGCTTCTTTGCCCAAGTCGAGCAGCTGCGCCAGGCGCGCGGCAATGACGGCAAGCGCGTGTTCGTGTTCCCGACCATCGCCTCTTCGCAAGACCCGGCCTGGCAGGCGCTCGACACCATCACCTTGAAAACCTGGATGGAGCAGCACGGCTATACCTCGCCCACCCTGCACTGGTATTTGAACTACTGCTGCCGCGACGACTACGGTACCCGCTACGACCAGGTCTCGGCCTGGGCCGGCCTGCACTACTACTGCAGCCGCTGGGGCCAGGCGGCGAACGCGGGAAACGGCGCCTGGCTGACCTGGCCGGGCGGCATGCAGCCGGTGGCCACCGCGCTGGAGCAGGCTTCCAAGGTCCAGCGCCATGCTGGCACGGTGGTGTCGCTCGCCACCACCGCCGATGGCGTGGAAGCGCTGTGCTTCGAGCTGGTCGATGGCCAGCCGCGCACTTATATCGTCCGCGCCCGCAAGGCCATTTGCGCCATGCCGCTGTATGTGGCGGCGCGCGTGGTGCGTGACATCGCCAGCTATGGCTTTGACGTCAAGCGCGATACGCCCGCGTATGCGCCGTGGATGGTGGCGAACTTTCTATTGAAACGCTTTCCCCACGAACTGCCGCATGCGCCGCTATGCTGGGACAACGTGGTGTACCAGGAGCCGGGCCTCGGCTACGTGGTTTCCACTCACCAGGACATCCGTGTGCGCCCGCCCGAAAAAACCGTCTTCAGCGCCTATGTGGCGCTGTCGGATCGCACGCCGGAACAGGCGCGCAAGTGGCTTGATACCGCCACCCCCGAGGAACTGCTGGCGCTGGCCAGCGTCGACCTGAAAACCGCCTACGGCCGTGACTTTGCCAGCTGCGTCGAGCGCGTCGACATCACCGTGCGCGGCCACGCCATGGCCGCCCCCTTGCCCGGCTTTCGCAGCAATGCGGGCCTCAAGGCGCTGCGCGAGCACGACGGCGCTATCCTGTTTGCGCATGCCGATTTGTCGGGCTTTTCCGTGTTCGAGGAAGCGGCGTGGTGGGGCGACAGGGCGGCGCGGCTGGCGGCAGGCTAGTGCCTGTATTTGAAAACTGAAAACTGGCTGTACAACTAACCCGATGGAGCAAGCATGAGCAGTGCATTGATTGTGATCGATTTCCAGAACGCCGTACTGAGCGAACCGCCTGCCTGGCAGGCCGACATCATGCTGGGGCGCATCGCCGGCCTGATCGCCCGGGCGCGCGCCGCCGGCGTGCCGGTGATCTATGTGCAGCACGATACCGCCGATTCGGACTGGGCCGCCGGCACGCACGGCTGGCAGTTTCCGCAGCAGATCGCGCCGCAGCCGCAAGACCATGTCAGCGCCAAGAATTCCTGCGATGCGTTTCGCCAGACGGGGCTGCAGCAGCACCTGGCGCAGGCCGGCATCAAGACGATTTATGTATGCGGCTATGCGACCGAATTTTGCATCGATACCAGCGTGCGCCGCGCCGCCAGCCTGGAACTGGCGACGGTGGTGATCAGTGACGCGCATACCACGCGCGACCGTCCGCACCTGGCCGCGCCGGCCATCGTCGAACACCATAACTGGGTATGGCGCCAGCTGCTCAATCCGGGCAATCCCGTCACCCTGTGCACGGCCGACGCCGTGTCATTTTGAGAACAGACGCGGCCGCTTCCTGCTAACGCGATGCTGCCATCTGCCCGCGCGCATAACGTGCCGGCGGCATGCCGACATGGCGGGCAAAGGCAACACTGAAGGCGCTGGCCGAGCTGTAGCCGACCCGTCCGGCCACTGCGGCGATGCCGCCTTCCTTGCGCCGCAGCAGGTCTTTGGCGCAGGCCATGCGCCAGGCCAGCAGGTATTCCATCGGCGCGACGCCGACCGCGCGGCTGAAGCGCTCGAAGAAGGCCGAGCGCGACAGCGCTGATTGTTGCGCCAGTTCGGCCACCGTCCAGGCGCGCGCCATGTCGTCGTGCATGCAGCGCAGCGCGGCGGCGAGCCGGTCGTCGGCCAGGCCGCGCAGCAAGCCCGGCGCCGCCAGGTTTTCCCTGTCTTTGTCTGCATTCTTTTCCGCCGTCGAGCGCAGCGCTTCGATCAGCAGCACTTCCATCAGATGCGCCAGGATGACCTCGCGCCCGGGCCGCCGTGCGCGCGATTCGTCCATGACCAGCTGCACCAGGGTGGCCAGCCGGTGCTCGCCGCGTACATGCACCAGCTGCGGCAGCAGCGACACCAGCAAGGCCGCGTCGGGCGAACCGAACGCGCAGTGGCCGACCAGCAGCAGCACCTCCGGTGGCCCATCCGGATCGCCGAGCCGGAACTGGCCCTGCGGCAGTTCGACTGGCACGCTGTCGGCCGCTTGCGGCAGGGCCGGTGCCAGGCTCGACATGGTGTAGCCCTGGGCGGCGGGGATCAGCACGAAATCGCCTTGCCGCAATTGTAGCGGCGCCTGTCCGTCCAACGTCAGGCGGCAAGCGCCGTCGAGGACCACGCAGTAGAAGGGCTGGCCCGACTCCGCGCGGCGGATGCGCCAGCTGCCCGCGCCGCCGACGAGTTTCGAGTACCTCGCTTGCGGCTGGAGCAGGGTGACGACTTCGGCAAGCGGATCGACCATTTTGGACTATTGCGAATAAAAGATGGACTTTTGATTATAGCAAGTCCGGCAGCGGCATTCTATAGTCAGGGCACTGCCAACCACACCAGGAGTTTGTATGAAAACTGTTCTGATCACCGGATGCTCGTCCGGTTTCGGCCTTGCCACCGCCCGCCATTTCCTCGAACGGGGCTGGAACGTGGTCGCCACGATGCGCACGCCGAATCCGGATTTGTTGCCACCATCGGCCCAGCTGCGCGTGCTGGCGCTCGACGTCACCGACGCCGCCAGCATCGCCCGGGTCATCCAGGATGCCGGGCCGGTCGACGTACTGGTCAACAATGCCGGCATCGGCGTGCTGGGCGCACTCGAAGGCACGGCAATGGCCACCGCGCGCGAGGTGTTCGAGACCAATACGCTGGGCACCATCGCGCTGACGCAGGCGGTGCTGCCGCAGTTCCGGCAGCGCAAGGCCGGCGTGATCGTCAACGTCACGTCCAGCGTGACACTGGCGCCGCTGCCGCTGCTGTCGGTGTACACGGCGAGCAAGGCGGCCGTCAACGCCTTTACCGAGTCGCTGGCGCTGGAACTGGCACAGTTCAATGTGCGGGTCAGGCTGGTGCTGCCGGGCCGTGCACCCGCAACGCGTTTCGGCGAAAATGCCCGCGAGCGCATGCAGGGCGCCATCCCCGACGCCTACGCGGCGCTGGCGCAAGACGTCTTTGCACAGTGGGGCCTGTCGTCCGAGGTGACGCTGGCGGCGGACGTGGCTGAAGCGGTATGGTGCGCCGCCAACGATGACGCAGGCCCGCTGCGCATTGCAGCCGGCGCCGATGCGGTGGCGCTGGCCGCCGTGCTGGGTGCGCCATAAGGCCGCGCCCATGAAAAAAGCCGGCGCATGCGCCGGCTTGAACCCCCTAAAGGCTCGAACCTTCTCTAGTTTGTTCTTCTCATTTATTTTTATTAACGACGTCGATAAACACGGCAGCCAGCAGCACCAGGCCCTTGATCACCTGCTGGTAATCGATGCCGATGCCCATGATGGACATGCCGTTGTTCATCACGCCCATGATGAAGGCGCCAATCACCGCTCCCATCACCTTGCCGACGCCGCCGGAAGCCGAAGCGCCGCCGATAAAACATGCTGCGATCACGTCCAGTTCGAAGCCGGTACCGGCTTTCGGCGTGGCGGTATTCAAACGTGCCGCGAAGATCAGGCCGGCCAGGGCGGCCAGCATGCCCATGTTGACGAAAGTGTAGAAGCTGACACGCTCGGTCTTGATGCCCGACAGGCGCGCCGCTTTTTCATTGCCGCCGACGGCGTAGACACGGCGGCCCAGCACGGTGCGGTTGGTGATGAAGGTGTAGGCGACGATCAGGATCGACATCACGGCCAGCACGTTCGGGAAGCCGCGGTACGACGACAGCAGGTAGCTGAAGTACACCATGACGGCGGCGAACACGCCGTTTTTCAGCAGGAAGAAGGCGCGTGGCTCGTTTTCCATGCCGTGTTTCATCTGCTTGGCGCGGCTGCGCAGCGAGGTGAAGATCAGGGCGGCGGCGGCGATCACGCCCAGCAGCAGCGAGAAGCCGCGCAGGTTTTGACCACCGAACGGATCGGGCAGGAAGCCCGAACTCAGCATCTGGAAGCCTTCAGGGAAAGGACCGACCGACTGGCCAGCCAGCAGCGCCAGGGTCAGGCCCTTGAACACCAGCATGCCGGCCAGGGTGACGATAAAGGACGGAATCTTGAAGAAGGCGACAAAATAGCCTTGCGCGCCGCCGATGACGGCGCCGGCGATCAGGCAGATGATGCTGGCGGCGACAAAGTTCATCTCGTAGTTGACGATCAATACGGCCGCCAGTGCGCCGACAAAGCCCACCACCGAGCCGACCGACAGGTCGATATGGCCGGCCACGATGACCATCAGCATGCCCAGCGCCATGATGACGATGTAGCTGTTCTGCAGCACCAGGTTGGTCAGGTTCAGCGGCTCCATCAGGGTGCCGTTCGTCATGTACTGGAAAAAGCCCATGATGACGATCAGCGACAGCAGCATGCCGTAGTCGCGCATATTGTTTTTCAAAAAGCCGGCGTAGCTTTTCGCTTCCGGTGCGGCCGCTGGCGTTGCTGGCGCGCCGGCTGTCATTTTGTTATCCATTGTTCTCTCCGTGTGTGACGATTGCGCGCATGATTCTTTCTTGCGACGCTTCTGCTGCGCTTAGTTCTGCCGCAAAGCGGCCTTCGTTCATGACATAGATCCGGTCGCACATGCCCAGCAATTCCGGCATTTCCGACGAAATCATGATGATGCATTTGCCTTCGGCGGCCAGGTCGCTGATGATGCTGTAGATCTCGTACTTGGCGCCAACGTCGATGCCGCGGCTCGGTTCATCGAGGATCAGCACGTCGGGGCGCGAAAACAGCCACTTTGCCAGCACCACTTTCTGCTGGTTGCCGCCGGACAGGTTGACTACTTTTTGCGCCACGCTCGAGCAACGCGTCTTGAGCTTGCGGCGGAATTCTTCGGCCACGCTGAATTCGCGCTGCTCGTCGATCACCATGTTGGTCGAAATCGCATCGAGGTTGGCCAGGCTGGTGTTTTTCTGGATGTCTTCTTCCAGGATCAGGCCCAGGCCCTTGCGGTCTTCCGTCACATACGCCAGGCCGTGGGCGATCGCCTTGCCGATGGTGCTGACGTCGATTTCCTGGCCGTTCTTGAGTACCGTGCCGCTGATGCGCTGGCCGTAGGCGCGGCCAAAAATGCTCATTGCCAGTTCCGTGCGTCCGGAACCCATCAGGCCGGCGATACCGATGATCTCGCCCTTTTTGGCATGCATGTTGATGCCCTTGATAACGGCGCGGTCGGCGTGCTCGGGATGGTAGACCTTCCAGTCGCGCACTTCGAAAATGGTCTCGCCGATGGTTGGCGTGCGCGGCGGATAGCGGTCGGCCATCTCGCGTCCGACCATTTTTTCAATGATGCGGTCTTCGCTGACGGGTTCGGCGCGGCAGTCGAAACTGTCGACGGTGTTACCGTCGCGCAGCACCGTGATCGCATCGGCGACGCGCGAAATTTCATTCAGTTTGTGCGAAATCAGGATCGACGAAATGCCCTGGGCTTTCAGGCCCAGCAGCAGGTCGAGCAGGGCCGCGCTGTCGCTTTCGTTCAGGCTGGCAGTCGGCTCGTCGAGGATCAGCAGCTTGACGTCCTTGCACAGTGCCTTGGCGATTTCGATCAGTTGCTGCTTGCCCACGCCCAGGTTCGTGATCAGGGTGTCGGGCGACTCTTTCAGGCCGACTTTCTGCAGCAGTTCGCGCGTCTTGCTTTGCGCGTGTTCCCAGTCGATGACGCCCATTGTCGACGGCTCGTTGCCGAGGAAAATATTCTCGGCGATCGACAGCTGAGGCACCAGCGCCAGTTCCTGGTGAATGATGATGATGCCGATTTCTTCGCTGTCCTTGATGCCGCGAAATTGCCGGGTCTGGCCCTGGTAATCGATGTCGCCCGAGTAGCTGCCGTAGCCGTATACGCCACTCAGTACTTTCATCAGGGTCGATTTGCCGGCGCCGTTTTCACCCACGATGGCGTGGATTTCGCCGCTGCGCACGCGCAGGTTGACATTGTCGAGCGCAACCACGCCCGGGAACGTCTTGCGTATCCCGCGCATTTCCAGGATAGTGTTCGTCATATAACCTCTCTGGCACGGCCGCGCGCCATGGTTTGCCCTTGGCGCTGGCCGTGCGGCAGTTTGTTCTAGAATTCTGTGAAGCGAAAGGCCCGGCGTCGCCGGGCCCTCAGTACCCGTCTGCTAAATTACTTTACTTGCGCTTCGGTGTAGTAGCTGCTGCCGGTGACCAGCACTTGCTTCCAGTTCGCCTTGTCGACGATGACCGGTTTGAGCAGGAACGATGGCACGACTTTCACGCCATTGTTGTAGGTCTTGGTGTCGTTGACGGTCGGCGTTTTGCCGGTCATCATCGCATCGACCATGTTGGCGGTCACTTTGGCCAGTTCGCGCGTGTCCTTGAACACGGTCGAAGCCTGCTCGCCACGGATGATCGATTTCACCGATGGGATCTCGGCATCCTGGCCCGTCACGACCGGGAATGGCTGCTTCGGCGTACCGTAGCCGACGCCTTTCAGCGACGACAGGATACCGATGCTCAGGCCGTCATATGGCGACAGCACCGCGTCAACGCGGGCATTGCCGTAGTAGGCGCTCAGCAGGTTGTCCATGCGGGCTTGCGCCACGGCGCCGTCCCAGCGCAGGGTGGCCACTTTTTCCATGCCCATCTGCTTCGAACGCACCACCAGCTTGCCGCTGTCGATGTATGGTTTCAGGACCGACATGGCGCCGTTGTAGAAGAAGTGCGCGTTGTTGTCGTCAGCCGAACCGCCAAACAGTTCGATATTGAACGGGCCCTTGCCTTCTTTCAGCTTCAGCGCCGATTCGATATAGCCAGCTTGCAGCACGCCGACCTGGAAGTTGTCGAACGTTGCGTAGTAGTCGATGTTTTTCGTGCCGCGGATCAGGCGGTCATAGGAAATGACCTTGATGCCCTTGTCGGCGGCTTTTTGCAGCACGTTCGACAGGGTGGTGCCGTCGATGGCGGCGATCACCAGCACCTTGGCGCCCTTGGTGATCATGTTTTCCACTTGTGCCAGCTGGTTCGGGATATCGTCGTCGGCGAACTGCAAGTCGGTCTTGTAGCCGCGCTCCTTGAACACCTTGACCATGTTGTCGCCGTCGGCGATCCAGCGCATCGACGATTTGGTTGGCATCGAAATGCCGACCGCGCCCTTGTCTGCGGCGTTGGCCATTGGTACCACGGTCATGCCGGACATGGCCAGCACCAAGCTGGCGCTCAGCATTTTCATTGTTGTTTTCATATTAGGTCTCCACCGTCTTTGAATAGTTGAATGGTCCAGCGTATCGGTCTGTCGGCCGGCTTGGCGCTGGTGGCCAATCCAGGCCACGGCTGATACTAGTTTGTCCAGTGAGACCTCACCAATCAATTTTTTCACATATGCGATATCCAAAAAGATATCAGCACCTGTATTGATGCACTGCCGCAACCATTTTCCTGGACCACGGCCAGACGCAGCCGGCCCCCATGAAGCAGGGTTTTTTGGTGCGTCGCAATACCAATAATCATCATGCAATTTGGTGATTTTCGTAATTGCGGCGGCGTTGGACGGCGCGCAGAATCGGCCTCACCTGAACTTTGCTCCCATTTTCCCGAAAGCCGCCATGTTGCCGATTTCCCCTGTTTCCCTGCTGCCTGCCGACCTGGCCAACGCCACCCTGATCGGCCGTATCTGGCGCGATGGTCCCTGCGTGGTGGCCGTGCGCGGCGGTGAAGTATTTGACATCACGGCGTCGGTATCGACCGTGTCGGAGTTGTTGGAGCGCGACAATCCGCTCGAGTTTGTCCGCCAGGCGCAAGGCGAGTCGCTGGGACAGGTAGAGCAATTGCTAGGGCAGGCCCTGGCCGCGCCGGCAGGCCAGCCCTTGTTGCTGGCACCATGCGACCTGCAGGCTGTCAAGGCTTGCGGCGTGACGTTTGCCGTCAGCCTGCTCGAGCGCGTGATCGAGGAACAGGCCGGCGGCAATGCCGACAAGGCCAATACCTTGCGCGCCGCCCTGCAAGCGACCCTGGGCAGCGACCTGTCGGCCCTGAAGCCCGGTTCGGACGCGGCACAGCGCCTGAAAGAGCAATTGCAGCAGCGTGGCGCCTGGTCGCAATACATGGAGGTGGGCATCGGCCCCGACGCCGAAGTGTTTACCAAGGCCCAGCCGATGTCGTCGGTCGGCTGCGGCGCGCAGGTGGGCCTGCTGCCGGCATCTGCCTGGAACAACCCGGAACCGGAAATCGTCCTGGCCGTCAACAGCCGCGGCGAAGTGCTGGGCGCGACCTTGGGCAACGACGTCAACCTGCGCGATATCGAAGGGCGCAGCGCGCTGCTGCTGGGCAAGGCCAAGGACAACAACGGTTCCTGCGCCATCGGCCCCTTCATTCGCCTGTTCGACGACAGCTTTACCATCGACACCGTGCGCGACGCCGAAGTGTCGCTGCTGATCGAGGGCGCCGACGACGGCTTCGTGCTGGACGGCGCCAGCTTCATGCGCGAAATCAGCCGCGATCCGCTCGACCTGGTGCGCCAGACTGCCGGCCAGTACCACCAGTATCCGGACGGCTTCATGCTGTTCCTGGGCACCATGTTCTCGCCCGTGAAAGACCGTGGCGCGCCGGGCGGCGGCTTTACCCACCACTTGGGCGACCGCGTGACGATTGCCAGCCCGGCCCTGGGCGCGCTGGTCAATGAAGTCCAGCATTGCGACACGATCGCGCCGTGGCAGTTCGGCGTGCGCGCGCTGTACGGCAATCTGGCAAAACGCGGCCTGATCTGATTCATACCTTACACAAAATAATACGAGAGACACTAATGCTGCATGCAACCTATCCCAGCCTGGCCGGAAAAAACGTCATCATTACCGGTGGCGGCACCGGCATCGGCGTGGCCATCGTCGAAGCGTTTGCGCGCCAGGGCGCCCAGGTCACTTTCCTCGACATCGCCACCGAGCCTTCGCGCGAACTGGAAGCCAAGCTGGCCGACCTGCCGCAACCGCCCGTGTTCCGTCATTGCGACCTGACGGATCTGGCCGCGCTGGCCACTACCTTTGCCGACATTGAAGCCTCGGTTGGCGCCACCGATATCCTGATCAACAACGCCGCCAACGACGACCGCCACCAGATCGAAAACGTCACGCCCGCCTACTGGGACGAGCGCATCGCGGTCAACCTGCGCCACCAGTATTTCTGCGCCCAGGCCGTGGCGCCGGCCATGCGCGCCCGCAAAAGCGGCGTGATCCTGAACCTGGGATCGATCTCGTGGCACCTGGCGCAAGCCAACCTGTCGATCTACATGACGGCCAAGGCCGGCATCGAAGGCCTGACGCGCGGCCTGGCGCGCGACCTTGGCGTCGATGGCATCCGCGTCAACTGCATCATCCCCGGCGCGGTGCGCACGCCGCGCCAGGAGCGCCTGTGGCATACGCCGGAAGCCGAAGCGGTAATCCTGCAGGGCCAGTGCCTGCAGTTGCGCGTGGAGCCGGAAGACGTGGCGGCGCTGGCGCTGTTCCTGGCGTCGGACAATGCCGCCAAGTGCGCCGGCCGTGAATACTATGTCGACGCAGGCTGGTACGGCGCATGAGCGAGCTGAAAATTCCACCGACCGGCGCGCCGCGCCGCTTCCGCTCGCAGGACTGGTTCGACAATCCCGACCATATCGACATGACGGCGCTGTACCTCGAGCGCTTCATGAACTACGGCATCACGGCCGAGGAACTGCGCTCGGGCCGGCCCATCATCGGCATCGCCCAAAGCGGCAGCGACATCAGCCCGTGCAACCGCATCCACCTGGACCTGGCCAAGCGCGTGCGCGACGGCATCCGCGACGCCGGCGGCATTCCGATGGAATTCCCGCTGCACCCGATCTTTGAAAACTGCCGCAGGCCGACGGCCGCGCTGGACCGCAACCTGGCGTACCTGGGCCTGGTGGAGATCCTGCACGGCTATCCGATCGACGCGGTGGTGCTGACCACCGGCTGCGACAAGACCACGCCGGCGCAATTGATGGCCGCCGCCACGGTGGACATTCCCGCCATCGTGCTGTCGGGCGGCCCGATGCTCGACGGCTGGATGGACGGCGAACTGGTGGGCTCGGGCGCGGCCATCTGGAAAGGCCGCCGGCAACTCTCCGCCGGCCTGATCGACAACGACAAATTCCTGCAGATCGCCGCCGCTTCGGCGCCGTCGGCCGGCCACTGCAACACCATGGGCACGGCCTCGACCATGAACGCGCTGGCCGAAGCCTTGGGCATGTCGCTGACGGGCTGCTCGGCAATTCCCGCGCCGTACCGCGAACGGGGCCAGATCGCCTATGAAACGGGGCGACGCATCGTCGCCCTGGCGCATGATGACGTACGTCCGTCAACCATTTTGACGCGCGAAGCATTCCTGGACGCGATCATTGTCAACGCGGCCATCGGCGGCTCGACCAACGCCCAGCCGCATTTGATGGCAATGGCGCGCCACGCCGGAGTCGAGCTCCATTCGAGCGACTGGATGGCGCATGGCTACGACGTGCCGCTGCTGCTGAACATGCAGCCGGCCGGGAAGTATCTGGGCGAGCGCTTCCACCGAGCCGGCGGCGTGCCGGCCATCATGTGGGAACTGCAGCAGGCAGGCTTGCTGCATGCCAACCGCCCCACGGTTACCGGCAAGACCATGCTGGAAAACCTGGCCGGCCAGGAGAGCAATGACCGCGAGATGATCCGCCCGTTTGCCGAACCATTGAAGGAAAAGGCCGGTTTCCTGGCCCTGCAGGGCAATCTGTTCGACTTTGCCATCATGAAGACCAGCGTGATTTCGCCTGCTTTCCGCGAGCGCTACCTGTCGCGCCCCGGCAGCGAAGGCGTGTTCGAAGCGCGCGCCATCGTGTTCGACGGTTCAAGCGATTACCACGCCCGCATCAACGACCCGGCGCTGGCGATCGACGACAGCTGCATGCTGGTGATGCGCGGCGCCGGCCCGGTCGGCTGGCCAGGTTCTGCCGAAGTGGTCAACATGCAGCCGCCCGACGCCTTGCTGAAAGCCGGCATCCAGAATTTGCCGACCCTGGGCGACGGGCGCCAGTCCGGCACCTCGGACAGCCCGTCGATCCTGAACGCCTCGCCCGAAAGCGCGGTCGGTGGCGGCCTGGCGCTGCTGCGCACGGGCGACATGATCCGCGTCGACCTGGCTGCCGGCCGCTGCGACATGCTGGTCGACGAGGCCGAACTGGCGCGCCGCGCGAAAGAACTGCCGCCACCTATCAACGAGAGTGCCACGCCATGGCAGGAAATCTACCGCGCCAGCGTGGGCCAGCTGGAAACGGGCGCCTGCATGGAGCTGGCGCTGAAATACCGCGCCGTGGGCCAGACCCTGCCACGGCATAACCATTAGCAGGTAGGTCGGGTTAGCGCTGCGCGCGTAACCCGACACCACCACAGACACAAAATTTTTCAGAAGCACCCGTAGTTAAAAAACGTTGTTAATAACATCCACTAGGAGACACACCATGAACAAGATCATCAGCGCCGCCATCATGACCGCCATGCTGGCAATGACCAGCGGCGCCGCCCTGGCCGATGCCAAAAACCCGAAGATCGGCTTTTCCATCGACGACCTGCGCGTGGAACGCTGGACGCGCGACCGCGATTTCTTTATCGCCGCCGCCGAAAAGCAGGGCGCCAAGGTGTTCGTGCAATCGGCCGACGCCAGCGAGCAGCGCCAGATTTCGCAGATCGAAAACCTGATCTCGCGCGGCGTCGACGTGCTGGTGATCGTGCCGTTCAACGCGACGGTACTGAACAACACCGTCAAGGAAGCCAAAAAAGCCGGCATCAAGGTGCTGTCGTATGACCGACTGATCCTGGGCGCCGATATCGACGCGTACATTTCGTTCGACAATGAAAAAGTCGGCGAAATGCAGGCCGAAGGCGTGACCAAGGTACAACCGAAAGGCAATTACTACCTGCTGGGCGGTGCGCCGACCGACAACAACGCCAAGATGCTGCGCGAAGGCCAGATGAAGGTGCTGAAACCGTTCATCGACAAGGGCGACATCAAGATCGTCGGCCAGCAATGGGTCAAGGACTGGAGCGCCACCGAAGCGCTGTCGATCGTGGAAAACGCGCTGACGGCCAACAACAACAAGATCGACGCCATCGTCGCCTCGAACGACGGCACCGCCGGCGGCGCGATCCAGGCGCTGGCCGCGCAAAAACTGGCCGGCAAGGTACCGGTCTCGGGCCAGGATGCCGACTTGGCCGCCGTCAAGCGCGTGATCGCCGGCACCCAGGCCATGACCGTCTACAAGCCGTTGAAAACCATCGCTTCGGAAGCGGCCAAACTGGCCGTGCAACTGGCGCGCAACGAAAAGCCGGCCTACAACTCCAGCTATGACAATGGCCTGAAAAAAGTCAGCACCGTGCTGCTCAAACCAACGCCGCTGACCAAGGCGAACGTCAACATTCTCGTCGACGACGGTTTCTATACCAAGGCGCAGCTGGGTAATTGATTGCCTTAGCTTTACTTTCAACCAAGCGGCAGAAACTGGGGTCGGACGGGGACGCCTAGTCCCTGAGGGTCCGACCCCGGCCTTTCGACGTTGGGGTGGGAATACCAGCTACAACCGGTGTAGTTTCTGTTATCAGCAACGAGAGTGAGCATGTCCGACTATCTGCTTGAAATGAAAGGCATCGTCAAACAGTTTGGCGGTGTCCGCGCGCTCGATGGCATCGACCTGCAAGTGCGGGCCGGCGAGTGCATTGGCCTGTGCGGCGAGAATGGCGCCGGCAAGTCGACCCTGATGAAGGTGCTGTCGGGCGTGTACCCGCACGGCACCTGGGATGGCGAAATCCTGTGGGACGGCCAGCCCCTGCGCGCCGAATCGATCCGCGATACCGAGGCGGCCGGCATCATCATCATCCACCAGGAACTGATGCTGGTGCCGCAGCTGTCGGTGGCCGAAAACATCTTCATGGGCCGCGAGATCACCATGGCGGGCGGGCGCATGAATTATGGCGCCATGTACAAGCGCGCCGACGAACTGCTGCGCGAACTGAAGATACCCGAACTGAACGTGGCGCTGCCGGTGATGAATTACGGCGGCGGCCACCAGCAGCTGGTGGAGATCGCCAAGGCGCTCAACAAGAATGCGCGTTTGCTGATCCTGGACGAACCGTCGTCGTCGTTGACGGCGTCCGAAATCGCCGTGCTGCTCGATATCATCCGCGCATTGAAGGCCAAGGGCGTCACCTGCATCTATATTTCGCACAAGCTTGATGAAGTGGCGGCGATTTGCGACACCATTGTCGTTATCCGCGACGGCAAGCATATCGCCACCACGCCGATGGCGCAGATGAATGTCGAACGCATCATCGCGCAGATGGTGGGCCGCGAAATGAACCAGCTGTATCCGCACCGTAGCAAAAAAGACGCGATCGGCGAGGTACTGTTCGAGGCGCGCCACGTGACCTGCATCGACGCCGACAATCCGCAGCGCAAGCGCGTCGACGATGTCTCGTTCAGTTTGCGCCGCGGCGAAATCCTCGGCATTGCCGGGCTGGTGGGAGCAGGGCGCACGGAACTGGTCTCGGCGCTGTTCGGCGCCTACCAGGGGCCGTGCCAGGCCGAAGTCTGGCTCGATGGCAAGCAGATCGACACCACCTCGCCGCAAAAGGCGATCGCCATGGGCCTGGCGATGGTGCCCGAAGACCGCAAGCACCACGGCATCGTGCCGGACCTCGACGTGGGCCAGAACATCACCCTGTCGGTGCTGGGTCAGTTCGCGCGCGCCACGCGCATCGACGGCGATGCGGAACTGTCGGCCGTGCGTGGCGAGATCGCCCAGCTGGAACTGAAAACGGCCAGCCCTTCGCTGCCGATTACCAGTCTTTCTGGCGGCAACCAGCAAAAGGCGGTGCTGGCCAAGATGCTGCTGACGCGCCCGCGCGTGCTGATCCTCGACGAACCGACGCGTGGCGTCGATGTCGGCGCCAAGTATGAAATCTACAAGCTGATGCTGGCGCTGGCCGACCAGGGCGTGGCCATCATCATGGTCTCGTCCGAGCTGGCCGAGGTACTGGGGGTATCGGACCGCGTGCTGGTGATGGGCGAAGGCCGCTTGCGCGGCGACTTTATCAACGATGGCCTCAGCCAGGAAACCGTGCTGGCGGCGGCGCTCGACCAGCGCCCGGCGCCAGGCATCAACACTGCACACAAGGAACCTGCCGCATGAATACGCATAGCGTGAAACAACTTTTTACCCAGTACAAGATGCTGGCGCTGCTGATCGCAGTGGCCCTGATCTGGGCCTTTTTTTCGTGGAAGACCGAAGGCAGCTTCGTCACGCCGCGCAACCTGTCGAACCTGCTGCGCCAGATGTCGGTCACCGGCATTCTGGCCTGCGGCATGGTGCTGGTGATTATCGCCGGCGAGATCGACCTGTCGATCGGCTCCTTGCTGGGCCTGTTGGGCGGCATTGCCGCCGTGCTCGACGTCACGCAGCACTGGCCGCTGGCGCTGAACCTGATGGCGGTGCTGGGCTGCGGCCTGGTGATCGGCCTGTTGAACGGCTATCTGACGGCCTACCGGGGCATTCCGTCGTTTATCGTCGGCCTGGGCGGCATGCTGGCGTATCGCGGCATCTTGCTGGGCATTACGGGTGGCATCACCATCGCGCCGGTCTCCGAGCCGATGGTCTACCTGGGCCAGGGCTATCTGCCAGCCACGCCGGGCGTGATCCTGGGCGTGTTCCTGTTCGTGCTGGCCGCTTTCCTGACCTGGCGTGGCCGCACCAGCCGCGCCCAGCATGGCTTGCCGCAAACGGCGGTGTGGATCGACACCCTGCGCGTGGCGGTGATCGGCGCGGTGCTGTACGCTTTCGTGCGCACCCTGAACGGCTATGAAGGCATTCCGCTGCCGGTGCTGCTGCTGCTGGCGCTGCTTGGCCTGTTCAGCTATATCACCAGCCAGACGGTATTTGGCCGCCGCATCTATGCGGTGGGCAGCAATATGGAAGCGACGCGCCTGTCGGGCATCAACGTGAAAGCCGTCAAGCTGTGGATCTTCGGCATCATGGGCCTGATGTGTGCGCTGGCCGGCCTGATCAACACGGGCCGCCTGGCGGCAGGCTCGCCTTCGGCCGGCACCTTCAGCGAACTCGATGCGATTGCCGCCTGCTTTATCGGCGGCACCTCGATGCGCGGTGGTTCGGGCACCGTGTATGGCGCCCTGATCGGCGCGCTGGTGATGGCCAGCCTCGACAACGGCATGTCGATGCTGGACGTCGACACGTATTGGCAGATGATCGTGAAAGGCAGTATCCTCACCCTCGCCGTCTGGGTAGACGTTAGTACAAGGGCGGGACGCCGGTAAAAAGACCGATGCGTGACAGGCAGCCAGGGACGAAGATACGTCCCGGCCGCCACAAGGAGGAGACACCCACATGAAGATGCCGACCGCGCACCGGATCGCGCTGCTTTTCAATGGCAACAAGATCTACGACCGCGACATTATCGCCGGCATCGCGGCGTATCTGAACACCACGCGCGTGTCGTGGGATTTGTTCCTGGAAGAAGACTTCCGCTGCCGCCTGCCCGGTATTGAACGCTGGCAGGGCGACGGCATCATCGCCGACTTCGATGACCCGGCCGTTTGCGCGGCACTGGCCAACAGTCATCTGCCGGTGGTGGCCGTCGGCGGCTCCTACGCGCAGGAAAGCAGCTACCCGGCCGGCATCCCCTATGTCGCGACCGACAACTTCAAGATCGTCAAGCTGGCCTACGACCACTTGGTCGAAGCGGGATTGAGCCGCTTTGCCTGTTTCAGCCTGCCCGAAGCCGATGTGAACCGCTGGGCACAGGAGCGC
Organism: Janthinobacterium sp. 1L-D-8-B-C4; assembly: GCF_057291295.1. Classification (NCBI taxonomy): domain Bacteria; kingdom Pseudomonadati; phylum Pseudomonadota; class Betaproteobacteria; order Burkholderiales; family Oxalobacteraceae; genus Janthinobacterium; species Janthinobacterium sp. 1L-D-8-B-C4. The sequence goes on from NZ_JBXAVX010000014.1 coordinate 210,257, forward strand.
GAAACGGCCTTCTGCACCCTGATGGAACGCGACCACATGCGCGCCGACGTGTACCGGGGCGTGGCCACCAGCGCGCCGTCGTGGGACGAGGCGGTCGAGCAGCAGATCGCCTGGCTCAACAGCCTGGAAAAACCGGTCGGCATCATTGCCGTCAGCGACGCGCGGGCGCGCCAGTTGCTGCAGGCCTGCATGCATGCCGGCATTGCGGTGCCCGAGCAAGTAGCGCTGATCGGCATCGACAACGACCCGCTGGCGCGCATGCTGACGCGCATACCGCTCAGCTCCGTGATCCAGGGCGCCGAAGAGATGGGCCGCACGGCTGCGCACCTGCTGCACCAGATGCTGAACGGCGCGCGCCTGGCCGACACGCGCATCCTGGTGCCGCCGGCCGGCCTGAATGTGCTGGCCTCGACGCGGCACCAGCCGTTCCAGCATCCGCAGGTGATGCAGGCGCGCCACTTCATTCGCCAGTACGCCTGCCAGGGTATCAAGACCGAGCAGGTGGCCGATTACGTGGGCGTGTCGCGCTCGACCCTGGAAGCGCATTTCCGCCACGAGCTGGGGCGCAGCGTGCACGATGAGATCCTGCATTTCAAGCTCGATGCGGCCAAGACCCTGCTCACGCGCGAACCGGGCCAGGTGGCCGACGTCGCCGTGCGCTGCGGCTTTACCACGGTGCAGTACATGCACGCCGTCTTCAAGCGCGAACTGGGCTGCACGCCGCGCGAATTCCAGTTGCGCAGCCGGTCGCCACAGGCGGCCTCTCCATGACCATCAGCGTCGCTGCCGGCAGCCACATCTTGAGCAACAGTCGTGGCATGCGGGTGCAAGTCAACCCGCACGACGCCAGCCTGCAAGCGTGGTGGGCGCCCGACCGCTATGGCCGCCTGGCCGATGTGCTCGGGCAGGCGATGGCGGCGCCGGCCAGCGAGACGGCTGCGCCGCGCTGGCAGTGCGATGCCGCCAGCGACGCCGGCCTTGAGCTGCGCCTGGCGCAGGATGGCCTGTGCGTGCGCCTGCGCTACCGGCTGGAAGACAATGGCGGCCTGCATATCGACTGCGAGGCGGTGGCAATCGCGCCGGCCCGCATCGGCCTGGCGGCACCCTCGTTCAACCTGCATGGCGGCGGCGTGGTGGCAGATCATGTGCTGCGCCTGGCGGCCGACCATTATCTGCAGGCCGCTGTTGTGACCGACGTGGCCGGCAGCGCGTTTGATTTTCGCCAGCCGGCGCCGCTCGGCGCGCGCCTGGCCTGGCCCGGCGCCCAGCCGGCCGGCACCGTGGGCTTCGACCACGGCTTCTGCCTGGCCGGCGACGGGTTGCTGCGCGAAGCGGCGCGCGTGGCGGACCCGGCATCGGGCCGCGAGTTGCGCTTTTTCACTACCCAGCCACGCTTGCATTTGCACTCGGACAATCGCCGTTTTTGCCTGGCAACACAAGCCCTGGATGTGCCCTGTGGTGCGGCGGCCAGGCACACTTTCGTGTATCGTTTGGGGGTACAGGATATCGATGCATTTGACATATCGGAATCGGTATCAATGTTGTTAAATAAGTGATTGGTCAGATATGCCGCGCGGTTCTAACATAGGGCAGTTTTTAGCCCATCTTTTTACTGACGCCGCGAAACTTGCCCATGAATATAATCACCATCGATGCCGGCACCACCAATACGCGTACGCTGTTATGGCGGGACGGCGCCGTCGTCGCCCATGCCTCACAGGAAATCGGTGTGCGCAATACGGCCATCGATGGCCATAACGGCGCGCTCAAGCAGGCTCTGCGCGACAGCATCGCCGCCGTGCAATCGCAGGCGGCCATTGCCAGCGCCGACATCAAGCTGGTGCTTGCTTCAGGCATGATCACCTCGCCCATGGGCGTCAAGGAAATACCGCATCTTCCGGCCCCGGCCGGTCTGGCGCAACTGGCGCAAGGCATGCAGGCGGTCGACCTGCCCGACGTACTGTCCCAGCCGCTGTGGCTGGTGCCGGGCGTGCGCAACCAGCATGGCGCCATCGGCCTGCACAATGCCGAAGCGATGGACATGATGCGCGGCGAAGAAACAGAAGTGATCGGTTTGCTGGACCGCCTGCAATTGCAGGGCGCGGCCACCCTGATCATGCCCGGTTCGCATACCAAGCTGGTCAGCGTTGACGAGCAGGGACGCATCATGGGCTGCGCCACCACCATCGCCGGCGAGCTGCTGCAGGCGATTACCCAACACACCCTGATACGCCAGTCGGTCGACGGCGATTTTGCCGAGTCGCTGGTACCGAAGATGCTGCTGGCCGGCGCCGCCGCCGCGCAGAAGACCGGTCTGGCGCGCGCCTGCTTCAGCGTGCGTACGCTGGCCCAGTTCGGCGCCGTCGAGCGCAATGAACGCGCCAACTTCCTGATGGGCGCCGTGCTCAGCGGCGACCTGCTGGCGCTGCGCAACAGCAGCGCCATCCAGATGCGCCCCGAGACCACCCTGGTCATCACGGGCAAGGCCATGCTGCGCCAGGCGCTGGCATTATTGATCGAAGAACACGGATTTTTTTACGGCAAGCGCATCGTCGTCGACGATGCACAGCAAGCCAATCTGGCGGGCCATGGAGCCCTTTTAATTGCCGCCGCGCGCGGCTTGATTTCACAGCAGGAGGCCGCGTGAGCGAGCAAAAGAACAAACGAGTATTACGCTCGCAATCGTGGTTTGGTGGCGACGACAAAGACAGCTTCATCCACCGCAGCTGGATGAAAAACCAGGGTATGCCCAGCGACGCCTTCGATGGCCGTCCGGTCATCGGCATCTGCAATACCTGGTCCGAACTGACGCCATGTAACGCGCACTTCCGCGACCTGGCCGAAATGGTCAAGCGCGGCGTGCTCGAAGCAGGCGGCTTCCCGGTCGAATTCCCCGTCATGTCGCTGGGCGAGACCAATTTGCGCCCGACCGCCATGTTGTTCCGCAACCTGGCCAGCATGGATGTCGAAGAATCGATCCGCGCCAACCCGATCGACGGCGTGGTGCTGCTGACCGGCTGCGACAAGACCACCCCGGCCCTGCTGATGGGCGCGGCCAGCGTCGACCTGCCGACCATCGTGCTGTCGGGTGGCCCGATGCTGAACGGTAACTACCGTGGCAAGCCGATCGGCTCCGGTACCGACGTCTGGAAGTTCTCCGAAGACGTCCGCGCCGGCCGCATGACGTCCGCCGAATTCAAGCAGGCCGAATCGTGCATGTCGCGCTCGGCCGGCCACTGCATGACCATGGGTACGGCATCGACCATGGCCAGCATGGTCGAAGCGCTGGGCGTGACCCTGCCGGGCAACGCCGCGATTCCGGCCGTCGATTCGCGCCGCAAGCTGCAGGCGCAGCTGACGGGCCGCCGCATCGTCGACATGGTGCACGAAGACCTGAAACTGTCGAAAGTGCTGACGCGCGACGCGTTTGAAAACGCCATTATGGTCAACGGCGCCATCGGCGGCTCGACCAATGCCGTGATCCACCTGCTGGCGATTGCCGGCCGTATCGGCGTCGACATGCGCCTGGCCGACTGGGACCGCTTGGGCCGCGACATTCCATGCCTGCTGAACCTGATGCCGTCCGGCCAGTACCTGATGGAAGATTTTTATTATGCAGGTGGCCTGCCCGTGATCATCCGCGATTTGCTGGACAAGCTGCATGGCGAAGCGCTGACGGTGACCGGCGCCACCATGGCCATCAACGTGGCCGAAGCGGAAAACTTCAATCCCGAAGTCATCACGCCGCTTGAACAGCCGTTCAAGGACGAAGGCGGCATCGCCGTCCTGCACGGCAACCTGTCGCCGCGCGGCGCCGTCATCAAGCCATCGGCCGCCTCGCCCGAACTGATGCAGCACCGCGGCCGCGCCGTGGTCTTCAGCAGCATCGAGCACTACAAGGAACGGGTCGATGATCCTGATCTGGACATCGACGCCAGCTGCATCATGGTGCTGCAGAATTGCGGCCCGCAGGGCTACCCCGGCATGGCCGAAGTGGGCAACATGGGCCTGCCGAAGAAACTGCTGGAACTGGGCGTGCGCGACATGGTCCGCATTTCGGACGCGCGCATGAGCGGCACGGCGTACGGCACCGTAGTGCTGCACGTGGCGCCGGAAGCGGCCGCCGGCGGCCCGCTGGCGCTGGTGCGCGATGGCGACATGATCGAACTCGACGTGCATGGCCGCCGCCTGCACCTGGAAGTGTCGGACGAAGAACTGGCGCGCCGCCGCGCCGAATGGAAGCCGATTGCCCCGACCATGCGTGGCGGCTACCAGTCGATGTATATCAAGCACGTGATGCAGGCCGACGAAGGCGCCGACCTGGACTTCCTGGTCGGTTGCCGTGGCTCGGCCGTACCGCGCGAGTCGCATTGATTAGCAATTACCCCTAAAGCAAGGGCCGGGGTCAGACCCTCAGGGACTCGGCGTCCCCGTCTGACCCCAGTTTTCGCTTCTGGGGTACAAATGACACTGGCCGCTTATATGACAGCCAGGTCAAAAAGGAAAAAATATGGAGACAAAAGCCGAACTGCTGGTCGACTCCCAGGATTTCCTGGGCGAGGGCGTGCGCTGGTGCGAACGCAGCGGGCGCGTGTTCTGGACCAATATCGAAGGCTGCAAGCTGCATGCTTTGACCTTGGCCAGCGGCGTACGCGAAACCTGGGCCATGCCCGAGCGCCTGGCCTGCTTTGCGCTGACCGGCGACGAGCATGTGCTGCTGCTGGGACTGGCCTCGCGCCTGGCCTGGTATGACCTGCGGAGCAGCGCCGTGACTACCTTGCATGAGGTGGAAGCGGATATGCCGATGACGCGCCTGAACGATGGCCGCTGCGATCGCCAGGGCCGCTTCGTGTTCGGTACCCTCGACGAGCGCCCATGCCGCGATCCGATCGGCAGTTTCTACCGCCTGAACCTGGACCTGACGCTGGAACGCCTGCCGCTGCCGAACGTGGCGATCTCGAACAGCATCTGTTTCAGCGTCGATGGCACGGCCATGTATTTCTGCGACTCGATCCAGGGCGTGATCTGGCGCTGGGACGATTACCTCGGTGGCGACGCCAGCCAGGTCAAGGTGTTTGCGCATCTGGCCGGCGAACCCGGTGCGCCCGACGGCGCCACCATCGATGCCGATGATCATCTGTGGAGCGCGCAGTGGGGCGCTTCGCGCGTGCTGCGCTTTGCGCCCGACGGCAGCATCGCCCGGCAGGTAACTTTGCCCGTCTCGCAGCCGAGCTGCGTGAGCGTCGGCGGCCCCGCTTGCAACGACGTATTCATCACCACGGCGCAGGAAAACCTGACGCCGGAACAACTGGCGGCAGAACCGCAGGCCGGTGGCCTGTTCCATGCGCACATCGAAGGCGTGCGCGGCTTGCCCGAAGTGCGCTTTGGTGCACTGCCAGCTTAATTGATCGATCAGGAGAATCAGCATGTTGAAACAAACAATTTTTCAGGGCATCGTCGAGCGCGGCATGGTGGGTATCGTGCGCGCCGACTCGCCCGAGGCTGCGGTACAGATCGCCGAGGCGTGCATCGCCGGCGGCGTGACGGCGCTGGAAGTGGCGTTCACCACGCCCGATACGCTGGGCGTGCTGCGCACCCTGCGCGAGCGCCACGGCAAGGACGTGCTGTTGGGCGCGGGCACGGTGCTGGACCCTGAAACGGCGCGTGCGGCGATCCTGGCCGGCGCCCAGTTCATTATTTCGCCCGGCGTCAATGTCGACACCATCGCCGTGTGCCAGCGCTACCAGGTGCTGGCCATGCCGGGCGCCATGACGCCGACCGAAATCGTCACGGCGGTGCAGGCTGGTGCCGATATCGTCAAGGTGTTCCCGGCCGAGATGTTTGGCCCCGCCTATATCAAGGCCCTGCGCGCACCGCTGCCGCAAGTGCCGTTGATGCCGACCGGCGGCGTGACGGTAGAAAACCTCGGTGAATGGTTTGCCAGCGGGGCCATCGCTGTCGGCATCGGCAGCAGCCTGAGTGGCCCGGGCGCCAAGGGCGATTACGCCGCCGTCACCAGCCGCGCGCGCGAGTTCGTCGCGCAGATGGCCGCCATCCGCAAGTAAGCCGGCTCCAGGCATGGCCTGAATCTGCTACGCTAGGCGGGCAATTCCGCACGCTTATCGTTGACCTGACCATGCCCTCTATCGCCCGCATTCTGCAAGACGCCCGCATTATCGCCATCGTCGGCATGTCCGACAAGCTTGACCGCGCCAGCCACCAGGTGGCCGAGTACCTGCTGGAGCACGGCTACCGCGTGGTGCCCGTCAACCCGGCGCTGGCCGGCCAGGAAGTGCTGGGCCAGCGCGCCTATGCCACCCTGAGCGAGGCTGCCGCCTCCGTGGCGCCCAAGCGCATCGATATCGTTGATGTTTTCCGCAAAGCCGAAGATATTGTGCCCATCGCCGAAGAAGCGGTGGCCATCAAGGCCGGCTGCCTGTGGCTGCAACTGGACGTCGTCAACCAGGAAGCCGCAGCGATTGCGCGCGCGGCCGGTCTCGACGTGGTAATGGATCACTGCACGAAAATCGAGCACCGCAACTTGCCGGTGGCCGCATGAAGGCGCGCACGCAGTTCCGCGCCGGCAAAGGGTTTGACCTGGACGAGGATTTTGCCGGCAAGCGCTTGCTGGGCGCCGCCACCAAGGCCGCCAACAAGAAGCTGACCCACGCCCAGTGCAAGGCGTTGGACCGCGAGGAAACACAGGCCCTGACGGCGCAGATCGCCGAGTGCCAGAGCATGCTGTACGCGCAGCGCAAGCAGAAAGTACTGCTGGTATTGCAGGGCATGGACACCTCGGGCAAGGATGGCACGGTGAAAGCCATCTTCAGCAATATCAACCCGATGGGCATCCGCGCCGTGGCCTTCAAGGGGCCAACCGATATCGAACTGGCGCACGACTACCTGTGGCGCGTGCACCAGCATGTACCGGTGAAAGGCGAGATCGCCATTTTCAACCGCAGCCATTACGAAGACGTTTTGATCACGCGCGTGCAGGACATGATCGACAAGGCCGAATGCCAGCGCCGCTTTGCGCAGATCCGCGATTTTGAGCGCATGCTGAGCGAGACCGGTACCGTCATCCTGAAAATTTTCCTGCATATCTCGAAAGACGAACAGCGCGGCCGCCTGCAGGAACGCCTGGACGATCCCGACCGCCAGTGGAAGTTCGACCCGAACGATATTTCGCAGCGCAAGAAGTGGGCATCCTACCAGCGCGCCTATGAAACGACGCTGCGCGAGACCGACGCCGATCACGCGCCCTGGTATGTGGTGCCGGCCAATTCCAAGACCCAGCGCAACCTGGTGGTGGCCTCGCTGCTGCTCGAAACACTGCAGGGCATGAAGCTGGCCTACCCGGCGCCGGACCCGAAGCTGTCGTCGTACAAGGTCGAATAACCGTCCTAGCGCGACCCTCTGCGCGCGGCCAGGCGGTCGAGCATCGCCTTGACCGCCTCCATCTGCGTGCCGCTCTTGCGGTAAAACTCCGGCGCCAGCGGGTTGATGCTGGTGTAGCCCCAGAAGTCCCAGCAGCCTTTCGGGTTGTAGGGGTAGATCGGGCTCGGTTCGACCTGCGGATACAGCACCACGATCTTGTTGGCATCGGCCACCTGGTTGTAGCCGGTGCGTGTATAAAACTGCTCGCCGATCGCCTGCGTGGTTTGCAGGCAGCCGTGGAACACCACATGCACGCGGCAGCTCTCGCTGTTGCAGGCGGCGGGTATATAAGCGTAGCCCGTATTGCCCATGCTGGAATACGAACTCCTGATAAAGCCGCGCTGGTTGAAGGCGATCAGTTTCCCCTTCAGGGTAATCGATGATGGTTGCAGGTCCGGGTACAGATGCTGCAGGATGTCGCGCGCCTGCACAAAGCCGCAGTTGTTGATGAACGGCGGCGCGGTGCTGTCGCAGGCCGAGTCCTGCAGGCTGTCGGTAATGATGGCGTGGCCGGCCGCCACCGTATCGGCAAGGCGGATTTGCGCGGCCGGCGTGCCGGCCAACTGGTAAAACCTGGCCACCTGCTCAACCACTGGCCGCGTTACGGTCTGGTCTTTGGCGCCGCTGAACAGATAGATGCGCTGGCGCTGCAGGTTGCCGGTGTCGTCGATCAGCTTGTCGCGCGCAAAATCCTGCGCCGCGCGCAGCAGGCCGGCAGCATCGGGCGGGGACACCTGTGCGTCGCCCGGGTTCATGCAGGTGCTCAGGGCATTGTTCAGGTAAGCGATATACGGAAAGCGGCCCGGCTGGCTGGCGCAGTAATATGGCCCGCCGGCGATAATGCCGGCGCCGCTGACGGTGGCCGAATAGGCGACGGCGAACTGCGCCGCCATGAAGCCGCCCGACGACAGGCCGGAGACCGTGGTCTGGCGCAAGTCGACCTGCAGCGCGGGCAGGGCGATGGCCTCGGCTTTGGGGACCGCCGGCTTGGCGGGGTTGGTAATGGCATGCACCTGCGGCGCCAGCAGCAGGCTGGCGGCGAACAGGGCAGGGATGGCTGGATGGGTCATGGCGTGTCCTTGCAATGGGGTATGCCGAGCATAGGGAAAAAATATGTCCCATGGGCAAGCACTGTCCTGCTCTTGATATCGCTCAATTGGCGCCGTGGCATGCGCAAGCGGGGCGATTGGCATAAAATGCTTTTTTATCCTTCATCATGGTGCCCGCATGTCCAAGACTATTGCCAAGCTGTTTGCGTTGACCGCCCTGTGCGCGGGCATGCCGGCTTTTGCCGCCCAGCCGGTAGCAGCCGCCGCCGCTCCAGCCGTGGCAGCGCCCGCAGCCTGTCCGGCCATCCTCAAGCAGACCTTCAACCGCCTGCAGGACGAAGCGCCGCAGAACCTGTGTCAGTACGCGGGCAAGGTCGTGCTGGTCGTCAATACGGCCAGCTATTGCGGCTTTACCAAGCAGTATGAAGGCCTCGAAGCGCTGTATGCCAAATACGGCAGCAAGGGATTGGTGGTGCTGGGCTTCCCGTCGAATGACTTCGGCAACCAGGAGCCGGGCAACAGCAAGGATATCGCCGACCTGTGCTACAACACCTATGGCGTGAAATTCCCCATGTTCGCCAAGTCGGCGGTGTCCGGCTCCACGCCGAACCCGTTCTATGCCGACCTGATCAAGCAGACCGGCAAGACGCCGGCCTGGAATTTCCATAAATACCTGATCGACCGCAACGGCAAGGTACTGGAGAGCTTCCCCAGCAAGGTGACGCCGGAAGACAAGAAACTGGTGGGCGCCGTGGAAAAGGCGCTGGCGATGTAAGCATAAACCGGCCCGCGCGCCGTAATGCCGTTCAGTTAAGCTGTCCGACGCATTTAAATGCGTAAGGCGTAAAAACGTAAAAATGGCGGGCCGGCGTGAACTGACCCCAAATAGTTGGACGGTTTAATTTGCTAGCTGCTCAAGAACTGAGTTCTGTACTGCACAGGACTCAGCCCTTTTAGCTTGAGCTT
>NZ_JBXAVX010000015.1:0-196676 GCF_057291295.1 Janthinobacterium sp. 1L-D-8-B-C4
GCTATCGACAAAGCGTTGTGTTTGTCAGCTGCGAAGAAGGAAGAGTATGAAGCGTTTCGGCTAATTCGTCAACCTTCTTTTTATCCCCGCTTCACTCTGCAACACCTTGTTTTGTGTGCGTCGTTTTGCGAGGAGGCGAACTATAGCAAAGCCGCAGCGGGTCCGCAAGAGCCATTTAGCATTCAAGGCAGCACGAACGATTTCACCAACGTCAGCTCACCGGCGGCCCGCATCGGCACCTGGAAGCTTTGCATCTTTTCACGCGGCGTGCCCTCATTGGTAATGATCGACAGGCGGGCCACCGTCAGCACGGAGGTATTCTCGCCGCTGCCGTAGTAGTTCACATACACGTGGTAATTGCCCTTCACGGGCGCGGAACTGGAAAAGATCTCCGGACCATAGCCGGTGGTCACGTCCACGTCCAGTGCACCACCGTCTTTCAGCACGCGGTTGCCGTACCAGGCGTGGCCACCGTCAGGGGTGACCACGTGCAGATCGAGGTCGGTGCCGGCGCTGTCCCACGACAGCACGACGCGCAAACGCGCCTGGGTCTTGCCCTGGTAGCTGTCGACAAACTGGGTGCGCGCGCGGCTCCTGCCGTCCGGTGAGCGCACTTCCACGCTGTTCGAACCGCTGCCGAAGCCATACGGGCGGGTGTAGCTGCCGTTCTCGCCCACTTCCATCGGCATCGCCACACCGTTGACCACCAGGGTGGCGGGTTTGCCCTTGACGGCGCCGGCGATGCGCCCGCGTATCTGCGCCGTCTCGGCCTGGCCAGGCTGCAGGTTGACCGATGCGGCGGGGTAATTCACCGCTTGCGTATATTCCTCTTGCGCGCCGGCCGAATTGCGCCAGCCGCTTTTGGGCGCGTCGATGGTGACCTGGGCCTGCGCCCACAGCGGCAGCAACAGCAAAGAAATCAACAGTGTTTTCATCGTCTCAGTACTTGAAAGTCTTGACCAGCGTAAGCTCGCCGATACCGCGCAAGGGCACGACAAACTCCTCGCGCCGCTCGCGCGCCGTGTTTTCGTTGAATACCAGCGTGATGCGGCTGGTAATGACGGGCCGCTGGCGCGTTTTTTCGTCGAAGTGATAGCCATCGCCGCCAAAATTGCCCCAATAATTGATCCATACCTGGTACAGCCCGCGCATCGGTGACGTCATCATGAAGTTTTCCGGCCCCGGCCCGTCGACCGTGTCGGCATCGAGCCCGCCGCCATTGGTCAAGGTCGGATGCGACCAGAACGCATGCTGGCCATCGGGCGTAACCACATGCAGGTCGACCTCGGCCTGGCTGTCGTCCCACGCGGCGATAATGCGGATCATGGGCTGCGGCCGGCTGCGGTCCGCCTCGTAAAACTGCACGCGCTTGACCGGCTTGCCGTCCGGCGAGCGGATCTCGATGCTGTTCGAGCCGGAACCGAAGGAATAGGCGCGCGCATAGCGGCCATCGTCATCCGTATAAAGCGGGGTTGGATTGCCATTGACCACCAGCTTGTGGACAGCACGGTTTTTGCCTGCTTTTTCCAGCTCGCCGCGTATCATGCGCCGGCCACTTTGCGCGCCGCGATCGACCAGAGAATAAGGATAGTTGACCGCCAGCTCATCGGACTTGTCCGTGAATCCCGCGCGGTTCCAGCCGCCGATGGGTGTGGTCATGCTCTTGTCGGCGGCCTGCACACCGTGCCCGGCCATTACCATCGCGGCAGCCATCAGCACGCAGCGCTTCATATCGCCTCCAGGTTCAGGTCGACCAGCCGGCGCGCCAGTTGCTCGACGTAGTCTTCATCCTGGCCGCGCGGATGGTTGCGCAGGCCCAGATGCAGGTATTCATGCGCCAGCGTGATGCGGTCTTCGCGCGTGGCCAGTGGCCGCATGTAGATGCGGTTGCGCGACTGCTCGGAATACGGCGCGCCACTCTGCAAGGCGCACACCAGCGGTGCCTGCGCCGGCGCCTCGTAGCCGGCCTCGCGCAGCAGCACGCGCCGCCAGCGCGGCATGGAGCGCGCCAGCCAGTCTTCGTTTTGCGAAAGGCGCTGGCAGCGTGCGCCGGTATTGCCAAAGGTGCTCAGCGCGCCGCCCGGGTAGGCGGCCGCCAGCAATTCGTCATAGTGCTTGCCCTGCTTTGCCTGGCGCACCGCCTCGCTCCACGCCATTGTGCCCTCGGACGGCGTGGTGCTGTGATAGCGCACGGTGACGCCATCGACGATCAACTGGTCGGTCCAGCGCGCAATTGCCAGCGCCGCCGGCGTGGCCGGGCTGGGGCTGACGCGCTGGGTGGCGCTGCTGTCGGCGATCTGCTGGCAGCCCGCCACGGTCACCGCGTTCTGCTGCAAATAGGTGCGCGCGGCGATCGCCAAGGCCTTGGCCGCTTCCGGCTCGTTGGCATTGGCTTCGCGGTCAAGCACGCGCGCCACATATTCATTGACGCCGAAGCGGCCGCGCAACTGCGGGCGCCCGTCTTTGTCCTGTACCAGCATCAGTTCACCGCTGCTGCGCAAGGCCAGGTTCTGTCCATTTTCAAAGCGAACATGGTAGCGGCCATTCAGAGGGCCGGGTGCGGCAATACCGCGCTCGCCGCGCACGGCGCGGATCGGATAGCGCTGGAAGTAATCGACCACCACGCAGCCGCCATCGTCGGCCGCACCGACTGGCGGCAAGCTGGCGGCCAGCCTGGGCGCCCATTGTTCGAATACATTGCTGCTGCCGCCCGCACCGCCAAACCAGATCGGCGTGCCGTCGGCCAACCAGCCGGCCGCGCCGCCGATGCGTCCATCCGCCTGGTGCCAGGAATACGTCTTGACCCGCAACTGGCTGCCGAACCAGCGCGCCGTGCCGGCACCGCGTCCGTCGAGCACCACCCGCAGCAGCGCCGCTTCGGCGTCCTGGCGGCTGGCGGCCGGGATACTGTCCAGCGCGCGCAGCAAGCTGTCCAGGCGCACAGTGCGCGCAGGCGCCAGTTGCGCGGGGTCGGCCAGCCAGGCAAAGTCGCCAGCCGGCGCGCTACCCAGGCGACCAGTCCAGTATTTGCGCCACGGCGCTGCCGTGATCATCAGCCGCTTGGGCGAGAAAAACAGGCCGCATGATTGCGCCAGCGCTGCGTCGTGGCCGATGCTCTGGCCGGCGTCGCAGCAATACACTTCTTCCGGATCGCGGCCACCGCAGCGGTAATCGGGCATCGCCATCTTGTTGTCGCTGGCGTACACATACACGAACAGCTTCCACAGGCTGGCCAGCGGCACTTGCCGCGCGCCGTCAAACGGTGGCGGCGCAGTGCCGCCCTGGCGCAACTGGCGCACTTCCACCTTGCCATCGCGCCACCAGGCCACATCCAGCGATGCCGCCCACGCAGGCGCGGCCGCCAGCATCGCCAGCAGGGCAGCGGTGTATGCAGGCGGCAGCATTACTCGACCTTCAGCGCACGCGTGCTCTTGCCGCCGCCCTCGAAAGCCTTCTGCTCCGGCTGGTACATGCGGTAGAAACGCGCCGGCGGCAGCACGTAACTGCCCTTCTGCGCAAAGCGGATCAGATGGCGCACCGTCACGTCGCCGATCAACGGCTCGACCGGCACGGCATAGCCATCGCGGCGCTCGGTATGGCGCGCGCGTTCCAGCGCGGCGGGCTTGTCGCCGGCCATGACCATGCCCCAGGTAGTCGATTCGACCACCGCGCCGGGCGGCAGCGCCACTTCCAGCAGGCCAAAGCGATGCTTGCTGCCCGCCGCTGCTTTCAGGGTGATTTCATCGAGGTACAGCGCGTCCGTACTCAGTGCTTCGCCTTGCTTGACCAGCTCCGTCGTGTAGCCGTCCTTGCCCGCCTTCATGCGCAGGATGCGCCGCTCGACGGTGACCGGCAATGTCTGCGTTTCGGCGGCGTGGCTGTCGTACTGCACCACCGCCACGGTGCCGGCCGGCGCACCGGCGGCAGCGATGCGCAAGCGGTCCGGAACAGCCTTGGCGTCAAGCCAGCGCCATACCGGCTGGCCACTGCGGCTGTCGCGCTTTTGCCATGCGCCGTCCAGCGTGATGGCAGGCCCCTTGCCGAACGTCACGCCACCGAGTTTTTTCTGCACCCACATCAAGGTCATCGCGCGATCCAGGGTCGGCATCTCGGCGCGCACACTGGCCAGCACCGCCTCGGCCTGGGTAGCCGGCACCTCGCCGGCCAGCATCAGCAAGGCCTGCGCCACCGGCGCTTTGGATTCACGCAAGACCTGCAACGCGCTGGCCACTTGCAGTTGCAGCGAGTGCGGCAAGGCGATGCCATTCTGGCTGGCCACCAGCGCCACCAGGCCAAAGCTCATCGCCTGCGCTTCGCGATCATCGGCGCCGCCCAGCAGCAGGCTGCCGCTGTCGCCAGGCTGGCGCGGCTTGCCGCCCAGGGTGGCAATCGCGCTGTCGTCGACCAGGCCCGAGGCCAGCGTCTGCGTCGGCAGGCCCATCTCGTGCGCCATCCACAGCACCAGCGCGCGGTCGCCCACGGGATCTTTCAAGCCGCTTTCGCTGTAGACGGCCAGCAGCTTGTTCCAGTGCTCGGGCGGCAGCTCGATGCGCAGCGCGCGCGAGGCATACCAGTCGGCGTAATAGGCATAGGCCGTCATCAGGGCGTTGCCGGCAGTGGAGTTGCCCCACCAGCCAAAGACCGCTTTCGGGCCGGCCATCGAGACCAGGCGCAAGCGCTGCGCGGTCAGGGTCGCCTGCAAGCGTTCATACGGTGCGCCGGCGTCCGGCCCCAGGCTTTGCGTGGCCAGCGCCAGCGGAATCAGGCGGCTGGCCGTTTGCTCGACGCAGCCATATGGGTAGTCGATCAGGTCGTCGGCGATGCGCGCGAACTGGCTGGCGGCTCCCTGCGCGAACGAGACGCGAATATTGCGCGCGTCCGCCGGCAGCTTGAGCGCAATCTCACCGGTAGCGCCATCAAGCGGCAGCACCAGCGAGCGCGGGCTGCTCCAGGCGGCGGGCAGGGTTGTCATGGCGGTGTCGAGCGCGTCGACCAGCTTGCCATTCTGTTTCAGTTCCAGGCGCAGCGGTCCGCTGCCTGCAGCGAGCGGGAACTCGACATAGTTGACGCCCGGTTTGGCCGACAGTTTTTCCGTCTTGGGCTGTGCGCCACCGCTCAGGGTAACGTCCAGCGCCTGCTCCTTGCCGGTCTGGTTGAACACCGCCACCGACGCACGCGGCGCATCGCCGGCGCGCATCCAGTCGGGCGCGGTCCACTTGGCATAGAAGTTTTTATCGGACCGTACATAACCGGTGCGCTGGCCCACGCGTCCCTGTTCATCCATGGCACGGCCGGTAATGCGCCAGCGGGTCAGCGCGTCGGGCATGGTGAAGCTGACGCGCGCATTGCCATTGGTGTCGGTTTTCAGCGACGGCGCCCAGTAGGCGGTATCGATATTGTCGCGGCGCGGGCGCTCCAGCACCTTCACGCCACGCTCGTTGTAATTGTGGCGCGCCGGCGCGCCGGCCGTGCGCCCCTGCGCCATGTCGTAGCTGATGAAGGACAGGCTGGCCGTGGTGCGCACATTGTTGCGGCGCGGATGATAGAAGAAGTCGCCGATGTCGGGCGCGATTTCCGGCTGCAGCACATAGATCATTTCATCGACCACGCCCAGCGCCACCATGGTGCTCAAGGGCTTGCCATCGAGCGTCGCCTTCACATCGAGCGTGACTTTTTCGCCCGGCTGGTAGACCTCCTTGTCGCTCTTGAACTGCAGCGCGATGCGCGGCTCGATCACCTGCAGGCCGGCGTTCTCGAACACGAAGTCGCCATTGCGCGTGTAAGCCACCGCGAACGTCATGTTCGGGCCATGCTCTTCTTTCACCGGGATGCGCACTCGCCACTGGCGCGGCGCCACGCGCTTCGCCTGGTACCAGTCTGCGCCGCCTGCCATCAGGCCATAGTGTTCCACCTTGTCGCGCTCCAGCGTGAACAGCGCCTGGTCGACCTTGTCGGAGAACGTGATCAGGGCCTCGGCCGTGTCACCGGGACGATAGCGGGCGCGGTCCAGCACGATCTCGATGCTGCCCGGCGTGGCCTGCACGCCGTCGCCCGAAACCCAGTGGCTGGCGGCGGCCAGCAGATTGCCGCGCTCGTCGCGCAGCGATAGCTGATACGAGCCCGAGGCAGGGAAGGTTACGTCCCAGCCCTTGGCGTTCGGATCGAAGGCGCCGTCGGTCTTGCTCTGTTTTTCCAGCTGCACCATTTCCCAGCGCACCGGTTTGGCCGCGCCCTGGCCATCGGCCAGCAAATCAAAATGCACGGCTTGGCCGGGATCGGAAAACTGGCGCGCCGCCTTTAGCTGGTAGCTGCTGGTCGAGCGTTCGATCATCAGTTCGCGCGTCGCCTTGACGCGGTAAGCCGCGCCATCGGTTGCCAGCACCGTCAAGATGTAGCGCGACGGATCGGTGGCGGCCGGCAGGCTGAAGTCCACATTGCCGCTGCCGTCGCTGGTGACTTCCTCGGTTTTCAAGGCCACCGGGAACAGGCCGCTGTAACGCAGCTCGCCTTCGACCATGGTGTTCTGCTGGCTGCGCAGCGACAAAGTCATCTTCGCGTTTTTCACCGGCTTGCCATCAGGGTAGCGCAGCGCGATGCTGCCCTTGACCGCCTCGCCGGTCTTGAACTCGGGCTTGGACGGCTGGACATTGATTTCAAAGTGCGGCTTGACATATTCGGCCACGCGGAAGGCGGCGCCATACACGCCGTCCTTGTAGTTGAAACGCAGCTCATAGCCGCCGGCGGTGGCTTCGGCGGGCAGGCGGAAACGCGTTTCGGCGCCCGTGTCGCTCGATAACTGCAGCGTTTGCGTCAGCAGCGGGGTGCCGTTCGGATTGAGCACGCTCAGGCTGATCGGCGCCGCGCTTGCTGCCTGCGAGTTGCGCGCCGAGGTAAATTCGCGCCCCAGGAACTTCACGTTGACCTCGTCGCCGGGACGGTACAGGGGCCGGTCGGTCACCGCATAGATCTTGGTGTTGTAGATCTCGCTGTCATAGTAAAAATTCTCGGACACGAACACGCCGCCGGCGCGGTCCTGGCCCAGCACATACGTGTGTTCGGGGCTGCCGCGTTCAAGCGACGCGACGCCATCGGCGCCGGTGCTGGCCGACTGCAGCACGCCGGTGCCGTCGGTCCACGCCACATTGGCGCCAGCCACGGCGGCGCTGTTGTCGCGCCGCGCGGTCCAGACCAGCATCTGGCCGGACGACACCTTGGTCACGGCCACCGTGTCCGACACGAATACCAGCGTGGTGGCGCGGTGCTCGCCGATGATCGCTTCGATCAGGTACAGGCCGGGCTTGCGTTTGCCCAGCGGGATCATCACATTGCCAGCGCCAGCAACGATGAATTCGCTGCTGGAGCCATCAAGTTTCACGCCTTTCGGCGGCTCGATGGCTTTCGCCTGCCACAGCGGATAGCGGAAGCTGTCGATCAGTTCCATGCCCTTGAGCGGCTTGTACTGCGGATGGTTGGCAAACACGGTGCGCCGGCGGATCGCGTCATTGGTCGCCAGTTGCGGCTGTTCTTTCGTGACCGCCAGGCGCGCGTCGCCGGAAAACAGCTTGCGCCAGGCCAGGCGCGACTGCTTCCACCAGCTATCCCACAGAAAGCTCAGGGTATTGGCCAGGCCTTCCCCTTGGTAATTGCCCTCGACCTGGATGCGGTGCAGATTGCGCTGCTTTTTCAGGAATTCCATCGGTTCGGGCACGCGGTAGACGACGATGTCGGCGCCCGAATACGCTTCCAGGTTCATGCGCCCCATGTCGCGGCCCGGCACTTCCAGGCGCACGCGCGCCTCGTCAAGACTGCCGTAGCTGGCGTCCGACAGCAAAAAGAAGGGCTCGCCCTTGAAAGTGCTGTAGTTGCTCGGTTGGCGCTCCTGCGCCGCGGCGCCGCCGGCGAGCAGCAGCGCCAGCAAAGTGGACAGGATCATTTTCATGATAAAAACGCCAGCCGGAAAACTCCGGCGAAATTCGGATTGTTGGGCACAGGTTGCCACCGCGTGTCCTTCCAGGTCGTGAGTTGTTTGATATCGACGGTCCGCAGACCATTGTCGTCGGGGGTGACGGTGCCGGTGTGGTAGGCGATGTTCGCCCCCATCCAGACCATCAGGTGTTGTTCGTCGCCCTGGTCGAAAAACAGCAGGTCGCCGGGCAGCGCCTGGCTGATTTCGCGGGCGATAAAGCGGCTGTTGTGCTGCACCAGCGCCAGCGCCGTGACGAAGTGGCCGACCGTGCCGCCGGTTTGCACCCAGCGGTTGCGCAGGGCGGCCTGGTTCGCATCCAGTTCCAGTTCGGGCGGCAGGCGCCGGTCGCTGGCGATGCCGTTCGCATGCAGCCATTTTGCGTCATGCACGGTGAGCGCTTCGTTGACGGCAAAGCGCACCAGGCCGGCGCAGTCGCGGTGCGTCCAGCGCGGCGACGGGCCGCGTTCGATCTGGGCGTTGACGATGCGCAGCATCCAGGCCTGGAAGGCGCGGCTTTGCGCTTGCGACAGCTGCACTTGCGGCTCGGCGACCGCGCGCAGGGCCCAGGCCCAGGGCGACGCCGCCGTGGCGGCGCAGGCCGCCATCAGCCGCAGGCAGGCACGTCTTCCGCTCATCGCGCGGCCTCCTGCCACTCCAGCGTCTGCCACGATGTGCCACTGGCTGGTGGCTGCTTGAGCACCATGCGCAGCGGCGGGTATTTTTTCAGCGCATCGAGGCGCGGCACCAGGTGTTCGTTGGCGGCCGCGCGCAGGACCGGCTCGTTATTGGCCGGCAGGGTGTCAAATGCTTCGAACTGTATCAATTTGGCCAGCGAGGCCGGCGCAATCAGGCCGACCGTGTGGGCGCCATCGGGCAGCAGGTCGCTGGCCGCCGGCGCCTGCTTGCGGCGCACCGCCAGTACCTGGTCGACCAGCTTGCCGTCGGCGGAAAACACCACGGTATTGCCGGCCACGGCCAGCGCCGCCGTAGTCGGCCCCAGGACCGTGGCGATGGTGCGTTCCCAGCGGATGGCGCCATCCTTGCCCGCAGTCTTGCGCACCGGGTCCTTGCCGCCGATGGCCGCCTCGAACAGGCTGGCATACAGCGCCTCGTCGCCGGCCTGCGGCTTGCGGGTGGCCACAAACACGGGGGTATGCAGCCGTGAATTGCCGTACCAGCAGGCGGCGGCAGGGCCTTGCAGCTTGTCGGCCAGCGGCGCCACCGGTTCGGAGGTCTTGCTGCCCAGGCGCTTGAGCACCGGCGACAATGCGGTCCAGTCGACCGGCACGCTGAAACAGGCGCTGGGACTATGCGGCAGCACCGGCCACAAGGCGCTGCTGTCGTAGCCACCATTTTTTAACTTGTCTGCATTGAGCAGCACCTTCGACTGCCATGCTCCTTTTTGAAAATCGAAACGCAGCGCCTCCAAGCCACCAAAGAAAGGCTGGTAGCCGAACGACAGGAAGTCTGCCTTGACGGCGATGCTGTGGCCCTCGGGCGCGGCATTATCGAGATGGAATTGCGGATGAAACAGGTTCTGCTTGTCCGCATCCTTGCCCAGCAGGCTGACCACGGTTTTCTCGGCCGTGCCGTCACCCTTCTTGCCCTCGGCACCGCCATACAGCATGCCGGGATGCGACAGGATCACCAGGCGCTGGCCGTGCGCGGCAAACAGCAAGGTGCGCTGCCAGGCGTAATTGAGCGCGTACACGGGCACGGTGTCGCCATCGACGCGCAGGCTGCCGGCCACGCTCATCTGCGTATCCTTCAATGCGACCTTGCCCGCTTCTTCCAGCAGGCGCGTGAGCTGGTTGCGCGAGACGGCAATCGCAAAGTGCTTGAGCGAACCGTCGGCGTCGCGCCACAAGGCCACTTCGGCCGGCTGGTCCAGCACCATGCGCAGCAGCTGGTCGCCCCAGCCCAATTGATGTTCGTAGGCGATGCGGCGCAAGCTGCCCTTGAGGCCCAGGCGGTCTTCGCTTTGCTCGTAGTAGAACAGGAATTCCTCGCGCAGCACATCGCGCGCCAGCGGCACCGTCAGCAGGTCGCGCGGCAGGGTCGACAGGCTTTTGGTGCGCACCAGCGCATCGGGCCGCGACAGGTCAAGCTTGAGGCTGTTGACCGGCCCCATCGCGCCCCAGCCAAACGCGCGATAACCGACCAGCGCGGCCGCCACCACAGCCACTGCGGCCAGTGAGCCGAACAGGACTTTCTTGTTGAAACCTTTTTTCGCCAGCACCGTGTATCCCCTCTACCCTGCCGTAGCATTGCCAAGTTGGTAATTGTTGATAAATGGTAACACGGCCTTTCCGACCGCAGCGCACTGCTGACACGACAGCGTAAAATAGCGGTTTCGCCGTTTCAATCGCCGCCATGACCATTCTGCTCTCCACCCTGAACGCCCGCTATACCCACGCCTCGCTGGGCTTGCGCTACCTGTTGGCCAACATGGGGCCGCTGCAGGCGCAGACGCGGCTGCAGGAATTCGTGATCGGCGCGAAAACCACGGAACTGGTCGAACGCATCCTGGTCAAGCAGCCGCGCATCATCGGTTTTGGCGTGTATATCTGGAACGTCGAGGAAACAACAAAACTGGTCGCCATGCTTAAAAAGGTGGCGCCCGAAGTGATCATCGTGCTCGGCGGGCCGGAAGTGTCACACGAGGCGGGCGAGCAGGAAATCGTCAGGCTGGCCGACTACTTGATCACCGGCTGGGGCGACGTTACCTTCCCCAAGCTGTGCGGCGAGATCCTCAACGGCCCGAAACCGATCATGAAAATCCATGCCGGCGTGCAGGCGCCGCTGGCCGAACTGCAAACGCCGTACTCTTTATATACCGACGACGACATCCGCCACCGCACCCTGTACGTGGAAGCGTCGCGCGGCTGCCCGTTCAAGTGCGAGTTTTGTCTTTCAGCGCTCGATAAAACCGCATGGCCGTTCGCGCTGGACAATTTCCTGGCCGAGATGGAATCCCTGCATGCGCGCGGCGCGCGGCTGTTCAAATTCGTCGACCGCACCTTCAACCTCAATATCAAGACCAGCCTGAAGATCATGCAGTTCTTCCTCGATAAAATCGAGGAAAATCCCGACGACCCGATCTACGCCCACTTCGAGCTGGTGCCGGACCACCTGCCCGATGCACTGAAAGAGGGCATCAGCAAGTTTCCACCGGGCGCGCTGCAGTTCGAGATCGGCATCCAGAGCTTCAACCCCGAGGTGCAGGCCCTCGTCAGCCGCCGGCAGGACAATCAAAAGGCGGCCGACAATATCCGCTGGCTGTGCGAGGAATCGAACGCCCACTTGCACGTCGACCTGATCGCCGGCCTGCCGGGCGAGGATGAAGCCAGCTTTGCGGCCGGCTTCAATAAATTGGTGGCCCTGAAGCCGCACGAGATCCAGTTCGGCATTCTGAAGCGCCTGCGCGGCACGCCGATCATCCGCCATACGGAAGAATATGGCATGGTGTTCGACCCGCATCCGCCCTATACCATCCTGGCCAACAAGCACCTGGACTTCATGAGCATGCAGCGCCTGGTGCGCTTTGCCCGCTACTGGGACCTGGTGGCCAATTCGGGCCGCTTTGCCAATACCGTGCAATGGATGCTGGGCGATGCGCCATTCGAGAACTTCATGGATTTTTCCAACTGGCTGTATGCCAATACCGACGCCACCCACCGCATCGCCATGGAAAAACTGGCCAAGCTGGTGGCGCAATGGCTGCAAACGCGCGGCCTGAGCGCGCAAGAAGCCAATGCCCTGGTCGCCAGCGACTATGCGGGCGGTGCCAAGGCAGCCCATCACGCCGCCCCTGCCCAACAGCCGAAAGCGCCGCCCTTGACTGCCGCCTTGCCGCAGCGCCAGGCCCGCCATTTGGCGTCGTAGAGCGAACCAGGCCACATAGCGGGGCCGCGAGAATGGAACATCTGTGGCGGTCCGGGCCATTCTCCCTTAAACTGGCGTGATGCCCACTCTACAATCGCCCCAACTGAAGCTAGCCCAGGCCGACTCCCAGCAAGGGAGCGTGGTCACCGCCAGCGGCACCTGGCAGGTGCACGCGCTGGCGCAGGACAACGCGATCAAGGCCATCAACGCCCAGCTCAAGCCGCTCAAGGATGACGCCAATGTCAGCTGGGACTTATCAAACATCGACAGCATGGACCATATCGGCGCCCAGCTGTTCTGGAATGCCTGGGGCAAGCAGCGGCCGGCGAAACTGACCCTGGCGCCAGCCCAGGAAGAATTTTTCAAGCGTATCGAAGAAACCGGGCCGTTGAAAACGGCGCAGTCGCGCGCCCACCGCCTGACCATGGTGATGAAACTGGGCATGGCGATCCTGGTGTTTTTCGAACACCTGAAGGGTTTCATTGCCCTGATCGGCCAGGTCACGCAGGACGTGGGCCGCTTTGCCCGCCATCCGCTGCGCGGGCCATGGCGCGAAATTTCCGCCAATATCTTCCATGCCGGCTTCCAGGCGCTGGGCATTACGGCGCTGGTGGGCTTTCTGATCGGCGTGGTGCTGTCCTACCTGTCGGCGCAGCAGCTGCGCAATTTCGGCGGCGATATCTACCTCGTCAACCTGCTGGGCATGAGCGTGATCCGCGAACTGGGGCCGCTGCTGGCGGCCATTTTGGTGGCCGGCCGCTCGGGTTCGTCCATCACGGCCCAGCTGGGGGTGATGCGCGTGACCGAGGAACTGGACGCCATGCTGGTAATGGGCATTTCGCACGGTTTCCGCCTGATCATGCCGAAAGTGCTGGCGCTGGCCATTTCCATGCCACTGCTGGTGATCTGGACCGATACGGCCGCGCTGCTCGGCGGCATGGCGGCGGCCAAGATGGAACTGAATCTGTCGGCGCGCTACTTTATCCAGAAGTTGCCGGACGCCGTGCCGCTGGCCAACTACATGATCGGTCTGGGCAAGGGCGTGATCTTCGGCATGCTGATCGCGCTGGTGTCCTGCCATTTCGGCCTGCGCATCAAGGCCAATACGGAAAGCCTGGGGCGCGGCACCACCACCGCCGTGGTGACCGCCATTACGGTGGTGATCCTGGCCGACGCCGTGTTTGCCATCGTCTTCAATGGAGTGGGCTACTGATGAGCGAAGAAAACGCCAGCTGTGGCCTGAAAGACAGCAACGACGGCGAGAGCAAGCTCGACTTCCACGGCGATACGCCGGTGGTCGAAATCACCAATCTGTGGACCAAGTTCGGCCGCACGGTGGTACACCAGGACCTGAACCTGGAAATCAGGCGCGGTGAAATCCTCTCGATCGTCGGCGGTTCCGGCACCGGCAAAACGGTGCTGCTGCGCCAGATGCTGGGCCTGGAACATCCGTCGCGCGGCTGCGTCAAAGTGTTTGGCGAAGACATCAACAAGGCCGACCGCGACCATCTGCAGCAATTGCGCAACCACTGGGGCATGCTGTTCCAGCAGGGCGCACTGTATTCGGCGCTGACCGTGTTCGACAATGTGGCCCAGCCGATGCGCGAACTGCGCGTGCTGCCCGAAGACCTGATCCACGACGCGGTGCTGCTGAAGATGAATATGGTGGGCCTGGGGCCGGAACATGCGCTGAAAATGCCGTCGGACCTGTCGGGCGGCATGATCAAGCGCGTGGCCCTGGCGCGCGCCCTGGCGCTGGAACCGAAGTTATTATTTCTCGACGAGCCGACGGCCGGCCTGGACCCGGACTTGTCGGAAAGTTTCGTTACCCTGATCCAGTCGCTGCACCGCGAACTGGGCCTGACCGTGGTGATGGTCACGCACGACCTCGACACACTGTTCGCGCTGTCCACGCGCATCGCCGTGCTGGCCGAAAAACACGTGATCGCGCTGGGCACCACGCGTGAAGTCATCGAAGTCGATCACCCGTTCATCAAACAATTCTTCCTGGGCGACCGCGGCAAGCGCGCGCTGGCCGTCCTCGATGAAAAAAAGGCTGCCGAGGCGCCGCCGGAGTTATCCCCCGGCACTGACAAGAAAGCGGAGAATTAATGGAAAACAGATCACACGCCCTGCTGACGGGCTTTTTCACGCTCACCCTGCTGGTTGCCGCGATTTTATTCGGCGTCTGGTTCAACCGCGACCGGGTCGAACGCGTGCCCTACCTGCTGGCCACCAGCCTGTCGGTGCCCGGTCTGAACCCGCAGGCGGCCGTGCGCTACCGGGGCCTGGAAGTGGGCAAGGTTGACGCGATCGACTTCGACACGCAAAAAGCCGGCCAGATCCTGGTGCATATCAGCGTTGCGCCCGACACCCCCGTCACCAACACCACCTTTGCCACCCTGGGCTACCAGGGCGTGACCGGCATCGCCTATATCCAGCTCGACGATGAAAGCGTGGGCTCGAAACTGCTGGGCACCACCAAGGAAAAGCCTTCCCAGATACCGCTGCGCGCGGGCCTGCTGGACCAGTTGGAAAAGCGCGGCAAGCGCATCCTCGACCAGGCCGAACAGATTACGAATAAAGTCAACAACCTGCTCAGCCCCGGCAACCAGGAAGCCATGCTGGCCGCCTTTACGGAAGTGGGCAAGACCGCCAAGGCGTTTGGCGAGATTCCGAAGCAGCTGCAGCCGACCTTGCAGCAACTGCCGCAACTGACGGACGAAACGCGCAAGAGCATCGCCGCCATCAAGGATGCGGGCGAGAACGTGACGGAACTGTCGCAGACCTGGAAAAAACTCGGCACCGACCTGCAGGCGCCAGGCGGCATGCTTGACAACGTCAACGGCACCGTGGCGCGCGTGGGCCGCTCGGTCGAATCGGTGGCCAGTGGCGTGTCGCTGGAAGTGCTGCCGCAAGTGATCGAACTGAGCGGCGAAGCGCGCTCGTCGATGCGCGCCCTGAAAACCACCATGAGTACCCTGAACGAACAACCGCAAAGCATCCTGTTTGGCGCCCCCGATATTCCGCCCGGCCCGGGCGAGCCCGGCTTCTCGGCGCCAGCAAAATAAGGAGAACATCCATGCATTTCATTCATCCTTCGCGTACCGCCGCCGGCGTATTGACCCTGGCCGCGGCACTGCTGCTGGGCGGCTGCGCCAGCCGCGGCCCGCTACCCACCTTTTATGACTTCGGCCCGCCGGCAGCGCCAGCAGCACAAACTGCGGCGGCAGCCCCGCTGCCGGTGCTGGTGATTGCCGACGCCAACGGTCCGTCCTGGCTCGACACCCAGCGCATGTATTACCGCCTGCTGTACGCCGACGCCCAGCAATCGCGCCCTTATGCCTACAACCGCTGGAATACGCCGCCGCTGCAACTGCTGAGCCAGCGCCTGAAAACCCGCGTCGCCCAGGGCGGCGTGAAAGTGCTGTCGACCACCGACGCGGCGGCCGGCATTCCGCTGTTGCGCATCGATGTCGATGATTTTTCGCAAAACTTCGATACGCAAACCCGCAGCAGCGGCCAGGTCTCGCTGCGCGCCTCACTGTTCCGTGGTCACGTGCTGATCGACCAAAAAACCTTCAGCCGCAACAGCCCGGCCACCAGCGCCGATGCGCAAGGCGGCGCGCAGGCGCTGGCCCTGGCCTCGGACGCCATCGCCGCCGACCTGCTGGCCTGGCTGGGCACGCTGAACATTCCGAAAGAATGACGCCAGACGCCAATCACGCCAGCCCGGCGCCAACTTCTGCGCGCGCGTCACCCGTGTCGCGCGCGGCGTTGCTGGCCTATGTGTTCCTGATCGTCTACGCCAGCTGGTTTCCATTTACAGGCTGGCACAGCAACGGCCTGTCGCCGTTGCTGTTTCTTGAAAACACCAAGATGCCGCGCTACTGGACGGGCTTTGACGTCGGCGTCAATATCGTCGGCTACATGCCGCTGGGCGCCCTGCTCGTCTATTCGCTGTTCCCCCGCATTACCTGCTTTTTCGCCGTCGTGATCGCCACCCTGTGCGGCATGTTCATCTCCGGCAGCATGGAGGCGGTGCAAACCTATCTGCCCAGTCGCGTCTCGTCGAATCTCGATTTTTATACCAACTCGGCCGGCTGCTGCCTGGGCGCCATCTTCGGTGCCCTGTCGGCGCGCAAGCTGCTCGACCATAGCCGCCTGATGCACGTGCGCCAGCGCTGGTTTGTCCAGCACGCCAGCCAGGGCCTGGTGCTGGTGGCGCTGTGGCCGCTGGCGCAAATCTATCCGCAAGGCTATTTGTTCGGCCTGGGCCAGCTGCTGCCGATATTGTCGGACTGGTTGTCCCTTTTGATGGGCATGGAGATCGACCTGGCTTCCTACCTGCGGCCCGACGCGGTGCTGACGGTAGAGCAATACTGGCTGTCGGAAACCATCATCACCGCCTGCGGCATGACCGGCGCCGTGCTGGCCCTGCTGTGCCTGATGCGCCGCGCCGCGCCGCGCGTGGCGCTGGTGGTAATACTGATCGCCGCCGCGCTGGTGGTGCGCGCCTTGGCCAGCGCGCTGCTGTTCTCGCCGCAAAATGCCTTTGTGTGGATCACGCCGGGCGCCCAGGGCGGCTTTCTGATCGGCCTGATCATGCTCGGCGGACTGGCCTTCGCGCCCCATGTGGCGCAGCGCCGCATCGCGGTCGCCACCTTGCTGCTGAGCCTGGTGATCGTCAATACCACGCCGATCAACCCCTACTTCATGTCCACCCTGCAAGGCTGGGTGCAAGGCAAATTCCTCAACTTCAATGGCGCGGCCCAGTTCCTCGCCCTGCTGTGGCCATTCATGGCGCTGTGGTTTTTGTGGCTGCCGTCGCACAAGCTGAACCGGCAGGAAGAACTGCAGCGGCATCGGCGCGAAGACCCTCCATAAGCGCTATCATGGCGCATGATCCAACCGCAGGAGTACTGATATGAGCGACGCCCCCTATTTTGAACGCCACGTTTTTTTCTGCATGAACAAACGTGAAGACGGCCGCAACAGTTGCGGCGACCATGGCGCGGAAAAAGCGCAAAAGCACTGCAAGCGCCGCATCAAGGACCTGAACATGAGTGGCGCGGGCAAGATCCGCATCAACCAGGCCGGCTGCCTGGACCGCTGCGAAGAAGGACCGGTGCTGGTCATCTATCCGGAAGGCACCTGGTACACCTATGTCGACAACAGCGATATCGATGACATCATCGATAGCCACCTGGTCGGTGGAAAAGTGGTCGATCGCCTCAAGATTTAAACCCAATTTAAGACACTAGCGCCAACATGAGCCTCATGAACCGAAATTCCGAAAAATTTACCCTGGCCGGCCATGCGGGCAGCATGGAAGGCCTGCTCGACTTCCCGGCCGACACGCCGCGCGGCATCGCCCTGGTGGCCCATCCGCATCCCCTTTATGGCGGCACGATGGACAACAAGGTCACGCAGACCCTGGCGCGCGCCTTTGTCGCACTCGGCTACGTGGTGGCGCGCATCAACTTTCGCGGCGTAGGCGCCTCGGAAGGCGTGCATGACCATGGCGCCGGCGAAACCGACGACATGCAACTGCTGTACCAACACATGCAAGGCCTGTATCCGGGCTTGCCGGTGGCCTTGTCGGGCTTTTCCTTCGGCACCTTCGTGCAATCAAAATTGAATGAACGCCTGACAGCCGCCGGCACGCCGGCCGAGCGCCTGGCGCTGATCGGCAGCGCGGCCGGCAAGTGGCAGATGGCCGACATTCCGGCCGACACCATCCTGATCCATGGCGAACTCGACGACACGATACCGTTGTCGGCCGTGTTCGACTGGGCGCGGCCACAGGACATACCCGTGATCGTGATCCCCGGCGCCGACCACTTTTTCCACCGCAAGCTCAATCACATCAAGCAGTTGGTGATTGCCTTATGGCATGGCGACAAACCGGCAATTGCAGCAGATGAGCCTTGAAGTGTGGGCTTACTGCTGCTTCCACGGCTATAATTGATCCGTTTTTTCCACGCGGCCACGCCTGCACCAGCGGCATGGCCCTCAGCCTTCACTTTTTTTCGCAGACCAGCCTCCATGAAAAAACTTTTAGCGGCACTGGCCTCCAGTGTATTTTTCCTATCCGCCGCCTTTGCGCAGACCGTACCGGCGCCGACCATCGCCGCCAAGTCCTGGCTGCTGCTCGACGCCACCAGTGGCCAGATCATTGCTTCGCAAGATCCGGACGCGCGCATCGAACCAGCTTCGCTCACCAAGATCATGACGGCCTACCTGACGTTTGCCGCCGTGCGCGAAAAGAAACTGGCGCTGGACCAGAAAGTGAATGTCTCGGTACGCGCCTGGAAAGTGGACGCCAGCAGCTCGAAAATGTTCATCGACCCGGCCACCCCGGTATCGATCGACGACCTGCTGCATGGCTTGATGATTCAATCGGGTAACGACGCCGCCGTCGCGCTGGCCGAAGCCGTGGCCGGCGACGAAGGCACTTTTGTCGTGCTGATGAACCGCGAAGCGCAGCGCATGGGCATGAAAAACACCCGTTTCGCCAATCCGCACGGCCTGCCCAGCCCTGACAACTATTCCACCGCACAGGATTTGTCGGTGCTGGCCAAGCGCGTGATCGCCGACTACCCGGAATTCTACAAAATCGATTCCGTGAAAAGCTTTACCTACAACAAGATCACCCAGCCTAACCGCAACCGCCTGCTGTGGCTGGACCCGACCGTCGACGGCATGAAAACCGGCCACACGGAAGCGGCCGGCTACTGCATGATCGCTTCGGCACGCCGTCCGGGCGGCTCGGGCGAGCGCCGCCTGATCTCCGTGGTGCTGGGCACCTCGTCGGACCAGGCCCGCACGCAGGAAAGCCAGAAGCTGCTGAACTGGGGCTTCCAGAACTTCGACACCGTCAAGCTGTACTCGAAAGGCCAGGCCGTGGCCACGCCGGAAGTGTGGAAAGGCTCGAAAAGCACCGTCAAGATCGGCTTTGCCAACGACGTGCTGGTCACCGTACCGAAAGGCACGGCCGCCAAGATGAAACCTGTGCTGGAACGCAAGGACCCGCTGGTGGCACCGCTGCCGCAGAACGCATCGGTCGGCAAGCTGAAAATGATGGTTGACGGCAAGACCCTGCTGGAACTGCCGGTGGTGGCGCTCGAACCGATCACCGAAGCGTCGATCTTTGGCCGCGCCTGGGATTCGATGCGCTTGTGGATGAAATAAGCAGCAAGGCAATCGCCAACGGCCCGCAGCAATGCGGGCTTTTTTTTGCCTGCTGCACAGCTATAATCGAGCACCATCAGCCTGTCGCCACTACCGGAAAGTATTTTCATGAACCATGTTATCCCCGCCAGCCTGCAAGCACCGCGCAGCCGCCTCTCGCCGCACGGCCCCGAACTGTCGCGCATCGTCGCCGGCATGTGGCGCATCGGCGAATGGAACATGACGGCGCAGCAGCGCCTGGCCTTTATCGAGCAATGCATGGCGCTGGGCGTCACCAGCTTCGACCATGCCGATATTTATGGCGACTACAGCGCCGAAGGCCTGTTCGGCGAAGCGCTGGCCTTGCAGCCAGGCCTGCGCGACAAGATGGAACTGGTCAGCAAGTGCGGCATCAAGCTGCTGTCGCCACACCGTCCCGGCCATGCGATCCAGCACTACGACACCAGCGCGGCCCATATCACCAGTTCGGTTGAGCAATCGTTGCGCCAGCTGCGCACCGACCGCCTGGACCTGCTGCTGATCCACCGCCCCGACCCGCTGATGGATTTCGACGAAGTCGCCGGCGCGTTCACCGCGTTGAAGAATTCAGGCAAGGTGCTGCACTTTGGCGTGTCGAACTTCAGCCGCCACCAGTTCGAAGCGCTGAACCGGCGCTTTGCGCTGGCCACCAACCAGGTTGAGTTTTCGCCGCTGCATACGGCACCGATGTTCGATGAAACCTTTGATGGGCTGCAAGACCTGGGCGTGGCGCCGATGGCCTGGTCGCCGCTGGCGGGCGGGCGCCTGTTCCAGGGCGGCGACGCGAACGTGGAAAACTTGCGCAATGTGATCAAGGACATTGCCGACCAGCTGCAGCGCCCGTTTGCCAGTGTGGTGTTTGCCTGGATCATGCAAGTGCCGTGCAAGCCCTTGCCACTGACGGGCACCGGCCGCATCGAAGCGGTCGGCGTGGCGGTGGAAGGCACGCAGTTTGAACTCAGCCGCAGCGACTGGTTTGCCATCCTGCGCGCCGCGCGCGGGCACGAGGTCGCTTAATCGAGCTCGTCGATATCGGTAAACACCTGCGGCAGCGCAATACCGCGCCAGCCCAGGTGCCAGGCCAGGTTCAGCGCCAAGGTGGCGGCGATATATACGGCAAAGAAGAAGGCAAAGAAACTGGTTTTCAGCCACACCAGCATGCCGACCGCGACCGCCACCACCAGTAGCAGGGCCAGGCTTTTCTTTTGCTTGGAACTGGGGAAACGCAGGGTCGACACCATCAGGCTGCCCACGCCGACCAGCAGCAGCATCAGCAGATAACTATGCAGCTGGCTGTCGATCGGCGCCGGCCAGGCCACCACCACGGCCGCCACGCAAGCGGCGCCGGCGGTGATCGGCATGCCGACAAAATACATGGGGTCTGTCTTGCCGACGTTCACATTGAAGCGCGCCAGGCGCATCGCGCCGCAGGCAACAAAGAAGAAGCTGGCCATGCCGCCAAAGCGCAGCAGCAGCGGATCATGCACGCCCATCTGCACGAAACCATAGCAGTACAGCAGCACCGCCGGCGCGCAGCCGAAATTCATCACGTCGGCGATCGAATCGAGCTGCATGCCGAAGTCCGAGCCGGTATTGGTCAGCCGCGCCACGTAGCCGTCGAGCGCATCGAACACGCCCGCCAATACCAGCAGCGCTGCGGCCAGCCGGTAGTCGGCCGGGTCACCGGTACCGGCGTTATCGACCGAAATGACGATGCTGGCAAAGCCGCAAGCTATCGAAAGCAAAGTCACCATACTGGGCAAGGCGTACTTGGCGCGCTGCAAGCGCGACTTTGGCAAGGTGTTCAAATTATGGGCAATCAAAAAAATCAGTGGAAAAACAGTGGCATACGCGCCAGGGCACTGCAGCCATTCTACCCTGCCCGCATGCGCGCACTACAGTAACGACATGCTGCGCACAGTAGCCATTTCTCTTTTCTACGGGCGGCGAAAATACCTTAGAATCGTTTCACAGGCGCCCCTTGCATAGCATAACGGCAGTTCCCTTTTACACAGGAGTCAGCTTGATCGCCTCGTTCCAGCACAGCAAATCGCTTATTTCCGCACTCTTGCTCGCGGCGCTGCTCAGTGCCTGCGGCGGTGGCGGCAGCGACAACGGTAGCACGCCTGCGCCGACAGCAACACCAGGGCCACAACTGGTGCAGGAAGCCGGCGCGCCCGCCATGACCGGCAATATCGCCACCGATGGCTACAACTGGATCAATTACCGGCGCGGCCAGGTCGGCCTGGCCAGCCTGGCGCGCAACAGCCTGATCGACACGGCGGCGCAAGGCCATTCCGACTACCTGCGCGCCAACAATACCGTTTCGCACGACCAGATCGCCGGCAAGACGGGTTTTACGGGCGCCACCCTGGCCGACCGCTACCTCAAGGCGGGCTATATCCTGAACCGCTCGAATTCCTATGCCTATGGCGAAGTGATCGCGGGCGCCACCAGCAACTCCGGCTTTTACCTGGCCGAAGAATTGATTACTGCCATCTATCACCGCTTCGCCATCTTTGAACCGATCTTCAAGGAAGCCGGCGCCGGCGCGGCCATGGGCAACAATGGCTACGCGTATTTCACCGCCGACTTTGCCGCCAACAATGGCTATGGCCCTGGCCTGGCTGCCGGGCAGGTGGTCGTCTACCCTGTCAGCAACCAGGCCAGCGTGGCCACCAGTTTTTCCAGCAACAACGAGGAGCCCGATCCGGTGCCGAACCAGGATATCGTCGGCTATCCGATCAGCGTGCACGCCAATATCAACGACGTGCTGGGCGTCACAAGTTTTACCGTGCGCCAGCGCGGCGCCGCCAGCGACCTGACGGTGCTGCTGCTGCAGCGCGCCACGGATCCGCAAACGCCCGTGTCGGCCGCCGCCATTATCCCGCTGACGCCGCTGGCGGCCAGCACCACCTACGACGTCAGCTTCAGCGGCCGGGTAAACGGCACCGCAGTCACGCGCAACTGGTCGTTCAGCACACGCTGATGGTGGCGCCGTGATCACGCTGCACGCCACCGGCGAAGAGGCCGCAACGACAGCCCCGCGCGTGCTGGACGTCGACAGCGGGCTGGGCCGCATCATGGGCGACCGCCCCCTGTACCTGAAAATCCTGCGCCGCTTCCTGCATGACCACGGCACCACGCCGCGCCAGGTGCGCATGGCGTTTGCCGCTGGCGACTATGCCGGTGCACGCCTGCACGTGCACACATTGAAGGGCGCGGCCGGCATGATAGGCGCGGCCCAGGTGCATGGCTTGTCGAGCGCGCTGGAAATGGCGCTGCGGGCCCACGCCCCCGGCCTGGCGCAGCAGATAGCACAGCTGGAACTGGCGCAAGATCAACTATTGGGGGCCGTCAGCGCCATGCTGGGCACGCCGGAAGAACGCCTGATGGCCGCGCAGGACATGGCGCCCGACCCATCCGCGCCCGCCATCCAGCTGCTGCTGGCGCGCCTGGCCAGCCATTTGCGCGAAGGCGACGGCGCAGCCATCGATATCCTGGAAAATTCGGCCAGCCTGCTCGCCGCCAGCCTGGGCGTGCATGTGTACCAGGAAGTGGCGGCGGCTGCCCATGAATTCGATTTTGACAGCGCGCTGGAAGCCTTGCTGCGCCGCCGATAGTCAGCGGCTGTATTGCGTCTCTTCCGCATACGCCTCGCCACAGCTTTTGCAGCAAAAGCGCCGCACCGCATCGAGCGGCTTATCGCAATACCAGCAGGCGCCCTTGGGCGGCAAGTGGCTTGCCGGATGCAGGGTTGCCACCATCGCAGGCCTGCCCTGCCCCTCCGTTTGCACGGCTTCCCGCTGTTTGCTGTCCATGCCGGTCTCCTTTCCTAACGGAACTAAAAGTCCGTTAAGCAAGATTACGTCAGCACGATATGGACCGCATGACAATTCTCAATGGCAACCGATACCTGCGAGGGCAAGTTCATCAAACCCAGCGGCAAAATCCGGAATCGGACCCTGAGGGTCTGACCCCGGAACTTGCAGGGGGTTGAACTGGACAGCAGTGCTAGCTCGCCTGCTTCCGAAAACTCATGACCGAATCATTGGCATGCGCGTCGATCACTTTCTTGATCGCCGGCTGCTTCGCGTATTTCACGCGCAAAAGCTTCAATTGCCGCTGCGCCGGGCCACATGTCTGATCGATCGCCTGGTTGATTTCGCGCTGGCGCGCCTTGTCGTTATCGCCCGACTCGCCAGCAAAATGCTCGCATGTATCGGCATTGTCCACAAACCGTGCCACGTCTTTTGGCAACTTGGCCTGCGCACCGGCCAGCAGGGGCAGGCAGCCGAACAGCAACGCGAATAATACTTTCATCACATCTCCTTATTTGCCAATACAGAAACGGCTGAAGATCACCCCCAGCAAATCGTCCGGTGAAAATTCACCCGTGATGCTCGACAATTGCACCTGCGCAAGGCGCAGTTCTTCGGCGAACAGGTCGAGCGACTGGTCGTCCTGGGCTGCGTGCTGGGCGGCGATATCGAGGTGCTTGCCGGCTGATTTCAGGGCGATCAGATGGCGTTCGCGCGCCAGGTACAGCGATTCGCCCGTCTGCTGCCAGCCAGCGATGCGCAGCAGTTCGGCGCGCAGCAGGTCGATGCCGATATGTTCGTGCGCCGACAGGTAGACGTGGGTTGCGTCCGGCAAGGCATCGACGCCGGGCTTGTGGCCGGAGAGGTCAATCTTGTTCCACACGCGCACCACCGGCACGCCTTCGGGGAAGGCGGCGACGATGGTTTCGTCGGCCAGGGTCGGGCCGTGGTCGGCGTCGAGCAGGTGCAGGATCACGTCGGCCTTGCCGATTTCGCCCCAGGTGCGCTCGATGCCGATGCGCTCGACAGCGTCGATGGTGTCGCCGGCGCTGCGGATGCCGGCCGTGTCGATGATATTGAGCGGAATGCCCTCGATCTGGATGGTTTCGCTGACCTTGTCGCGCGTGGTGCCGGCGATCGGCGTAACGATGGCCACGTCGGCGCCTGCCAGCGCGTTCAGCAACGACGACTTGCCGACATTCGGCTGGCCGGCCAGCACCACGTTCAGGCCTTCGCGCAGCAGCGCGCCCTGCGCCGCCTGGGCAAATACTTTATTGAGCGCTTCGATCACCGCCTTCAGCTGGCCGCGGGCGTTCGATTTTTCCAGGAAATCGATCTCTTCTTCGGGGAAATCCAGCGTCGCTTCGACCAGCATGCGCAAGCCCGTCACCTGCTCGACCAGCGCATGGATGGTGTTTGAAAAAGCGCCCGACAGCGATTGCGAAGCGGACTTGGCGGCCGCTTCCGTCGAGGCGTCGATCAGGTCGGCCACGGCCTCGGCCTGCGCCAGGTCGAGCTTGTCGTTCAAAAAGGCACGGCGCGTGAATTCGCCGGGCTCGGCCAGGCGCAAGCCGCTGTCACGGCCCGCTTCGAGCACGCGCGCCAATAACAACTGAAGCACCACCGGGCCGCCATGGCCCTGCAGCTCCAGCACGTCTTCGCCAGTGTACGAGTGCGGGCCCTTGAAATGGATGGCGATGCCCTGGTCGATAATGGCGCCATCGGCTTCGGTAAACGGCACATACGTGGCGTGGCGCGGCTTGAGCGCCTGGGCGCCGAACAGCGCGGCCATCAGCGGCGCCAGGTTCTTGCCAGAGGCGCGGACCACGCCGATGCCGCCGCGTCCGGGTGCGGTGGCGATGGCGGCGATAGGAGAGGAGTCGAGTTTCATGGAGGTATTGTAATAGGTACGGCAAGGAAGGTGCAGCAACGTAGGTCGGCTTAGCGCGCAGCGCGTAAGCCGACGCAGCACACGCTGGCGATAGTGTCGGATTACGCGTGGCCTTGCCACGCTAATCCGACCTACAAAAATTAAAAAGCCCGCACTAGGCGGGCTTTTGCTTTGCCAACCCTGCTTACACGGTGGACGGCGCGTATTTCTTGGTGATCACCCATTGCTGGCCGATCGACAGGACGTTGTTGACGACCCAGTACAGTACCAGGCCCGACGGGAAGAAGAAGAACATCACCGAAAATGCCAGTGGCATGAACAGCATCATCTTCGCTTGCATCGGATCGGCAGGCGCCGGGTTCAGCTTGGTCGTGATGAACATCGAAATCGCGTACAGCACTGGCAGGATGCACCACGGGTCATGCTGGGCCAGGTCGGTGATCCAGCCGATCCATGGCGCGCCACGGATTTCAACCGACGCGTTCAGCACCCAGTACAGGGCGATAAATACCGGCATCTGGATCAGGATCGGCAGGCAGCCGCCCAGCGGATTGATCTTCTCGGTCTTGTACAGCTCCATCGTGGCCTGGTTCATCTTCTGCGGATCGCCTTTGTAGCGCTCGCGGATCGCCTGCATTTTCGGCGTAACCAGTTTCATCTTGGCCATGCTGCGATAACCGGCAGCCGACAGCGGGAAGAAAGCCAACTTGATCAGGATGGTGAAGGCAATAATCGTCCAGCCCCAGTTGCCCAGTACGCTATGGATCTGTTCCATGACCCAGAAGATCGGCTTGGCGATAATCGTCAGCCAGCCATAATCCTTGACCAGTTCCAGGCCAGGCGACACCGGTTCCAGCAGATGCGCGATCTGCGGGCCCGAGTACAGCCTGGCGTCGATTGCCGCCGAGGCGCCCGGCGCCAGCGCCGGCAAGGTCACCAGGTTACCGATGGCGTAGGTATTGGCCGCCAGTTTCTTGGTGAAAATGTCGCGCGAAATATTCGCTGGCGGCACGAAAGCCGACACAAAGAAGTGCTGCGAGATGGCAAACCAGCCGCCGTCGGCCTTGGCCGGATGCAGGCCTTTCATGGCCGTATCCTTGCCGGTTTTTTCATCTTCGACAGCCGCTTTTTCGATCTTCTCGAACGTCATCTTCTGGTACTTGTCTTGCGGCGTGTACAGGGTCGGACCGGTGTAGCTGCTGTTGAAGAACGAGTCGCCGACCGGCTTGTTGCCGTCATGAACCAGTTGCATGTACAGCTGAGGCGTGACCGGCGCGGTGCCGACGTTCGACACGTCATGGCGCACATCGATCACATAGTCGCCACGCTTGAAGGTAAACGTCTTGGTCAGCTTGACGCCGCCTTCAACCGCTTCCATGACCAGCTGAATCTGCTTGCCGTCGGCCAGGGTACGCACGCCAGGCTGCACCGTGAAGCCGGTGTTGTGCGTCGGGAAAGGACCGCCGACCAGGCCGGTTTGCGCCAGGTAAGTGTGGTTTGCGCCTTCGTCGAACAGCACTTCGTTTTGCTTGCCTTCGTCAGGCTGGCACCACTTGAACAGGCCGAAGCAACCGCCAAACCAGCCCGGATTGCCCGCGCCCTTAAATTTCAGCAATTCCAGACGCTTTACCTGGCCACCCAATGTGTCGATATCGACCTTGATGACATCGGTGGTGATGGTGATGCGCTCGCTCTTGAAAGCGCCAGGATCGGCATTCACGCCAGGCAAGGATGCCGCGCCGGCAGCCGGCAAGGCGTTCGGTGCAGGGGTGGTCGGCGCCTTGGCGGTCTGGGCGGTATTAGCGGAGAACATCGACGGGCGACCGGTCGAAATCATCCATTCGTTCCAGAGAATTACCAGCGACACGGAGAACACGATCCACAGGATGGTACGTTTATTGATATCCATTAGGGTATTGGTCAGGAGTGGTTGCAACCGCAAGCGGTCGTTGAAGATTGTTTGCCGTCGGCCGGTGGCACCGGGTCAAAGCCCCCGTCATTCCAGGGGTGGCAGCGGCACACGCGTTTGGCAGCCAGGAGGCTGCCTTTGGCGGCGCCGTGCACGCGCAACGCTTCCATCGCGTAATGCGAACAACTTGGATAGAAGCGGCAATTCTGTCCCAACATGGGGCTGATCACCAATTGATAAGCTCGCAACAGGAACAGCAGCAGGGTTTTCATGGCGCGGCAGGTGGTGGTGCGGCAACGGAGCGCGCTTGCGCGGCCACTTGCGCCGCGAACAGCCGGCTCAGTTCATCACGCAGCTCGGCTTTCAGCCTGGCCGTGGTGGCCGGGCCATCCTTGCTGTTGACTGGGCGCGACAGGCGCACCACACAGTCGACCGGCGGCAGCGCGCTGTTGCGAAACAGCTCGCGCGTGACGCGCTTGATCGTGTTGCGGGTCGCCGCGCGGGGCGCGAAACGCTTGGCCACAACGACGCCCAGCCGCGCATGCGGCAAGAGATTGTGTCGGGTATACAGCACAAAATGCGCTGTTTTTTGCGAAGGGCGCAAACGAAAAACGGATGAAAATTCATCCGTTTTAACGATACGCCGAAAGCGCGCGAAGTCGTGTGAACCTTCGCGTTGATTGCCGACTGGAGTACAGCTAGCCACGCGATCAGCTGTCAACGACAAGCCTAGACGGCCAGGCGTTTGCGGCCTTTTGCGCGACGTGCGTTGAGCACATCACGGCCACCACGGGTAGCCATACGAGCGCGGAAGCCGTGCGTACGCTTGCGGCGAACGACGGAAGGTTGGTAAGTACGTTTCATGTTGGTCTCGCTAAAAACAAAAAAAATGCAAAATCGGGTCTGACGTCCCGTCAGTTTTTGGTGCCAATGACAATCGCGCACTTATGCCAAGGCACAAGCTGGCCAATCTCATCGCCCGCTTAATCCACGCTTAGTCCATATTGTCGTTCCAAATGAATAAACACGGAATACGGGCGGGGAACCCTGAATTATTCAGCATATACCCCCCCGCTGTCAAGGATTGCCGTGATCGGGTGGAAATTTTCGCAGCCGTCCCCATCTGTCCTGAATGCCGCATTGCCGCTGCGCGCCAGAGGATAACTACAGACTTGTGCACATGCCCGGCCAGCCCCCAGTCGCAAAAATAACAGTCGTGCCTGTGGATAACTTTGGCGGTCGGGAGTAGAATAGCGCGTTACGTGTGGCGAGCCCTCGCGCGACGCCGGCCTTGCAACACGGTGCACGCAGGGCTGATCGATACGCCCTCCCACACCTTTTCACATAGACGATTCATGGACAATTTCTGGCAGGCCTGTTCCGCGCAGTTGGAACTGGAGCTGACACCGCAACAATTCAGTGCGTGGATAAAACCGCTTATTCCTCTCGACTACGAAGAGGGCAAGCTGCGCATTGCTGCGCCCAATCGATTCAAGCTCGATTGGGTCAAGACCCAGTTCGCCAGCCGCATTACCGCTCTTGCAATTGACTACTTCGAAGCGCCGACCGAGGTGCAGTTCGTGCTCGACCCGCGCCTGGCCCTGCCGAAGAAGCCGGTTGCCGCCAGCACCCCGGCCAGCGATCCGAACGGCGGCGCGCCCAGCGCCCGCCCGGCGGAACCGCAGCCGAGCGTGCCGGAACTGAGCATCGGCGCTGCGCCACGGCGCGAGCAAAGCCGCATCAATACCGACCTGACGTTCGACAGTTTCGTCACCGGCAAGGCCAACCAGCTGGCGCGCGCCGCCGCGATCCAGGTGGCGAACAACCCGGGCGTGTCGTACAACCCGCTGTTCTTCTACGGCGGCGTCGGCCTTGGTAAAACCCACTTGATCCATGCCATCGGCAATCAGGTGATGGCCGACAATCCGGGCGCAAAGATCCGCTACATCCACGCCGAACAGTATGTGCGCGACGTAGTGACCGCTTACCAGCGCAAGGGTTTTGACGACTTCAAGCACTACTATCACTCGCTCGACATGCTCTTGATCGATGATATCCAGTTCTTTGGCGGCAAAAGCCGTACGCAGGAAGAATTCTTCTATGCGTTCGAAGCGCTGATCGCGGCCAAGAAACAGATCATCATCACCTCGGATACCTATCCGAAGGAAATCACCGGCATGGACGACCGCCTGATTTCGCGCTTCGATTCCGGCCTGACGGTGGCGATCGAGCCGCCGGAGCTGGAAATGCGCGTAGCGATTTTGCTGAAAAAAGCCAAGCAGGAAGGTGTGACGTTCTCGGATGACGTGGCTTTCTTTGTTGCCAAGCACCTGCGCTCGAACGTGCGCGAGCTCGAAGGCGCGCTGCGCAAAATCCTGGCGTACTCGCGTTTCCACGGCAAGGACATCACGATCGATATCGTCAAGGAAGCGCTGAAGGACTTGCTGTCGGTACAGAATCGCCAGATTTCCGTGGAAAACATCCAGAAGACGGTGGCCGACTTCTTCAATATCAAGGTTGCCGACATGTATTCGAAGCGCCGCCCCGCCAATATCGCGCGGCCACGCCAGATCGCCATGTACCTGGCCAAGGAATTGACGCAGAAGAGCTTGCCGGAAATCGGCGAACTGTTTGGCGGGCGCGACCACACGACCGTGCTGCACGCGGTGCGCAAGATCGCCCTGGACCGCACCAAGAACCCGGAATGCAACCATGAGTTGCATGTACTGGAGCAAACATTGAAGGGTTAAACACGGCATCTTGGCAAAGCTGGCTCAAAACGTGCTTTGGCCTTATGATCTGATAGGGCGCCCGCGGCAGCAAATCAGCGGGCCTTGCCGGTGCTCCCCTTGCAATGATTGTGAATTATTACCTTCTTCAACTACATACCCAACCTGAGGATAACTATGCAATTGGTCAAAACCACCCGAGATACGCTTCTCCGGCCACTGCAGATCGTGAGCGGTATTGTCGAGCGTCGGCACACTATGCCGATTCTGGCCAATATCCTCATCCGCAAAGACGGTGAAAATGTTTCTTTCCTGTCGACCGACACCGAAGTGCAGATCACCACGCACGCCCAGATCGGTTCCGGCGCAGATGTGACCGGCACCACCGTGGCCGCGCGCAAGCTGCTCGACATTTTGCGCGCCCTGCCCGAATCGGGCGACGTCACCATGACTCTGCTCAACAAGCGCCTGACGGTACAAACCGGCAAGTCGCGCTTCGCCCTGCAGACCCTGGCGGCGGAAGAATTCCCGACCGTGCAACAGGCGGAAAGCTATAACGCGTCCGTCACCCTGCCGCAGAAAACCCTGAAGCACCTGTTCAACATGGTGCATTTCTCGATGGCGCAGCAAGACATTCGCTACTACCTGAACGGCCTGCTGCTGGTGTTGGATGGCAATAACGTCATCGCCGTGGCTACCGACGGCCACCGCCTGGCCTTCTGCCAGGTTGCCACCGAGCAGACCTTCGCGCGCCAGGAAGTGATTATTCCGCGCAAGACGATTATCGAACTGCAGCGCCTGCTGGAAGAAAACGACGAGCCGGTGCAGCTGGACATCGCCGCCAACCAGGTGAAACTGACCTTCGCCGACATCGAGCTGATCTCGAAGCTGGTGGAAGGCAAGTTCCCCGACTACACGCGCGTGATTCCAAAAGGCTACAAGAACGACTTCACGATCGGCCGCGATGAACTGCTACGCTCGCTGCAACGCGCCGCCATCATGACCAGTGACAAGTTCAAGGGCGTGCGCTGCATTATCACCCCGGGCAGCATGAAGATCAGCTCGACCAATGCCGACCAGGAAGAAGCGGTCGAGGAACTGGAAATTGACTACGGCGGCGACTCGGTCGACATCGGCTTCAACGTCACCTACCTGCTCGACGTGCTGAACAACCTGAAGTGCGAACAAGTCAACATCGCGCTGGGCGACTCGAACTCGTCCGCGCTGGTCTCCATCCCTGACAACGCCGACTTCAAGTATGTTGTCATGCCGATGCGGATTTAAGCGGCAACAAGGGGTCAGACCCTCTGGGTCTGACCCCAGCATTTCGCCGTTGGGTTGAAATGCGATATCACGCAATCAAGAAACCCAATGAAAAGCTGAGGTCAGACCCGACGGGTCTGACCCCGGAACAGTACTAGTTAATTGAGAAAGCAGTCCATGTCCGAGAATCCACAAGACACCCCGATCCAGGCCAAAACGGAAGAATACGGCGCCTCCTCCATCCAGATCCTGGAAGGCCTGGAAGCCGTACGCAAACGCCCGGGCATGTATATTGGCGACACCTCGGACGGCACCGGCTTGCACCACCTGGTGTTCGAAGTGCTGGACAACTCGATCGATGAGTCGCTGGCCGGCCATTGCACCGAGATCCACGTCACCATCCACAGCGACAATTCGATCTCGATCACCGACAACGGCCGCGGCGTGCCGACCGGCCTGAAAATGGACGACAAGCACGACCCGAAACGCTCGGCTGCCGAAATCGTCATGACCGAACTGCACGCCGGCGGCAAGTTCGACCAGAACTCGTACAAAGTCTCGGGCGGCCTGCACGGCGTGGGCGTATCGTGCGTCAACGGCCTGTCGAAACTGCTGAAGCTGACCATCCGCCGCAACGGCAAAGTCCATTACATGGAATTCGTGCGTGGCGTGCCGCAAAACCGCATCATCGAAATGGTCGATGGCGTGGCCACCTCGCCTATCCAGGTCATCGGCGACACCGACAAGCGCGGCACCGACGTGCATTTCTGGGCCGACGAACAGATTTTCACGCACGTGGAATTCCACTACGAAATCCTGGCCAAGCGCATCCGCGAACTGTCGTTCCTGAACAATGGCGTGAACATCCGCCTGTCCGACCAGCGCACCGGCAAGGAAGAAATATTCGCCTTCGAAGGCGGCACGCGCGGCTTCGTCGAATACATCAACAAGGCCAAGTCGGTGTTGCACCCGACCATTTTCCAGGCCACCGGCGAGCGCATGTCGGACCAGAACACGAATATCTCGGTCGACGTGTCGATGCAGTGGAACGACGCCTACAACGAGCAGGTGCTGTGCTTTACCAACAACATCCCGCAACGCGACGGCGGCACCCACCTGACGGGCCTGCGCGCGGCGATGACGCGCGTGATCAACAAATACATCGATGAACACGAGTTCGCCAAGAAGGCGAAAGTGGAAATCACCGGCGACGACATGCGCGAAGGCCTGACCTGCGTGCTGTCGGTGAAAGTGCCGGAACCGAAGTTCTCGTCGCAGACCAAAGACAAGCTGGTATCGAGCGAAGTGCGCGGCCCGGTCGAAGAGATCGTTGCCAAGACCCTGGCCGACTACCTGCAGGAAAAACCGAACGACGCCAAGATCATCTGCGGCAAGATCGTGGAAGCGGCGCGCGCGCGCGAAGCGGCCCGCAAGGCCCGCGACCTGACCCGCCGCAAAGGCATCATGGACGGCCTGGGCCTGTCGGCCAAGCTGGCCGACTGCCAGGAAAAAGACCCGGCCCTGTGCGAACTGTACATCGTCGAGGGTGACTCGGCAGGTGGCTCGGCCAAGCAAGGCCGAGACCGCAAGTTCCAGGCGATTCTGCCGCTGCGCGGTAAGGTGCTGAACGTGGAAAAAGCGCGTTTCGAAAAAATGCTGTCCTCGGAGCAGATCACCACCCTGATCGCCACCTTGGGCACCTCGATCGGCCCAGACGAATTCAACGCCGACAAGCTGCGCTACCACCGCATCATCATCATGACCGATGCGGACGTCGACGGCGCCCACATCCGCACCCTGCTGCTGACGCTGTTCTACCGCCAGATGCCGCAACTGGTCGAACGCGGCCACATCTACATCGCGCAACCGCCGCTGTACAAGGTGAAATCAGGCCGCGACGAGCGCTACCTGAAAGATGACGCCGAAGAAGCCACCTACATGATGACGGTGGCGCTGAACACCGCCGTGCTGGTACCGCGCGAAGGCGCCGAAGGCATCTCGGGCGACACCCTGGCCGAACTGGTGCGCAAGTTCAACCTGTCGAACACCATCATGACTCGCCTGACCCGCGTGATCGACCGCGCCGCCCTGACCGCCATCATGACCGGCGTGCAGCTCGACCTGTCGACCCTGGACCTGGCCGAAACCTCGGCGCAAGCCCTGCAAGCGGCCATCAACGACAACGCAGTCAAGGTCGTGGTGCGCTCGGACGACCTGTCCGAAAAACACCTGCTGCGCATCGAACGCATGCACCACGGTAACGTGAAAGTGAGCTCCATCGACGCCGACTTCGTCCAGGGCCCCGACTACGCCGTGCTGAGCACCGGCGCCGCCACCTTCGAAGGCCTGATGGGCGAAGGCGCTTTTGTCCGCCGCGGCGAAGGCGAGCGCGTCAAGGAAATCGCCGTCACCGACTTCCACCAGGCCATGCAATGGCTGCGCGACGAAGCCGAACGCACAGTCTCCAAGCAGCGCTACAAAGGACTGGGCGAAATGAACCCGGACCAGCTGTGGGAAACCACCATGGACCCAACCGTGCGCCGTTTGCTGAAAGTGCAGATCGAGGACGCGATTGCTGCGGACCAGATCTTTACCACGCTGATGGGCGATGATGTGGAGCCGCGCAGGGCGTTTATTGAGAATAATGCGTTGCGTGCGGGGAATATCGATGTTTAACCAGTATTGTTGATAGCGTAGGGCGCCAAAGTAACTGCAACTGGCGCCACAATTCTGAGATTAGGAATCGCTAGTTTGTGCGACTGGCCTATTGTTTGGCAAAACGAAAGCGTTGAATAACGCCAAGTAACGAATATTTGCTGGCATGAGGATTGAAAATCCTTGTGTCGGTGGCTCGATTCCGCCCCGCGCTACCAAGTACATACATCACGAAACGCCAACTATCGCCGGTTGGCGTTTTGTTTGTGGAACTCGTAACTCACCGCCCCCACTCTCACCTGCACGACCAGCAAGGAAAAACAACCTATCGGACGGCCTGCTTGAACTGTCAGGCTACGCAATCGGGTGTAAGCGATTGAAAAAATTGGACGATCTTTCGGGGTGCTGACATCCGGATATTCGCCGAGAAATCAGAGAATAGGTAAAAATCTTAGCGAAGTTCTGTGGATGTTTTAATGGACTACCGAAGTGATGTATGCTGATCACCTAATCACTCACCTTGGTACGCAATGCTGTTCGAAGAACTTTTAGCTAGCTGGGCACTCAAAGAAATTACAGACACTGAACTATTCGATCAGCTCTTCTCACCTGACGCGTTGTTCCGTACGTTCGTCGACAAATTTGCTACAAGTAGTGGAAAGGGCGTTGATCGACTGAATGGCTTTCAATTTGCTTTGCGGGCGGCCGATGAGCTGTCTCTCGCATCGAGAAAGTGCCTCGATGGTACATATCGCTTCGCCCCGTATCTCGAAGTCTTAAAGACAAAAGGACGAACAAAACTACCAAGGATAATTGGTATCCCGACAGTTCGAGATCGGATAGTACTATCTCACTTGAATAGATTTCTGGCGGCGGTTTATCCGGAAC
Source organism: Janthinobacterium sp. 1L-D-8-B-C4 (assembly GCF_057291295.1). Classification (NCBI taxonomy): domain Bacteria; kingdom Pseudomonadati; phylum Pseudomonadota; class Betaproteobacteria; order Burkholderiales; family Oxalobacteraceae; genus Janthinobacterium; species Janthinobacterium sp. 1L-D-8-B-C4. The sequence continues at coordinate 34,220 of NZ_JBXAVX010000015.1, forward strand.
GCATACCGCGCAACGTGGCCGCTACATACGTTCGGCGAATTTCTGAGGACCTAGCGCTGAAGTCCATTGAGGACACGTGGGTTTGCACGACAGATATCGAAACGTTTTATGACTCTATTGAACGCCCCCGGCTCCTTGAGCTCCTTGGTAAGCGAATCCAATGCGCTCCAGCGCTAAGTCTGATTGAGCATGCTCTGCTCGCACCGATCGTCCCCAAAAATACGCCGCGCAGGCGACATAGTGACCTTCGGGCCAAGACCGGTGTACCGCAAGGACTAGCTATATCCAACATATTGGCATCCATCTATATGCAGCCCATAGATGATGCAATGATCAAGTACGACGTATCCTATTTCCGCTACGTGGACGACGTGCTGATGTATGGCCGCCATCAGCATGTGCATGCGGCATTCAAATCACTTGGCGGCCGACTAAAGCGAAGGGGACTCGGCCTTCACCCGTTGAGTTCCGGGAAAAGCCAGATTGAATTGCTCACGGAGCCCTTTGGATATTTGGGGTATATTTTCAAGGGAAAGAATATCACCGTTCGCGATTCTACTGTTGAGCGGTTTATACAGTCCATTGCTGCGAAGTTCAGTGATTTCAAGCACAATAAGACTCGCCGCCTTGATAAATTCAACTACCTCAACGAAGAGCGGTTAAAGGAAATTTTCTTGATGGAATTGAACGAGCGCATAACCGGAGCTATCAAGGAAAAAAAACGGTATGGCTGGATCGCGTACTTCAGCCAAATCACGGACCTTTCCCTACTTCATCAGTTAGACCACTCGATTCGAGGACTGTTCTCGCGGCTAAGTGAGTTTGACAATGTCGCTCCCGAAGGGCTAAAAAACTTACATCGCGCATATTGGGAGATGAAATTCAATCCGAACGGCGGTTACATCCGAGACTACGATAAGATCGTTACGCAAGCGCAGAAACTCAGCTTTCTCGTTTCCCGTGGCCGCGTAGGCGCTGGAGAAGCACTAACCAACGATCAGATTGATTCGCGCTTTGACAACTATGTTCAGCACAATCTTGCGGCAATGCTTGCTGATGAGGGTGCAGTTTACGGTTGACTTGTTTACAATGGGCAGTGCGGGTCTTCCCTGCGCGGCAACGCGAAACCTCTCAAATTGTTTGAAGAGCGGAAGTGCACCATGCCAGCAAGTATGGCTCAACTTGACCGTTGATACCTTCCCAAGAGCTCTAGTGGCTGCTTGAGAAGAGGATATGACCTGATTCACGAGGGATGGCCCGCACCCAACTCATAAAGATCACACGATGATTTCATTTTTAACAAAACTTCGTACTGACGCTTGGCGAACCTCCAGCGCACGCTATAACGCGGCAAGGCGTCTAAGCCGTCGAGAGTTTTTCGCCACAATTAGTTTGGCGCTTTTGTCAGCAATGACTGTTGCAATCGCGTTCATCCAACGCGTGTATGCGCCGCCGTCATCGGCAGCAGACAACTATTTCACCGCCCTTTCGGCGTCTTTAGGTGTATTTTTGCTTACTATCAGTCTCGTGGAATGGGGGGCAAGGACAGGTTCAATCGCCGATGCACTTCATCAGAATGCCGAGAAGCTGAATGCAATGCAACGGAAAATTGGCATCAAAATTGCCGCGATGGCGGCGGGGAATTCTGTAAGTTGGGATGATACTCAAACATTGTCCGATGAGTACGAAGCTATTAAGGCTGATTGTCGCCATAACCATCAGCCAATCGACGATGAATATTTTCGTGCCAAGCAACGTACAGCAACTGAGTTTTGTGATACCAGCGGCAATCCGAAAATTAGCAAGAAGGAGGCTCTCCGAGTTTCAGTGCTGTGGCACCTCTCGAGCATTTGGTATTTTGCTGGACTCTGGCTCGTCATCCTGATACTCCTTGTTCTACCTATGAAGTTTCCATATTGGTGGACAAAATCGACAGATATCGCAACAGAGACACAAACAGGAATTCCACAATCATACCAAGCTCTCAAACTGAGGGCGTAGCGCATGTTGATATGCTTGGCCAGATAATTAGCAATATCGCGGATTGTCTTTCTTTTTCTGACCTCTTCTTCCAAAAATCACTAAGGGATGGGACTGGGAAAACATCGCACCGGAAAGATAGCGTCAGAGTTTCAGCAAGCTCAAGCAGCATTAACTCCTCGCGGCTTACCATTCCAGTGCTAAAAATTCACCTCATTCAAATCCCAAGATATCAAATAAAATGGACGTCTACAAACTAAGAATAGAGCATACCAGCTCAAAAAAAATCGACAGAGACACCTTCGAAGAGGAAACTCGGTGTCGTGAGCCTTGGTATCAAGATGGTCCAGGAAACAAGCGATCCCAATTCGCAGTCTGCCCCGCCTGTGATAACCCAATTCAACTAGTTGGGCTTTACGAAATTCCCAAAAACTTGGACAAGCCTTACGGGAAGCATACGATAGTTGGAATCCACGGCATTGGACCAAGCGATCTCGAGACCCGAGAATGCTGCCCGTACTTCAAGCCTCGCCAGCACAAGAAAAGCGCGAGAAAAGAAGGCTTTGAAGGGACTCCCCGAAAGATTCTGACACTGCTGATCGAGCAGTTCGATCGAGTAGCCTACATCCTTGAAAAGCAAACGAATATGATGCTTTCTTCTGCGGCGTTACGAGGTATGCTCGAACGCTATAAAGGGGAACGGGGTTACATGTACACCGGCGCAACACTGCGCAACGTACCTTGGATTTTTGCCTATATGTCAGATGCCACCGATTTGTTTGGCCAGAAACTCGTGGCAAATGAAGCGCTTGCCAAGGCGATTTCAGATCATGCGCCAGGAGCTGTGATCAACGAAAACGGACGGCTCGCAGCCAAAGAGCTCACTGATGTAAAAAAGAGCTTTGTGGACTTAAAGATGAGCTTTATTCGCCACCGGTTCTACAGGGACAACGAGGCTGGCGCCCTTCAAGAATCCATGGAGCTAGTAGTTTCGAGATCTTACAACAGAGAACTTGTAGACATCCATAAAGAGAAAATTGACTTCGACCACAACTGGTTTGAGCATCTAATCCAGCTGCCAGTCGATCATCAAAACCGGAGACTGGACCGAGTTAAACTTGCGCGAGAAGTTCTAGGTAGCTTGCTTTAAATCGTAAATGCGCTCCAGAATGTCATTTTTAAGCAAAGGTTAAGGGAATGTTGGGAGAGTATTGGACATGGAACTGCTGGACGCAAGAAAGTGACTATCCGAGAGTTCCTCACATGCCCGTTAGTGATACAAAGGACTAAAAATGGTAAAGTTCCTTCCTGTGAAGGCAAAACTTCTTCCGCCTCTTGAACCATTAATCCGCGTGCTATGCGGCATTAAATTTTGGATTGGCTGTATTATCGGATATATCCTAGGTCTGCTGGAGTGGGCCATCGGTCCTAGCTCGCGGCCGGCTGAATCATTAGCCTTTATTGTAGGAGTGCCGATAGTTGCGACTGGTCTACTCGTCCTGGCTGCCGCAGGGTATTTCTCTCAAAATTTTCGCGCCACCATTCGCCTTAGGGTCTTGTGTTTCTGCAGACTCCTTACACATGCACTAGGTCTAAAAATAATTATGGGCAGCGCTGTGCTCCTCGGGATTTCGTTATCGGCCATCACCTGCTGGGTATTCACGCATAGTTCTCCAGCGCTCGCGAGTGCCCTCGTCGCTCCCATGCTGGCAACGTTGCTGCTGATGGTTAGAGCAGGCTTGGTTCCGATCGACGGAAAAATCGCTGGTGAGTTGGACGCCAACTCACCAACGCCTTAATGCATTGCCCCATGACCGGAAAATCGATCAACAACGGTCAGAATTCACCGTAATGCTATCGCTGAGCGCAGCGTGCATGACCGTCAGCAGTGCAGCGGTAAGATTTAAGCCATTGAGTTGGAGCGATGATCGTGCTTGGCATAAATCTTCCGCTCCTGGACGTGACGGCTACGCGGCGCTAGGTAAAGCCGAGACGTACGGCGGCAACGCAACTTTGTTATGGTCCGCTACGTCTCTTTCGCGGCGGCACAGCGGCATACCAAGTTGCATTAACGACGACCAGCCTAACTTCCTCATTTTGACATCAGGTCAGCTAAGCTATTGATCTAGCGTCTACGCAGTTGCACTAAGTACAACGGCCCTACGGAATAGATTGGGCGACACGATGTGTCGCCTTTTTTTATCATATTGAATGGCACGATGATATCGACCCTGAGCTACTACAATCAAAACGCGAACGCTTTTTTTAGCAATACCGTCAACGTCGACATGTCAGCATTGCATGATCGATTTTTGTCTGCGGTCAGCGTTGGTGGAATCGTGTTGGATGCTGGTTGTGGTTCAGGAAGAGATGCCAAGGCTTTTCTCGACAAGGGCTATCGCGTTACCGCCTTTGATGCGTCGAACGAGCTGGTTCAGTTAGCCAAGGAGCATACGGGCCTTGAGGTTCAATTGCGCACTTTTGCCGATGTCAAAGAACACGCTTGCTATGACGGTATTTGGGCCTGCGCTAGCTTGCTGCATATCCCACAAGCAGAGTTGCCAGCAGCACTTGCCTGTCTATGGAATGCGCTGAAGCCGGGTGGTGCTTTTTATCTCAGTTTTAAGCTTGGCACGAGCGAGCGCGTTCAGGATGGGCGTCACTTTACTGACGTTGAAGAGCCGCAATTGCGCGAGTGGTTTGCTGGCTTGCCAGATGTAGATCTGGTCGAATGTTGGCAGTCCAGCGATCAGCGCCCAGAACGCACGGAACAATGGCTCAACGCTCTGGTGCGTCGTGCAGTCGCGCCGCAAAATCATCTGATTACGGGCGGCAGCGATCCGTTTTTGCCGCATCTGAGCAGTTCCATTAATCAAGCGTCCGAAGTCGATTTAGCTGTCGCTTTCGTAAAGACGACTGGATTGCGCTTGCTGCTGCCAGACCTGCAAAGCGCACTCCTAGGTGACAAGGAATCGAACCGCAAACCGGCACGTGTACGTGTGCTAACGAGCGACTATTTAGACGTGACCGATACCGAGGCGCTGCGCTTATTGATGCTGCTTAAAGCGCAAGGCGCGCAGGTCAAAGTGTATGAATCTGCTGGTAGCAGTTTTCACCTCAAAGCTTATCTGTTCGCGCAACTTAATGATCAGAGCGTACTAAGTGGCACGGCATTTATTGGCTCTAGCAATATCAGCAGGCAAGCGCTCACGAATGGCTTGGAGTGGAACTACCGTATCGATTATCCGGGCGACAATGGCTATCTTGAAGCGCGCTCCAGATTCGAAGAATTGTTCGTGCATCCTCGCTGTATTCCCCTAACGGATGAATGGATCGCCCAGTACGATGCCCGCCGCGTTCCCTTACCGATGGCGGTAGCGCCAGGGAGCTTGGAACAAGATGCGCCACCCGTTCCCACTACCGTCCAAATCGAGGCTTTATTCGAGCTACGCGCGACACGTGATGAAGGATTTCGGCGTGGTTTAGTGGTGCTGGCGACCGGCCTTGGAAAAACGTGGTTGGCTGCTTTCGATGCGAGGCAGCTTGGCGCGCGGCGCGTGTTATTTGTCGCCCATCGCGAAGAAATTCTAAACCAGGCGGCCGAGACGTTTCTTAGAATTCGTCCGAATGCGCGCGTGGGTTTTTATGTGGGTCAGACGCGAGACACTGAGGCGGAAATACTTTGCGCCTCCATTCAGACGTTGGGACAAGAAAAGCATTTGGAGCGCTACGCCCCAGACCATTTTGACTATATCGTCGTTGACGAATTTCATCATGCCGCCGCGCCGACTTACCGCCGCCTACTTTCTTATTTTTCGCCGAAGTTTTTGCTGGGTCTCACAGCGACGCCGGATCGATCAGATCAATCCGATATTCTGTCTCTTTGCGATGACAATCTTGTCTTTACGCGTGGGCTATTCGACGGCATCACGGCCAAGCTCCTGGTGCCGTTTCACTACTATGGCATCTTCGACAGCTCGGTGGATTATGCTGAACTGCCATGGCGTAGCGGCCGATTCGATCTCGACCAACTGAGCAATAAATTGGCGACACTGGCTCGCGCTAAGCATGCGCTAACGGAATGGCAGCGGTACAAACAGCTGCGCACACTGGCATTCTGTGTCTCGGTCGCCCATGCCGAGTTTATGGCCGCACAGTTTGCCAAAACGGGCATCGATTGCGCTGCGGTCTATGCTGGTTCGCCCATGAGCCGCGCCGATGCGCTGGAGCGCTTGCGCGACGGACGCCTTGCAGTGATTTTTTCTGTCGACCTGTTTAATGAAGGCGTGGATTTGCCAGCCATTGATACGGTCATGATGCTGCGCCCTACCGAATCTAAAATTCTGTTTCTGCAGCAGCTGGGTCGAGGCTTACGCAAAAGCGAAGGCAAAGAACGCTTAGTTATTTTGGACTTTATCGGCAATCACAAGAGCTTCCTGCACAAGCCGGAGGCCTTGTTTGAGATCGATGCCAGCTACAAAAAATTAGCGGATTTTGCGCGTAAGGCAGAGGCACATCAGCTTGAACTGCCGGAAGGATGCTTCGTCAATTACGATTTGGAATTGATCGATTTTCTCAAATCGTTAGATAGCGAAGGCACAAAGAACGAATACATCGCGTTGCGTGACAGCTTCGGTCGACGCCCCGCCTTGGCCGAGTTTTACCGGGCTGGCGCGAGCATGCCAGCCATGCGCAAAGAGTATGGTGATTGGTACACGCTTGTCAACGCCATGGAAGATCTTGACGCAGACGAGCAAGTTATCGCGACGAAGCATCGCAGCTTCTTACGCGAATTGGAAATTACCAATATGAACAAGAGCTTCAAGATGGTCTTGCTTGAAGCATTTCAGGAAATCGACGGTTGGGATACGCCACCAACAGTCGCCGCGCTCTCCGAGCGTTCGTGGCAAGTACTACAACGGCGGCGTGCACTTCTGGCAGATCTTCCGGAAGCACTTCGCTCAGGAAATGGTCATAGCGAGGCATGGCTACGCTACTGGTCCAGCAATCCGATCAACGCTTGGACAGGCGGTAATAGCACAAGTAAAAATAGCGATTTCAGAATCAAAGATGGGCGATTTGAAGCTGTCTTTACACTTGCTGATGGCCATCGGCAAAAATTCGAACTGATGGTGCAAGAGATCATCGATTACCGCTTAGCCACCTATGAAATCCGCCGCATCCAAGCGGAGTTACCAAGTAATGTGATTCCGTTTGTCCGCAGCGACAAGGCGAACAATCTGACAGCGCTACCCTATTTTCCGAATTTGAAAATCGCCTGCGGTCACTTTAAGACTGGCACTGTGGATGCTGAAGAGTACCGCAGCCTGCCGATCAGCTACGGACATGTCGATCCACATCGGCACTTTATCGCCCGAGCTTCGGGCAACTCCATGAACGGTGGCAAACACCCGATTCAGGATGGCGATTACCTGCTACTGGAACATATCACGCCTACCAATGCCGGCTCGATTACCGGCTCGGTGATGGCGATCGAGCGTCAAGACGAATCCGGTGATGGCTTCCAGTATTTGCTGCGCCATATCGTCAAAACACCTGGCGGCAGCTATGTGTTGCGCGCAACGAATCCAGACTATCAGGACATGGATGCCACCGATGACATGCACACCTTGGCGCGTTTCAAAGCCATTGTCAGTCCGCTCGATTTGGCCGTCGGACAGTCGTTCAAGCGCGAGGATATTGCGCCGCTATTTGGCGAAACCTATAGCATTGGCAATTGGAATGTCGGGCATGTGACGCTGGCTCGCCAGAATGCGATGGTGCTGCTGGTAACGCTCAATAAGCAAGGCAAGGCCGCCGATCATCGGTATCACGATCATTGGATCGATGACACTACCTTTCATTGGCAGAGCCAGAACTCCACAACGCCGACCAATAAAAAGGGGTTAGACATTATCGAGCACGAGCAAAGAGGATTGACGATCCACTTATTTGTACGCGAATCCAAGCTCGATAACGGCAAAGGTGCGCCCTTCGTTTATCGCGGTCCGGTACGATACGCAAGTCATACAGGCAGTAGTCCTATGAGTGTCGTATTTAGCTTGGCCACGCCATAAAACCTAATTTATCGAGGCGTGAACGCCAACATGGAAGGAGAAAATAATGACCACAGCCAAAGAAGAACGCACCCTCCGTATCGACCATGCTCACTACCATGTCACCATGGCGCAAGAGCGAGAGGATCGGCAATTGACCAAGGAACACGATGCCGCCGCCTTCCAGCGCATGCGTGAGCAATATGAAGCCAGCCTCCCCGCTTACGAGGAAAAGAAGAAGCAGCGGAACCTTGAACGGGCAGGAATGAGCGAAGAGCAACGCAAGCGCCATGAGGCGTTGGACTTTGCGCGAGCGAACGTCGAGCTGTCAGGTGGCAAGATCAGCGAAGAAGCTGCAAAGCGAGGCCTGCGCTGGGCAAACGGCGAAATTACCATGGATGAATACCTGGACGTTTCGCGGCCGCGATGATGGCGTGACGGTCCGGGCCGGGATTGATTCCCGGTGATTCATTAGCCATGCTTATCAAAAGAAAATTGTTCCTGAAATGCTAAGATGTCGCCCCGCGCATGCCGGCACATGGCCCGGCGTGGCGTCTAGACAAGGAACATCATTGAACTCTCCAGCAAAAACCACTGTCCTCATGCTGTCGCTGTGCGCGGCCCTGTCCGCACCACTGTCGGCGATGGCGCAAGATGTGCTGTTTGATGATGCCGCTTTCGTGGCCGCGACCAAGACTGTGGAGTCGGCACCGGGGCGCTTGAGCGAGGAGCCGATGCTGCGGGCTGATGTGATCAAGATGGTGGGCTATGCGCGTGGCAATTACACGGCTGGCGGCACGCTGATTGCGCGCCAGGTGCTCGACAGTCTGCGGTCGCAGTTTGATATCACGCACACCGCCTTGCCAGACGGGCGCATGGTGCTGGCCTCCATCAATCCCGAGACGCGCGGTGCGCAGCGCGCCGCCGTGCTGTTCGATGCGCAGCGCAAGATGCAGGCGCTGGGTCTGGTCAATGGACATTGCCAGCCGGCCGTTGGCGATGCGGCGCCGGTTTGCCTGCCCGATACGCAAGCGGTGCTGACGGTGTTTTTGCCTGCCGGCGTACAGCAAGGCGTGGCGGCGCCCCTGCTGGTGTGGGCGCGGCAGCTGCCGTCCCCGCTGGACCTGGCCGAGCCGGAAGAGCGGCAGAAAATTGCGACGGTGGAGTATTTCGTTGGCGAACCAGGCAAGCCGGGCTGGCAAGTGCGTGATGTGCCGCCGCGTTTTCCTGCCATCCTGAAACCATTGCTGCTGCCGGAAAGCGAATTTAACAGCAGTTCCAGCGGTGGCAAGATCATCGCGCCGGCAGGCCTGGCTGGCATGCCGATGCGCACGGCGTCGGAAGCGGCTGCGGCCGGTGGCGAGCGCATGCCCGATGCCGACATCACGCTGCGCAGCTATGCCACTCTGGAATCGCTGGTCAAGATGTATGCCGAGCTGACCAAGGGCGCGCAGGTCAAGGAACAAGGCGGCAAGGTGATCTTCAGCGGCAACTATGCGGGCGGGCGCTACAAGGTGACCTTGCGCGAACAGGGCAAGGAAGACGGCGTGTTCATCAATATCGCCAGCTGGCGCGGCAAGTAAGCTCTCAGCTTGATGGCCGGCGACGCCATCGCGCGGCCAACGCGGCTGTCACGATGGCGAAGCCCAGCCACACTGCACAGAAAACCTCGGCAGCATACGGCGTGCGGTCCCAGTAACTATCGCCTTGCTCAAGAAAGATCGCGCCCCAGCAAAGTAGCCCGCCCCAGGCGATGATGCTGGCGATGGCAAAACCGGCGGTTGCGTAGAAAAAGGTTTTCATCAGGGGATCGTACGCGAATATGGAAGTTTCCAGGGCCACCCAAGAATACGCCAGTGCGCGCAGCAATCATGGCAGGCCCACAGCCGCAAAGCCGTTGCCGGGTAAAATTGCCCTGACGTAAATGAAAGTGGCATTTTGGCATTTTGCGGTATGATTTATTGCCGTGCCGCCACGCCCTGCCCCTGCCTTGCGCACCTCGTCGTATCCAGGCCCAGCAAAGCCTGGGTAGCTCTCTCTCCAAGGACCTTCTATGTTCGGTTTTAACTTACGCGTCGCCAAGATGGTGTGGACGGCGTTTATCGTCGCTTTCTTGCTGTTCATTATCTACAAGGTGTCGTCGACCTTGATCGTGGTGGTGTTTGCGGTGTTCTTCAGCTACTTGGTGTATCCGCTGATCGGGCTGCTGGAACGCTATGGGCCGAAACGCCTGCCGCGCACGGCCAATATCGGCATCGTGTTCCTGGTGGTGATCTTGCTGGTGGCCATACTGGGCTCGATTTTCGGGGCGCGCATCGAGGACGAGGCGATCAAGCTCAGCGACCAGTTGCCGACCCTGCTCAAGGGGAACAACTTTGCCGAGCGCATTCCGCTGCCCGAATTCATGGAGCCGCTGCGTGCGCGCCTGCTGTCCTTCATGCAGACGCAGCTGAGCGGCGAGAACGGGCAGGCGATGCCGCTGGCCAAGGAACTGGGGCTGACGGTAATGCATGCGGCCAGCAACCTGATCTACCTGGTGCTGGTGCCGGTGCTGAGCTTTTTGCTGATCAAGGAAGGCCCGGACATGCGCGACGGCTTGCTGTCGCTGTTGAACCGCCCGAACAAAAAGCTGTGGGGCGCCATTATCGACGACCTCGATGTGCTGCTGTCACGCTATGTGCGCGCCTTGCTGCTGCTGTCGATCGCCACCTTCATTTCGTACAGCGTGGCGTTTTCGCTGATGGGCGTGCCGTATGGCTTGCTGCTGGCCGGTGCTGCCGCGCTGCTGGAATTCATTCCGTTTGCCGGCCCGCTGGGTGCTGCCGTGATCGCAGTGGTGGTGGCCGGTTTCAGCGGTTTTGAACACGTGTTCTGGCTGATCGGCTTTATTGCCGCCTACCGCCTGTTCCAGGATTACGTGCTCAATCCTTACCTGATGAGCGAAGGCGTGGAAGTGTCGCCGCTGATGGTGATCGTCGGTTTGCTCGCTGGCGACCAGCTGGGTGGCGTGGTGGGGATCTTTTTGTCGGTGCCGGTGATGGCAGCGATCAAGATTGTGTTCGTGCGCGCCAGGGCGGCCTTGCAGGCACGCCATGATGCGCATGAGAAAGCGGAGCTGGCGGCCGAGGCGGCGCGCGCCAGGGCGGCGGCGGAGGCTGCGCTGCTGCTGGAGCAGCGCAACACTACCGCGCTCGATTTATAACTTAAAACTCTTCCCACTCGCCGCTGCTGTCGGCCGCAGGTTTTGATGGACGCGGCTTGGCGGCAGCGGCCGCCACCACAGGCTTGGCCAGTTTCAACGCCGGCTTGACAGCCGCCGGCCTGGCAGCGGCCACTACCGGTTTGCGCAGCACCGGCTGGACGGCCGGCGCGCTGTGGTTCGCATCGAGCTTGAAGCGGCTGACCATTTCGGCCAGCGCCGCCGCTTGTTCCTGCATCGACTCGGAGGCGGCGGCTGCTTCTTCCACCAGCGCGGCATTTTGCTGCGTGACGGTGTCCATTTCGGCCACGGCCTGGTTGATCTGGTTGATGCCCAGTTCCTGCTCGCGGCCGGCGGCGCTGATCTCGCCCATGATGTCGGTCACGCGGCGGATGCTGGCAACGATTTCGTCCATGGTGGTGCCAGTCTGCGTCACCAGGTCGCTGCCGGTGCCCACGTTCTGCACCGACGCTTCGATCAGCTGCTTGATGTCTTTCGCGGCACTGGCCGAGCGATGCGCCAGGTTGCGCACTTCGGTAGCGACCACCGCAAAGCCACGGCCCTGCTCGCCCGCACGCGCCGCTTCCACTGCCGCATTCAGCGCCAGGATATTGGTCTGGAAGGCAATGCCGTCGATCACGCCGATAATGTCGGCGATCTGTTTCGACGAGTCGCTGATGGTGCCCATGGTGGTGATCACCTGCGCCACCAGTGCGCCGCCCTTGACGGCCACGTCCGAGGCGGACACGGCCAATTGGTTGGCCTGGCGCGCGTTATCCGAATTTTGTTTTACGGTCGAGGTCAGCTCTTCCAGCGAGGACGCGGTTTCTTCCAGGCTCGACGCCTGCTGTTCGGTGCGGCTCGACAAATCCAGGTTGCCCGAGGCAATTTCATTGCTGGCGGTGGCGATCGCGCCGCTGCCGTCGCGTACGCCGCGCACGGTGGTCGACAAGCGGTCTTGCATCTGCTGCAAGCCACCCAGCAAGGCGCCCATTTCATCCTGGCGCTCGATGACGATGTCGTTGGCCAGGTTGCCGTCGGAAATCGCGTCAAAATGGCGCAGCGCCTGGTCCAGCGGACGGAAAATGGCGCGCAGCAGCAAGATGCTGGAAATAACGATCAGCAGCAGGCCGATCACCAGGCCGGCTATTGCCATCGCCACCTGGGTATCGTATTGGGCCTGGCTGCCGGCATACATATTGGCAGCCGACGTGATCTGGAACTGGGTCAGCTTTTCAGCCGCCGCGTCCATCGCGCGGTACAGCGGCGTCATGCCCGTCATCATCAGCGCGTCGGCCTGCTCCGCCTTGCCTTCGCGCAGGGCCTTGCCCAGGGCCAGCAGGCCGTTGTTGATGTAATCGCTGCGCTTCTTGTCCATGTCGTCGGACAAGATTTTTTCTTCCGGGCTTTGCGACAGCGCCAGGTAGACTTTCCAGGACTTGTTCGACGACTCGATGAACTGCTCGGCGCGGGTGACAATATCCTTGGCATCGGCCGCTTCCGGATGCACCACGGCGCGGTCTATCGTGAAGCGCGAGCGGCCCAGAAAGATCTGCGATTCGCCGATGGCTTGCGTGGACGCCAGCTGATTGCTGTAGACGTCGTTCAAGGTGTTGTTGGCCGATTTCAGGCCGGTGATGCTCATGACGCCCAGCACGGCGATCAGCACGCCGAGCACGGTCATGGTCGCGATCAGGCGCAGTTTGATGGTAAGTTTGGAGAACATAAATTTTCCTTGATAGATACGCTGCATGAGGGCGCTTATCCTTGCGGATCGCCGGCTTCATGACGTAACGGTTGTATGGGTATGCAAGTGACGGAGTGTTGTGCGGCGGCAGGGGAAAGGCGGCCCACTCATATCAGAAGAGATGCGCGAGAACAGAAGGGTTATCGCGCGAAGTTATTTCTTGATTGCAAGACTACAGGGAAAATTTATGAGTAGCAACATATCGGACGAAAAATCACGCTTTATCACCAAAGCGTGATGTTTTTTTGCGTAATGTTGTCAGAGCCTTATGCTGGAGAATTCAGCTTGCCGCGCACGAACAAGGGCCGCTGCACCGTCTGTGCCAGCAGAACGCCCAGCAGCGACACGCCGCCGCCGATCAGGTGAAACGGCTGCAAGCTGTCGTGCAGCCAGACGATGGCCAGCAAGGCCGTCAGGATCGGCAGCAGGTTGACGAATATGCTGCAGCGGTTCGGCCCCAGCAGTTTTACGCCTTCGATCCACAAATACGACAGCACGATGGACGAACCGATGCCGGCATAGGCGATCAGCGGCAAGGTGGCGCCGTTCAGGGGCGCGCTGCCGGCGGGCAGGCGCAGGAAAAACGGCAGCATGCACAGCAGCGCGGCCCAGGCCTGGCAGTAGATCGATTGCCAGGCGGGCACGGCCAGGCGCCAGCGGCGCAGCAGCACGCCGTACAGGGCAAACACCAGGCAGGCCAGCAGCATCAGCGCGTCGCCCGCATGCATGCCTTCATGCAGCAGCACCAGCATGTCGCCGCGCCCTACCAGGTACAGCAGGCCGCCAAACGACAGCACGCCGCCCGCCGCCATGCCCAAGGTCAGTTGCTCGCCCAGCAGCAGCACGCTGAGGATCGCCGTCATCAAGGGTGCCAGCGCCGTGACGATGGCCATATTGGTGGCGGTGGTGGACTCCGCCGCGCGATACGACAGGCTCTGGAACAGCGCCATCGACATCAGGCCGCACAGCGCCAGCTGCCACCAGTGGCGGCGGATCGCCACGCGGTTGCGCCACAGCGGGCGCGCAACAAACGGCGTCATCAGCAGCAGCACCAGCACCAGGCGGTAAAAAGTGATGGCGGTGGGGGCGATGCTGGCAGCGGCCAGTTTCGAGACCACCACATTGCCGGCCCACAAGAGCATGGCGGCGAGGGGATACAGGTAATGGTGGGGGTGGATTTTGTCGTGTGGCATGCGGGGTTTCCTTGGACTGATTGCGCGTCAAGTTGGTGTCTTCCTTAACCCAGAAGCAAATTCCGGGGTCGGACCCTCAGGGTCCGACCCCAGCTTTTGCCGGGTTCAGGTACTGAAAACCATCATGCCGCAGGCGCGCCGCGCCTTCTCGCGCTAATATGCCTGCACCTATCGCAAAAATGCCCCATCCACATGCAAGCCGATTATCAGGAACTGCTGCCGGTCACCGCGCGCGCCATGGCGCTGGCCATCGACTACGCACATGGCCATGTGATTTCCGTGCACCGCCACACGCACGCGCAGCTGATTTACGCCATCGACGGCGTGATGACCATCGCCACCCAAGATGGGCGCTGGGTGGTGCCGCCCACGCGCGGCGTATGGCTGCGGCCCGGCGTGGAACACCAGATACGCATGAGTGGCAACGTCAGGATGCGCACCGTGTTCGTCAACTGCGCCAATTCGCCGCTGCTGCCGCGCCACAGCTGCGTGCTGGAGATCACCCCTCTATTGCGCCAGCTGATCGTGGCGGCGGTCGATATCGCGCCCGATTTTGCCGATGGCGGGCGCGACTGGCACCTGCTGCAACTGCTGCTGCACGAACTCGACAGCCTGCCGGTGCTGCCCTTGTATCTGCCTCTGCCGCTGGACGCACGGCTGCGCGGCATTTGCGAGCGCCTGATGCAAGACCCCGGCGAACAGCTGACAGTGGCGCACTGGGCGCAGCAGCTGGACATTACCGAGCGCAGCCTGCACCGCCTGTTCCAGAAGCAGACAGGCATGCGCTTCGGCCACTGGCGCCAGCAGGCGCGGCTGCTGCGGGCGCTGGAACAGCTGGCGCATGGCGCCAAGGTGATTGATGTGGCGATGGATAATGGCTATACCAGCCAGAGCGCCTTTGCGGCGATGTTCAAAAAGCACTTTGGCACCACGCCCACCGACTTTTATCGCACGGCGCCAACAGCGGTCAAAAAAAATGCTGCTATGCATCAATAATCATGGGCGATTGCGAGCCGGCTTGTTATCATCGCACGCCTTATAGCCGAAGTTGTCTATACCGGCTGGCAACCCTACCAACACTGACATGACCCAGAATTTCTTCCAGACTTTTATCCTGCTGTTGCTTGTGACCGACCCGTTCGGCAACGTGTCCCTGTTCGTCAATGCCCTGAAAAGCGTGCCCGTCGAGCGGCGCTGGAAGGTGGTGGTGCGCGAATGCGCGATTGCTTTCGGCATCCTGCTGCTGTTCATGTTTTTCGGCCGCCATTTCCTGAAAGCCATGCAGCTGTCGGAAATCGCGCTGCGCATCGGCGGCGGCGTGATCCTGTTCCTGATCGCCATGCGCATGGTATTTCCGCAGCCATCGAATGGCAATAGCGACCATGACATCGACGGCGAACCGTTTATCGTGCCGCTGGCGATCCCCGCGCTGGCCGGTCCGTCGGCGCTGGCCACGGTGCTGCTGTTTTCATCGCACGAAATCGATGAAGTGATCGCCCATGTGGCCGGCCTGACTGCGGTAGCATTGGTGTGGCTGGTGGTATTCCTGAGCGCCGAGCGTTTGCAGCGCGCGCTGGGGCCAAGGGTCATGACGGCGTTCGAGCGCCTGATGGGTCTGATCCTGACTGCGATGGCGATCGAAATGCTGCTGGCCGGCATACGGGCCTTTTTGAAATCTGTTTAACCGGAGACAACCCATGAGCCGCTGCGCCCACATCTGCATGATGGCCGAGTACAACCAGTGGATGAACGCCAAGGTCTACGCGGCGGCCGCTGGCCTGCCGCTTGACGAACTGCGGCACGACCGGGGCGCCTTCTTCGGCTCGCTGCTGGGCACGCTCAACCACATCATGGTGGCCGACACCCTGTGGCTGCAGCGCCATGCAAAACACCCGGCCGGGTTTCCCCTGCTCGACCCGGTCCGCGCCATCACGCCGCCCGCCTCGCTGACGCAGCCGCTGTTCGACGACTTCGCAGCGATGCAGGCGCACCGCCAATGGCTCGACCAGGTGATTGTCGACTGGGCCGCCTCGATCACGGAAGACGACCTCGACCATTTGCTCGACTACCGCAACAGCCGTGGCGAGAACCGGCGTCCCTTCTTTGCGCTGCTGATGCACTTTTTTAACCACCAGACGCATCACCGCGGCCAGGCGACGACCTTGCTGTCGCAGGCTGGCGTGGACATCGGCGATACGGATTTACTGGTGTGCATCCCCAACCACCTGCAATGACGGCGCGCGGTACAGCACCGCTTTCAGCCCGATGACGGCCAGCGCCAGCACCGCCAGCAGCACGCCGCTGGCCAGCGCGCCCTGCATGCCGTAGCGGGCAATCGCTGCACCGCCCGCCAGCGCGCCCACCGTCACGCCCAGGTTGATGGCGGCGATATACACGCCGATGGCAAACGCCGGTGCTTCGCGCGCTTCGGAACTGAGCCACATTTGCGTGACGATCAGCCCGCTCGTATGGGCCGCCCCCCAGAACAGCGCCAGCACCGCGATGGACCAGCCGCCCGCCTGCGCGTAACGGTACAGCAGCCCATAAGCCAGGCACAGCAATAATGGCTGCAGCAGCACCGTGCGCAGCAGATGGCGCCCCAGCAGCCGCCCCGCCAGCAGGTTGCCGGCCACGCCACCGACGCCGAACACCAGCAGCAACAGCCCGGTCTGGCGCGCCGTCAAGCCGGCCACTTCCTGCAAATAGGCGGCAGCATAGGCATACACGGAAAACATGGCGGCAAACACCAGCATGGCGGCAATAATATTCAACCACAGCGCGGGCTTGCGCAGGATCGCCAGCTGGCGGCCATAGGCCAGCGGCGCGCTGCGTGGCGTATCGGGCAGGAACCGATACAGCCCCAGCGCAGCGAGCAGATTGACGGCGGCGCAGGCCAGGAACGATGCTTCGTAGCCATGCCGCGCCGCGATCCAGGTGGTCAAAGGAATGCCCAGCACCATGCCCATGCTGGTACCCGTGAACGCATGGGCGCTGGCGCGCGCGGATTCCTGCGGCCGGTACAGGGCAGCGGCCGCCACCATCGCCAGCGAAAAATACACCGGGTGGAACAGGGCCGGCACCACGCGCAGCGCCAGCAGCCATTCGAAGCGCGGCGCAAACGCCGACGCCACGCTGGCCAGCGCAAACACGCACAGCGACACCATCAATACCGGCTTGCGGCGCCAGCGCGTGGCCAGCAGCACCAGGAACGGGCCGGCCGCAGCAATTACCAGCGCGAACAGCCCCACCAGCATGCCGGCGCGGCTGGCTGTCACGCCGAAGCGCTGCATGATCAAGGGCAAGATGCCCACCACGCCGAACTCGATGCAATACACGCCGAACAGGCCCAGCGCGAGGAAGATGACGGGATGCGGGCGGCTCATGCCGGCTCCTTGCCATACACGGCGCGGCACAATTGCCCCACAAATGGTCCGGCCATGCCTTCGAGCGCCGTATTGGTCAACGCCACCACCGACAGTTCGCGCAGCGGATCGACAAACCACGAATGGCCATAGGTGCCGCCCATGCGCCAGGAGCCGATGCTTTCCGGCGTGGCCGCCGCCAGCGGATCGGTCAGCACGGTAAAGCCCAGGCCAAAGCCGCGGCCGGGCCAGAAAGGCAGCTCAAGGCTGCCGGTATGGCTGCGGCCCATCTCGCTGGCCAAGCCTGGCGGCAACAACGGTGCGCCACCCAGGCGCAAGGTTTCCAGCAGGCGCATGAAGTCCGGCGCCGAGCCGACCATGCCGGCTCCGCCAGAGGCATACGCGGCAGGGTTCAGAGCGCGCGCCGGTGACAGGCTGAAACCGGCCATGCCGTCGAGAAACGGCAGATGATCGTCGCCCGTGTCGTGCAGGCGGCGCGGCTGCGCCTGCCCTGCCACGCGGTCGGCATAGGCCACCGCCAGGCGTGCGGAATCGACGGTGACAAAGCCGGTGTCGTGCATGGCCAAAGGCCGCGTCACCAGTTGCCGCACCGCCTGCACCAAAGGCATGCCGGCCGCCTGCTCGATCACGGCGCCCAGCACATCGGTGGCGATCGAATAGGCCCAGCGCTCGCCCGGCGCAAACGCCAGCGGCACGCTGGCGATACGGCGCAGATTGTCCTGCAGCGAAACGGGTGACGCATCCATGCCGTCGGACACGCCCGCTTGCGCATACGGGCCGCCCGGCGGCTGGAAAAAGCCGTAGTCGAGGCCAGCCGTGTGCGTCAGCAGCTGGCGCACGGTGATGGCCGCCACCTGGCCATCGGGCTGGCGTGGCCGGAAGTACGGCAGCCATCGCGCCACCAGGTCATCCAGCTGCAAGCGGCCCTGCCCCACCAGCACCAGCGCCGCCGTCGAGACGATGGGTTTGCTGACCGAAGCCAGGCGGAACAGTGCGTCGTCGCGCATGGGCATGGCCGCTTCGCGGTCCAGATGGCCGGCCGCGCGGCGGTACAGTTCGCGGCCCTGGTGGCGCACCAGCACCACGGCGCCCGCCAGGCGCTGCTCATGCAGCACGGTGCCCAGCAGGGTATCGATACGCGCCGCCAGGGGCGCGGCAGAAAAGTCACATGTCATGATCCAGCCTTTCAAAGAGAAGGCCTAGCGTAAGGCGGCCAGGATCAAAGAAAAACAGGCTATAGTTTCTGTCTGAGCGGACGTTGGCGTCCGCAATCGAAAGAACACCATGGACAATCTGGCGGGTTTGACGGCTTTTGTGCAAGCGGCCGATACGCGCAGCTTCGTGGCAGCCGGGCGCGCCCTGGGCATTTCGGCGTCGGCCATCGGCAAGAGCATTGCGCGGCTGGAGGAACGCCTGGGCGTGCGCCTGTTTCACCGCAGCACGCGCAGCATTGCGCTGACCAGCGAGGGAACGATATTCCTGGCACGCTGCCGGCGCATCCTGGGGGAAATCGAGGCGGCCGAACTGGAACTGTCGAGCTGCAAGAGCGCGCCGCGCGGGCGGCTGCGCGTCAGCATGCCGCTGGTGGGCGAGCTGCTCAACCCGGTGCTGGCCGCGTTTGCGCGCCCCCATCCGCTGGTGGAACTCGATCTCGATTTCAGCAACCGCCGCGTGGACCTGGTCGAGGAAGGCTACGACGCCGTGGTGCGCGCCGGCGACAGCGCCGACAGCCGGCTGATGAGCCGGCTGCTGGGCCAGTTTCATCTGCAGCTGGTGGCCTCTCCCGCCTACCTGGCCGAACATGGCGTGCCGGCCCAGCCGTTTGAACTGGCGCAGCACAACTGCCTGCTGTACAAGTTTCCCAGCAGCGGCAAGATCGAAGCCTGGCCGCTGGCAGACTGGAGCGCCTTGCTGGCGGCCGGCCTGCCCGCCAGTCTCAGCTGCAACAGCGTGGACACCCTGCTGCATTTTGCCGAGAGCGGCCTGGGCATTGCAGCCCTGCCCGACTTTGCCGCGCGCGCCGCGCGCGAGGCGGGCCGCTTGCAACCGGTATTGGCAGAACATGCTCGGCATGCGGCGCCTTTCCATATCTTATGGCCAGGTAGCCGGAACATGTCGCCCAAACTGCGCGCTTTCATTGATTTTCTGGTAGCACATCTGTTTCCAAAAGGCTGAGTTCGCTTAGATAGCAGCTTGCGTTGTTTCCACACGACAACTTGTTTCAGGAGCTGCTTTTTTTGTAACTTGATACAGTTTTTTGTATTGCCGTGTGGAATTTTGAGGAACAATTACTGCCTCGCTGCGCTAAGTACTAACCCGTAGCAACCTGAGCTGTAATTTTTCCGCACACACGAAAGCAATCAATGTCACTCACACAATTCAAAATCGGTACCCGCCTCGGCATCGGCTTTGCTGTCGTTCTCGGCTTGCTGGTGGCCGTGCTGCTGGTCGGCCTGTACTCAATGGGCCAGCTGAGCGCGCGCACCCACGATATCGTCGCCGACAAGAACGTCAAGATGGCCGCTGCCAACACCATGAGCGACAACGTGCGCAGCATTACGCTGGCGATCACCAGCGTGGTGGTGGCGCCGACCGACGCGCTGATGCAGGCACAGCTGAACAAGATCGGCGAAGCGCGCAAGAAATATGGCGCGGCCAAGGAAGTGCTGCAAAAGATGGTTTCAACCGACAAGGAAGCGGCATTGATGAGCCAGCTGGACGCGGCGCTGAAAACCGGCGCGCCGATGAACAACAAGGTAGTGGAACTGCGCAAGGCGGGCCAGACCGAAGAAGCCATCGCCTTTTTGACCCAGCAGGCGGCGCCGAGCCTGAACAATGTACTGGTCGCGCTCGACAGCCTGGTGGCCTATGAGGCGCAGCAGGCAAACCAGGCGGCCGATGACGCCGAAGCGCTGAGCGAAAAGGCGCAGGCGTCCATGCTGGGCCTGGGCTGCGTGGCCCTGCTGCTGGGCGCCTTCGTGGCGTGGATCATCACGCGTTCGATCACCCGCCCGATCAATGCGGCCGTCAGCGTGGCCGAAACCGTGGCGTCGGGCGATCTGTCGTCGCAGATCATCGTCAATTCCAGCGATGAAACGGGCCGCTTGCTGGGCGCGCTGAAAGCCATGAACGACGGCTTGCTGGACGTGGTGGGACAAGTGCGCCACGGCACGGATGCGATCGCCACGGCGTCGAGCGAAATTGCCGCCGGCAACCTCGACCTGTCGTCGCGCACCGAAGAGCAGGCCAGTTCGCTGGAAGAAACGGCGTCGGCGATGGAAGAGCTGACCTCGACCGTGAAACAGAATGCCGACAATGCGCGCCAGGCCAACCAGCTGGCAAAAAGCGCGTCGGAAGTGGCTGTGCGTGGCGGCAATATCGTCTCGCAGGTGGTCGACACCATGGGCACCATCAATGCGTCGTCCAAAAAGATCGTCGACATTATCGGCGTGATCGACGGCATCGCTTTCCAGACCAATATCCTGGCGCTCAATGCGGCAGTGGAAGCGGCGCGCGCCGGCGAACAGGGCCGCGGCTTTGCGGTGGTCGCCAGCGAAGTGCGCAACCTGGCCCAGCGCAGCGCGGGCGCGGCCAAGGAAATCAAGGAACTGATCGCCGCCTCGGTGGCCAACGTGGACACCGGCTCACGCCTGGTCAATGAAGCGGGCCAGACCATGGGCGACATCGTCGACAGCATCGTGCGTGTGACCGACATCATGGGCGAAATCACTTCCGCCACGCATGAGCAGACCCTGGGCATCGAGCAGATCAACATGGCGATCGCGCAGATGGATGAAGTGACGCAGCAGAATGCGGCGCTGGTCGAAGAAGCGGCGGCGGCCTCGCAAAGCATGCAGGAACAGGCCGGCGAACTGGCCCATGTGGTGGGTTTCTTCAAGACCGGCCATGCAGTAGCGTCGCCCAAGCTGGCCGTGGCGCGCAGCCGCACGCCCGCCAAGGCAGCGCCAGCGCGCGCGCCATTGCAGCGTCCGCAGCGCAAGGCCGTGGCAAATGGCGCCAGCGCGCCAGCGCAGTCCAAAGACAGCGAGTGGGAAGAGTTTTAAGCGATTGACGATCACTGTTCCAGGAAAAGCCAGGCAAGAAGTTTCCGCCTGGCTTTTTTTCGTCCAGAACAACGGTTTTTTTTGTGAGGCAATGGCGCAAATGCACGAAAGCGTAAAACACGCACCGCGCATACGCTTTACAATCGCCGCTCGCTTTACAAAATATTGGTCATCATGAATCAGGCAGAACAGCAGCGCCTCCTGGCTATCCTGGAGTATTGGCACAAGATCGAATTTTTTATACCGTTTGACCTGAATCAAATCACGGAAGTTGAAGACCAGTCCACCGTGCGTCTCCTTCATCGTGAACAGCTGGCGCAATGGTCGCCGCAGTTCTTTACGCAATTGCCCGCCGGCCCGGACCGCGAGATCGACGGCTTTTCCCTGTTCCTGGGCGTGTTCGACAAGGCCGAGATCAACAAGGTGTTGCCCGCCACCGGCGCGGAAACCATCGCCGAAGCGGAAAAAACGGAACTTGCCGGCCGCTCGTGCTTTGCCCGTTTGAGCCTGAACTCGCTGGGCGAGCCGCAGTTCGATCCGGTGTCGGTATCGACCCTGCCGTGGGCGCTGGGCCGGCCGCGCAGCGCCGACTGGTCGCACCTGACCCTGGATGCGTATGGCGACAGCCAGCTGGCGCTGCAGGACAGCCTGCGCAACTTTGCCGCCGCGCGCACGCCCGCCACCGTGACGGACGAGGCCGGCAATGTGTCGGCGCCGCTGTCCGGCACGGAAATCGCCGCGCTGGCCCATTTGTTCATGGACTGGGCCAATTTCCATCCGTCGTCGGCGCAGCCGCTGGCGGTGCTGGAAATACGCACGCGCAAGAAACGCCCGCCCAAGGAAACGCTGTTGCCGGGCGTGGAGGCGGTGGAAAACCGCGTGCTCGATTTCGGCGACCCGGTCGAACCGAGCATCGATATCCTGAACAGTTTTTACCTGGACGACCTGGAACAGATCATCCGCACCCTGCGCGGCGGCAAGATTTCGCCCACCCTGGCGGCCTACCTGACGCCGCTGGCGCAGGCCGAGCGCATCGACCTGTACAGCCCGGCCGGACGCCAGGCGCTGGCGGCGATGCTGAACCCTGCCAACATGAACCGCGGCCACTGGCTGGAAGACTCGAACTATGCGCTGAGCCTGATGCAGCAGTTCGCCATCCATGGTGCGCGCACGGGGCTGCTTGATCGCGGCATCTTTTCCGTCAACGGGCCGCCCGGCACCGGCAAGACCACCCTGCTGCGCGAGCTGTTTGCCGACAATATCGTACGACGCGCCAGCGTGCTGGCCTGCCTGGACCGCGCCGCCGACGCCTTTATCGGCAAGGTGGCCATCGCTTTTGAAGGCGTGCGCGACCCGATCACGATTGCCCGCCTGCGGCCCGAACTGACGGGTTTTGAAATGGTGGTGGCCTCGTCGAACAATGCGGCGGTGGAAAATATCTCCGGCGATTTGCCGAAACCGAAACAGCTGGGCAAGGAATGGGCGCGCACCCGCTACCTCGACAGCGTGGCGCGCCGCGTGGCAGCCGACGGCAATGGCGCCAACCGCCTGCTGGCCGAGGAAGACACGCCGTGGGGCATGATTTCCTGCGCGCTGGGCAACAGCAGCAACCGCCGCCGTTTCATCAGCAATTTCTATGATGACGACTGGGACAAGACCACGCCGCGCAAGACGCCGAACACGCAGAATATCCGCCAGTGGCTGACCAGCTACCAGGGCGTGGGCTTTGCCCAAGCCGCGCGCGAGTTCCGCGAAACGCAGCACGTGGTGGAAAAAGCCCTGGCCGAGCAGGCGCAATACGCCGCCCTGTGGCAGGCGGTAGGCACCTGTAGCGAGCAGGAGTTCCTGCACGCCAGCGTCGAGACCCTGCGCGCGGCCGAGGTGGAAATGGAAGCGGCCAACGCGGCGCTGGCCAGCGCCATGAGCCAGCAGGACACCCTTTTGGCCAGCAAGAAGGAGTTGCTGGAAGAAGAACGGCTGGTAGCGTTGACGCAGCCGGGCTTTTTTGCCCGATTGTTCCGCACCGCGCCGGCGCGCGCGTTCAAGGAAGCGGTGCTGGCCAATGCCGAGGCGCAGCGCCAGGCCGCGCGCGACGTCTCGGCCATCAAGCTGCTGCTCAAGGGTGAACTGGAGCCGCGCTGCGAGCGGGCCCGCAACAGCCTGCATGTGGCGCTGCGCACGCAGCAATCGCGCGAACGCGAATGGGACGACAGCACGGAAATGCTGCGCCGCGCGCGCCTGCGTTTCCCCACCATTGCCTCGCCGGCGACCTTGCAGGAACTCGACGGCGACGCCTTGCAGAAAGGCGGGCTGTGGCATGAGCCGGCGCTGGCGCGCCTGCGCTCGCGCCTGTTTGCCAAGGCGCTGGCGCTGCACGAAGCGTGGCTGGCTGAAGTGGCCAGGAAAGGCGGCCCCGGCTTTGGCGGCAACTTGCTGGCGGTGTCAAAACTGCTGAAAAACAAGCGCGCCTACGACCAGTCGCATATCGCCATGGTGTGGCAGAGCCTGTTCATGGTGGTGCCGGTGGTGTCGACCACGTTTGCCTCGTTCGCGCGCCAGTTCCAGGGCATGGGCGCGGAGTCCTTGGGCTGGCTGTTTATCGATGAAGCGGGCCAGGCCGTGCCGCAAGCGGCGGTCGGCAGCCTGTGGCGCGCCAGGCGGGCTGTGGTGGTGGGCGACCCGCTGCAGATCGAACCGGTATTCACGGTGCCGCCGCGCCTGGTGCATGGCTTGTCGGCGCTGTCGGAACACACGCAGGATGGCAGCTACGCGCCGAGCAGTGTTTCCGTGCAGACCCTGGCCGACAAGGCCAACCGCTACGGCGCGCTGGTCGGTGCCAGCGGCCCGCAGCCGCTGTGGATCGGCAGCCCCCTGCGTGTGCACCGCCGCTGCGTCGAACCGATGTTCTCGCTGGCCAACGCCATCGCCTATGAAGACAAGATGGTGTATGGCCTTGGTGACACGACGCCGCCGGCCGGCAGCCGTGGCCTGACGCGCGGCCCCAGCCGCTGGATCGACGCCATCGGCCCCGTCAGCTACAAGCAGGTGGTGCCGCTGCAACTCGATTTCGTGCTGGAGGTTTTGCTCAAGCTCTACCGCCGCGACGGCAAGCTGCCAGCGATGTACCTGATCACGCCATTCAAGGCGGTGCGCAACGAATTGCGCGCACGCATCGTCGACCTGGACTGGGACCGCCGCCTGGGTTACGGCAAGGCGCCCACGGCACGTGAACTGCGGCAATGGGCCAAACAGATGGTCGGCACCGTGCATACCTTCCAGGGCAAGGAGCAAAGCGTGGTGATGCTGATCCTGGGCGCCGACGACAGCACGCCTGGCGCCGCGCAATGGGCCGCCAGTACGCCAAACTTGCTGAACGTGGCGCTGACGCGTGCGCAGCATTACGTGTATATCGTCGGCAACCCGCTGTTGTGGGGACAACTGCCGCACTTTGCGCCGGCCTGCGCGCAGCTGGCGCATACGGGGATGCATGAGTTTTTGGTGGAGATGGGGTGATTTTTTACCCCAAAGGCAAAGGCTGGGGTCGGACCCTCAGGGTCCGACCCCGGTGTTTGCAGTTGGGTTTAAGCAGGAAACCGCAAGCTGAACGTCGTGGCCGCCGCGTCTGACGCCACGCTGGCGCTGCCGCCATGCAACTGCATGATGGCGGTGACGATGGCCAGGCCGAGGCCGGTAGAGGCGGCCGAATCGCTGCGGGACGGGTCGGCGCGGTAGAAGCGGTCGAACAGGTGCGGCAGGTGGCGTGCGGGGATGGCCGGACCCAGGTTGCTGACGCTCAGTTCCACCCCTTGCGTGGTGGTGTGCGAACGCAGCGTGATGGTGCTGCCGGGCGCGGCGTGGCGTATCGCGTTCGACAGCAGATTGCCCAGCGCGCGGCGCAGCAGTTGAGGCTCGGCCACTACCTCGCCGCTGCCGTGGCAGGCCAGCGCCAGCTCGCGCTCTTCGGCCAGGCCTTCGAAAAAGTCTGCCAGGCGCAGCAATTCATCCTGCACTGGCAGCGGCTGCTTGACCAGCACCATTTCATCTTGCTGGGCGCGCGCCAGAAACAGCATGCTGTCAATCATGCGCGACAGGCGTTCCAGTTCCTCCACGTTTGACGACACCAGTTGCTCATACTCCACGCTGCTGCGCGGGCGCGCCAGCATCACCTGGCTTTGCCCCAGCAAGTTCGTCACGGGGGTGCGAAATTCATGCGCCAGGTCAGCCGAAAACTGCGACAGGCGCGCATAGCCTTCCTGCAGCCGCGCCAGCATGGCGTTCAGCGCCTGGATCAGCGGCAGCAGTTCGGTCGGCGCGCCGCGCGCGTCGAGCTGCTGCTCCAGCTTGCCCGGACGCACCAGCGCCGCGTGCGCGGCAATCGCGCGCAAGGGACGCAGGCCGCGCAGCAGCATGGCGCTGGCCAGCAGCGCCGCCACCAGCGCGCTGACGGCCACTGAAATGACGATTTGCCAGCGGTAGGCGGCAAACATGGCGCTGCGGTCGCCATACACCCTGGCAACAGTGATATCGGCCATCTGCGCCGGCTGGCCGATGCGCGCGCTGGCCGCCACCACGCGCGCCGGATAGCGGTCGCGGCTGGTCCAGCCATGGATCGCGCTGCTGTTCGCCGGCGCATCGACCGCCACCGGTGTGGGCAGCGGCAAGGTTTCGCCATGGGGGTTGACGTCGATCAGGCGCGTGCCGTCGTCGCGGACGATGCGCACCAGGGAATTTTCCTGGCCGCTCATGGTGTCGCGGAAATATTGCGGCCGTTCGCGGATGATGTCCAGGGTGCCCGCATTGCCCAGCAATTGCTGGATCTGCCGCAGCTTGCCCAGCAACAGGATATCGTCGCGCCGCTCGATTTCGGCCACGAACGAGCGGTACAGATGGACGCCCAGCCCGGCCGACACCAGCGCGACGATCAGCACGAATACCGCCGTCACGCGCAAGGTCAATGAATGGCTTGCGCCTGCCAGCTTCATGACGCCCTTAATTCGCAGACATAACCCATGCCGCGCAGGGTATGGATCAGCTTGGGTTCGAACGGATCGTCGAGCTTGCTGCGCAGGCGGCGGATCGCCGCGTCGATCACATTGGTGTCGCTCTCGAAATTGATGTCCCACACTTGCGAGGCGATGATCGAGCGCGACAGCACTTCGCCCTGGCGCCGCGCCAGCAAGTGCAATAAACCGAATTCTTTTGCCGTCAGGGTGATGCGCTGGCCTTGCCGGCTGACCTTGCGTTTCATCACGTCGATTTCCATGTCGCCGATGCGGATCACCTCGTCCTCACGCGGCGGGCCGCGCCGCAGCAGGGTGCGGATGCGCGCCACCAGTTCGGCGAACGCGAACGGTTTGACCAGGTAATCGTCGGCGCCCAGTTCCAGCCCTTTGACACGGTCCTGCACTTCGTCGCGGGCGGTGAGGAAAATCACCGGCACATCGGCACCGCCGTCCTGCAGGCGCAAGGAACGCAGCACTTGCCAGCCGTCCATGATGGGCAGCATGACGTCGAGCACCACCAGGTCAAAGCCGCCCTCGCCGGCCATCTGCAAGCCGTCGCGGCCATTGCGCGCCAGGCTGACCACAAAGCCCGCTTCGCCCAGGCCGCGCAACAGGTAGTCGCCGGTCTTCGGTTCGTCTTCGATTACCAGGATACGCATGGAGGGTGGCTTTCATGAGGGAGGATGGAACATTTTACGCCCGGCAGCGGTCTGTGCGGATGATAAAAATGTCATGCGGCCATCATCTTCGCGTAGGGCGGCGAGGGCCATACTGGCGTCATCATTTTTGCATGGAGCAGCGCATGAAACACTACTTTGTTGCCAGCAGCCTGCTGGCACTATTGGCCGGCCCGGCCCAGGCGCAATTGCAGCAGGTCAGCGATCTGACCCTGGCGGCGGCGCAGCAACTGAGCGGCGCCGCCATGGCCGCCTGCCAGGCAAAGGGCAAGTCCATCGTCGTCACCGTGCTTGACCGTGGCGGCAATATTGTCAGCGTGCAGCGCGCCGATGGCGTGGGTCCGCACAACACCGAAGCGAGCCGGCGCAAGGCTTACACGGCGCTGTCCACCAGGACCGATACGCAGACACTGGCGACCAATGCGCGCGGCAACATCGATGCCGCCAACCTGACTACTTTGCCGGAATTGCTGCTGCTTGGCGGCGGTGTGCCCTTGACGGCCAAGGGCAAAATCGTTGGTGCCATCGGCGTGGCCGGCGGCGGCGGCGCCCTGCAGGACCGTGCCTGCGCGCAGGCGGCAATGGCCGCCATTCCCGAACTCGATCCAGCCATTTAATAACTCAACAAGGACCTGCCATGAAACACTTGCAGCAACTCGCCCTCGTCCTGGCCATCGCCAGCCTGTCCACCGCCGCCCTGGCCGCCAATCCGCTCAGCGTGCATATCCTCGACCTGCAAACCGGTACCCCTACCCAAGGCGTGACCGTGACCCTGGAACAAAAGACTGGCAATGACTGGCGCCAGCTGGCCAGCGGCGTGACCAATGCGCAGGGGCGCATCGCGGAAATGTATCCGGCTGACAAGCCAATTGAAAAGGGCGATTACCGCATCGTGTTCAAGACCGGCGAGCATTATGCGCAGCTGAAACAGGAGACGTTTTTCCCGGAAATCCCGGTGCAGTTCCATGTCGAAAAGACCGACCAGCATTACCATATTCCGCTGCTGCTCAGCCCTTTCGGGTTTTCCACTTATCGTGGCAACTAAGGCGGCAACTGACGCTTAGCCCAGCGACTTCGCTGTTTGCCCGAACAGCACGCTTTTCGCGTCGCCGCTGACGGTCGGCTGCTGATTGATTGCGGCCGCGCGGGCATAGGCGCGCACGGTGGCCGGACGGGCGGCAATGTCGGCAAACCAGCGTGCCAGGTGCGGAAAGTCAGCCAGGTCCTGGCGCTGGCGCTGGTGCGGCACGATCCACGGGTAGATCGCCATGTCGGCGATCGTATAGGTATCGCCAGCAACATAGGCACGGTCGGCCAGGCGTTTGTTCAGCACGCCGTACAGGCGATTGGTCTCGTTAACATAGCGATTGATCGCATAGTCGATCGGTTCGGGCGCGTATTGCACGAAATGATGGTTCTGGCCGGCCATCGGCCCCAGGCCGCCCATTTGCCAGAACAGCCACTGCATTACCTCGGCGCGGCCGCGCACATCGGACGGCAGGAATTGACCGCTTTTCTCGGCCAGATACTGCAAAATGGCGCCCGATTCAAACAGCGGCAGCGGCGCGCCACCATCTTCCGGCGCCTGGTCGACAATCGCCGGAATGCGGTTGTTCGGCGCGATGGCCAGGAACTCGGGCGTGAACTGCTCGCCCTTGCCGATATGCACGGGAATAATGTTGTAGGGGATGCCCGCTTCTTCCAGGAACATGGTTACCTTGTGCCCGTTGGGCGTGGTCCAATAGTACAGATCGATCATCGTGGTCTCTCAGGTCAGGGTGGCAGGCGGCGCCGATATTGTCGCGCCGCAACGGGTACGCATGGATATAATGCCACGTAAGCGGAAAACAAGCCGGGGACTGCCTGCCCCGAGAACCCTCACCGAAAGCCGACCATGCGCAAACTCCTGATCGTCTCGCTATGCCTGTTGCTGTCGGGCTGCGTCAAAGATTTCGCCATCTTCATGATCGATGGCCAGGAGCATTCGCTGACCGTGCGCCGCCAGCAGAATTACTTTTGGCAAGACACGGTGGAAGTCCAGTTGATGGCCACCAATTTGCCGCAATGCCAGCGCCTGCATACCCTGTCGCTCGACACGCCGGCCGACGAGGTCACGGTCGACGTGTTTGCCGCTGGCGACGGCGTGTGGAATATCCGCATGGGCGACCAGTTGTGGCAGGCGGAAACAAATACCTGCAACAGCCTGGTGGAAATGGAAAACGACCCGAAAGCCGACCTGGGCCAGCCGGTCGGCAAATTCGAGATCGTCGATGACCAGCTGACATTTACCGCAGCGCCACAGGCTGCGGCGCCGGTGCAATAACTACACGCGGGCCAGTTTGCGCACCGGCGCCTTGGCCAGCCTGGCAGCGGGTTTTGCTGCAGCCAGGCGCGGCGCGCTTCCTTCTTGCGCCGTCAATTTGAAACGCGACACCAGCTGCGCCAGCACGGCCGCCTGGTCCTGCATGCTGCCGGCCGCGGCCGCCGCCTGCTCAACCAGCGCCGCATTTTGCTGCGTCACCGAGTCCATTTCCGAAATCGCCTGGTTCACATGGCCGATGCCGGTGCTTTGCTCATGCGAGGCGGCCGTGATGTCGGCCATGATGTCGGTCACGCGCGACACGCTGGCCACCACCTGATCCATCGTCGTGCCCGCCTGCGCCACCAGGGTGCTGCCGGCGGCAATGCTGTCGACCGAGGCGCCGATCAGGGCCTTGATCTCCTTGGCGGCGGCCGCCGAGCGTTGCGCCAGGTTGCGCACTTCCGACGCTACCACCGCAAAGCCGCGGCCCTGCTCGCCTGCCCTGGCCGCTTCCACGGCGGCGTTCAGCGCCAGGATATTGGTCTGGAACGCGATGCCGTCGATCACGCCGATAATGTCGACGATCTTGCGCGACGAGGCATTGATGGTGTCCATGGTGCCGATCACCTGCGCCACCACGGCGCCGCCCTGGCGCGCCACGTCTGAGGCCGATTTGGCCAGCTCGTTGGCCTGCACCGCGTTGCCGGTGTTTTGCGTCACGGTCGAGGTCAGCTCTTCCATCGATGCGGCGGTTTCTTCCAGCGAACTGGCCTGCATTTCGGTGCGCGCTGACAAGTCCATATTGCCGCTGGCGATCTCGCCCGACGCGGTGGCGATGGTCTCGGCGCTGTGGCGAATTTCGCTGATGGCGGCAGACAGGTTGGCTTGCATGGTTTTCATCGCATACAGCACGCTGTGACGATCCTTGGCATGGGTGTGCACGTCAACGCTGAGGTCGTTGTCGGCGATCTTGGCCGCTACATCGGCCGCATATTCCGGGTCGCCGCCCAGCGCGTGGCGCAGGCTGCGGTTGATCACCACCACCACGCCACCGAGGAAGATGCAGACCAGCACCAGCAGGCCCAGCGACACCAGCAGGGTTTGCCGGAAGGCGGCGTCGATATCATCCATATAGACGCCGACGACGATGTTCCAGTTCCACGGTTTGTAGGCGGCCACGCGGCTCAGCTTGGGTTCGGCCACTTTCTGGCCGGGGCGGGGAAAGTAATAGCGCACAAAACCCTTGCCCGTGTCGCTCTTGCCGACGGCGACGATGTCGCGGTACAGATAAGTGCCGTTGGCATCCTGGAAGTCGGACATGTTCTTGCCATCGGTCTTGGGCGCTGCCGGGTTCATCACCACCACCGCTTCGTGGTTGATGACGGCCAGGTAGCCGGTTTCGCCGAAGCGCATGCTGCGGATCACGGCCAGCGCCTGCTTTTGCGCTTCCGCCGTGCTCAAAGCGCCGCTGGCGGCCAGTTCGCCGAACATCTTGACGGCGCCCAGGCCCAGGTCGGCCGCGTTGGTGATGTCGGCGCTGCGCTCTTCGATGCGGATCTTGCGTACTTCAAAGGCGTTATAGACAAAGATAATCGAAATACACAGCAGGCTGCAAATCAGGGGTATCCATAATTTCTGCTTGAACGACAGTTTATTCATGCGTGTCTCCTACTTGTATTTTTGCAGTGGCATGGGCTTGCCCCGCTTCCATGGCGGGCATGGAATGCGGCGGCGCCGGCACTCTGGCGGCGCCGATCAGACGTTTCCAGCATACGCTTGAACTGGCCTTATTTACAATGCTCATGAGCAATGATTTTTTGCCGGTGTTGTTAATGCGTTGCTGGCAGGGCGACAAGATGGAGGGAAGGAAAACTGTGGCAGAATGCGCGTCTGTAACGCTGCTCAAGAAAGAATCGCATGACCAAGAACGACGCCATGAAACGCATCAACGACCGCCTGGGCAAACCCACCCTGACGGACAAGAACACGCATTTTTCCAGCGTGACCAACTATGGCACGGACGAAGGCTGGTGGCTGAAGATCCCGTTCCTGACCTTCAAGCAGGAACTGCACTTCATCCTCAACAACGAGAAGACCAAGAGCTTCCAGCATTTGAAAATCGGCGCGAACCAGATCCTCAGCCCCGGCATGAAGTTTCGCAGCACCGACGGCGCCGCCGACGCCTTCATGTCGGCTTCGGCGCCGAAGCGCCTGGTCGACTTGCTCGACGGCGGCAGCAAATACAATTTTACCAAACACCTGGTCAGCGAATACCGCTACTGATTCAGCTCTGTCTGGGCGGCAACCAAGCTTGCAGCAGGCTGCGGGCGATATCGAGCGCATCGTCGCCGCTGTCGCCGAAATGCAGGGGATAGCCCCAGAACTTGCCGAACATCACGGCAAACGCCTTGCCTGCCAGCCGTTTGGCGGCGCTGGGCTCGATCAGCACCATGCCGCAGATATAGGCGCGCAGTGCCGCCTTGTTTTTCTTCATCCACAAGGTCAGGCGCTTGCGTTCCTCCTGCGCATGTTCATGGCCGTCAGCGTCGAACCCCGCATCACTGAGCAGCACAAAGGCTTGCCGGCGCTGCAGCAATTGCTCGAACGCCGCGAACAAGGCGTCGCTGTCGGCGGCGCCGGTATCGCGCCGCAGCCAGACGAGGGGAAAAGTGGAACTGTCGATCAGCATGGTGACTCCTTCAAGGTAGATGGCCGGCGCCCGCACCTTCATCAAGAGCTGGCGGCGGCTGTCTGGCGTTGAAGAGGCTGCGGAAAACATCACGATACGGCAAGCGCTGCTGGACGTCATTGCACAAAATAGCCACAATATTGTTCAATCCAGCCAATCCCTGACACCATGCCCATTCCGCTGTTTTCCGCCAGCTCGACCGGCTCGCCAGGCCTTGCACCCATCGATATCGACGTCGATGGCATCCTGCGCCCCGTGCTGGCGGTGGGTGCGGCGCATGTCAGCAGCGAATGGGAACAGGCGCCGCACCGGCACCGCAAGGCGCAATTGCTGTACGCCGTGCGCGGGGTGATTCATTGTGAAGTGGACAGTGGCACCTGGATCGTGCCGCCGCAGTGCGCCGTGTGGATACCGGGCGGCTTGCTGCATGCGGCGCGCGGCGCCGGCGAGGCGCAGTGTTATTGCCTGTTCGTCGAGATGGAACAGGCGCCGCAACTGCCTGCCGAATGCTGCACAGTGGCCGTATCGCCGCTGCTGCGCGAGCTGATTTTCAAGGCGGCCGGCTTTCCTGTGCCATCTGCGCTCGACGGTGCGCAGGAACGGCTGGTGGCAACCCTGCTCGATGAACTGGCGGCCGCCCCCGTGCAAGACTTGCACCTGCCGATGCCGCGCGACACCCGCCTGCGCCAGCTGGCGGCGATGCTGCTGGCCAGCCCTGGCGACAAGACACCGTTGGCCGCATGGGCCAGCCGCATCGGCATGAGCGAGCGCAGCATGACGCGCTTGTTGCTGCAGGAAATCGGCATGAGCGTGGGCCGCTGGCGCCGGCAATTGCATGTGATTATCGCCCTGCAGCGCCTGGCGCAAGGCGATAGCGTGAAAGCCGTGGCGCTGCAACTGGGCTATGAAAACACCAGCGGTTTTGTCACCATGTTCCGCAAGGCGGTCGGCAAGCCGCCGGCGCGCTACCTGGCCGAACGCGGGTGATAGAGGCAAAAAAGGCGGCATCGCGCCGCCTTTCGCTTGCATCTGACGTAAAAATCAGCTTTCGCGCGCCAGTGCCAGGAACTCCGTGCGCATCGCCAGGTTCGGCTGCAACTCGCCCAGCATGGCCGAGGTAATGGTTTCTTCGCCCGGCGTGCGGATGCCGCGGCTTTCCATGCACAGGTGGCGGCAGCGCACAACGACGCCGACCGCTTTCGGCTCCAGCACTTCCATCAGCGCATTGGCGATCTGCATCGTCATGCGTTCCTGCACTTGCAGGCGTTTCGAGAAGCAATCGACCAGGCGCGTCAGTTTCGACAGGCCGACGATTTTGCCGTTCGGCACATACCCGATGGTGGCCTTGCCGAAGAACGGCGCCAAGTGGTGTTCGCAATGGCTGTAGACGGGAATGCCGCGCACGACGATCAGTTCGTTGTACTGTTCCGCGCCATCTTCAAACGCTTTCAGCAATTCGACCGGATCCTGGCCATAACCCGAAGTCCAGTGTTTCCAGGCTTTCGTGACGCGCGCCGGGGTTTCCAGCAAACCCGGGCGTTGCGGGTCTTCGCCGATGCTGGTAATCAGCCGGCGCCAGTCGTCTTCGGTAAATTCTTCTTGAGACATGCTAAAACTTCCTAAAATTTTCAATTGCCGCAAGTATATAGAAAACTGGGAAGGCTGCCCTGGGCGGCCGGCTTTTACGCTGGCTGCGGCGGCCGGTGCGCCTGCACCAGCAGCGCCGAGATCGAAACACTGGAGGTCGCTTCCGGCCAGGTATCGCCAGGGCCGAACCAGCGCGCTTCGGCGATTTCGTTTTCGTCCAGCCTGATCTCGCCATCGAGGTAATCGGCGGTAAACGCCAGCATCAGCGAATGGGGAAACGGCCATGACTGGCTCATGAAATATTGCAGATTGTGCACGCGCAAGCCGACCTCTTCCATCACTTCGCGGTGCACGGCTTCTTCCACCGATTCGCCCGCTTCGAGGAAACCGGCAAGCGGGCTGTAGCGTTGTGACGGCGAATGCTTGTGCATCGCCAGCAACACCTGGTCGCCCTTGCGGATCAGCACCATCATGGCCGGCGAAATGCGCGGATAAGCCATCATGCCGCAGCTCAGGCACTTGAAGCAGCGCTCGCCAGGCAGGCGCACCATCGGCGTGGCGCACACGCCGCAGTAGCGGTGCGTGCGCGCCCATTCGGCCAGCTGTACGGCGCGGCTGGCCAGGCCGACAAAGCCGTCGTCGAGCACATTGAACAGCGAGCGCAGGCCACGCCATTCCAGGCTGGCGTCGGGCAAGCTTTCATCATCGAGCCAGACCGTCTGGCAATAGCGCCCTTGCCACAGGCCCACCGGTTGGGCGCGCGCCAGGTCGACACCGAGCACGGCCACCTGTTCGGCCGACGGCAAGGACAGGTCCGATACGCGCAGCAGCAAGCGGCCACGGTGAAAAATGAAGGTCAAGGTGTCCTGCGGCAATGGCGCCGGCACGGGAACGTCGATCAGGGGAACAAAGGCAAGGGGAGTTTCCAGCATGCAGCACCAATAAGAGAGGGGTTGCTCATCATACTCTCGCGCAAGTTCACGTGCGCAGCGTGCGTAATAGCACCAGTCCATGCGAGTTTGCAAGGCCGCACGGAAAATCACAGTGTATTTTTTTCGGCACGCAAAAAACGTTGCGTTAACGAGACTTAAACGAGACTGATAACGATTCTCATTTACGAAAACGCGGCAAATTATTACAATGTCACTCACCGTTTCCCAGCCAGTGCGCATGCGGCCGCAGCGCAGGGCAGAGACACCTACCCTGATCATAACGAGAGAGCAAGATGGCAATCAAGAGCCGCAAGCACGTCCAATCCCGCTTCAACCAACATGTCGGCGCCGCCCTGGCCGTGATGCTGCTGCCCGTCGCAGCACAGGCCGCAGATCCTGCCGGCCAGAGCGCGCAGGCATCGCAACAGATGCTGAACGAAGTGACCGTCGTTGGCGCCAAGGAAAACGACTTCAAGGCCGACAAGGCGTCGTCGCCAAAATACACGGAAGCGCTGGTCAATACGCCGCAAACCATCGTCGTGATCAAAAAAGAACTGATCGAACAGCAGGGCGCACTGACCCTGACCGACGCGCTGCGCAATACGCCAGGCGTGGGAACCTTCTTTCTCGGTGAAAACGGCAACACGAATACCGGCGACGCGGTCTACATGCGCGGCTTTGACGCCTCGAGCAGCATCTACGTCGACGGCGTGCGCGACATCGGCTCGATCTCGCGCGATGTATTCAATATCGAACAGATCGACGTGCTGAAAGGCCCGGCCGGCACCGACAGTGGCCGTGGTTCGCCGACCGGCTCGATCAACCTGGTCAGCAAGACGCCGAACCTGGAAAACAGCATCAATTCGCTGATCACCGTCGGCAGCGGCAAGCAAAAACGCGCCACCGCCGACTGGAACCGCGTGATCGACACCGACTCGGGCACCGCTTTCCGCCTGAACCTGCTGAAACAGGACAGCGGCAACGCCGCGCGCGATGAAGTCAAGAACGAGCGCTGGGCGATCGCCCCATCGGTCACCTTTGGCCTGGGCAAACCGACCCGCGTCACCGCCAGCTTCCTGCACGTCGACCAGGACAACGTGCCCGACGGCGGCGTGCCGACCATCGGCCTGCCAGGTTACGTTGGCCCGGACAATCCGGCCAGCGTGACTGCTGCCAACCCGACTCCGGTGCGCACCTATATCAATTCGGCGCCTAAAGTCGATCCGAAGAATTTCTACGGCCTGGCATCGGACTATGACAAGGTCAAAGCCGACATGTTTACCGTCAAGGTCGATCACGATTTTTCGCCGAACGTGAAGCTGCAGAACGTCACGCGCTGGGGCAAGACCAAGCAGGATTACCTGTTGTCGGCCTTTATGGGCTCTTCCGCCAACCTGGTGACCAATAATGCGGCACTGGGCGCCGTGCCGGGCAATCCGTCGACCTGGCTGCTGGCGCGCTCGAACCGCACCATCAAGGACCAGAAAAACACCATCCTGACCAATCAGTCGACAGTCACCGCTGCGTTCGACACCGGCGCGGTCAAGCACTCGCTGGTCGGCGGTTTCGAGTTTACCACCGAGAAACAGACCAACTACAGCTACGTCGCCTCCAGCCTGGGCACCAGCGTTGCCGTGCCGACCGCAGCCAACCCGCGCACCATTCCGCTGGCCAATCTGTATAACCCGAATCCGAACGAAAGCACGGCCGTATTCACGCCAGTGCGCAGCGGCGCCACCACCGACGGCCAGATCGACACGCAAAGCCTTTATCTGTTCGACACGCTGAAATTCAACGATCAATGGCAAATCAGTGGCAGCGTGCGGGCCGACCATTTCAACACGAAATACAATGCCATCACCTTGCAAGCGGCCGCCGCTGCCAACCAGCCACAGCTGATTCCGGTCGGCACGCCGATCGGCAGCAGCCTGTCGCTGAGCGACACCGTGTACAACGGCAAGATCTCGGCCATGTACAAGCCGACGCCGGACAGCAGCGTGTATGCGCTGTACTCGACCTCGAAAGCGCCGCCAGGCACCAACTTCACCCTGAGCACGGCCGCCAGCAGCAATCAGAACCTGAGCTACGATCCACAGGAAACCACCACCAAGGAAATCGGCACCAAGTGGGACTTGCTGAAGCAAAAACTGTCGCTGACGGCCGCCCTGTACCAGACCACGGTGACCAATGAAGTGGAACAAGACGCGGTTATCCCCACCATCTACTACCAGACGGGCGAAAAGCGCGTGCAGGGCGTGGAACTGGGTGTGGTTGGCGAAGTCATGCATAACTGGCTGGTCAGCGCCGGCTACACCCGCATGAACACCAGCGTCAAATCGGGCCGCGTGGTAACCGCCAGCGGCATCAACAACCTCAGCTACACGCCGAAACAGGCATTCACGGCCTGGACCTCGTACATCCTGCCCTTCGGCCTGAAGATCGGCGGCGGCGGTCGTTATGTCGGTGAAATGCTGCGCGGCACCGACGGCGCCTACGGCACCCCGGCCCGCATCGATTCGTACTGGGTGTTTGACGCGATGGCCACCTACACGGTCAACAAGAACCTGGACCTGCAGCTGAACGCCTACAACCTGGCCGACAAGACCTACGTGGCAGCAATCAACAAGAGCGGCTACCGCTACACGCCAGGCCAGCCACGCTCGTTCAGCCTGAGCGCCAACGTCAAGTTCTAGGACGCACCTGACGCAGGCAGTACCGCAGTATCGACAGGCCCCGCTTCATGCGGGGCCTTTTTTATGGTCCTGATAATCTTGTCTTTCTGGTGACGCGGCAACTGTATGAAAACTCATACAGCCGAGGCTGGCTGCGTCCAATATCTCGCGCAACAGCCGCCACGGTGCTACATCCTGACAACAAAAAATCACATTGAAATCAAGCGCTTAATAAGTTCTGTACCAAAAGTCATTTTCAGGCATATCCTTTGCTATGTAGTGACTTTGCAGCAAAAAAAAGTTGGCATGCAAGAGCTTGTTTTACGGCAACATTTCTTCCAAGCTTAAGTTGCTCGCTATTTATAATCCGCTCACAGCGGCGCTTTACTGGAGGAGTCACGCAATGAAAAAGAAACGGCCATTAACCCTGTACATCCTGATTGCCATGATCCTTGGCATTCTGGTGGGCTATGCCTGCAACACCACTTTCCCGGACGAGAAGGTCAGCGCGCAAATTGCGGGCAATATTTCCATCGTCACCGATATTTTCCTGCGCCTGATCAAGATGATCATTGCGCTGCTGGTGTTCTCGACCCTGACGGTCGGCATCGCCCACATGGGTGACGGCAAGACCGCCGGCCGTATCGGCCTGAAAGCCATGTGCTGGTTCCTGGTCGCTTCGCTGGTGTCGCTGGCGCTGGGTATGGTGCTGTCAAATATCATGCAGCTGGGCACCAACCTGGGCTTGCCGCTGCCCGACGTGCATGCGTCGACCAATCTGAAGACCGCCGCTTTCACCATGAAAGACTTCTTCACGCATCTGGTACCGAAGTCGCCGATCGAGGCGATGGCCAACAATGAAATCCTGCAAGTGCTGGTGTTTTCCATCTTCTTCGGCGGCGCCCTGGCTGGCCTGGGCGAATCGGGCAAGGCGCTCACCAACGTCATCGACCAGCTGGCGCAAGTCATGCTGCGCATCACCGGCACCATCATGAACCTGGCACCATTGGCGGTGTTTGCCGCGATGGCCTCGGTCGTCACCACCCATGGCCTGGGCGTGCTGGTCACGTTCGCCAAATTCATGGGCGGCTTTTATGTCGGCCTGATCTGCCTGTGGACATTGCTGGTGGGCGCCGGTTTTGTGGTCATCGGTCCGCGCATCTTCAAGCTGGTCGGCCTGATCCGCGAACCGTTCCTGCTGGCTTTTTCGACCGCCAGCTCGGAAGCGGCTTATCCGAAACTGCTGACGGCGCTCGACCAGTTCGGCGTGGACCGCAAGATCTCCAGCTTCGTGATGCCTTTGGGCTACTCGTTCAACCTGGACGGCTCGATGATGTACTGTACCTTTGCCGTGCTGTTCATTGCCCAGGCCTACGGCATCGACCTGTCGATCGGCACCCAGATCACCATGCTGCTGCTGCTGATGCTGACCTCGAAAGGCATCGCCGGCGTGCCGCGCGCCTCGCTGGTGGTGATTGCCGCCACCTTGACGCAATTTAATATTCCGGAAGCGGGCCTGCTGCTGCTGATGGGCGTGGACCAGTTCCTCGACATGGGCCGTTCGGCCACCAACGCGGTCGGCAATGCCGTTGCCACGGCGGTCGTCGCCAAGTGGGAAGGCGGCCTGGCCACCGAAGAAGAAGCGGCGGCAGCCAATGCCGCCAACATGAATACCGAAAGCCATTGGGGCGAAGCAGACCACGCTAAGAAGGCTTAAACAGAATGGCCCGCCACAAGCGGGCCATTGTTTTAATCTCAATGTTGAGTAACAAGCAGTCGGGCAGTGCGATCAGTAGTTAACCCCTAATAGAGAGATTTTCATGAAAAAAGTCCTGTTTACCTTATTGGCTCTCGGTGCTTCCTGCACCGCCCTGGCGCAATCGAGCGTCACCATCTACGGCGTGGCCGATGCCGGCCTGGTTGT
Source organism: Janthinobacterium sp. 1L-D-8-B-C4 (assembly GCF_057291295.1). Classification (NCBI taxonomy): domain Bacteria; kingdom Pseudomonadati; phylum Pseudomonadota; class Betaproteobacteria; order Burkholderiales; family Oxalobacteraceae; genus Janthinobacterium; species Janthinobacterium sp. 1L-D-8-B-C4. Next base: position 73,628 of record NZ_JBXAVX010000015.1, read on the forward strand.
CGACAAGGACGCTGCCGGTGACCGCCTGACCCGCGTCGCTTCCGGCGTGGCCTCCGGCTCGCGCATCGGCTTCAAGGGCAAGGAAGACCTGGGCAACGGCCTGTCTGCCCTGTTCGTGCTGGAAAGCGGCTTCAATATCGATACGGGCACCTCGGGCCAGGGCGGCCTGCTGTTCGGCCGCCAGGCGTATGTGGGCCTGTCCGGCAAGGGCGGCACCGTCACTCTGGGCCGCCAGTACTCGCCGTACTACCTGGCCCTGCGCGACGTGGCCGACCCGTTCGTGATCGGCCTGGCCGGCACGGCATCGAACATCATGGTCACCAATATCCGTGTCGACAATATGGCGCAGTACAGCACGCCGACCTGGAACAAGCTGTCGGCCGACGTGGCCTACGGTTTTGGCGAAGTGGCCGACGACAACAAGAAAAACCGCAGCATGGGCGCCGCCGTGCATTACATCGACGGTCCGCTGAACTTGACCGTCACGCATCACCGCAAGGAAAACGTCGCCGGTACCGACCAGACCCGCAACAGCCTGCTGGCCATGCGCTATGACTTCGGCGTGGCGCAAGCGAACCTCGGCTACGCCGACAACCGCGCCCTGGCCAGTGTCAAGAGCAATGACCTGCTGCTGGGGGTGAGCGTGCCGTTCGGCCCGACCAAGATGGTTGCTTCCTACATTCGCCACAACGACAAGAGCAACCTGAACCGCGACGCCCAGCAATGGGCCATCGGCGCCTACTACGCCCTGTCCAAGCGCAGCGACCTGTACACCGGTTACGGCCATATCAGCAACAAGAACGGCGCCACCTTCGTGGTCGGCAACGCCACCGACAACGGTACCGGCAACTCCGGCTTCAACCTTGGCATGCGCCATCTGTTCTGATCACGCCTAGCTCCCGCCAGAGCCGCCGGAGACCACTCCGGCGGCTTTTTTCATTTATGCGCACGCCTTGATGCGATACTGTGGCCTCTTGCAGTCTGACACCGAACCATGACCAACAGCAGCACACCTTCTCTTTCCTGGCGCCAGCGCCTGGCGCAACGTTCGGCCCGCAAGGCCCTGGCCTGGGGCGTGGTGCTGGCTGCCTGCCTGGCCATCGTCTGGCTGGTGTATTTCTGGACCGAGCGCATCGCTATCGGCAAGCTGCAAGCCAGCGGCGCGCAGCGCCTGGAGGTGTATGTCAGCAGCCTGGAAAACGCGCTGGAAAAATACGATTTCCTGCCCAAGACGCTGGAACTGAATCGCGACGTGATCCGCCTGCTGCAGCACCCGGAAGACCCGGTGCTGATCGACACGGTCAACAATTACCTGGAGCAGATGAATGCCCAGGCCAAGTCGTCGACCATCTTTATCAGCAACCTCGACGGCAACACGCGCGCGGCCAGCAACTGGCAGCGCCCGGACAGTTTTATCGGCGACAATATTGCCTTTCGCCCATATGCCCAGGATGCGCTGCGCGGCACGCCGGGCCGCTTTTACGGCGTCGGCACGACGCGCCTCGAACCCGGCTACTTCTTTGCCCACGGCATCTATCAAAATGGCCGCATGCTGGGCCTGGCCACCGTCAAGCTGAACCTGGAAAACCTGGAAAAACGCTGGGTGCAAGGCGCCGACAAGGTGATGCTGGCCGACGAGCACGGCGTGATTTTTTTGAGTTCCGTGGCCGACTGGAAATACAAGACCCTGGCGCCACTGTCGCCGGCGGTGGTCGAGGAAATCAACCGCACGCGCCAGTATTATTCGAAGCAGCTGGAAACCATCCCCTTTGTGTCCGACCGCCAGCTGGGCAATGGCGCGCGCGTGATCAGCCTGCGCGAGCAGGAACGGGCCGACGCGCCACAGAAAACCACGTCGAGCGTGATGACGCAGATGAAGCTCAAGTCGCCCAACGGCTGGACCTTCATCTACCTGTCCGACCTGGCGCAGGCGAAGGCCAGCGCGCGCTCGGCGGCGGCGTTTTCGGGGGTGCTGCTGGGCTTTTTCATGCTGCTGTTCTTTTATGTGCGCCAGCGGCGCGCGGCGGTGGCGCAAAAGCTGCGCGCCCGCGAAGACTTGCAGCATGCGTATGACAACCTGGAAACCATGGTCGAGGAACGCACCTCGGAATTGAACGCCATGACGCAAAGCCTGAGCCAGGAAATCGAGGTGCGCAGCAAGGCCGAACAAAAGCTGCACATCACGCAAAACGAGCTGTTCCAGGCCGGCAAGATGGCGGTGCTGGGGCAGATGTCGGCCAGCATCACACATGAGCTGAACCAGCCGCTGACGGCCCTGCGCACCATGTCGGACAACGCGGTGATTTTGCTGGAACGGGGCCGGCTCGACGATGCGCGGCGCAACCTGGCCAAGATCTCGCAAATCGCCGCCCGCATGGGGGCGATCACGGGCCAACTGAAAGTGTTTGCGCGCAAGTCGACCACCAGCCTGACCTCGGTATCGATTCCGACCGCGATCAGCAATGCGCTGTTCCTGGTCGAGCGGCGCTTGCAGGTGGAAAACGTGCGCTTCACCTTGCAGCTGCCGCCCGACGACATCTTTGCCATGTGCGAAAGCAACCGCCTGGAACAGGTGCTGGTCAACCTGTATGCGAACGCGCTTGACGCCATGAACGGCAGCGAGGTGCGCAGCCTGCGCGTGACGGTCGAATGCAAGGCGCCGCTGGTGCTGATCCATGTGGCCGATACCGGGCCGGGCCTGTCGACCGAAGTGTACGAACACCTGTTCGAGCCGTTCTTCACCACCAAGCCGCAAGGCCTGGGCCTGGGGCTGGGGCTGGCCATTTCAGAACAGATCACGCGCCAGTTCGGCGGCGTGCTGCGCGCCGATAACGCACCGGGTGGCGGCGCCATATTCACCATCGAATTACAGATGGCAACGCAGGAGGAAAAGCATGTTTGATGGTTTGAAAGTGTTGCTGGTCGAAGACGACCCGACCGTGCGCGAAGGCAGCGAGCAGGCGCTGCAGCTGGCCGGCCTGGACGTGCTGGCGTTTCACTCGGCCGAACTGGCCTACAAGCTGCTGGTGCCCGACTTTCCCGGCATTGTGGTGAGCGATGTGCGCCTGCCCGGCATGAGCGGCCTGGACTTGTTGCAGGCGATCAAGCAGCTCGACCCCAACCTGCCGGTGATCCTGGTCACCGGCCACGGCGACATCACGATGGCGGTGCACGCGATGCGCACCGGCGCCTATGACTTTATTGAAAAACCGTATTCGTCCGAGCAACTGGTCGACGTGATCCTGCGCGCGCTGGAAACCCGGCGCCTGATGCTGGAAGTGCACAGCCTGCGCCGCCAGCTGGAAGACGGCGGCGGCATCGAATCGCGTTTGCTGGGCAATTCGCAATCGATGCGCGATATCCGCCGCCTGATCCTCGACGTGGCCGACGAGCCGGCCGACGTGCTGATCTATGGAGATACCGGCACCGGCAAGGAAATGGTGGCGCGCTGCCTGCATGACTTCAGCCACCGCCGCAAGCACAACTTCGTGGCAGTCAATTGCGGCGCAATTCCTGAAAGCATTTTTGAAAGCGAAGTCTTCGGGCACGAAACCGGCTCATTTACGGGCGCGGCCAAGCGCCAGGTGGGCAAGATCGAGCATGCCGATCACGGCACGTTTTTTCTCGATGAAATCGAAAGCCTGCCGCTGTCCTTGCAGGTGAAACTGCTGCGGGTGCTGCAGGAGCGCTATATCGAACGGCTGGGCTCGAACATTCCCACGCCGGTCGACGTGCGCGTGGTGGCGGCGGCCAAGCTGGACCTGGAAGAGCTATCGCGCCAGCAGAAGTTTCGCAGCGACCTGTACTACCGCCTGAACCTGATCGTGCTGCACCTGCCGCCGCTGCGCGAGCGGCGCGACGACATTCCAATGCTGTTCGAACATTTCGTGCTGGCCGCCGCCGCGCGCTACAACCGCGCCGCGCCGATGGTGTCGAGCGCGCAGATGCGCAACCTGATGGCGCATGGCTGGCCCGGCAATGTGCGCGAACTGCGCAATATCGCCGACCGCTTCGTGCTGGGCATCGCCGGCGGCGCCTCAAACCTGCTGGCGACCAGCGCCCAAGCCGGCGCACTGTCGCTGGCCGAACAGGTGAACGGTTTCGAGCGCGCGCTGATCGAGCAGGAACTGCGCGCCTACGCCGGCAACGTCAGCGAAGTGAGCAATGTGCTGGGCCTGCCGAAACAGACCCTGTATCACAAGATGCAGAAATACAACCTGGTGGCCGAAGAGTTCAGGTAGCCATCCCCACGCGTCCGGCACGCAAGGGTGTCACCCAGTCTGGCCGGCCGTGGGCCAGCGCCAGCCGCGCCTGCGACTCCCAGTCATAGTCCACCTGGTGAAACTGCGCGTGCCAGCGCCCTTGCGCATCGTCCTCGACAATCGCGTAGCGCGCATGCGGCGTGCCGTTTTCCATCACGTGCGGATACAGATGATCGTCGTCGTACGCCTGCAGGCCGACGCTGCCGGGATTGACGATCAGCCGCCCGTCAGCCAACGCCACGCTGCGCGGCATATGCGTGTGGCCGCACAGGATCAGGGCGGCAGCCGCATCACCGGCGCGCCGCGCCACCTCGTCCACGGTGGCGGCGCGGCTGCCTTGCGGCGTGACGGTATCCAGGAAATACACCAGGTCGCTGGCCGGCGTGCCATGCACCAGCAGCACATCGTGACGCAGGCGCAAGGTAGCCGGCAGCGCCTCTATCCACGCCAGCTGTGCCGGCAGCAACTGCGCGCGCGCATACGCATCGGAGACACCTATGCGCGCCGGGTCGGCCAGCAACTGGCGTTCATGGTTGCCGCGGATGGTCGGCAGCGCCAGCGCCATCAGGCGCGCCGCCGTCTCGCGCGGCTGCAAGTGGCCCGAGACGATATCGCCCAGGTTGACGGTGGCATCGACACAGCGGCGCGCGATGTCGGCCAGCACGGCGTCCAGCGCGGCAAGATTGCCGTGGATATCGGAAATGGCGGCGATACGCATAAGGACTCCTTGTCACAATCGGTAGGATTATTCTGACGCAAATTTGAGAAGTGCGGCTACATGGGCAACATGGTGTAATTGTTACTATTTCCCCACTGCATTGCCGCGCCTGCGCTGCGGCGATACCAACCTATTTGAGGAGCTTTTCCATGTTTGCCACGTCCACTGCCATCCGCCTGTCGCCACCACGTTTGCGCCATCTTGCCATGCGCAGCGCCATGTTGCTGGGGTTTGTGGGCGTTGCCGCCAGCGGCACGGCGGCGCATGCCGAGCCTTCCGTGGCGCTGGACCGCGCCAGCATTTCGCTCGGCGCCTTTTACGCCGATCCGCGCATCGATATCGGTGCCGACACGCAGTTCGGCCGCCTCGATGCGCCCGATTCCAATCCAAATCACACCACCATTCCACGCGTCAAGGCCGACCTGCTGATCGGCGACCGCCATGGCCTGTCGTTCGACTACTACCGCTACGACAAGAACTATACGCCAACCCTGTCCGGCCAGACCATCATCAACGGCCAGCCCGTGTCGGGCACCGCCACGGCCGACGCCGACCTGCAGCTGGACCTGGCCAAGCTGGCCTACAAATGGTGGCTGGGCCAGGAGAAGGATACCTTCGGCATCGGCCTGGGCGCGGCCTACTACAGCGCCAAGCTCGACGGCACGGCAACTGGCCTGGTCAATGGCGTGAGCGCGACCGCGCGCGACTCCGTCAGTGAACACGCGTTTGCACCGCTGGTCGAAGTGGCATGGCGCCACGCCTTCACGCCGGACGTGCGCATGTACATGGAAGCGTCGGGCATCAAGAAAAATGGCGGCACCATCAACGGCCATATCTACAGTGGCAATATTGGCGTGGAATGGTTTCCGTTCAAAAATGTCGGTTTCGTGGCCGACTACGGCATCTCGAAAATCGCCCTGCGCCGCGACAGCACGCGCGATGCCGACCTGAATATCCGCCTGACGGGCCCGTCGGCCTACGTCAAGATGCGTTTCTGATCGGCCCTCTCCCCTTTGACGTCCCCGCTGCGTGCGGGGACGTTGTCGTATACAGCCCCGTCATTCGTCGCTCCCTGCCGCATTCCGGCCCCGTCTTTTGGCCCTTGGTCGCAAAAATATTATTTACTTTTTAATTGTCAGTAGAGTATTGTCTTTAAGTAACATCCGCTATCGCGGAAAAACCAGGGACGACCGGCCGACATGAATCGACCGGCATTTTTTACTGTCAAGCCAGGAGTGTGCTGCCCATGCTATCGATCAAACAGTTGAACAAAACCTATTCCAATGGCGTCAAGGCCATCCACAACGTCAGCCTCGACATTCCGAACGGCATGTTTGGCCTGCTGGGGCCAAATGGCGCTGGCAAATCGTCGCTGATGCGTACCATTGCAACCTTGCAGGACCCCGATAGCGGCAGCATCACCTTCAACGGCGTCGATGTGCTGAAAGACAAGGAAGGACTGCGCCGCCAGCTCGGCTATTTGCCGCAGGATTTCGGCGTGTATCCGAAGGTCAGCGCGGAAACCTTGCTGAACCACTTTGCGGTGCTGAAAGGCCTGACGGAAAAGGGGCCGCGCAAGGAGGCGGTCGAAGCGCTGCTGCAGCAAACCAATCTGTGGGAAGCAAGGAAGCGCAAGCTCGGCACCTATTCGGGCGGCATGCGCCAGCGCTTCGGCATTGCCCAGGCGCTGCTGGGGGCGCCGCGCCTGGTGATCGTCGATGAACCGACGGCCGGCCTGGACCCGGACGAACGCAACCGCTTCCTGAACCTGCTGGCGAAAATCGGCGAGCAGGTGGTGGTGATTCTGTCGACTCATATCGTGGCCGACGTGACCGACCTGTGCCCGCGCATGGCAATGATCGTCAAGGGCCAGGTACTGGTGCAGGGCGAACCGCAGGCGGCGATCGACACCTTGAACAACAAAGTGTGGCGCCGCAGCGTCTCGGCCGACGAACTGGCGCAGTACCAGCAAAGCCTGAACGTGCTGTCGACGCGTTTGGTGGCTGGCCGCACGCAGATCAATGTGTTTGCCGACAGCCAGCCCGATGCCGGCTTCGAACTGATCGCACCCGGCCTGGAAGACGTGTATTTCATGCATGTGCGCAACGCCGGCCGCCATGCCGCCGCGCCTGCCGCAGCCGTGGCCTGAGGAGCGCGCCATGTGGAAGGAATTTTTCAAGTTTGACCTCGGCTACCAGCTGAAACAACCGCTGCTGTGGGTATTTGCCGCCATCCTGGCCTTGATGGCCTTTGGCGTGACGACCAGTGATTCGGTGCAGATGGGTGGCGCGATCGGCAATGTCAACCGCAATGCGCCCACCGTGGTGGCGCAGTTGCTGGGCATGTTCACCCTGCTGTCGATGTTCCTGATCACCGTCTTTATCGCCGGCGCCGTGCTGCGCGACAGCGAAGTGGGCATGGCCGACATGCTGTTCGCCACGCCGATGCGCAAGTGGGATTATCTGTTCGGCCGCTTTGCCGCCGGCTTCGTTGCCTGCCTGGTGATTTTTGTCTGCATCGCGCTCGGCACCATGATCGGCCCCTTGATGCCGTGGGTCGACCCGCAACGCGTGGGGCCGTTTTCACTGCACACCTATGGCTGGACCTTTGCCGTGCTGGTGATCCCCAACCTGCTGTTTGTCGGCGCCCTGCTGATGCTGCTGGCGGCCACCACGCGTTCGATGCTGCTGGTGTATGTGGGCGTGCTGGCGTTTTTCGTGCTGCGCACCATCGCCAGCTTGTTGACGCGCGACATCAACAACGAATGGCTGGCGGTACTGATCGACCCCTTCGGCGTGACCGCCTTTGGCCGCATGACACGCTATTTCACGTCCTCGGAAGCGAACGCCAGCCTGCCGCCGTTTTCCGGCTTCCTGCTGGCCAACCGCCTGCTGTGGCTGGGAATTACCACCGCCCTGTTCGCCGCCACCGTGATCCTGTTCAAGCCGCAGCGCACCGGTACCGGCAAGCGTTTGTTCGGCAAGCACAAGGCGCAAGCTGCGATGCCCGCCGTGGCCGCGCCTTTGCTACTGCCGCGCATTACGCCCACTTTCGGCACCGCCACCGCCTGGCGCCAGTGGTGGCAGATCCTGCGCTTCGACGCCGCCGGCGTCTTCAAGAGCGTGCCCTTCCTGGTGATGCTGCTGTTCGGCGTGATGAACCTGGTCGCCGGCGTCACACTGGGCTCCAAGCTGTACGGTACCACCGTGTATCCGATGACCTACCTGATGTTGCAACAGATCAGCCAGAGCTTCAGCTTCATGCTGATCATTATCGTCACCTTCTATGCGGGTGAACTGATCTTCAAGGAGCGGCAAGTGAAAATCGCCGACGTCAGCGACGCCATGCCGGTGGCAGACTGGACGCCGTTGCTGGCCAAGTGCACGGCGCTGGTCGGCGTGGTGGCGGGCTACATGCTGGTCGGCGTGGTCACCACCATCATCTTTCAACTCTACAAGGGCGGCGCGCCGGTGGAGCTGGCCCTGTACCTGAAGGGTAGCTTGCTGGGCGCCTTCTTCTTCGTGCTGATGGGCTTGTGCGCCATCGTGCTGCAAGTGCTGTCGAACAATAAATTCATCGGCTACCTGGCGGTGATTCTGCTGATGGTGTCGCAAGCCGTGCTGGGCATGCTGCACTTCGAACACAACCTGTACAACTTCGGCGCCACGCCCGATATCAAATATTCCGACATGAACGGCTATGGCCATTTCCTGACGGGCTGGCGCTGGTATGCGCTGTACTGGAGCCTGTTCACGGTGGCGCTGGTGATGCTGGCGCAGGCGTTCTGGGTGCGCGGCCTGTCGACTGGCTGGCGCTCACGCATCAGCCTGGCCGGCCGCCGCCTGAAAAGCGGCACCGGCGCGGCGCTGGCAGCGGTACTGCTGTGCTGGCTGGGCACCGGTGGCTGGATCTTCTACAACACCAATGTGCTAAACACCTATGAAACGGCGGACGAGGGCATGGACAAGCTGGCGCGCTACGAAAAACTGTACCGCCAGTACAAGGACTTGCCGCAGTTGAAGATCACCGAGGTACAGGCCAATGTCGATATCTATCCGGAACAGCGCAAGGTGCTGATCAAGGGTCATTACCTGCTGCAGAACAAGACCGCGCAAGCGATCGACACCCTGCGCATCCAGCTTGATCCCGAACTGGAGACCAAATGGCTGAACCTGCCTGCACACAGCACGCAACTGAACGACAAGGACCTCGGCTTCAGCATCCTGAAGCTGGCCACGCCGCTGGCGCCGGGCGCGCAACTGCCGCTCGACTTCACGGTGGCCGTCACGCATGAAGGCTTTACCAATAGCGGCGCGCCGGACCAGGTCAACCTGAACGGCACCTTCTTCAACAACATGTCCTTTTTCCCCCACTTCGGCTACCAGCAGGAGATGGAGCTGAAGGACCGCAATGAACGGCGCAAGCGGGGCCTGGGCGAACCGCAGCGCATGGCCAAGCTGGAAGACAAGTCGGCCTATGGCAATACCGTGTTTGGCAGTGAAGCGGACTGGATCAGCTTTGACACCACGGTGTCGACCAGCGGCGAGCAAATCGCGCTGGCGCCCGGCTACCTGCAAAAAAGCTGGGAAAAAGATGGCCGCCGCTACTACCACTACAAGATGGGCCAGCCGATGATGCCCTTCTTTGCCTATCTGTCGGCGCGCTGGGACGTGAAAAAAGGCGACTGGCACGGCGTGCCGATCGAAATTTATGCCGACAAGAAACACGGCTACAACCTTGATCGCATGATCACCTCGGTGCAGAAGTCGCTCGACTATTACACCACCGAGTTCACGCCCTACCAGCACAAGCAGGTGCGCATCCTGGAGTTTCCCGGCTACGCCAGCTTTGCGCAGTCGTTTGCGAACACCATTCCGTACTCGGAAGGTATCGGCTTTATCGCCGACCTGCGCGACAAGGACGATATCGACTACGTGTACTACGTCACCGCGCATGAAATGGCGCACCAGTGGTGGGGCCACCAGGTGATCGGCGCCAATGTGCAGGGCGCCTCGATGCTGATGGAATCCCTGGCGCAATACTCGGCGCTGATGGTGATGGAAAAGGAATACGGCCGCAACAAGCTGCGCCGCTTCCTGCGCTATGAACTGGACCGCTACCTGAGCGGACGCAGCGGCGAATTGATCGAGGAACTGCCGCTGGCGCGTGTAGAAAACCAGCAATACATCCACTACCGCAAAGGTAGCCTGATCTTCTATCGCCTGCGCGACGAGATCGGTGAAGCGGCCGTCAACCGCGCGTTGAAACGCTTCCTGCAAGATAAAGGCTACCAGCAGGCGCCATTCACCACCACCGCCGAACTGCTGGCGTATATCCGCGCCGAAGCGCCGGCAGACAAGCAGGCCTTGATCACCGACCTGTTCGAGAAAATCGTCTTCTACGACAACCGTGTCAAGGAAGCTTCCGCCGTCCAGCGGCCGGACGGCCAGTGGGATGTCACCATGAAGCTGCACCTGGCCAAGCTCGAATCGGACGGCAAGGGCAAGGAAAGCCCGCGCGTGTATGACGAACCGGTGGAGATTGCGATCTTTGCGCGGCCTGTCATTCTTAGCCCAACCATGCGTATCCCAACCATCGCCAAGGAAAAGGATGAAACCGTGCTTTTCACGGACAAGCGCGTGCTGGTCGGCAGCGACCCGGTGGTGACCATCACGGTCAAGGAAAAACCGTTCGAAGTGGGGGTCGATCCGTATAACAAGATGATCGACCGGGTGTCGAGCGATAACCGCAAGGAGGTCAGTTTCAATTAAACCGCCAACCACATGAAACAGGCCGCGCCGTCGATGATGGCGCGGCCTGTTTTTTTTATCCGGCAACGATCAGCGGTACACCATCCCGCCATCGATCAGCGGCGCCTGCCCCGTCATGTAATCCGAATCCGGTCCCGCCAGGAACGACACCAGGCCGGCCACGTCGTCCGGCGTTTCGGCGCGCCCCAGCGCGATGCCGTCGACAAATTTCTTGTAGGTAGCGCCCAGCTCGGCGCCCGTTACCTCGGCCATGCGCTTGTCGATCTCGACCCACATGTCGGTGCCGACGACGCCGGGGCAATACGCATTGACGGTAATGCCGTGCGCTGCCAGTTCGCGCGCCGCCGACTGTGTCAGCGCGCGCACGGCAAACTTGGTGGCGCAGTACACGCCCAGCAGCGCAAAACCGTCATGGCCGGCAATCGAGCAGGCATTGATGATCTTGCCCTTCTGCCCGCGCTTCTTGAAGGTTTTGGCGGCCGCCTGGATGCCCCACAAAGTGCCCTGCACATTGATGCGCATGATACGGTCCACTTCGTCGGGCGTGACGTCCAGCAGCGGCGCCACCTGGGCGATGCCGGCGTTGTTGACCATGATGTCGAAGCCACCCAGTTCTTTCTCGGCAAACGCCACCGCTGCGGTGACCTGGTCCAGCTGCGACACATCGGCAATAAAAGTGAAGGCGCGGCGGCCCAGCGCGCGCACTTCGGCGGCGGCAATGTCCAGCTTTTCCTGGTTCAGGTCGACCAGTGCGATATCGGCGCCATCTTTTGCCAGGCGCAGCGCGATCGCCTTGCCGATGCCTTGCGCGGCGCCCGTGACCAGTGCGACTTTTCCTGTGATGCTCATGTGCTTTCCTCTCGAAATCAGCAAACCTGCAACAGGCAGGTTCGCTTCCACTCCCATCAAAAACCTTTTTGACGGGCAGGGGAAGAGCGCACGGCAGGGGAATGCGGGAAACGGCGAGGCAGGTCAAGGAAACGGCACGCCGCTACTCTTTTACATACACGGCATAGATGGCGAAAGGCAAACCGAGCACCACGGATAGCCACGGCCACGCCGCCACGATATGGGCAAAGGCCAGCAGCAGCAGACACACCACCGCCAGCACCACCAGGAAGACGACGCGGCGGAACCACTTGCGGCCCGGTGGCGTCACCGGGTCGGTGTAGGCTGGTGCTTTCCGCTCCTGCTCCTGACGCGAAGAAGGCGCTACCGGCTTCGCCGCAGCGGGCGACAGTGGCAAGGGCACGCCGTCATCGCTCGATACCCGCTGGCGATATTCGTTTGCGCAGCGCATTTCCACTTCCACTATCCAGCCATCGAGCCGCCGGCCCCAGTTGTCCACCTTGGCCGCCCCCTCGTCGTCCAGGCCCTGGTAGTAACTGCTGTCATTTTTAAAATGTGTATCGTTGGCAAACTTGGATTGTTCCCGATACAGCGAGGCCAGGATGCCGTGCGCCACGACCGTCACGCTGCCGCTGGGGAACAGCGGAAACCTTGCCCACGCTGCGGGTGGCGTCGGCGGCAGGAAAATCGGCCCGGGTGGCGCCAGGCTGGACGGTATCGTGATGTCGAGATCGGTGGCAATGCTGTTCGCCAGCGCTTTCCAGTTGGTCTCTGGCACCGCCAGTGGCCCTGGCCGCTCTTCGAGGCACCAGTAGCTGTCGATCTCGCCACCCCAATGTGTCGCGTCGGGAAAGATCGGTATGCCCGGCACGTCCGGCACCAAAGGATGGTCCAGCCACGCGGGACGCTCGACGCCGACAGCCCAGATCTGATGGCGGTCGGGGAAATGCGCCACCACCGCGTAATCGCCGTAATGGATGACGGCGGGGCGCGCGATGCCGAATTCACTCAGCAGGTGCAGCGACAAGCGCACCGCGCCCGACTGTTTCAGGATGCCCAGCCACCACGTGAAATCATCGGCCAGCAGGGCGTTGTCAGCCAGTTGCCGGAACTGCAGGCGGGCGCCGAAAAAAATGCCATGCCGGTACCAGTCGTCCAGCGCCAGTTTGTCGCGCAGGAATTGCGTGCCATAGCTGACCAGGGCGATCTGACGGTGGTTCGATTCGGATTGCAAGCCGGGCTCCTGTCATGGTGGGAGGACACAGCTTACCACCGGGCTTGTTTCCTTCGCGCATGGCAGGCTATGCCGCGCAACCCCGGCAATATCCGCGGCAGGCTTGTAGAATCACCGGTATCTCCGCTGCCAGGGTTCTCCCATGACCACCACCGCCGCCCCGAAGACGCTGCACATCGCCAGGAAGCTGCTGTCCCTCGTTGGCAAGATCGAGATCACCGACGATGCCGGCACCATCCTGTACGAAAGCCGCGCCCGCTGGGGCTGGCTGAGCCAGCCCTGGAGCATCACGCAAGACGGCCTGGAGGTGGCGACCGTGACGCGCAAGCTGTACTCGTTCACGCCAGTCTGGAACGTCGCCACCAACGAGGAACATTTCATCTTGCGCGGCAAGCTGTGGAGCCAACGCCGCCGCATCTGCAGTAGCGCTTAGCAGACGTCCAGCTGGATGATCTGCACCGCTGGCGCGCTCAATTTCTGTTTCATCTTGCCGAACCAGCCCTGGCTGGCCTGGCGCTCATACACGGCCGGCAACGCCGTCAGTTCCTCGACCAGCCGCCCCTCGCTGCGCAGGCCGTCAAACACCATGCAACGCCAGTTGGGCTGCAGGAACTGGCGGCTCAGCAGCTCCAGGGCCGCCGCCTGCTCGCCACGACCACCATCGAGCCAGCCGATCAGCATGGGCTTGACGCCGGTAATACTGACCAACGACAGATGCAGGCTGGCGATCTCCGCCTGACTGGCGCAATATGCGCGCGCCTGCGCCGCAAAGCGCTCGACGGCGCTCACCATCTGCCCCACTTCCTCGGCCGTCACCGGCACGCCATCGCCACCGAGCCCTTCGGCGTCGCGCAGCGCCATCAGGCCATCGTGCGATATGGCCAGCACCTGGCCGCCATCGTTCAGCGCAACGTCCAGCCGGTTCGACTCGGCAAACAGGATCAGGAAGCGAAACGGCACGGTGATGCAGTTGCCGCTGCCTTGCGCGTCGTTCGCCTCGGCTTCATTCAGATAGGCCGGCAGCAGTGGCAGCGCGTCGCCGGTCCCGGCGGCCAGGTGCAGCGAGGTCGCCGTCTGCCCGTTCGCCACCGCCACCTGCTCGCCCGGCGCCCAGACTGGCATCGACCAGACCTCGTCGCGGAATCGTGGCAGCGCCGAGGTGTTGCGGCCGGGAGCGGCCTTCAGAAGCTGGGAAAGGATGTCGAATGAGGGGTGTGCCATGTGGGCCTTGCGTAAGGTGAACAGGTGCCTTTCTCGTGCGAGAAGACGGTGCTTTTAAGACAGATCCGGACGGTGCTCAACAAGCCAGGAGCGAACATGCGCCAACAGCGCATGTGCTTGCTTCATACACTCGACGACCACCGTGGGGCTGATGATCTCCCCGTCATAATCACTGATATTGCGTTGCTTGCGCAGGGCATCGAGCACCATCATCGTTCTGGCATCAAGGCCGACCGTCAACGGCAGCGTTTGAATAATCGTCTGATGATGGCCCGGCTTGCTTTTCGAAGGCCGGTAGCCATGCGCCCACAAGCTCACCATGCCACACTGCATCACGCACTTGTATGCCGCATCGAATCGATTTTCGTCACTGATATTCGTAGCGGCAGCATCATTCAGGTTGCGTTCAGCGGCTGCGATTAGCCGTTGAATATCGTCACGCTGAGCGTTGAACTCGCTCAGGCTCTGTATTTTCAACAAGTTTTGCAAAGTCATTTGCATCTCCGATCAGAAATACCTTGGGTTTTTCCACGACCTCGCGCGCCCATGTATTGTTCGATGCAAGCTTGGCGCAAAAATCATCGGTACGGTAGACCGCCGGGTTAATTTCACGCTGAACTTTTTCCTGCAAAGGATGCACAGCCTCAATCACTTCGGCAAAGCCGATATCACCAAGTACCAGTATATCCACGTCAGAGTAGGTCGTCTCTTCTCCACGTGCGACCGAACCGAATATCAGTGCAAATTGAATGTTTTCGGCGAGAGGTTTGAGTGCGTCCTCCAGCGCGGCGGGCAAGCCTGAGGTCTTTTGAAGCATGGCAGCCAATTCGTCAAAGATCGGACAATCACGGTTTGCACGATAGTGGACCTGATTCCCTATGCGGTGACTGATCAATATGCCGGCATCGGCCAATTTGATCAACTCCCGACTGGTGCTACCCGGCAGCGCATGAATACGACGCGCAAGCTCCCTGACGTGCCATGCGTCATCTGGTTGTGAAAACAGGACTGACAACACGCGCGTGCGAAATGGACCGAAAAGGAAGTCTGCTAGCATCCGCTCAATGTATCATGCAAGAAGACGGTTGTCTCCCGATAAGATACGAAAGTCTCACTTTGAGAGACGAACGTCTCCCAAAAAGATACATTTTAATTACTACCTTGATCGTCCGGTGACACAGCACTTTAGCCACAGAGCAGCTCGCATGAGTCAACAAAAATCCCCTGCAAACCGTTGATTTGCAGGGGATTTTTGAAACAGCCGAAACAGCCGGCGGTCTTAGAACGGAATATCGTCATCCATATCCGAGAAGTTCGGTGCTGGCTTCGGTGCCGGGCGTGGTGCTGGCGCCGGGGATGGACGTGGGGCGGGTGCCTGGCGTGGGGCCGGGGCATCGTAGCCGCCGCTGTTGCCGCCGTAGCTGTCGTCACCGCCGGCGTCGCCGCCCATGCCGGAACGGCCGCCCAGCATTTGCATGTTTTCGGCAACGATGTCGGTTGCGTATTTCTCGACGCCGTCCTTGTCCGTGTATTTACGGGTTTGCAGGCGGCCTTCGACGTAGACCGAAGAACCTTTTTTCAGGTACTGGCCAACCACTTCAGCGAGGCGGCCGAAGAACGAGATGCGGTGCCATTCGGTGATTTCTTTTTGCTCGCCCGTGTTGCGGTCTTTCGACTTGTACGAGGTGGCCACGGCGATGTTGGCGATCGCGTCGCCGCTAGGCATGTAGCGGATTTCCGGGTCACGGCCCAGATTGCCGACGATAATGACTTTGTTGACTGATGCCATGAATAACTCCTGATGAACGGCTGCGGCAGCCGGAATTGCCGCGCGTTGGATTTTCTGTAAACGGGAATTATAAGCGAGTAGGCGATGCAAAGCATCCGCTTTCTGGACCGTCCCGCAACTGTGCGGCACAACGTTTTTTTCGTGGTGCGCACAAACAAGAATATTGAATACTGGTATTATATACAGTGCTTGAACATCTGCACGCATCTGCATCAAACCTTTGTCCGCACACGCCGGCCAGGCGGCAAAATTCGCCAGCCACCACCTCAGGCGTGCGCAACAAAACCCGGCTATAGTAACAAATTGACCCGTTGTCGGCACGTTCCCAGGCGGTACGTGCCCGCCGCATCCCACTGAAAGCAAGGCTAATCACATGGAACAGATCCGCATTCGCGGCGCTCGCACGCATAACCTCAAGAATATCAATCTCGATTTGCCGCGCAACAAGCTGATCGTGATTACCGGCCTGTCCGGCTCCGGCAAGTCCTCGCTGGCTTTCGACACCCTGTATGCGGAAGGACAGCGCCGCTATGTCGAGTCGCTGTCGGCGTATGCGCGCCAGTTTCTGCAACTGATGGAAAAGCCCGACGTCGACCTGATCGAAGGCTTGTCGCCGGCCATTTCGATCGAACAGAAAGCCACCTCGCACAATCCGCGCTCGACCGTGGGCACGGTGACGGAAATCCACGATTACCTGCGCCTGCTGTATGCGCGCGTCGGCACGCCGTATTGCATCAACCATCCGGAACACGCGCTGGCCGCGCAGACCGTGTCGCAAATGGTCGACGCCGTGCTGGCGATGCCGGAAGACACCAAGCTGATGATACTGGCGCCAGTGGTGGCCAACCGCAAGGGTGAACACGTCGACCTGTTCGAACAGATGCAGGCGCAGGGCTTCGTGCGTTTTCGCGTGCAAAGCGGTACGCATGAGGCAAAGATCTATGAAGTCGACGACCTGCCGAAACTGAAAAAGACCGAAAAACACACGATCGACGTGGTGATCGACCGGGTCAAGGTCAACCAGGAGATCAAGCAGCGCCTGGCGGAAAGTTTTGAAACGGCCCTGCGCCTGGCCGATGGCCGCGCCGTGGCCTACGAAATGGATACCGCGCAGGAACAGGTGTTTTCGAACAAATTTGCCTGCAACGAGTGCGGCTATTCGCTGCAGGAACTCGAACCGCGCCTGTTCTCGTTTAACAATCCGATGGGCGCCTGCCCGGAATGCGATGGCCTGGGCCACATTGAATTCTTTGACCCGAAACGCATTGTCGCGTTCCCGAACCTGTCGCTGGCCTCGGGCGCCGTAAAGGGCTGGGACCGCCGCAACCAATTTTATTTCCAGATGCTGTCGAACCTGGCCGATTTTTACGAGTTTGATCTCGACATGCCGTTCGAGCAGCTGGAACTGAACGCCCAGCAAGCGGTGCTGTACGGCTCGGGCAAGCAATCAATTCCATTCAGCTATGTGAACGAGCGCGGCCGCACGGTGGTCAAGGAACACACGTTTGAAGGCGTGGTCAACAATTTGCAGCGCCGCTACCGCGAAACCGATTCGATGGCGGTGAAAGAAGAGCTGGCCAAGTTCATCAACGAAAAATGCTGCCCGTCCTGCGACGGCGCGCGCCTGAGGGTCGAAGCGCGCCATGTAAAAGTCGGCACCGGCAAGCAACAGCGCGCCATCTATGAAGTGGCGGAAAAGCCGCTGCGCGACACCCTTGATTTCTTTGAGAAACTGAAATTGACGGGCGCCAAGAAAGAGATCGCCGACCGGGTGGTGAAAGAGATCATTTCGCGTTTGAAATTCCTCAACAATGTGGGCCTCGATTACCTGTCGCTGGACCGCAGCGCCGATACGCTGTCCGGCGGCGAAGCGCAGCGCATCCGCCTGGCGTCGCAGATCGGCTCGGGCCTGACGGGCGTGATGTATGTGCTCGATGAACCGTCGATCGGCCTGCACCAGCGCGACAATGACCGCCTGATCGAAACGCTGAAACACTTGCGCGATATCGGCAACAGCGTGCTGGTGGTCGAGCATGACGAAGACGCGATCCGCACCGCCGACTATATCGTCGACATGGGCGTGGGCGCCGGCGTGCACGGTGGCGAGATCATTGCCGAAGGCACCCTGAAGGACATCCTGAAGAACAAGAAGTCGCTGACGGCGCAATACCTGAACGGCAAGCTGAAAATCGCGGTGCCCAAGAAGCGCCATGCCAGCAATCCGGAAAAGCAACTGGTGATCACGGGCGCGACCGGCAACAACCTGAAAAAGGTGTCGTTGAGCCTGCCGGTGGGCCTGATGACCTGCGTGACGGGCGTGTCCGGTTCGGGCAAGTCATCGCTGGTGAACGACACCCTGTATCCGGCCCTGTCGCGCCATTTGTACGGCTCGCAAACGGAACCGGCGCCGCACGATTCGATCAGCGGCCTCGAGCATTTCGACAAGGTCATTTCGGTCGACCAGGCACCGATCGGCCGCACCCCGCGTTCGAACCCGGCCACCTATACCGGCTTGTTTACGCCGATCCGCGACCTGTTCTCGACCGTGCCGACGGCCAAGGAGCGCGGTTACAGCGCGGGCCGCTTCTCGTTCAACGTCAAGGGCGGGCGCTGCGAAGCGTGCCAGGGCGATGGCGTGATCAAGGTCGAGATGCACTTCTTGCCGGACGTGTATGTACCGTGCGATGTGTGCCACGGCAAGCGCTACAACCGCGAAACGCTGGAAGTGCAATACAAGGGCAAGAACATCACCGAGGTGCTGGGCATGACGGTGGAGGAAGCGCATGAATTCTTCAAGCCGGTGCCACTGATCGCGCGCAAGCTGCAGACCCTGCTCGACGTGGGCCTGGGTTACATCAAGCTGGGCCAGAGTGCCACCACCCTGTCAGGCGGCGAGGCGCAGCGCGTGAAACTGTCGCTGGAATTGTCGAAGCGCGACACCGGCCGCACGCTGTATATCCTGGACGAGCCGACCACTGGCCTGCACTTCCACGATATCGACCTGCTGATGAAAGTGATCCACCGCCTGCGCGACCAGGGCAACACCCTGGTGATCATCGAGCACAACCTTGACGTGATCAAGACGGCCGACTGGATCGTCGACCTGGGCCCCGAAGGCGGCGCCGGCGGCGGGCAGATCATCGCCACCGGCACGCCGGAAGAAGTGGCCTTGAATCCGGCCAGCGTGACGGGTAAATACTTGGGGCCGCTGCTCAAGCAGTAAGGTCCGCTTGTCCTCACGATCCCCCGGCCAGTTGTCTTGCCCGGGGGATTTTTCTATGGGAAACTGTTTTCTTCGGACTGGTTCCTTTTGTGTATTCACGCTTCCATGTATCACACCGTCTTTTCCTTGCTCAAGCAGATGCGCTGCCATCTGGCGCTCGCTTTAGCGCTGTTGCCTGGCGCGGCAATGGGCTGTTTCTGTCCACCGGAGGAAGCGGGCAAATTCCTGCATCTTGCCGCAGCGACGGCCAAGCATCCAGCATCGATCACCCTGCCGGCGAATGCCCGCGGCATCCTGTTCCTTTTTGATGATTATCCTGATGCCCTGGTCATCGGAAACGATGGCCACCACATCGTCAGCGTTCCGATACCGTTGTCCGCGAAACAGTTTCACATTCGCGAACAAGGTTCCGGCCGCAGCTTGCCTGCGCGACTGGTGCGGCTGAGAGTGGAAAAACAAATGGGCAAACAACGGGAAGGCTTCTTTCTTGGCAACCCGCAGATGCAGCAATGCAGCAAACCTGCCAACGCAGGCTTGACTGTGTGCCGTACCTTGGAGGCATTGGGACACGACTTGCCCGGGCACGAACAGGAAGCCCCTGATAACAAGGTCAAGCGATTTGCTATAGAGCATGGTTGCGCGATATCAGCGAAGAAGTCGATGCGGCCTATGGCCTGTACCGCGTCGAAGCACGCGACGGCTTCAAGCCGGGCAAGATTTACCAGATTGAATACAGGGAGGGCAAGCGGCGACTGAAGGCCGAGCTGCGCATGGATAGCCGGTCGCTGGCGATCGATGGCAATGCCATGTTCACCGTACGTACCGACGGCACAGCAACGCGCGAAAAATTGCTTGTCGCACGTGGCGGTAGTTGCGATATCCTGGCGACCCTGGCCACCCAGCCATTGCGTCTTGTACTGCCGGCGGCATATGAACCATACCGGCCGCAACTGCTGTATTTCATGCAGCACCAATTGCTGCAGGCAGACAGGCGGCAATTCGGGTCGGTCGGACGATTTGCGTCGTTCCAATACTTGCCTGCCCTGTGCGTGTCCATTCCGTATGGCGGCAGCTTTCACGGCAATGGCCGGGAGCTGGCTATCGGCGACTGCCAGTCACCGGCGCCACGCCAGATCAAGGCATATGCGGGCATGCTGGAAGTGGAAGACAGCCTGCATGAGACAGCTGCGCTCGGCATCACATTTCCTGCAGAAAAGCCCGGGCAATGTCCCAAAATGATGGATGAGGTGTACCCGATCTATTTCGTACCAGCCAAGACCGGCTGGCCGCCATCGCGCGGACATTAAAAAACGGCGCGTATTGCTCATGCAATCCGCGCCGTTTCTCTCTGCTAGCACGCCGGTCATTGCCGGCGCGTCTTTTATCACACGCCGGTCTTTGCCAGCGTGCGTCTCCCCCCACTTAAACTCTTATGCAGCCAGGCGTTTTTCCAGCGCGGCCTTGTTGTCGGCCAGTTCCTGCGGCAGATGATACGCCAGCTTTTCAAACAATTCCGTATGCAATTTCAATTCTTCCACCCACGCCGCCTTGTCGATCGAGGTGATGGTGTCGAATTGCTCTTGCGTGAACGGCAGGCCGTCCCAGTTCAGGTCACCATATTCGGGCGTGGTGCCGAACAGGTTTTCCACGCCGCCGGTCTTGCCTTCGATGCGTTCGAGCATCCATTTCAGCACGCGCATATTGTCGCCGAAGCCAGGCCAGACGAATTTTCCGGCTTCGTCGGTACGGAACCAGTTGACGCAATAGATCTTCGGCAGCGCCGCCGGGTTGACTTTGCCCACTTTCACGCCCATGTCCAGCCAGTGCTGGAAATAGTCGCTCATGTTATAGCCGATAAACGGCAACATGGCAAATGGATCGCGGCGTACCACGCCCATCTGGCCAACGGCGGCGGCCGTGGTTTCGGAACCCATGGTGGCGGCCATGTAGACGCCTTCGACCCAGTTGCGCGCTTCGGTCACCAGCGGCACGGTGGTCGAGCGGCGGCCACCGAAGATGAAGGCCGAGATCGGCACGCCGGCCGGGTCGTCCCAGGCGGCGTCGATCACCGGGTTTTGCGTCGCCGCAACCGTAAAGCGCGCGTTCGGATGGGCGGCCTTGGTGCCGGACGCCGGTGTCCAGTCCTTGCCCTGCCAGTCGATCAGGTGGCTCGGCGCTTCTTTCGTCAGGCCTTCCCACCAGACATCGCCATCGTCGGTCAGCGCGACGTTGGTGAAGATGGTGTTTTCACGCATCGAGGCCATGCAGTTGAAATTGGTTTTTTCATTGGTGCCGGGCGCCACGCCAAAGTAACCCGCTTCCGGGTTGATGGCGTACAAACGGCCATCGGCACCGGGCTTGATCCAGGCGATATCGTCGCCGATGGTGGTCACTTTCCAGCCCTGGAAACTGGCCGGTGGAATCAGCATGGCGAAGTTGGTCTTGCCGCAGGCCGACGGGAAGGCCGCCGCCACGTAATGCTTCTTGCCTTCCGGCGACTCCACGCCGAGGATCAGCATGTGTTCGGCCAGCCAGCCCGGCGCTTCGGCAGAGGCTTGTGCTTCCTGGTAGCCCATGTTCGAGGCGATGCGCAGCGCGAAGCATTTCTTGCCCAGCAGGGCGTTGCCGCCATAGCCCGAACCGTAGGACCAGATCTCGCGCGTTTCCGGGAAATGCACGATGTATTTGGTGCTGTTGCATGGCCATTTGACGTCGGCCTGGCCGGCGGCCAGCGGCGCGCCCACGCTGTGCACGCAAGGCACGAACTCGCCATCGGTACCGAGCACGTCATACACGGCGCGGCCCATGCGGGTCATGATTTTCATGTTGACGGCAACATAAGGCGAATCGGACAATTCCACGCCGATATGCGCGATCGGCGAGCCCAGCGGACCCATCGAGAACGGTACGACATACATGGTACGGCCCTGCATGCAGCCGTCGAACAGGCCGTTCAGGGTGTGGCGCATCTCGCCCGGTTCGGTCCAGTTATTGGTCGGGCCGGCCGCTTCTTTGGTTGCCGAGCAGATATAAGTACGGTCTTCAACACGCGCCACGTCGCTTGGGTCGGAGCAGGCCAGGTAGGAGTTCGGACGCTTGTCGGCGTTGAGTTTTTTCATGGTGCCGCTGGCAACCATCTCGGCACACAGGCGCTCGTACTCTTCCTGCGAGCCATCGCACCAGTAGATACGGTCGGGCTTGGTCAGCGCGGCAATATCGGCCACCCAATTGATCAGTTTCTGTTGTTTAATATAAGCTGGGACGTTGAGTGTGGCAACGCCACCCATGACGGGCTGATTCATACTACCTCCAATACCAATTAAGAATTCTGGTCATTCAGGCAGACAGCCCTGCCGCGGTGCACTCACGCCGGCTGCTTGACTGTCGTGCCCGCCGCAGCGCGTGGCGCTGGCGGCAGGTGTTTGCGCCTGGGGGCGCGCGGTGCATGCATCAGGATGCTGCAAAGTGTCGGCGATTGTACACCCGAAAAACCGCTATTCTCGCAAAAATGTAGGAGAATAGTCCGACTAATGTAGTAGGCTATTCGGCATTGCCTGTATCCTGTTATTTCGCTACCAAATCCACATTGAAATCGGTCAACTTCCATGAAAATTGCCATACTCGATGATTATCAGGATGCCGTGCGCGGCCTCGATTGTTTCAAGTTAATTGCAGGACATGACGTAAAAGTGTTCAGCAATACGGCGCGCGGGCTGGGCCAGCTGGCTATCCGCCTGGCGCCGTTTGACGCGCTGGTGCTGATACGCGAGCGCAGCAGTTTCAACCGCGCCCTGCTGGCCAAGCTGCCCAATCTGAAGCTGCTGTCGCAAACGGGCAAGGTCAGCGGCCATGTGGATGTGGCGGCGGCCACCGAGCTGGGCATCGCGATTGCCGAAGGCGTCGGTTCGCCGACGGCGCCGGCCGAGCTGACGTGGGCCCTGATCATGGCGGCCCAGCGCAAGATCGTGCCGTACGCACAGAACCTGAAAGAGGGCTTGTGGCAGATGGCCTCGCTGGAGCCGGCGCAAAATACGCTGGGCACGGCGCTCAAGGGGCGCACCCTGGCGATCTGGGGCTACGGCAAGATCGGCCAGTTGATCGCCGGCTATGGCCGTGCATTCGGCATGCGGATATTGGTATGGGGCAGCGAAGCGAGCCGCGCGGCGGCGGCGGCGGCCGGCGACACGGCGGCGCAGTCGCGCGAGGACTTTTTTGCGCAGGCCGATGTGCTCAGCCTGCACCTGCGCCTGTCCGACAAGACGCGCGCCATCGTCACGGCGCAGGACCTGGCGCGCATGAAACCGACGGCCCTGTTCGTCAATACCAGCCGTGCCGAGCTGGTAGCTGACGGGGCTTTGGCAGCGGCCCTGCCGCAAGGGCGCCCGGGCGCGGCCGCGCTCGATGTGTTTACCGACGAGCCCCTGCCGCCCACGTCACCGCTGTTGCAACTGCCCAATGTGCTGGCCACGCCACACCTGGGCTACGTGGAGCGTGACGGCTATGAACTGTATTTCAGCTATGCGCTGCAGAACATCGTCGACTACGAGCAGGGGCAATGCACGCGCCTGCTGAACCCGGAAGTGCTGGAGCATGCACGGCAGCAAGCATTCAGGAGCGCTGGAAACCCTTGAGCAGGTCCGGTTCGCCCGTGATGCTGATGGCTGGCGCCGGCAGCACGTACGGACGCGACCACAGGCCAGTCCAGCCTGGCGGCCAGGCAATCATCGGGCCGGCATACGGCGGCAAGCCGGCGCGCACGGCAATCACCGGCACCGGCGGCATCTCGGGCAAGGGCGCGCCTGGTTCGCGCGGCATGTCCAGGCTGTACATATAATTGGGCAGCAAGGCGTCGCAGACCTGCCCGAACCAAGCCGCATGATCTTCGTCGCGGCCCAGCGCCTGGGCCAGTCCTTGCGGGTCGAAGCGCGCCAGCGCGTCAACCAGCTCGGCCGTGGTGGCGCCCGGCGTATCGCCCCAACCCATCACGGGATTGACATTGTAGTCGGCGCCCGAGCCATACCAGCCTTCGCGCCAGGGCCGCTGCAGCCAGTCGCGCGGGCCGGTAAACAAATGCCAGCGCCAGTGCAGGCCGGACGGTTTGGGCCAGGAATACAGATACAGCTTCTGATAGCCGGCGCGATGCAACTCGCGCACCATCGCCATCAGCCGCGCATGTGGCATGCGATCGGGGGGCGCGCGGCGAAAGCGGATTGCTTCGCCATCGGCAAACTCGACGTCATCGGTGGACAGGTTCAGGTCCAGCGTGCGCGATTCGCTGCCGAAGCGCGCGGCGATCCAGCCGGTCAGCAAGTTGACGGACGTGATCACACCATAGCCGCGATGGCGGTGAAAAATGACGGTGCCGGGAGCAAGCGCTTTCATGGGGAATCATCGAGCCGGAGCAGGAACAAAGAATCAAGTGTACTCACAGATGAGCGAATTTTCCAGAGGCGGCGCAATAAGCTTTGCTCGCCCGGGCGCCATTATTCACGCTATCATGCGCGTCATTCTCCACTGACATCGTGACCACATCATGACCTTGCGCATCCTCGCCACCGGCGGCACTTTCGACAAGCATTACAACGAATTGAACGGCACCCTGGGTTTTTCCGACAGTCATTTGCCTGCCGCCATCGCGCGCGCGCGCATGACGGCGCCGGTGGCGCTGGAGCAGCTGCCCTTGCTGGACTCGCTCGACATGCAGGATGCCGACCGCCAGCGCGTGCTGGCCTCGTGCCGCGCGGCGCAAGAAAAAGCCATCGTCATCATTCACGGCACCGACACCATGCGCGAAACGGCGCAAGTGCTGGGCGCGGCGCAGTTGCAGCAGACCATTATCCTGACCGGCGCCATGATTCCGTATGAAATCGCCAACTCCGATGCGCTGTTCAACCTGGGCTTTGCCTGCGGCGTGGCCCAAGCGCTGCCGGCCGGCGTGTATGTGGCGATGAACGGGCAGATTTTTGCCTGGGACAATGTGCAGAAAAACCGCGCCGCCGGCGTGTTCCAGCCTTTATAGGCAATTCAGCCAAACCGGCGCCAGTGCGCCGACACAATTCATGCAGCCCGCCTTTGGCGGGCTTTTTTTCGCCTGTTAAAAATTCTGCAATTTTAGTGAAACCATTGAATTATGATCGGTAAAATAGTTATTTTTCAATACGAACAGTTTTCTGTTGTAAAAAAACGCCAGTAATAATTGCTTACATCGGCAATATTTAAGAATATAAATCTTAACATTTAACATTCTATGAAATATTCTTCAGTATCCACAATTTATTGCCAAATCCTACATGGTTGAGTTCCTTTTTTTATTGCTGAGACGACATAATGTTTGTCTCGGCAAGCAAAAAGTGCATTTATAACAATATTGTGCGATACGGTCGTTCTCATCTGTCCGATGTGGATCAGCCTACTGTGTACAGCATTACCGGCCCGCTACCCGCTGACCGTGAAGTTGCTCGTGCGCCGCTTGTCGTTATTAAAACTACTACGGAGTAATTGTTATAATGGCATTTAAAGAAAAGATTGGCGTTCGCAGCGTGCGCCTGGCCCTGACCGTCCTGGCAGGTAGTGTCTTGTTGAGCGGCCAGGCAATGGCGCAGGAGCAGGAAGTCGTACAAAAAGTCGAAATTACCGGCTCCAGTATCAAACGTATCGCCGTCGAAGGCGCACTGCCAGTGCAGCGCCTGACGCAAGAAGCGATCGCCAAAACAGGCGCGACCACCGTCGCCGACCTGATGCAAGCACTGCCAGCGATGCAAGGCTTCACCATCGGCGCCGTCGCCGCAGGTTCGAACTCGGGCGGCCGCACCAGCGCGTCGATCCATGATATCGGCGAGTCCTACACCCTGGTGCTGCTGAACGGCCGCCGTATCGCGCCACAAGGTTCGGGTACCTCCGTCAATCTGAACGCGATTCCAATGAGCGCCATCGAGCGCGTGGAAATCCTGACCGACGGCGCTTCGGCCCTGTACGGTTCGGACGCGATTGCCGGCGTGATCAACTTCATCCTGAAGAAAAATGTCCAGGGTGCTACCCTGGAAGCGACCTATGGCGGTCCTGAAGACCGAGGCGGCAACGCCTGGAATGCCAATGTCACCGCCGGTTTCGGCGACCTGGACGAAGACCGCTACAACGTGCTGTTCTCGTATCGCCACGACGAACAGGAAAAACTGCGCGCCACCGACCGTTCGTTTGCCCGCAGCTCGTTCGTACCGTTCTCGCGCAATGGCAAGAACTACATCTGGGACCGCACCAGCACCTCGGCATCGCCTGCCGGTGCAACGGTTGCCTACAACAACGTCAATACGCCGTCGACCGCCTTCAGTCCTTACCTGCTGAAAAACGGCAACTGCGCACCGGACAACTACGTCACCCTGGCTAACTCGCGTGCTTGCGGTTTCGATACCGGTTCGACCGTTGAAATCTTGCCGCAATCGAAACGCGACAGCCTGTTCCTCAAGGGCACGTACAAGATCAACGAGAATCTGAATGCGTTTGCGGAAATGGCCCTGTCGCGGTATGACCTGACCGCCCGTATCGCCGCCAATCCAGTACCGATCTCGATCGCCAAGAACAGCGCGCTGTACAACACCTATGTGTCGCCTTACCTGACGCCTGCGCAACGCGCCGACGTCAAATCGGTGACCGCCAACTACCGCACCACCGACTGGGGTCTGCGTTCGAGCAACACCATCACCGAAACCAAGCACATGGTGGTCGGCGTGGAAGGCGAAGTGGCTTCGTGGAACGTTGAAAGCGGCCTGACCTGGTCGCAAAACGCGATCGACGAGCGCTACACCGGTGGCTACGCGAAAAACGCGGAATTCCGCGCCATCGTCGCCAACCCGCTGTTCAATCCATTCGCCGGCACGCAATCGGCTGCCCTGCAATCGCAAATCGATGCATCGCAGTACAACGGCTCGATCCGCACCGCATCGACCACCATGCGCGGCGTCGATACCCACGGTTCGCGCGAGTTGTTCGACCTGCCAGGCGGCAAGGCCAGCATCGGCGTGGGCGGCGACTACCGTACCTACCGCTACGAGCAATCGCCAAACGGCAATGCCAACAGCAGCACCATCTACAACTTCAACGAATCGCCAGCTTACGACCTGAGCCGCGATACCTATGGTGTATTCGTCGAGTTGCTGGCGCCAATCACCAAATCGCTGGAAGTCACCGTTGGCGGCCGTTACGACAATGTATCGTCGATCGACAACGGTATCACCAACACCAAGATGGGCAAGAGCGACAGCGCCAACACCTATAAAGTGTCGGCCCGCTGGCAGCCAGTACAGACCGTCCTGATCCGCGGTTCCTACGGTACCGGCTTCAAGGCACCTGACATGCTCGACATCGGCCAGCCATTGGTCAATGCCGGCTTTACCGCCAAGTCCTACGATTGCCCGTTCCCAGGCACGCAGTACTGCCGTTCGTCGTCGACCCAGTACAACGAATTGTCGGGCGGTAACGAAAACCTGAAATCGGAAAAATCGAAACAATTCACCATTGGTTTCCGTATTGAACCAACTTCGGCCTACTCGTTCGGTGCCGACCTGTGGGATGTGAAGATCACCGATGCGGTTTCGGCAGTCAGCGAAGCCCAGGCGTTCGGCAATCCAGCGCTGTACAACTCGCTGTTTGGCCTGTACACCGAGCCATCGACCGGCAACACCTACTATGCGTTCAAGTCGCTGGCGATGAACATCGGCAAGACGCATAACCGCGGTATCGACTGGGACATGTCGGCAAACCACAAGTTTGACTTCGGCAAGCTGACCGCCAACCTGAGCGGTACCCACATGTTGAAAGCTGACTACACCGTGCCAGGTACGGCTGATCAGTGGACCACCAACATGAACTACTTCGGCCTGACCGATGCAGTGACGTTCCGTAACCTGATCAAGTTGAATGTCAGCTTCGAAAGCGGCCGCATGACCAACACCCTGATCGCCAGCTACCGCAACGGCTACACCGATGCTGAAGCAACGGTACGCAACCTCGGTACCGGCAAGAACGAAGCGATCCGCCTGGAAGTGCCTTCGTACACGACCATCGACTGGCAAGGCCGTTTCGCCGTCAACAAATCGACGACGATCCGTGCCGGCATCAAGAACCTGTTCGACCGTGCACCACCGCTGTCGCTGCGCGCTTCGTCGGGTCACCAGATCGGTTTCGATCCACGCTACGCCGATCCAATGATGCGTTCGTTCTACATCACCGGCAACTACAAGTTCTGATTTGACGTTTTGAATCAGGCTTGACCAGGCGCCCTGCACTTCACCGTGCAGGGCGCTTTTTTACGTCTCGGCAAAAAAGTGGACGAAAAAAAGAGCCGCTAGCGGCTCTTTCGTTGGTATGGCAATAACTTATGCCGTCGCTTCGCCGCCCAGTGCTTCGACCACGTCTGCCATCAGTTTGGAGAGCTCGCCCGTCATCAGCATCATGTCGCCATCGAAACGTTCTTCGTCGTTCTTGGTGCTCGATTCGGTTTCCTTGATCACGTCGAGCGGCTTGATGCTCTTGATCGCCAAGGATTCGGTCAGCACGAACGAGATCTTGTCGTTCCAGGTCATGGCCAGGCGCGTGCACTGCTTGCCGGCCGCGATATGGCGGCGCACGTCGTCCGCTTCCAGGGTGTGGCGCACATAGCGCACCGTGGCCTTGCTCTCGCCGGTGGCGCGCAATTCGGTGTCCATGTCGACCGTGAAGCCAGCCGGCGCGTCATCGGCCTGCAGCCACTCCGTCATCACCGCCACCGGCGAGCGCTGCACGCGCAGGCTTTCCAGCGGCAGCTTGTCGACCGCTTTCAGCAGCAGCTTGATCACTTCGTCGGCTTTCGCCGGGCTGGCCGCATCGATCACCAGCCAGCCATTGACCGGGTCGATCCAGGTCCACACATTGCTGCGGATGCTGAAGGCGCGCGGCAGCAGTTCGTCGGCCACGCGCTCCTTCAATTCCTTCATGGCTTTCTTGCCAGGTGCAAAGCCTTGCGCTTCTTCCATTTCAGCCGCGCGCGCTTTCGCCACCTGGTTGATCACGGTGGCCGGCAGCAGTTTCTTTTCCGTGCCCAGCAGGATCAGCATCTGCTTGTTGACCACATGCACCAGGCCGCCATTCGGGCGTGGCGTATCCCAGCCCTGGCGCATCAGGTCCATGCTGGTGGCGGGCGTGAATTTGTTCGAGGACAGCGCCTCTTCCAGTTGTTCTGGCGTGTAAGCCCACGGCGCGGGCAGGCGGTAAATCTGAAGATTCTTGAACCACATAGTTTTTGTCTTCCGGTTGTTTCGTTGGAGCTAATAGGACGCCATTCTACACTTTCGACACGTTCCTGCCGTCAAAAGCGCGCTCTGGCGCAATGCTTGAAATAGAGATCTGAACAGCTACAAGGCGGGGAATAGCTCGGCCTGGGCCGGCGCCTGCCGCGTTACCTGGGACGGGTCGCACAGGGTGGAAATGCGCACCCCCAACAGGCGGATTTTCTTTTCGAACGGTACCCGCCGCAGGCAGTCGCGCGTGGCGCGCAGAATCGCCGCCGCGTCCGCCGTGGCGCTGGGCAAGGTGATATCGCGCGTGACGGTGCTGAAGTCTTCAAAGCGCAACTTGATGCCCACCGTGCGACCGGCCAGCGCATGCTTGTCGAGGTCGCCCGCCACCCGCGTGCACAGGCTTTCCAGTTTTTCCGACAGCACGGCGCGGTCGCGCACCACCTGAAGGTCGCGCTCGAAGGTGGTTTCACGGCTGACCGACTTGGTTTCGCGGCTGGTCTGCACCGGGCGGTCATCGATGCCCAGCGCCGCCTGGTGCAGCCAGCCCGTATACAAATCGCCAAACTGGGTGCGCAACACGGCCAGGTCGGCCTGGGCCAGCTCGCCAATGGTGACTATCCCCATCGCTTCGAGCTTGGCGGTGGCTTTCGGGCCGATGCCGTTGATCTTTTTTGCCGGCAAGGGCCACACGCGCGTGGCGATATCTTCCGGGTGCAAGATGGTGAGACCATCGGGCTTTTCCAGGTCGGAGCAGATTTTTGCCAGCAATTTGTTCGGCGCCAAACCAACCGAGCACGACAGGCCGGTGGCCTCGAACACGGCCGCCTTCAGCCTGGCCGCAAACGCCGGCGCATCGTTGCCGTGTTCGGTCAGGTCAATATAGATCTCATCGATGCCAACGTTCTGGATCACCGGCGCGAGGCTTGCCACCGCCTGCTTGAAGCGGGTGGAATACTCGCGGTAGGCCTCGAAGTCGGCCGGCAGCAAGATGCTGTCGGGCGCCAGCTTGGCCGCCTTCATGATGCCCATCGCCGAAAACACGCCGAACGCACGTGCGGCGTAAGTAGAGGTGGTGACCACGCCGCGCCCCACATAGTCGCGCATGCGGGCAAACTGGCGCGTGCCGTCCGGCTGCAACACCGGCTGCTGCAGGCGACCGCCGCCGATAACGACGGCTTCGCCACGCAACTCCGGATATTTCAGCAATTCGACCGAGGCGAAAAAGGCGTCCATATCCAGGTGCGCGATCCAACGACGCGGCGTGAGCGATTCAGGCGATGGGGAAACGGATGCGGTCAAGGACACCTCGCGGCGGTTGGGTCTGCCGCAACACATTGGCGGCAAGATACTGGTCATGCATACAGTATTACCCGAAACGGACGATATGGCAAGTTGCGACCGAACCAACAGGATCATTGCTTGCTTTTCCGGGTAGCAAGAATAGAATCTTGCCACAACACTACAAAGGAGTTGCCTTGTCTCGCCTATCACGCTATTCGCACACCGTCCGTCTGGCCATGAGTCTGCCGGCCCTGCTGCTGTCCACCCTGGCGCCACTCGCGACGGCGGCCGACGCGCCCGTCGCCGCCAAGTCTGCTTGGCAGGAAACCCGCCACGGCACGGTCGTGACCGACGACTACCGCTGGCTGCAAAAGAAGACCGATCCCGCCGTGATCGATTACCTGAATGCGGAAAACGCCTATACGGCGGCCGTGACAGCCCCGATACAGCCGCTGGCCGACAAACTGTTCGGCGAGATCAAGGGCCGCATGCAGGAAGTGGACCTGTCGGTGCCTGTACGCATGGGCAATTTTTACTATTACACGCGCACCGAAGCGGGCAAGCAATACGCGATCAGCTGCCGCCGGCCGGCTGGCACCAACGGCGCGTATGACGCGCAAGCAACAGAAGAAATCCTGCTGGACCAGAACCAACTGGCCGAAGGCCACACCTTCTTTTCGGTGCGCGCGTTTGCCGTCAGCCCGAACGAACAGTTGCTGGCCTACACCACCGACACCACCGGCTTTCGCCAGTACGAACTGCACATCAAGGATCTGAAAACCGGCAAGCTGCTGGTTGATACCATGCCGCGCGTCACCTCGCTGGCCTGGGCCGCCAACAACGCCACCCTGATGCTGGTGCAGGAAGACGCCACCACCAAGCGCTCGGACCGCCTGTTCCGCCTCAACCTGGGTGCTCCGCCGCAGCAGGTGTATCACGAGGGTGTCGAACAATTTTCCATCAGCATCAACCGTACGCAAGACAAACAGTTTTTTGCCTTGCGCGCCGGCAGCACCGATACCAGCGATGTGCAGCTGTTGTCGACCAGCACGCCCGATGGCCAATTCCGGCAGGTATTGCCACGCGAAAAAGGCCACCGCTACAGCGTCGAGCACCGCGATGGCCAGTTGTATATCCTGACCAACAAGGACGCAAAAAACTTCCGCATCGTCAGCGCGCCCCTGAGCGCGCCACAGCCGAAAAACTGGCGTCCAATGGTGCCGCACGACAAGGATGCCGTCATCAAGTCGCTCGATGTGTTCCAGGACTACCTGGTGGTGATGGAAAAAGCGCGCGCCCTGAACCGCGCCCGTATCTACGATTTCCACAGCAAGCAATGGAAGACGGTCAAGTTCGATGACCCGGTCTACCTGGCCAACGCGGCCGGCACGCCGGAATTCAATGCCGCGCAATTTCGCATGTCGTACCAGTCGCCGATCACGCCGCCGACGGTGATTGACGTCAACATGAAGGATGGCCAGCGCACGGTGCTGAAACAGCAGGAAATCGTCGGTGGCTATGACGCCAGCCGCTATGCCACCGAACGCCTGTGGGTAAAAGCGCGCGACGGCGTGCAAGTGCCGCTGTGGATCGTCTACAAGAAGGGCGTCAAGCGCGACGGTTCGGCGCCGCTGCTGCTGTATTCGTATGGCTCCTACGGCATCTCGACGGAAGCGGGCTTTGCCATCAGCCGCATCAGCCTGCTGGAGCGTGGCGTGGTCTATGCGCAGGCGCATATCCGTGGCGGCACCGACATGGGCGAAGCCTGGCATGAAGACGGCATGCTGATGAAAAAGAAAAACACCTTCAATGACTTCATCGACAGCGCCGACTACCTGGTGCGCGAAAAATGGACCAGCCCGAACCGTTTGATCATCCAGGGCGGCAGCGCCGGCGGCCTGTTGATGGGCGCCGTCGTCAATCTGCGCCCCGAATTGTTCCACGCGGTGCACGCGGCCGTGCCGTTTGTCGATGTGATGAACACCATGATGGACGCCAGCCTGCCCTTGACCACCGGCGAGTACCTGGAATGGGGCGATCCGAACCAGAAGGCGGCCTATGACTACATGCTCAGCTATTCGCCGTACGACAATATTGCCCGCAAGGCCTATCCGTCGATGCTGGTGACTACCGGCCTGAATGACAGCCAGGTGATGTACTGGGAGCCGGCCAAGTATGTGGCCAAGCTGCGCGCCTATAAAACGGACAAGAATCCGCTGCTGCTGAAAACCAATATGGGCGCCGGCCACGGTGGCGCTTCCGGCCGCTATGACGCGATCAAGGAGAACGCCTTCAATATGGCGTGGATGCTGTCGCAATGGGGCATCGACGAATAATTTGAAAAAAGCGCTTGCAGAAGGATTTTTGCCATCCTATAATAGCGCCTCTTCCAGACGTGGTGACAAACGTCGGGATGGTTTTCTGAGACAAGCAAGCATCGGGTGCTTAGCTCAGTTGGTAGAGCGGCGCCCTTACAAGGCGTAGGTCGGGAGTTCGAGCCTCTCAGCACCCACCAAATCAGAAAACTGTCCAGTGCTTCATGGATCGGCAACACAGATCATACGAGCTTGGAGTGGTAGTTCAGTTGGTTAGAATACCGGCCTGTCACGTCGGGGGTCGCGGGTTCGAGTCCCGTCCGCTCCGCCAATAAAAGAAAAGCCCTTTGGTTCTTTGAACCGAAGGGCTTTTCCCATTGTGGCGCCAGAAAATCATCGCTTTGTTTTCCTTGAAAATTTTTTGCACTTTTAGTTGCGCAAGCGGGAATCTGCCCTCTATAATAGTGCCTCTTCCAGACGTGGTGACAAACGTCGGGATAGTTTTCTGGGTATGCGGGTGCTTAGCTCAGTTGGTAGAGCGGCGCCCTTACAAGGCGTAGGTCGGGAGTTCGAGCCTCTCAGCACCCACCAAAAATCAGAAAACTGTCCAGTGCTTCATGGATCAGCAACACAGATCATACGAGCTTGGAGTGGTAGTTCAGTTGGTTAGAATACCGGCCTGTCACGTCGGGGGTCGCGGGTTCGAGTCCCGTCCGCTCCGCCAATAAAAGAAAAGCCCTTTGGTTCTCTGAACCGAAGGGCTTTTCCCATTTCCGGGCAGCAAATGCACTAGAATCATCGCTCTTTCTGACTCCACCCCGCCCGCATGCGCCTGCCCAGCAGCACCCATCCCTATATTGCCCTGCGGCTGCGCCTGGCCCACCATGGTTTGCTGCAATTTGCCACCAGCCTGGCTAGTTCCATGGAAATCGTCGTGTTCCTGGCCGGCCCCGTCTTGCTGGCGCTGCTGAGCGTGATCGCCCTGCCCGGCTTTCTTGCCATGAGCCTGCCCTGGCCCGCTGCTCTGGGCCTGCTGTGCGGCCAAGCCTTGCTCACTTGCCTGCCCGCCTGGCTGCTGCGCAAGCGATTGTTGCCAGCGACTGTCGCGGCGTGGCTGCGCCAGCTGCCCTTGGCGCGCCGTTTGCGCTGGCAAGCCGACCTCGCCGTGGCCGGCCTGCTGATGCTGCCGCTGGGCCTTGCCTACGCCGTTTCGGCCGGCATCTGGCTGGTGCAGTCGCCACCCTGGTTGCGCCCGGTTGCCGCATCCGGCATCGCTGCCACCATCACCGCCTGGCTGCTGGCCTGGCTATTGACGAGTTTAATAGTGGACCGGCGCCTGCGTGCGCCACGGCCGGTGCAACAGGCGCGCGCGCCAGGCATGACTGCGTATGCGTATCGCCAGCCGCGCTGGCGCACACTGTTCCTGTGGCGCCAGCTGTTCTGGCTGCCGTTCTGGCGCAACGACAATGTGATTGGTCTCCAGCAAAGCGTGTTGCTGGCCGGCGCGCTCGCCAGCATGCTGGCCTGGCTGCTGCGCCTGCCCCATGTGCCCTCGGCGCTGCTGGCTTTGCTGGCCAGCGCCAGCCTGGTGATCGTGACGGACCGCGGCGACAAGGCCGTGCGCGAACAGCTTGCCGTGCTGCGCCCATCGCTGGACGCCTGGCCGCTGGCCAGCGCCGCCGTGATCCGCCTGGCCTGCGCCGCCAGCCTGTTGCCGGCCTTTGCCGTACTGCTGGGCGCCGGCATCTTGCTGTACTGCCTGGACCCCGGCGCCCTGCTGCAGCGCGTGACCTGCGTGTATGCCATCACCGCCAGCGTGGCTGTGCTGGCGATTGTCGGCCTGCCGCGCCTGAGCGCGCGCGGGCGCGTGGTCCTGGTCGCCCTGTCCATCCTTGCCTTGAGCGCCATCGGAAGCGAATTATGGAACTGAACCTGCCCTCTCCCGTGCTGCATGTCGAGCAGCTCGATTTTCATTTCGCCACGCACAGCGTGTTCCAGGGTTTCAGTCAGAAATTTGGGCCCGGCATCAGCTGGTTGCGTGGTGCCAATGGCGCCGGCAAGACTACCTTGCTGAAGCTGATGGGCGGCGCGCTGCTGCCGGCGCGGGGCGTCATTCGCCTGGACGAACTCGATAGCGCCGGCATGCCGCTGGCCTACCGCGCCCAGGTATTTTATTGCGGCGGCGACGCGCCCGCCCTGCCCTGGCTGACGGTCAGCGAATTTCTCGACCTGCACCTGGCCCTGTATCCGGGCAGCGACCAGGCCCTGCTGAACACCGAAATGCAAGCCTTTGCCATGATGACGACCCTGCAGCAAAGCATCAATGCGCTGTCGCTGGGCCAGCACAAGAAGCTGCAACTGGCGCTGGCGCTGGCCTTGCCGGTAAAGTTGCTGTTGATCGATGAACCGTTCAATGGCCTCGACGCGGCGGCCATGGCGCATCTGCGCCAGCGCCTGGCCGAGCCCGCTCGCCTGGCGCGCCAGTGCATCGTGCTGACCAGCCATCTGGAACCGCAATTGCCGCTGGCGGCGACCGTGCAATTGTGAAATACCGCTTTGCAGATGAGGCACAATCGGCTTAGCATGCCGGACTGCGCAAGCCGGCGATCCCGGCGCGCTCCCATGACACACGGCCCTTACCGGGGCCGGCACTTTCGGAGACCTGCATGTTCCACACCCCACGCGCCACCCTTGCTTTTGTTTGCGCCCTCGCGTTCACCGCTGCCCACGCGGCCAGCCCCAACGGCAGCCCGGCAGCCGAGTCCGCCGCCGGACGCACCATCGTTCTGCAGGCGGATACCCGCCACATCAATGTCACGCGCGGCGAAACCGTCACCATCGTCCGCGCCGACCAGCGCTTCAGCTGGCATCTCGACACCGACAGCCACCGCACCGTATTCCCCTTGGCCGCCATCGCGCCGAAAGACATGCCGGTCGACGGCATCAAGGTGTATGTGGCTGGCAATCCCTTGTATGCAGGCTGACGTCTGACCAGGTGGCCATAAAAAAACCCGGAACGGCCTCGCGGCGGTTCCGGTTTTTCTCAAGCAAGACAGCTTAGGCGGTCATGGCTTCTTTCGAGGCCGACTCTTCCACCACTTCATCGTCGCCCGAACGGATCAGGTGATCAAAGGCGGACAGTGCTGCCTTGGCGCCTTCGCCGGTGGCGATGATGATCTGCTTGTACGGCACCGTGGTGACGTCGCCGGCCGCAAACACGCCGGGAATCGAGGTCTGGCCGCGGGCGTCGACTTCGATCTCGCCGTGGCGCGACAATGCCAGCGTGCCCTTCAGCCATTCGGTGTTCGGCACCAGGCCGATCTGCACGAACACGCCTTCCAGTTCGACCTTGTTCGACGTGCCGCTGACGCGGTCGGTGTAGCTCAGGCCGTTGACGATCTGGCCGTCGCCGTGCACTTCGGTGGTTTGCGCCGAGGTGATTACGGTGACATTCGCCAGGCTGTGCAGCTTGCGTTGCAGTACCGCATCGGCGCGCAGTTCCGCACCGAACTCGATCAGGGTCACGTGTTTCACCAGGCCGGCCAGGTCGATCGCCGCTTCCACGCCCGAGTTGCCGCCGCCGATCACGGCCACGCGCTTGCCCTTGAACAACGGACCATCGCAGTGCGGGCAGTAGGCCACGCCCTTGTTGCGGTATTCCTTTTCGCCCGGCACGTTGATTTCCCTCCAGCGGGCGCCGGTCGCCAGGATCACGGTCTTGGCTTTCAGCACGGCGCCACCGGCCGTTTCGATCTCGATCAATTTGCCTGGCGTCAGTTTGGCGGCGCGCTGGGTATTCATGATGTCGACGTCATAGGTCTTGACGTGCTGTTCCAGCGCCGTGGCAAATTTCGGGCCGTCGGTTTCCTTAACCGAGATAAAGTTCTCGATGGCCATGGTGTCGAGGGTCTGGCCGCCGAAACGCTCGGCCAGCACACCGGTATTGATGCCTTTGCGGGCGGCGTAGATGGCCGCTGCCGCGCCGGCTGGACCGCCGCCGACGATCAGCACGTCGAACACGTCTTTCTTGCTCAGCGCTTCGGCCTGGCGTGCGCCGGCATTGGTGTCGAGCTTGGCGAGGATTTCCTCGACATTGGTGCGGCCCTGGCCGAAATGCTGGCCGTTCAGGAACATCATCGGCACGGCCATGATCTGGCGTTCTTCGACTTCTTTCGGGAACACGCCGCCGTCGATAGTGGTGACCTTGATGCGCGGGTTGATCACCGACATCGCGTTCAACGCCTGCACCACTTCCGGGCAGTTATGGCAGGACAGCGAAATAAAGGTTTCAAATTCGAAATCGCCGTCGAGGTTGCGGATCTGTTCGATCACGGCCTCGTCGAACTTGATGGTGTGGCCGCCCACTTGCAGCAGCGCCAGCACCAGCGAGGTAAATTCATGGCCCATCGGCACACCGGCGAAACGCACGCCGATATCGGTGCCGGCACGGTTGATGCTGAACGACGGGGCGCGTACGCCAGCGTCAAGGCGCTCGACCAGCGTGATCTTGTCGCTCAACAGGACTATTTCCTGGAGCAATTCTTTCATCTCGCGGGCTTTTGCGCTGTCATCGAGAGAAGCGACCAGCTCAAGCGGATACACCACTTTTTCCAGGTAGGATTTCAGTTGGGTTTTGAGGGTTGCGTCTAACATGATTCTTTTTCCTTTTACAAATATTTAGGCGTATGCCGGGCCGGACGCCCGGTCCGGCATCGCGGTAACTACTTGTTTGCTGCGTCGTGCATTGAAGCTTAGATCTTGCCGACCAGGTCCAGCGATGGGGTCAGCGTCGATGCGCCTTCGGTCCATTTGGCTGGGCACACTTCGCCTGGGTGAGCGGCGACGTATTGTGCAGCCTTGACTTTGCGCAGCAGTTCCGATGCGTCACGGCCGATGCCGTTGTCATGCACTTCCAGCACTTTGATGAAGCCGTCAGGATTGATGACGAAGGTACCGCGCAGTGCCATGCCTTCTTCTTCGATCATGACTTCGAAATTGCGCGACAGGGTGCCGGTCGGGTCGCCGATCAGTGCGTATTGCACTTTCTTGATCGCGTCCGAGGTGTCGTGCCATGCTTTGTGAGCAAAGTGCGAATCGGTCGACACGCCATACACTTCGACGCCCATTTGCTGGAACGTGGCGTGGTGATCGGCTAGGTCTTCCAGTTCGGTTGGGCAAACAAAGGTGAAGTCGGCTGGGTAGAACATGAAGACCGACCACTTGCCTTTCAGGGACTCTTCCGTCAGGTCGACGAATTTGCCGTTGTGGTATGCGGTTGCCTTGAATGGTTTAACTTGGGTGTTGATGAGCGACATGGTCATTTCCTCTCGTGTGGTGAATCAGTAAGACCCTAGTGTAAAGGGTTTTGTCCCATATTCAAAATTGATTGTCACAATAGATTCAATTGATTTTGGCTATCATGACATGATGCAAGCCCCATCATAGAGGCTT
Source organism: Janthinobacterium sp. 1L-D-8-B-C4 (assembly GCF_057291295.1). Taxonomy (NCBI): domain Bacteria; kingdom Pseudomonadati; phylum Pseudomonadota; class Betaproteobacteria; order Burkholderiales; family Oxalobacteraceae; genus Janthinobacterium; species Janthinobacterium sp. 1L-D-8-B-C4. The sequence goes on from NZ_JBXAVX010000015.1 coordinate 112,013, forward strand.
GCAAGGGGCTTGAACAGCGATCAGTTTTTCAGCGAGTCGGGCACCTTGCCGCCGTTTTCGGCCAGCTTGGTCATCACCTGGCGGTGCAGCCAGATGTTCATGCTGGCCGAGTCATTGGTGTCGCCCGTGAAATGCAATTCCTGCGCCAGTTCCTTGCGCGAGGCCAGGCTGCTGTCGAGTTGCAACAGTTTCAGCAGGTCGACGATCGAGGTGCGCCAGTTGAGTTTTTCCGGATTTTTTTCAGCCAGGCTGGTCAGCACGGCTTCGACGTCAACGACTGGTGCCGGCGCGGCCGGGGCGGCTGCAGGAGCAGCGGCGGCAGGAGTTGGCGCGGCAGGTGCCGCCGGAGCTGCAGGAGTTGCTGCCGGCGCCGGTTTGGCAGCGTCGCCATGATGGAAAATCTTGTTGTAAATATTGGTAAAAATGCCCATGTATGCACCTCTTTAAGTCAGTGGATGGAAGTATCGATGGAGAACCTGCCGGACGAGTATAAGCCGGGAACAAGAACGCACGTCGTCCCGCTGGCCAGGTATCAGCTGGCGGCGGGAGAGCGTGTTTCAAGGGGAGCGGCGCCGCCAGGGGCTTGGCGGCAGGTATTTCAGGAAGGCAGGACGGTGATGATGGTCAGAACACCACGCCGGCGACCAGGATCACATTCGCATACGGGCTGCATTCGCCGGTGCGCACGATGGCGCGCGCGCGTTTGCTCAGCTGCTTGAATTCGTCATGCGACAGCTGGCGCGCGTCCGGCAGGTCCAGCGCCGCCACCTGCGCGGCAATCGCCGGGTTGTGATGCGGCAGTTCGCTGGCCAGGAAATGATATTCGACCTGCATTTCGCTGAGCACGGTGGTAACGGTGTCGATAAAGCCGGGTATGCCATGCGTCAGCGCCAGGTCGATCAGGGGCACGCCGGACTGCGACGGCAGGCCGGCGTCGCCGATGACAACCATGTCGCCATGGCCCAGCGAGGCGACCAGTTGCGACAGGGCGATATTGAGCAGCGGTGATTTTTTCATGGGCTTAAAACAGTTCGTGCAAATGGGGAATCGAAGTCTGCGCACCGGGTTTGGTGACGCTCCAGGCGGCCGCGCGCTGGCCTTGCGCAATCGCTTCGGCTTCGTCCAGGCCGGACGCCAGGCCGGCGACAAAACCGCCAATAAAGGTGTCGCCGGCGGCCGTGGTATCGACCGCCTGCACCACTTGCGCGGGAAAGTCGTAGTCGCCACCGTACAGCGCCGCATGCACGCCTTTCGAGCCGAGCGTGATGATGATGTTGTCGCTGCCCTGTTTCTGCAGCGCGCCAGCCAGCGCCTTGACGTCGTTCGCGTCAACCTCGGGGCCGGCCAGCATGGCCGCTTCGATTTCGTTGGGGATCAGATAGTCGACCAGCGCCAGCACGTCGGCCGGCACCTTGGCGGCCGGCGCCGGGTTCAGCACCACGGTCTTGCCCAGCGTACGCGCCAGCTTGATGGCGTGGATCACGGTTTCCATCGGCACTTCCAGCTGCAGCACGACGATGTCGGACTGTTCGATCAGTGCTTTGGCGGCATCGATATGCGCCGGGCTCAGCAGGTCGTTGGCGCCGCCGGCCAGCACGATGCTGTTCTGGCCCTTGTCGTCGACCAGGATCGAGGCGATGCCCGAGGCCACGCCCGGCATGGTGGTCACATGGCTGTCGATAATGTCGTCAGCCACCAGCGCGGCGCGCAGGGTGGCGCCGAACTCGTCGTCGCCGACGCAGGCCACCATGGCCACCTGCTGGCCACCGGCCGCGAGCTTGCCGCTCATGCGCGCGCAGGCGACGGCCTGGTTAGCGCCCTTGCCGCCAGGAATGGTACGGAAGGCGCCGCCGGTCAGGGTTTCGCCGGGAAGCGGCATGCGCGGCACGCGCAAGACCAGGTCCATGTTAATGCTGCCGATAACCACGATCATGGTGTCATTCCCATCAATTCAGTAAAAGGTGAAGTCAAAGTATGGCCACCGGACGAGCCGCGCACATGCAGCACCGGCGCCACGCTGCGCTGCTGGCGCGGCAAGGCAGGGTCGGCAATGCGCGCCAGCAAACAGGCGGCCGTAATATGGCCCAGCTCGCGCGTATTTTGCGCCACGCTGGTCAGTGGCGGATGCACGAAGCTGGCCAGGTCAATATCGTCAAAGCCCACCACCGCCAGCTGGCCGGGCACGGCGATGCCGAGTTCGGCGGCGGCGCGCAGGGCGCCAAACGCCATCAAATCGTTGCAGCAGAATAGCGCGTCGGGGCGCTGCTCCAGCGGCAGCGCCAGTAATTCCAAAGCGGCCGCATAGCCGCCGGCGCTGGTAAAGTCGCTGTGGCGGCACAGCGCATCGTCGAAGGCCACGCCGGCGTCCTGCAGGGCGCCGCGCACGCCGTCGATGCGTTCGTTCGAAATGCCGACCTCGCGCGGACCGGCGATGCAGGCGATGCGCCGGTGTCCCAGGCCCAGCAGGTGCCGGGCGGCCAAGAGACCGCCGGCGCGGTTGTCGACCGCCACCGAATCGAGCGACAGATCGCACGGCGCGCGGTCAAGCAGCACCGCTGGCACCTTCATTTTATGCAGCAATTCGCCATCGCGGTCGGCCAGCGCCGACAGGATCAGCCCGTCGCAGCGCTTGGTCAGCAGCACGTTCAGGTACTCGCGCTGCTTGACCGGGTCGTCATCGGAGTTGCACAGGATCACGCTGTAGCCGGCCGCGTAGCAACTGTCTTCGATGCCGCGCGCCACTTCCGAAAAATACGGATTGGTATTGTTGGGAATGATGAGGCCGATGGTGCCGGTGCTGCGGCACTTGAGCGCCCGCGCCAGCGCGCTGGGCACGTAATGCAGTTGCTCGACCGCCGCCAGCACGGCCGCGCGCGCCTCGTCGCTGACGGGTCGCGTGTTGTTGAGCACATGGGAAACAGTGGTAAACGATACCCCTGCCACCTGTGCCACCTGTTTGATGGTTGCCATGGGCGTCTATTATGCGCGTTCGCCGCGGCGACGGTAGGTGTCAAGCACCACGGCGGCGACGATCACCAGGCCGGTGACGATGCGTTTCACCGGTTCGGACACGCCCACCTGCGCCAGGCCGGCTTCCAGCACGGAAATGATCAACACGCCGATAAAGGTGCTGATGACGGAACCGCGGCCGCCCATCAGGCTGGTGCCGCCGATCACTACCGCGGCGATCACCTGCAGCTCCATGCCGACGCCGCCGTTCGGGTCGGCCGCTTCCAGGCGCGAGACCTGGAACAGGGCGCCCACGCCAGCGAGCAAGCCCATCAGCGCGAAGACCAGCACTTTCGACGGCTTTGGATTGATGCCCGACAGGCGCACCGCTTCTTCATTGGTGCCGATGCCGATCCAGTGGCGGCCCAGCACGGTGCGCGTCAGCACCAGGTGGCCGATGACGACGATCGCGATCGAGGCGATAAAGGCCGGCGACAAACCGAACACGATCGGCGAGCTGATGCCTTCGACGGCGCCGCCGATATATTCGGTGCGCGAATTGGTCACCTGGTAGGCCAGGCCGCGCGCCATTTCCAGCACGCCCAAGGACACAATAAACGAGGGAATGCGCCAGCCGACGGAAATCAGGCCGGTCACCGCGCCGCAGGTGGCGGCCACCAGCATGCCCAGCAGGGCCGCGCTCCACACCGGCCAGCCCCAGTGCACCACCGCCAGTGACAAGACGGAGGCAGCCAGCGCCATCACCGAGCCGACCGACAGGTCGATGCCGCCGATAATCAAAATAAACGTCATGCCGACCGCCATCACCACCAGGGACGGGATATTGTTCGACAAAGTGCTGAGGGTGGCCAGGGTAAAGAAGTTTTCGCTGGCAAACGAGAACAGCACGCACATGGCGACCAGCGCGCCGATCAGGCCCGCATAGTTTTTCAGGTCGGCCAGGCTGCGCTGCAAATACGAAGGAGAAGAAGGTGTCGTCATGGATAGCTTTCCGGCGGCATCAAGCCGCAGCGGGGGTGGAAGGAGTGTTCATGTAGCCGGAGAACGCCGCCGACAGCAGCGCGTCCTGGCTCCAGGCGCCGCGCTCGAAGGTGTCGACAATCTTGCCGGCGCTCATCACGGCGATGCGGTCGCAGATCAGCATCAGTTCGCGCAGGTCGCTCGAGACGATGACCAGGCCCTTGCCCTGGCGCGCCTGTTCGGCCAGCACCTGGTAGATGTCGAACTTGGCGCCGATATCGATGCCGCGCGTCGGTTCGTCGAACAGCATCACGGGGCAGTCGCGGTACAGCCAGCGCGCGATCACCACTTTTTGCTGGTTGCCGCCCGACAGTTCGCCGACAGCCTGCTCGCAGTTGCGCGAACGCACGCCGAGCTGGCCGATATAGTCGTTGGCGACCGTGGCTTCCGCCGCATGGTCCATCCAGCCGCCACGGTTGACGGTATCGAGCGAAGCGAGGGTGGTGTTGATGGCGATCGACTGGCGCAGCAGCAGGCCCTGGCCCTTGCGGTCTTCGGTAATCATGGCGATGCCGGCTTTCACGGCCGCCTGGGGCGAGCCGAGCATGGCCGGTGTTTCGCTGTCGCCGAGGAATACCTGGCCGGCGTCGGCGCGGTCGGCGCCAAAGATCAGGCGCAGCAGTTCCGTGCGGCCCGAACCGATCAGGCCGGCAATGCCGAGGATCTCGCCGGCGCGCAGGTCGAACGAGGTGGGATGCACGACATCGCCGCGCGCCAGGCCGCGCACGCGCAGCAAGGGTGCGCCGATGTTACGGCCGCTCAGGTCGATCTCGTCGTCGGCCGAGCGGCCCACCATCAAACTGACCAGGTCGGCGGCAGAATGCCCCGCGATATCGTCGTCGCACACCAGCTGGCCGTCGCGCAGCACGGCGATGCGGTCGGCCACGCGCTTGAGTTCTTCCAGGCGGTGCGAAATATAAATAATCGCCACGCCTTCGGCTTTCAGGCGCTCGATCTGCAGGAACAGCAGTTCGACTTCGCGGTGCGTCAGCATGGCGGTCGGTTCGTCCAGCACCAGCAAACGGCAGGTACCGATCAGGTTGCGCGCGATCTCGATCATCTGCTGGTGGCCAATGCCGAGTTCGCCCACCAGGGTCCACGGATCGAGCGCGCCCAGGCCGACTTTTTCCATCTGTTCGCGCGCGTCGCGTTCGAGGCGGGCACGGTCGATCCAGCCGAAACGTTGCGGCAAGTTTTTCAGGTACAGGTTTTCGGCAATCGACAGGGTGGGAATCAAATTGAGTTCCTGCATCACCATGCGGATGCCCAGCGCTTCGGCGGCGCCGCGCGAGGCTGGTTGATACGGCTTGCCGTCAAGCAGCATGGTGCCCGTGGTGGCTTGCTCCAGGCCGCAGACGATCTTCGACAGCGTGCTCTTGCCCGCGCCGTTTTCGCCCGTCAGTGCCAGCACCTGGCCGGGAATGAAGCGCAGTGCCACGCCACCCAGCACGGGGCCGACATAGGACTTGCCGATATTATCGAGCGTGAGCAAAGGGGTGGTGGCGGCGTGCGCCGCAGGGGTGTTGGCAGGCATGGAGGCTCCGCGTAAAAGGACAAACGGGGCTGGCGCCTGCCATTGCGGCAAACGCCAGCCCCGGCGGGATCAGACGATCAGGACTTGGCGCCCTTGGCGACCAGTTCCACCTTGGTTTCGATGGTGCCGCCCAGCTGGGCTTGCTTTTTCTTCTCGGCCAGCGCTTTCAGCACGGCTTCGATGCCGAACACGGCTTGCTGCGAACCGAACTGGTCAGCAGTTGCCAGCACGCGGCCGTCGGCCAGCATCGGCTTGATGGCATTGATGTTGTCGTAACCGACGACTTTCACCTTGCCGGTCTTGCCGGCAGCCTTGATGGCCGAGACGGCGCCGATGGCCATGTTGTCATTGCCGGCCAGGATGGCGGTGATGTTCGGGTTGGCGTTCAGCATGGCGGCAGCGACCGTATTGGCCGGCGCGATTTCCCACTGGCCCGACTGGACGCTGACGACTTTCGCGCCAGCGCTGGCCATCGCGTCCTGGAAGCCCAGAGTACGCTGCTGCGCGTTGTAGGTGGTCGACACGCCTTCGATGATGGCGACCTGGTCGCCCTTCTTGATCTGCTTGGCCAGGAAGTCGCCGACGATCTTGGCGCCCTTGCGGTTGTCAGGACCGACGAACGGGATCGAAATGCCTTTTTCCTTCAGCGCTGCATCGTCGAGCTTGTTGTCGATATTGACCACCAGAATGCCGGCGTCGACGGCTTTCTTCAGTACCGGCACCAGTGCTTTCGAGTCGGCCGGGGCGATCACCAGGGCGTTCACGCGCGAGACGATCATCTGCTCGACCAGCTTGATCTGGCTGGAGGTGTCGGTTTCATCCTTGATGCCGTTCGACAGCAGGTCGTACTTGGCGGCATTGGCTTTCTGGTGCGCCTTGGCGCCGTTTTCCATGGTCAGGAAAAATTCGTTGGCGAGCGACTTCATCACCAGTGCGACCTTCGGTTTGGCTGCCGTCTGCGCCATCGCTGGCAGGGCAGGCAGGGCGCAAACGAGAACGGCGGCGGCGATCATTTTGAGGCGAATACGGGATGTCATGTCAGTCTCCAGGGTATGGTTAGGCAAGCACGTCTGAGCAATGCTTTTTTGTAAAACGCAGCGCGCAAACGTTTGCGCGTAGCGAAGTGTGCCTCAATGCCCCATTAGAGTGCAAGCAATTCTGTATGTGCGGTGCAGCAAAATTGCGCTTTGCCATGAAAAAACCCGGCGCGCGGCCGGGTTTCGGAAGGTGCCCGGACAACTGGCTTTATCTGCGCCCGCGTGCCGGTGCGCCAGCCTTGGCCGGCGCCTTGCCGCGGCTGATCGGCGCGGCAGCGGCCGGCTTGGCACGGGTCTTGATGGTCGACAGGATCGACGGGCGCACCTTCGATTCGGCCGCCGAGGCTTTTGGCGCGGCCGCCGTGCCGCCCAGGGCGATACGGTTCTTGCCCGGCGTGACCTTGAATTTGTCGGGTGTGCCGGCACCGTGCGTCTGGCGGCTGCGCTCGCCTGCGGCCAGACCGCCGGACTCGGACGAAGTCCAGGCCGGAATCAGGTGCTTGTCGCCATTGCCGATCAGGTCGCCACGGCCCATGTTGACCAGCGCTTCGCGCAGGATCGGCCAGTTGGCCGGGTCCTGGTAGCGCAGGAACGCCTTGTGGGTGCGGCGGATCTTGCCGCTGCGCGCCGTTTCCACCGTTTCCGAGTCGGCGGTCACTTTGCGCAAAGGATTCTTGCGCGTGTGATACATGGTGGTGGCCATCGCCATCGGCGTGGGCATGAAAGTCTGCACCTGGTCGAGCTTGAAGTTGTTCTTCTTCAGCCACAGCGCCAGGTTCAGCATGTCCAGGTCGGTGGTGCCGGGGTGGGCGGCGATAAAGTATGGGATCAGGTACTGTTTTTTGCCCGCTTCGAGCGAGAAGCGGTCGAACATTTCCTTGAATTCGTCATACGCACCGATGCCGGGCTTCATCATTTTCGACAAAGTGCCCTCTTCCGTGTGCTCGGGCGCGATTTTCAGCAGGCCACCGACATGGTGCGTGACCAGTTCCTTGACGTACTCGGGCGAGCGCACGGCCAGGTCGTAGCGCAGGCCCGAGCTGATCAGCACCTTCTTGATGCCGGGAATCGCACGCGCCTTGCGGTACAGGGAAATGAGCTTGCTGTGGTCGGTGCCGAGGTTCACGCAGATCGACGGGTACACGCACGACAGGCGGCGGCACGACACTTCGATCTCTTTTTCCTTGCACGCCAGGCGGTACATATTGGCGGTGGGGCCACCCATATCGGAAATGGTGCCCGTAAAGCCTTTGGTTTTATCGCGGATATGCTCGATTTCACGCAAAATCGACGGCTCCGAGCGGCTCTGGATAATCCGGCCTTCGTGCTCGGTGATCGAGCAGAAGGTGCAGCCGCCGAAGCAGCCGCGCATGATGTTGACGGAAAAGCGGATCATTTCCCAGGCCGGGATATGCGCCTTGCCATAGCTCGGGTGCGGTGCGCGCGCGTAGTTCATGTCGTACACGCCATCCATCTCGTCCATGGCCAGCGGCAGCGGCGGCGGATTGAGCCACACGTCGCGTTCGCCATGTGCCTGCACCATGGCGCGGGCATTGCCCGGATTCGATTCCAGGTGGAACACGCGCGAAGCGTGCGCATACATCACCGGGTCGTCTTTGACTACGTCGTAGGCCGGCAGGCGCACCACGGTCTTGTCGTGCTTTTCCTTGGCCATCGCCAGCCGTTCTTCGCGGCTCATGATGCGGATCGGCTTGATCACTTCGGCCGACTTCGAGGCGTTCTCGGTGGCGCAGGCGGTCTTGTCTTCCTGCACCATGTCATACGGGCTGTAGTGCGGATCGACCTTGCCGGGCACATCGACGCGGGTGGAATTGTGCACGCCCCAGTCGTCGCCAGGCAGCCAGCCGGCCGGCACCATGAAGGCGGTGCCGCGCAGGTCGCGGATATCCTTGATCGCCTCGCCGGCGGCCAGGCGGTGCGTCAGGTCGACCAGTGCGCGCTCGGCATTGCCGAAAATCAGCAAATCGGCCTTGGAATCGGGCAGCACGGAACGGCGGACCTTGTCCGACCAGTAATCGTAGTGGGCGATGCGGCGCAAGGACGCCTCGATGCTGCCGATCACCACCGGCACGTCCGGATACGCTTCGCGCGCGCGCTGGGCGTAGACGGTGACGGCGCGGTCAGGGCGCTTGTTCGGTTCGGCGTTGGCCGTATAGGCGTCGTCGGAGCGGATCTTGCGGTCGGCCGTGTACTGGTTGACCATGGAATCCATATTGCCGGCGGTCACGCCATAGTACAAACGCGGCTTGCCGAGAATGCGGAAGGCCTCGGCCGACAGCCAGTCGGGCTGGCTGATGATGCCGACGCGGTAGCCTTGCGCTTCGAGCAGGCGGCCGACCAGCGCCATGCCGAAACTCGGGTGGTCGATATAGGCGTCGCCGGTGACGAGAATGACGTCGCACTGGTCCCAGCCCAGCGCGTCCATCTCGGCGCGCGACATCGGCAGGAAAGGCGCTACGGCAGCGCGGGCAGACCGCTTGGGAACGGTCGCAAATAAATTGGTAGGGGAGTTCATTGGCCGGATTGTACCGGAATTGGCCATTTCAAACCTGACAGCCTGAATTTGACTGTTGGATTTTTGTACAAAAAAACGTTTATGTTTCAATCACTTGGGGGCTATGTGCCCCAGTGGGGCGCATAGCGATCGCGAAGCGACAGCCCCCCGTCAAATCCCCATATTGGCAAGAATCTCACCCAGTTCCCGCAGTGCCGGTTCCAGTTTAGGATGCTTGACGGCAAACTTGGCCGACAATTCCTGGCTGCGCTCGGCCAGGCCATAGGTGATCGATTCTTCTTCCTGCGGTTCCCGGGCTTCGAGCGCGGCGCGCTTTTCCAGCAGCAGGTGGATATCGCCATCGAGCTTGTGCAGCAAACCTTGTAACTCTTCATCGACGGGGCCGCTGGACTCCAGGTTCGACCGCAGCTGTTGTAACGATTCCTTGAGTTTGCTTTCCATGTTTTTTCCTGTCAGTCAGTAAATTGCGTGTCCAGGTACAGTTGCTCCACCTTGCTCCTGGCCCACGGGGTCTTGCGTAAAAACTTCAGGCTCGACTTGATGCTCGGCTCGCTGATAAAGCAATTGATATCGATGCGCTTGCCCAAACCGTCCCAGCCGTAATGGGCTTGCAGTCGCGTCACGATCGCTTCCAGGGTGACGCCATTCAAATCTTGACTCATTTTTTTCTTTCGACTACTTGTTTTCCATATTACTCAATTCTACGCCGTCCGCACGTTACGCTTGCACCGTCCGCTCAAGAACGATGCAAGCATACCTGTGCTTATTGCGTCTTCAGGCCACGGCGTTCCAGCAGCGGCTCGACGGTGGCGTCGCGGCCGCGGAAGTCACGGAACAGTTGCAGCGCATCGACGCTGCCGCCGCGCGACAGCAGTTTGGCTCTGAACCAGTCGCCGTTCTTGCGCGTCAGGCCGCCATTTTCCTTGAACCAGTTGACCGACTCGGCATCGAGTTTTTCCGACCACAGGTAGGCGTAATAGGCCGCCGAATAGCCGCCTGAAAAACTGTGCGAGAAGTAGCTGGTGCGGTAGCGCGGCGGCACCGGCGCATAATCAACGCCGGCATCCTTCAGGGAGGCCGCTTCGAATGCCAGCACGTCGGTCGGGATCTGGTTCGGCGCCAACTGGTGCCAGCGCTGGTCCAGCAGAGCCGCCGACAGGTATTCGGTGGTCATGAAGCCCTGGTTGAATTTCTTGGCGGCCATCACTTTGTCGAGCAGTTCCTGCGGCATTGCCGCACCGCTCTGGTAGTGCTTGGCGTAGTTCTGCAGCACTTCCGGCCACACCGCCCACATTTCATTGACTTGCGACGGGTACTCGACGAAGTCGCTCGGCACGCTGGTACCGGCAAAGCGCGGGTATTTCACGTTCGAGAACATGCCGTGCAGCGCATGGCCGAACTCGTGGAACATGGTGGTCACTTCGTCGAACGTCAGCAGGGTCGGCTGGCCGGCCGGCGGCTTCGGAATATTGAGCTGATTGGCCACTACCGGGTGCGTGCCCATCAGGGACGATTGCGATACATATTCATTCATCCAGGCGCCGCCGTGCTTGTTGCCGCGTGCATAGAAGTCGGCGATAAACAGCGCCAGCGGCTTGCCGTTGGCGTCGATCACGTCATACACGCGCACGTCCGGGTTATACACCGGCAAGTCTTTACGTTCCTTGAAGCTGATGCCGTACAGTTTATTGGCCGCAAAGAACACGCCGTTATTCAGCACGCTATTAAGTTCCAAATAGGGCTTCAACTGGTTCTCGTCGAAACTGAAACGCTGGGCGCGCAGTTTGTCCGTATAGATGGCCCAGTCGGCGGCCGCGACGGTAAAACCGCCTTTTTCCGCGTCGACCACGCCCTGCAGGTCAGCCGCTTCGCGGCGCGCATTGGCCACCGCCGGTTTTGCCAGTTCCGACAGCAGAGTGTTGACGGCGGTGGTGGTCTTTGCCGTCTGGTCTTCCAGCGAGTAGGCCGCGTAGTTCGGGTAGCCGAGCAAGGTGGCGCGTTCGGCGCGCAGTTTCGCCAGCTTCAGCACGATGGCGCGGTTATCGAATTCGCCGCCCTGGCTGCCACGATTCAAGGACGCGTCCATCAGGCGCTGGCGCGTGGCGCGGTTGGTCAATACGGCCAGCGGCGGCTGGCCGCTGGTGTTGACCAGGGCGATGACGAACTTGCCGTCCAGGCCGCGCTCCTTGGCGGCGGCGGCGGCCGTGTCGATATCGCTGTCGGTCATGCCGGCCAGTTCTTCGCGGGTGTTCACCACCAGGCCCTTGGCATTGGTTTCCTTCAGCACGTTTTGCGCAAAGGCCGTTTCCAGGCCGGCCTGCTCGGCGTTGAAGGCCTTCAGTTTGTCCTTGTCGGTGTCGGACAGCTTGGCGCCGGCGCGCACGAAATCGGTGTGGTAACGGTCCAGCAGGCGCAGCGATTCGGCATCGAGACCCAGCTGGTCGCGCTTGGCGTACAGGGTATCGATGCGGGTAAACAGTTTCGGATTCAGGCTGATGGCATCCCCATGGGCGGCCAGCTTGGGCGATACATCGACTTCCACCGCTTCGAGGGCGGCATTGGTATTGGTCGAGGTCATGTTGCTGAAAATGCTCTGCACGCGGTGCAGCAGCTGGCCCGTGCGTTCCAGCGCGACGATGGTGTTTTCAAACGTCGGCGCCTGGCGGTTGTTGGCGATCGCATTGACTTCGGCCAGCTGGCGCTTCATGCCTTCGGCAAACGCCGGCGCGTAGTGCGCGTCCTTGATCAGGCCGAACTGCGGCATCTGGAACGGCAGCGGGCTGGCCTTGAGCAGCGGGTTTTGCGCGCTGATGGCGGCGGCCGGCGCGGCGGTGGCGGCGAGGGCTTGCGGAGCGGCATGGGCCAGCATGACGCTGGCGGCGAGGACGAGCAATTGTGGACGGAGCATGAGATCCTTCGGGAAATGCGGGGAAGAACCGCGATCGTGTCGCGGACCAGTTGTAAATCATAGCAGGCTGCCTGCCAGGCGGGGCGTATCGGGCAATAACACAGGTTTCTTGCGGCACAGCAGGCGTTTAACCAAATAAAAATGGCCGTCACGCATGACGGCCATTTTTAGTCTGGCGACGGCTTACTTGCCGGTCAAGCCGCGGCGCTCCAGCAGCGGTTCGATTTTCGCATCACGGCCACGGAAGTCGCGGAATAATTGCAAGGCATCGGCGCTGCCGCCGCGCGACAGCAGCTTGGCGCGGAACCAGTCGCCGTTCTTGCGCGTCAGGCCGCCGTTTTCCTTGAACCATTCAACCGTGTCGGCGTCAAGCTTTTCCGACCACAGGTAGGCGTAGTAGCCGGCCGAATAGCCGCCCGCAAACGCATGCGAAAAGTAGGTGGTGCGGTAGCGTGGCGGCGCCGGCGCGAAGTCGATGCCGGCGTCCGCCAGGGCGGTTTTTTCAAACGCCAGCACGTCGGTCGGGATCTGGGCCGGGGTCAGCTGGTGCCAGCGCTGGTCCAGCAGGGCCGAGGCCAGGTATTCGGTAGTCTTGTAGCCTTGGTTGAAGTTGTCGGCCGCCGTCACTTTCGTCAGCAGCTCGGCGGGAATCGCCACGCCGGTCTGGTAGTGCTTGGCGTAGTTCTGCAGCACTTCCGGCCACAGCGCCCACATTTCATTGACTTGCGACGGGTATTCGACGAAGTCGCGCGGCACGCTGGTGCCCGAGAAGCGCGGATATTTCACGTTCGAGAACATGCCGTGCAGGGCATGGCCGAATTCGTGGAACATGGTGGTCACTTCGTCGAACGTCATCAGGGTCGGCTGGCCCGCTTCCGGCTTTGGAATGTTCAGGTTATTGGCGATCACCGGCTGGTTGCCCAGCAGGGCCGACTGGCTGACATAGGCATTGGCCCAGGCGCCGCCGCGCTTGTTGCTGCGCGCATAAGGGTCGAGCGTGAAGATGGCCAGCTGCTTGCCGTCTTCGTTGAAGACGTCGAATACCAGCATGTCGGCGTTATATACCGGCAAGTCGGTACGCTGCTTGAAGGACAGGCCGTACAGCTTGCCGGCGGCAAAGAATACGCCCTTGGTCAGCACGCTGTTCATTTCAAAATAAGGCTTCAACTGGTTCTGGTCGAAGTTATAGCGCTCGGCGCGTACCTTGTCGCTGTAGAAAGCCCAGTCGCTGGCGGCGACCTTGAAACCGCCTTTTTCCGCATCGATCACCTTCTGGATATCGTCCGCTTCATGGCGCGCGTTGGTGACGGCCGGCTTGGCCAGTTCGCCCAGCAGCGCATTGACGGCGGTGGTGGTCTTGGCGGTCTGGTCTTCCAGCGAATAGGCCGCGTAGTTCGGATAGCCCATCAGCGCGGCGCGTTCGGCGCGCAGTTTGGCCAGGTCCAGCACCACCTGGCGGTTGTCGAATTCGCCGCCATGGCTGCCGCGCGCCTGCGACGCGGCCATGATGCGTTCGCGCAGTGCGCGGTTGGTCAGCTGCGACAGCGGTGCCTGGCCGGTGGTGTTGACCAGCGCGATCACATACTTGCCGTCCAGGCCGCGCTTCTTGGCCAGGCCGGCGGCCACTTCGATCGCCGCCGGCGACAGGCCGTCAAGCTCTTCGCGCGTGTCGACGACGACTGCCGAGGCATTGAGTTCCTTCAGCACGTTCTGCGCAAACGTGGTCGACAGGGCGGCCAGCTGGCCGTTGTAGGTTTTCAGCTTGTCCTTGTCGGCGGCCGACAGCTTGGCGCCGGCGCGCACGAAATCGGTGTGGTAGCGTTCCAGCAGGCGTTTGGATTCGGCATCGAGACCCAGCTTGTCGCGCTTGGCGTACAGGGTGCTGATGCGCTGGTACAACTTGCCGTTGAGCATGATCGCGTCGCTATGGGCCGCCATTTTTGGCGCCAGCTCGCGTTCCAGGCCCTGGATCGTCTCGTTGGTGTTCGAGCCCGACATCACCGAAAACACGGTGCGCACGCGGCCCAGCAGCTGGCCCGCGCGTTCCATGGCAACGATGGTGTTCTCAAAACTGGCCGCTTTCGGATTGTTGGCGATCGCATTGATTTCCGCCAGATGCTGGGCCATGCCGGCCGTAAAGGCGGGCGCGTAGTCGGCGTCCTGCACCTTGTCGAAGGCGGGGTAATGGAAAGGCAGGGTGCTGGCTTGCGCAAACGGGTTGCTGGCAGGCAGGGCGACCGCGACGGTAGCGGCGGCTGGCGCCTTGGTGGCGGCAAAAGCGGCTGGCGCCAGCATCAGGCTGGCGGCGATGACGAGCAGTGTTGGACGGGTCATGACATCTTTCAAAGAACGCAAGAGAACCGCGATTGTGTCGCGGACCAGCCTGAAATAATAACAGCCTGAAACACTTGCGTCACCCGCAACAACCGCAGGTATCACGCCATGCAGTGATGCTTGGTCATTCTCAATAGTGCGGCGGGCGCTCGTTGACCTGGCCGCCATTGGCCTGCTGCGCGCCGTCGCGCACGTGCTCGCCCAGCTTGTGCAGCATCGCTTCGAGCTGGTCGATGCGGCGGCCCTGCTGGTACACCATCTGGTTCAGCGACTCGACCAGGTCTTCCTGCTGCGCCAGCTTGATCTCGATATCGACGAAACGGCTTTCCATCTGTTCATTGTCCATAGTGCTCACGGTAACTCCTGGCATCAAACGCGCATTTTACCCTCCAGCCTCGCGATCCACCGCAAACAAGCTGCTGTCCTGGCCACGCAACGCAGATTGCCTCGCTATCCTTGAGATTGCATGAAAACTCCTTGATGAATGAGAACAATCGATTACAATGGATACGTCAGCCGAGATTGAGCCGTGTTTGATCGATACCTTCAAGACGGCGCAATATCGCCGCTGGGAAGGCAAGCTGCATGATGTTGCGGCGGCCGCCATCGATGCGCGCATCAAGAATTTGCAGCATGGGAAAAAAGGCGACTGGCGCACGGTGGGCGAAGGCGTGTGTGAACTGCGCTTCTTGCAAACGGGCCCCGGATGGCGCGTGTATTTTCATGAAACCAATCTGGGCTGCTTGATCCTGTTGCTGCTCGGTGGCGACAAGTCCAGCCAACAACACGATATCGGCCAGGCGAAAAAGATCCTCGCCGAATTGAAAGCCACGCAGGCGGCGCTGAGGAAACAAAAGCAGGCTACCGCTCACACCAGTCCAGGAAGAAAAAATGAACCAAGAAAATGATCGCGATACCTTCGACCTCGACGACCTGGCCGCGCTGGGCCTGACCCGTTTCGATCCGACCCAGCATCTGACCAGCCCCGACGCCATCGCCGCCTACATGAGCGAAATCGTCGCCACCGGCAACGCCGAACTGTTCCAGGCGGCGATGAACGACGTGGTGCGCGCGCATGGCATGGGCAAGGTGGCAGCCAAAGCCGATATCACGCGCGAAGGCGCGTATAAAGCCTTGCGCGAAGGCAGCAAGCCGCGCTTCGAAACCATCCTGAAAATGCTCGATGCGCTGGGCATGCAGTTTGCCATCGTGCCCAAGGTCACGCCGGACGCCGGCTGAACTCAGCCCTTGGGGGTAGCCAGCAGCGCCTTCATGCGCGCCAGGCGTTCCTTCGGCGAAATCACTTCCGACTCGGTCGGCACGGCGTCGCCCACGTCGAGTTCCATTTCCTTGATAAAGCGCGACACGTCGCAATGCACCTGTTCGCCGGCGCGCTTGCGCTTCTTGCACCAGGTAATTTGCAAGGTGCGCTGGGCGCGCGTGATGCCCACATACATCAGTCGCCGCTCTTCCTGGATGCGCGCCGCCATGGTTTCGGGCGGCGCGTCGGCGTCGCCCTTGTGCGGCAAGATGCCCTCTTCCACGCCGACCAGGAACACGTGCGGAAACTCCAGCCCTTTCGAGGCATGCAGGGTCGACATGCGCACGGCGTCCTGCTCTTCGTCCTTGCCTTCCAGCATGGTCATCAGGGCCACCATCTGCGTCAGCTCCAGCACGTTTTTTTCTTCGCCATCGCGGTCCTTGCCGCCCCGACCCCGCTCCTTGAGCCAGTTGACGAATTCAAGCACGTTCTGCCACTTGCTTTGCGCTGCGCGCTCTTCGAAGGCGTCGTACAGATAGGACTCGTAATGGATTTCCTTCATCATGTCGTCCAGCACTTCGGCCGCCGCGTCGCCGCTGCCGGCCGCACCGGGCCGGCTGGCGCGCGATTCGAGGTCGTTGATGAAGTTGCAAAAGTCGCGTAGCGGCCCCAGCTGGCGATCCGTCAGCTTGGCTTCGATGCCGCCCTTGAACACGGCCTGGAACAGCGAACACTGCCACTGGCCCGAGAACGCGCCCAGTACTTCCAGCGTCGATTGCCCTACGCCACGGCGCGGCGTGGTCACGGCGCGAATGAAAGCCGGATCGTCGTCTTCGTTGGCCAACAGGCGCAGGTAACTGATGATGTCCTTGATCTCGGCCTTGTCGAAGAAGCTCTGGCCGCCGGAAATCGTGTACGGGATGCGCTCCTTGCGCAGGCACTGCTCGATGATGCGCGCCTGGTGGTTGCCGCGGTACAAAATGGCGTAATCGGAAAACTTGTTCTTGCGTTCGAAATGGTCGGCCGAGATCATGATGGCGACCTGCTCGGCTTCCTGCTCGTCGGACTGCATGCCCAGCACCTTGATCGGCTCGCCCAGGCCGTGCTCGGACCACAGCGATTTTTCAAACAATTTCGGGTTGTTGCCGATCACGGCGTTGGCCGCGTTCAGGATGCGCATGGTGGAACGGTAGTTCTGCTCCAGCTTGATCACGCGCAGGTGGGGGAAATCCGTTTCCAGGGTTTTCAGGTTTTCCACGGTGGCGCCGCGCCAGGCGTAAATCGCCTGGTCGTCGTCGCCCACGGCCGTAAACATGGGCTTTTTGCCGATGCCCGTCACCATCAGTTTCACCAGCTCATACTGGCAGGTATTGGTGTCCTGGTATTCGTCGACCAGCAGGTAGCGCAGGCGGCGCTGCCATTTGTCGCGCACGGCGCCGTTGTTGCGGAACAACTCCACCGGCAGGCGTATCAAATCGTCGAAATCGACCGCCTGGTAGGCCGACAAGGTGGCCACATAGCTGCGGTAGATGCGCGCCGCGTTGGCTTCGTCCTCATCCTTGGCCTGCGCCAGCGCCGTGTCCGGGTCGATCAGGCCATTTTTCCACAGCGACATCGCGGTCTGGATCTGGCGGATGATCTGTTTGTCGGTGGTAATGGCCAGGTCTTGCACCAGCGAAAAGCAGTCGTCGCTGTCCATGATGGAAAAGCGGTCTTTCAGCCCGACGCCATTGGCTTCCTGGCGCAAGATCTTCACGCCCAGCGAGTGGAAGGTCGACACCGTCAGCTGCTTGGCCTGGCGTGGCTGTTTCAACAGCTTGGCGATGCGCTCCTGCATTTCCAGCGCCGCCTTGTTGGTAAACGTCAAAGCGGCGATGGTGCGCGGGTCGTAGCCACGGTCTTCGATCAGGTGAGCAATCTTTTGCGTGATCACGCGCGTCTTGCCCGAGCCGGCGCCGGCCAGTACCAGGCAGGGGCCGTCGAGGTAGGTGACGGCTTCGCTTTGGGGCGCGTTCAGGCCGAATTGTGGTGCTTTGGACATCAGGGTATTTCCGCAGGGAACAGCAGTCCATTGTAACAGTGTCGTGCACGCTGTTTGCACGGCCAGGGTCTTGATAAATGGCGCATGGACGCCATCTTGGCCGATTGAATCCATGCGGCGCAGCCCGGCCTGGAGTAACATTCCGGCTATTATTCCAGCTATTATTCCGGCTATAACCCCGGCCTTGCGCCCCAACCTATCGAATGGCCGTCCCATGAAATTTGAACATCTGATTGAAATCAACGATCCCCTCAACCCGCTGATCGATACCCTGACGGTCGAGCAGGTCTGGCGCGGCCTGGTGCTGCGCGCCGAGTCGCCCAAGCTGTTCGTGCCGCATTTGGACGAATGCGAAATCAGCGAGCGCAGCGACAGCGGGTTTTCACGCCGCCTGCGTTATGGCGAACTGGTGATCGAAGACAAGGTCACGCTGCTGCCGCAATTGCAGGTGCGCTATGCCGTGGCCGCGCAAAAGGATATCAGCGCCTCCTCGCTGGTGATGACCATCGAAATGCCTGACCAACACAGCCTGTGGGTACGCTTCCAGTATGACGACGGCCATGACGTGGCCACCGATGCGGCCAACGCCATGTACGACGACTTCCGCCGTTCGGCCTACCAGGAGTCCGATATCGACACCATCCGCGTGCTACGCGAGCTGGCGGCCGAGGGTCGGCTCGACGCAGGTTTGCTCAACTAATCAAGCGCCCGGCGTGCAGTCGGCGCAGGCCGGCACATTGCCGGGATCGTTTTGCAGGTGCAGCGCCAGCTCGCGCAAGGCCGTGCGCACGCCCTCTTCGATGACCGGGTGATAGAACGGCATGTCGAGCATGGCGTGCACCGTCAGTTGCGCCTGGCAAGCCCAGGCCAGCAAATGGCCCAGGTGTTCGGCGCGCGGGCCGATCATCTCGGCGCCCAGGAAGCGCTGGCTGCCGAATTCCGCATACACGCGCAGCATCCCCTTGTTTTGCAGCATCACGCGGCTGCGGCCCTGGTTGCCGAACGACACGGCGCCCACCGCAAACCTGCCCGCATGCGTGACGCACAGCTGCTGGTAGGTAGCACCAACGGTGGCGATCTGCGGCTCCGTGAATGCCACGCCCAGCGGCGTGCGGCGCAGGCCCGGCTGCACAGCAGGAAAGCGCGCCGCATTGTCGCCGGCGATGCGGCCCTGGTCAGCAGCCTCGGGCAGCAGCGGCAGCTCGTCGCTGGCGTCGCCGGCGATAAAAATAGCGCTCTTGCCGCACTGCATGGTGTGCTTGTCATACAGCGGCACGCCATGGCGGTCCAGTTCAATCTGCGCCGTCTCCAGGCCGATACCGTGCACATTCGGGCTGCGGCCGATGGCGGCCAGCACATACTCGAACTGCTCGGTTTTTTCCTTCCCTTCGCCATCGCGGCTGGTCAGCAATACGCCATTACCATCTTCCGTTTTCGCCAGGTGCGCGACGCTGGTCTGGAAGCGGATATCGAATTCCTCGGCCAGCACCTTGCCAGCCTCTGCCAGCACCAGCGGATCGGTCAGCTGCGCCACCTTGGCGCCGCGTGCAAACACGGTCACGCGCACGCCCAGGCGCGCCAGCGCTTGCCCCAGTTCCAGGCCGATCACGCCGGCGCCGACCACCGCCAGCGAGCCCGGCAGGTCGGTCCAGCCGAATACGGCGTCGCTGGTGATCACGCGCTCGCCCGCCGCCTGCCATTCGGGCGGCACGATCGGCGAGGAACCGGTGGCGATCACCACGCTGGCGGCCTCGACAATGGTGTGCTCGTCGACCTGCAGCTTGCCGGGTCCGATAAAGCGGGCGTGGCCGCGCAATTTTTCTTCCTCGGGAATCGCATCGACGCCTTCGAGGACGAAGCCGACAAAACGGTCGCGTTCGCTGCGCACGCGCGCCATCACTTGCTGGCCATCGATGCGCAGCGCGCCCGGATGCACGCCGAACGCGGGCGCCGCTGTCACGGCATGGGCCGCTTCGGCGGCGGAGATCAGCAGTTTGCTGGGCATGCAGCCGACGCGCGCGCAAGTGGTGCCGTACGGCCCGCTTTCCATCATCAGCACGCGCTTGCCATGCAGGCGTGCCGCCTTGTGCGCCGTCAGGCCGGCCGTGCCGCTGCCGATCACCGCCACGTCCACTTGTATCGTCTTGATATCGTTGCTCATTATTGCCACCACCCAGGTCATTCGATGAAGATGCATACTACTCTGTTGGCACGGAAAAGGTTTTACCAAGCAGCAATTCTTGTATTAGTATGGCTAATCATTTTTCAAATTTATAAGTACAGCTAATGGGATCACTCGATTATCGTGCGCTGGCCGTGCTGGACGCCGTGGCCAGCCATGGCAGCTTCGAGAAAGCCGCCGTGGCGCTGGGCATCAGCCAGTCGGCCGTCTCGCAGCGCATCAAGGCGCTGGAAGACGCCAGCGGGCGCCTGCTGATCATCCGTGGCCAGCCGGCCGTGCCTACCGGCCTGGGCCAGCGCCTGATCACGCACCACCGCCATGTGAAACTGATGGAAGCGTCGCTCGATATCGACCTGGGCAATACCGTCAGCATGCCCGAGCTGGCCATTGCCATCGATGACGGCAGCCTGGCCACCTGGTTTCCCGAGACCCTGGCGTCGCTGCTGGCGCCGCCGCGCTGCCAGCTCGACGTGCGCCTGGCCGACAGCGATTGCGCGCTGCAGATGGTGCGCGACGGCACGGTGTTTGGCTGCGTGGCCGGCGCGTCCGAGGCGGCGGCCAGCAGCGTGACATCATTGGGCATCTTGCGCTACGTGTGCGTGGCCACGCCGGTATTTGCCGGCCACTGGTTTGGCGACGGTTTCAGTCGTGAAGCGGTGCAACTGGCGCCCGCCGTGGTGGGCCAGCACAGCCTGCTGGTGCGTTTCCTGGCAGAACAACTGGACCTGCATGCGCCGTTTCCCCACCATAGCCTGCCGGTGGCAGCGGCGCGCCACGCCTGCCTCGAGGAAGGCCTCGCCTATGGCCTGATGCCGCAGCGCCTGGCGGCGCCGCTGCTGGCCACCGACCGCCTGCTCGACCTGGCTCCCGACGTCACCCTGGATGTGCCGCTGCACTGGCATGCCTGGAGCCTCGATACGCCATTTACCAAGTTGTTGTCGGAACAGATCGTGCGCTCGGCGCGTGCCTGGCTGGCTTGATCAGATATCGAGCGGATCGACTTCCAGCGACCACTTCACGCGCGTTTTCATGGCGCGCAGCAGCGCCAGCCACGCCTTCAGGAAGCCTTGCAGCGCGGGCCGCGAGCTGGACTCCAGCAGCAGCTGGGCGCGGTCGACGTTGTAGACGCGCGTCATGCTCATCGGAATCGGATCGTTGATGGTAATGGCCGGATGCGCCATGCAATCCTTGGCCGCCTGCAAGAACTCGATCGCCGTGGCCAGTTCCGGCGCTTCGGCGCGCAGCAGCGCCTGGAACAGGTACGGCGGCAGCGCCGCCTGGGCCCGCTCTTCGAGCAAGGTGGTGGCGAAATGGTCGTAATCGTGGTTGACGACCGCGTCATACAGCGGATGGCGCGCATAGCGGGTCTGGATCAGCACCTCGGACACGCTGCCGCCCTCGGTCTGCGCGGCGCGCCCGGCCCGCCCAGCCACCTGCATCAGCTGGGCGAACAGGCGCTCGCTGGCGCGGTAATCCTGCGAAAACAGCGCCGTGTCGGGGTTCAGGATGCCCACCAGCGTCAGTTTTTTGAAGTCGTGCCCCTTGGCCACCATCTGCGTGCCGATCAGGATATCGACTTCACCGCGGTGCACGGTATCGAACGCTTCCTGCGCGCTGCCCTTCTTGCGGGTCGAATCGGCGTCGATCCGTAAAATGCGCGCTTCGGGAAACAGTTGCTGCAAGCCCTCTTCCACGCGCTGCGTGCCGCGTCCCAGCGGTTGCAGGTCGACATTGCCGCAGGTGGGGCAATGGCGCGGAACGCGCAGCTCCAGGCTGCAATGGTGGCAGCGCAGCCGGTGCTCGGGCTTGTGCAGCACCATGAAGGAAGTGCAACGGGTGCAGTTGCTGATCCAGCCGCACGATTCGCAGCAGATCACCGGCGAATAGCCGCGCCGGTTCAAAAACAGCAGCGACTGCTCGCCGCGCTCCATGCGCAGCTTCAATGCCGCCACCAGATGCGAGGTCAGGCCGTCCTTCGGCTTGTCGCGTTCCATGTCGAGCAGTTTGACGCGCGGCAGCACGGCGTTCTTCACGGCCCGCTCGCGCAATTCCAGCTTGCGGTAGCGGCCCGTCTGCGCGTGGTGCCAGCTTTCCAGCGAGGGCGTGGCAGAGCCGAGCACGATCGGAATCTGCAACTGCCAGGCACGCCACACGGCCAGGTCGCGCGCCGAATAGCGCAAGCCTTCCTGCTGCTTGTAGGAAGGATCGTGCTCCTCGTCGATGACGATCAGTTTCAGGTTCGGCAACGACGCCAGGATCGCCAGCCGCGTGCCCAGCACGATGCGCGCCTGCCCTTGGTGGGCTGCCAGCCAGTGCAGCATGCGCTCGCCCTCGGACAGGCTGCTGTGCAAGGTGGCCAGCATCACGCCGGGAAAACGCGCGCGGATATTGCCTTCGAGCTGGGGCGTGAGGTTAATTTCCGGCACCAGGATCAATATCTGCGCCGCCTCCTCGCGCGCGAGCACCTGGGCGCAGGCCTGCAGATACACTTCGGTCTTGCCGCTGCCCGTCACGCCGTACAGCAGGGTCGGCTTGAAGCCCTGCGCGCCGCCGATGGCGTCGGCCGCTTCCTGCTGGGCAGGGTTCAGTGGCGGCATGTTCAGCGGCGTGCCGTCATGCGCATCGTGCAACTTGGCCAGCTTCTTGATGGCGCGGTCGAGCGCCACGGTGGTCAGCACGCGCAAATTCTTCGGCAGGCCCGGCAGCGCCACTTCGCCCAGCGGGCGCTGGTAGTAATCGGCGGCAAACGCGGCCAGCGCCAGCCATTGTCCGGACAATGGCGTGAGCTGGCTGCGCACGGCCAGCACATCTTTCATTTTCGCATCGGGCACCTCGGTGCTGTCGGCGATGCCGACGACCAGGCCGATGACTTCGCGCCGGCCGAACGGCACCAGCGCCAGCTGGCCGATCTGCGGCAGGGGCAGGTCGTCGCTGCGCCAGCGATAGTCGAACAGGGCATTGAGCGGGGTATCGAGCGCGATTTTCAGGATGCACTGCGCCATGGGTCTAGTCTATTCCAGGTTGATAACAATGCGGCGGGCGCACAGCCGGCCATGATACTTGGTCTCGCCGCCGATGCCGGGCCAGCCTGAAGATAATTCTGTGGATAACTTTGTGGACAAAGCAAAATGAAGGTTCAAAAATCCGCATTGCATGGAATGCCAATCGCCGTCAAGAGCGCGCGCAAAATAAATTAATTGTTTAAAATCAGTGACTTGAAAAACACAGCCCGGCAGGGCTGAAATAGCAGGCTTAACCCGGCAGCTGTGCATAACTGAGCCATTTGAAGCTTTATTTCTTAGCATAAAGCATGATTGCCACGATATGCACCAAGGCATTTTCAGGTAATTAGCAGCACGTTATTCACAATCGGCGACGGCAGCATGTTGACAAGCCGGGCAGGCGCTTCGTTATTGAATCATCATGCACTGCACCATGCATCTCAGGTAAAACCTGCGCATCGCCGCTAAGTCCCGGATAACAAAATACTTTTCATTTTTATCCACAGAAATCTGTTGATAACTTTGTGGACAATGAAGGAACAACGCCGCCTTTCAGCAGAACAACCTTGCCAGTTATAGCCAAGCCGCTTATGGAAACCAATTTTTATCACCTAAGAATCAATGACTTGCAACACGCTCCCGGGCATGGATTTTTAACTGCCTATTATTTCCGCAGTAAAAAAAATTGTGCATAAGTCGGTTTTCATGCTGCAAGGCCGCAAACAAAAAAGGCAGGCTTCCTGTGGAAAACCTGCCTTGCAGTGCCGGTACCCGGTCCCGGTCCCGGTAACGGCGGGCGATATTACTTGCCGGCGCGCAGCGCGCGGCTCTGGCTATGCACGGCTTCGACCATGGCTTCCACCGATTCCGGCGGGGTGAACTGGGAAATTCCATGGCCGAGGTTGAATACGTGACCGGTGCCTGCCGACGGCGCGCCGAAAGCATTCAAAACCTTGGCCACTTCGGCGCGGATCTGGTCCGGGCTGGCAAACAGGATGGCCGGGTCCAGGTTGCCCTGCAGACCGACTTTATGGCCGACCAGCTGGCGCGCGCGGGTCAGGTTGACGGTCCAGTCCAGGCCGACGGCGTCGGCGCCGATATCGGCAATCTGCTCGATCCACTGACCGCCGCCCTTGGTAAATACGATGGCGGGAATTTTCACGCCATCCTTGTCGCGCTTCAGTTGCGCCACCACTTGCTGCATGTAGGCCAGCGAGAACTCCTGGTATGCACCATCGGCCAGCGCACCGCCCCAGGAGTCGAAAATCATTACCGCTTGCGCGCCGGCGTCGATCTGCGCATTCAGGTACTGCGCCACCGAGGTAGCATTGATTGCCAGGATGTGGTGCATCAGCTCGGGGCGGTTGTACAGCATCTTCTTGATGGTGTGGAATTCTTTCGAGCCGCCGCCTTCCACCATATAACAGGCCAGGGTCCACGGGCTGCCGGAAAAGCCGATCAGTGGCACGCGGCCATTGAGTTCGGTGCGGATCTGCGTGACGGCCTTGAAGACGTAGTCGAGCGAATCGAGGTCCGGCACTTGCAAGGCCATCACGTCCTGTTCGGTACGCAGCGGACGCTCGAATTTCGGCCCTTCGCCATCGGCGAAATACAGGCCCAGGCCCATCGCGTCGGGTACCGTCAGGATATCGGAAAACAGGATTGCCGCGTCCAGCGGGAAACGTTCCAGGGGCTGCAAGGTCACTTCAGTGGCGTAATCGGGATTTTTTGCCAAACCCAGGAAAGAACCGGCCCGCTCGCGCGTGGCGCGGTATTCAGGCAGGTAGCGGCCGGCTTGGCGCATCAGCCACACAGGCGTGTGCTCGGTCGGCTGGCGCAGCAGGGCGCGCAAAAAGGTGTCGTTCTGGAGCGGAGCAAATTGTGGCATGGCAGGCAATCAGGCTTTGGGGAAGCGGGTATTATCGCACCCAATTGCCGCCAGTTCATTGATACCGGTAACGGTTTGCAGCATTTGGCGCAGCCTGGCGGCTTCCTT
The DNA here is from genome assembly GCF_057291295.1 of Janthinobacterium sp. 1L-D-8-B-C4. Classification (NCBI taxonomy): domain Bacteria; kingdom Pseudomonadati; phylum Pseudomonadota; class Betaproteobacteria; order Burkholderiales; family Oxalobacteraceae; genus Janthinobacterium; species Janthinobacterium sp. 1L-D-8-B-C4. The sequence goes on from NZ_JBXAVX010000015.1 coordinate 136,834, forward strand.
TATGATGATGCACGCCTGGCATTTGCCGCCCCACCTACCGAACGGAGTTTCACATGACATCGACCACCCCGACTACCCCAGTGATCCCCTGCGGCACCTGGCCTTCGCCGATCAGCGCCGCCATCGTCGCGGCCGGCGCTTCGCCGCTGACGCAGCTGGCGCTGGGTGGTGCGGACGGCGGCGATGTGTACTGGCTGGCCGGGCGCGCCAGCGAAGCGGGCCGCAACACCCTGCTGCGCCAGCGCGGCGCGCGCGTCGACGATGTCACGCCCGCGCCCTTCAATGTGCGCACCCGCGTGCATGAATATGGCGGCGGCGCCTATGCCGTCGATGGCGACAACGTCTATTTTTCGCATTTTCTTGACAACCGCCTGTACCGCATCAAGGACGACGCCGCCGCCGAGGCGTTCGGTACCGGCGGCAATACGCGTTATGCCGATTTCGTAGTGGATGCCACGCGCGCGCGCCTGATCACGGTGCGCGAGCAGCATCCTGCCGAAGGGCATGCCCATCCCGAAAACACCCTGGCGGCGGTCGGCTTCGACGGCACCGAAACGATATTGGCGCAAGGCCGCGATTTCTACGCCGCACCGCGCCTGTCGCCGGACGGCCAGCAACTGGCCTGGATCACCTGGGACCATCCGCGCCTGCCATGGCAGGGTACCGAGCTGTGGCTGGCCGAGGTGCAGGCCGATGGCAGCCTGGGCGCGCCGCGCCTGGTGGCCGGCAGCGCAAGCGAATCGATTTGCCAGCCGGAATGGTCGCCTGGTGGCGTGCTGCATTTTGTGTCCGACCGCAGCGGCTGGTGGAATCTGTACCGCCTGCATGGCGGCAAGGTCGAAGCGCTGTGCCCGATGGAAGCCGAATTTGCCACGCCGCACTGGACCTTTGGCGGCAGCCTGTATGGTTTTGTGTCGGACGATGAACTTATTTGCGCGTATATCGTGCAGGGCGTGAGCCACCTGGCCCGCTTGACGGTGGGTGCGGCGAAGCTGGAAGCCTTGCCGCACCCGTACCAGGAAATCCGCGAGCTGCGCGTCGGTCCCGGCTACGTGGCGCTGCTGGGCGGCAGCCCCACCATCGCGCTGGAACTGGCGCGCATCGATTTGTCGAACAATGAACTGGAAGTGCTGGCGCAATCGATCTGCGAGCTGCCTGCGCTGGCCTACTTGTCGGTGCCGCGCAGCATCAGCTACCCCAGCGCGAACGGCCGCACGGCGCACGCGTTTTTCTATGCGCCCACCAATGGCGACGCGCAAGCGCCCGAAGGCACCTTGCCGCCAGTGATCGTGATCAGCCATGGCGGCCCCACCAGCATGGCCAGCAATACCCTGAAACTGGCAACCCAGTACTGGACCAGCCGCGGCATCGGCGTGCTCGACGTCAACTATGGCGGCAGCAGCGGCTTTGGCCGCGCCTACCGCGACGCGCTGCGTGGCCAGTGGGGCATCGTTGACGTGGAAGACTGCATCGCCGGCGCGCGCTACCTGGTGGCGCAGGGCCTGGCCGACGGCGAGCGGCTGATCATCCGCGGCGGCAGTGCCGGCGGTCTGACCACCTTGTGTGCATTGACGTTCCACGAGGTGTTCAAGGCCGGCGCCAGCTACTATGGCGTATCCGACCTGAAAGGGCTGGACCTCGATTCGCACAAGTTCGAATCGCACTACAATGACTACCTGATCGCCTCCCAGCCCGAGGCCGAAGCGCTGTACCAGGCCCGTTCGCCGATCCACCATACCGACAGACTGTCGCGGCCGATGATTTTCTTCCAGGGCCTCGACGACAAGGTGGTGCCGCCGCAGCAGTCGCAGCTGATGGTCGACGCCCTGAAAGCGAGCGGGGTGCCGGTGGCGTATGTGCCGCTCGAAGGCGAAGGCCATGGTTTCCGCAAGGCAGAAAACATCATCCGCACCCTGGATGCGGAACTGTATTTTTATCAGCGCGTGTTCCGGCTGGCTACGCCAGAGAGCGAGGCGCCGGTGCAGATCGACAACCTGCCCGCCTGATCATTTCATTCACCTACCTAGAACAGCCGCATGACCGACCCGCATTTGCTTGAATTGCTTGAACAATTCGACGCCCTCGACCTGCACGAAAAGATGATCCTGGCCTTGCTGGCCATCGTCGGCGAGCCGGTCGGCAAGCACGCCGTATATGAACACCTACAGCTCGCCAATATCGTCGAGCCCGACGGCACGCCGTTCAAGCTGATGACGGTAACAAACATGCTGCAGCGGCTGGCGCGCCTGGCCATGGCGACCGAAGTGGTGGGTCGCGGCTTTGCCTGCGAAGCGAAACTGCGCTGGCCGGCCATGCGCGAGGCGATCGAACACCTGCATTTTCGCGACCTGTGCCACGCCATCGAAACCATCAACCCGGTGCGCCGCAACTGGGACGGCTATGTGGAGTTGCGCAGCTACCGGCAAGGCGTGGCGCGCTTGCGCATCGCGCTGCTGCGCAATGACGAACGCAGCCAGGTGGCCAGCCTGCTGGTGGCCTGCATGGCCTGCTACGAAGCGCAGCAGCTGCATCCGCTGATCGAGATTTGCGGCCGGCCGTTCGAGCCGGAGATGTTGCCGTATATCGTGCCGCAGCTGCAGGACGAGATACTGGCCGTGCTGCTGGCCAACGCGCCGCGCGAGCCGGCCACGGCGCCAGCCATCCGCAGCTATGCGCGCGCGCATTTCGCGGCGCAGACGGCGGCCGGCGACTGGATTTCACCAGCGCTGCCCCTCGCCCTGGCCGAGGACGCCATCCTGTGCGGCGAACTGGAGCAGGCAGCCGCTTACCTGGCCGGCCAGGAAGGCGCGCAGACGGTGTATATCGACAGCACCATCGCCGTGCTGCGCGGCGAACATGCCAGCGCGCTGGCCGGTTTTGAAGCAGCCCTGAAAGCGCTGCGCAAGGAAACCGGCAAGCGCAAGCAGCTGTTTACGGGCGTCGGCGGCCATCTGTACATGCTGGCGCTGCTGAAAAGCGGCGACGCGAAACACCTGAAAACGGCCGAGACGTATCTCGATATCGCCGTGCATGTCCAGCCCAGCCACGACAGCGCCGTCTACCAGCAGCTGCACATGCTGCGCCTGGTGCGCGCCGGCGTGATGCAGGCCGAACTGGTACAAACGCGCCACTGGGAAAGCGCCTTGCAGGCGCAGCTGTTCCAGGGCTTGTTGTACTACTGGCTGTCGCTGCCGCAACTGGCCGAGCGCAAGCCGCAACTGGAAGCGCTCATCAGCCAGGCCGATGCGGCAGGCTACGAGCTGATCGCCGCGCAGGCGGCCGGCTTGCTGGGGTTGCTGGGCGACCCGGCCCGGGAACGCCAGGCCACGGCCCTGCGCGCCAAACATGGCCTGACCGATATGGCGCCGTGGTTCGAGCGCCAGGAAGCGTGGCAGCGCCAGCTGAGCGCACTGATCAATTTGCAGCCGGGCGCGGCCAGCGAGGCGCCGGGAAGTGCCTCGCGGCTGGTCTGGCTGGTGGCCTTCGACACGCGCCATGGCCTGACGGCGGTGGAAGTGCGCGAGCAGAAGCGCGACACGCGCGGCGGCTGGAGCAAGGGCCGCGCCATGGGCTTGAAACGCCTGGCCGAAGAGGCGCACGAGCTTGACTTTCTATCGCCGCACGACGTGCGCGCGGCCGCCAGCATCCTGCCCTTCAAGCAATATTACTCGTCGGCGCCGCGCCATGAAATCGTGGCCGACAAGGCGGCCCTGCTGCTGGTCGGCCATCCGCTGGTGTTCTGGCTCGATGCGCCCGACACGCGCGTGGAATTGCTGGCTGGCGCGCCGGAACTGCTGATCAAGTCGCATGACGGCCAGCTGTGGCTGGGCCTGCAGCCGCCGGTGCCGGACGAAGCGGTCGACGTAGTGGTGCTGAAAGAAACCCCGACCCGCTTGCGCGTGGTACATATCCAGGACGAGCACCGGCGCATCGCCGCGATTGTCGGCCTGGGCCTGTCGGTGCCGCTGCATGCGGAAAAACAGGTGCTGCAGGCGATCGGCGCCATTTCATCGATCGTCACGGTGCAGTCCGATATCGGCGGCGGCGCGGCGGACGCCGAAGTGATCACGGCCGATGCGCGCCTGCATGTGCACCTGCTGCCCTACAATCAGGGCCTGAAAATGCAGATCCTGGTGCGCCCGCTGGTCGACAGCGGCGCCTATTACGCCCCCGGCAGCGGCGCCGAAAGCGTGTTTGCCGATGTCGCCGGGCGCGCGGTGCAGGCGCGGCGCGACCTGAATGGCGAACGCGAAGCGCAGCGCCAGCTGATCGGCAAATGCCTGGTGCTGGAAGAGGCCGAGGAAGAGCATGGCGAATGGCTGCTGGGCCAGCCTTCGCTGTCGTTGCAGCTGCTGGTGGAATTGCAGGAACTCGATCCGGCAGGCATCGTGCTGGCCTGGCCCGAGGGCGAATCGATGCGTGTCTCCAAACGCATCGACAGCGGCCAGATGCGTCTCAATATCAAGAGCGACAAGGACTGGTTTGCCGCCAGTGGCGAAGTGCAGATCGACGAAGACAAGGTGATGGACCTGCGCGCCCTGCTCGATCTGATGCAGAACAACAAGAGCCGCTTCGTGGCGCTGGGCGACAATCAGTTCCTGGCCTTGAGTGACGAATTGCACCGGCGCCTGTCCGAACTGGCCGCGTATGGCCAGGCGCACGAGGACGGCGTGCATGTGCATCCGCTGGCCGCGTTTGCGCTGGAGGAACTGGCCAATGACGCCGGTGGCGTGAAAGCCGACAAGCTGTGGCGCGAGCACCTGCTGCGCCTGCGCGCGCTCGACGATTACACGCCGCAGCTGCCCTCGACCTTGCAGGCCGACCTGCGCGACTACCAGCTGGCCGGCTTCGAGTGGCTGGCGCGGCTGGCCAACTGGGGCGTGGGTGCCTGCCTGGCCGACGACATGGGTCTCGGCAAGACCTTGCAGGCGCTGGCGCTGATCCTGTCGCGCGCGCCGCAAGGGCCGACGCTGGTGGTGGCGCCGACGTCGGTGTGCATGAACTGGCTGTCCGAAGCGCAGCGCTTCGCGCCGACCTTGAAGCTGAAACTGTTCGGCAGCGGCGACCGCGCCGACATGCTGGAACAACTGCAGCCGTTCGACCTGGTGGTAACCAGCTATGGCTTGCTGCAGCAGGAAGCGGCGCTGTTTGCCGGCGTACGCTGGCATACCATCGTGCTCGATGAAGCGCAGGCGATCAAGAATGGCGCTACCAAGCGTTCGCAGGCCGTGATGGCGCTGCAGGGGGACTTTCGCATGGTGGCCAGCGGCACGCCGCTGGAAAATCACCTGGGCGAATTGTGGAATCTGTTTCGCTTCATCAACCCAGGCTTGCTGGGCACGCTGGACCAGTTCAACCTGCGCTTTGCCGGTCCGATCGAAAAAGACCAGGACAAACGCGCCGCCGCCGGCGCCCGCTTGCGCCTCAAGCGCCTGATCGCGCCCTTCATCTTGCGCCGTACCAAGACGCAAGTCCTGTCCGAATTGCCGCCGCGCACCGAGATCGTGATGGAAGTGCAGCTGTCGCCGCAGGAAACTGCGCTGTACGAATCCTTGCGCCGCGAAGCGCTGGAAAAACTGGCGATGGTGGAAGGGCCGGCCTCGAAAAAAGCCATCCAGATCCTGGCAGAAATCATGAAGCTGCGCCGCGCCTGCTGCAATCCGCAACTGGTGGCGCCGGAGCTGGGCCTGGCCAGCAGCAAGCTGGCGGCGTTTGCCGAGCTATTGTCGGGCTTGCTGGAAAACCGCCACAAGGTGCTGGTGTTCAGCCAGTTCGTCGACCATTTGACCCTGATCCGCCAGCATCTGGAGCAGCATGGCGTGCACTACCAGTATCTCGATGGCAGCACCACCATGCAGGAGCGCAAGCGCCGTGTCGACGCCTTCCAGGCCGGTGACGGCGATGTGTTCCTGATCAGCCTGAAAGCGGGCGGCATGGGCATCAACCTGACGGCGGCCGACTACGTGATCCATATGGACCCGTGGTGGAATCCGGCCGTCGAAGACCAGGCCTCGGACCGCGCCCACCGCATGGGCCAGCTGCGCCCCGTGACGATTTACCGGCTGGTGGCAAAACACACGATCGAGGAAGGCATCGTCGAACTGCACCAGCACAAGCGCGACCTGGCCGACAGTTTATTGGAAGGCAGCGACGCGGCCGCGCGCATGTCGGCCAATGACATGCTGGGCATGCTGCAGGAAGGAATGAAAAAGTAGCGCTGGTGCGAACGAACAGGCAGATTCCATGCGATGATGTTTTTTCCGTGTTTTACGACCGCCTCCATGACCGATCCACTTGCCATTCCCGACAGCAGCGGCCCGCGCGCGGTTTTTTTGTGCGGCAAATCCTGGACCGCGTATGCCGGCACCTTCGTCATTGCCGTGCTGCTGTTCTTTGCCGCCCTGCCGCTGGCCTTCAAGTACAACACGCGCGCCGCCTTGATCGTGCTGATCGGCTCGGCGCTGATCGTCGGCTACCGTCTGCTGACGATCCGCAGCTATCAGCTGTATTACGACGAGGCCGGCGTCTGGCTGGCCTCCGGCATCTTGCCGTGGAAGAAAAGACTGACCGGCGTGCAATGGCGCGACATGGATCAGGCCGGCTACGAGACCAATTTCTGGAGCTGGCTGTTCCGCTCGTACACGGTACGCATCAGCCTGCGCACCAGCCGGCAAACGGTGATCCATGCCAGCGGCATGGCGCGCGGCAAGCATGCCGTGGACACCATCAATGCACGCCTGCAGGAAATGCTGCGCCAACACGCCATCGTCGTCTGATCTCATGTAAAAGTGGCGCAACGCCGGTGATTGATGCTAATCTTTGGCCCGCTACGGCAAGCTCGGCACGACTGTGCAATCGTTGTTTGTTACCGACATTATCAGATTAATATTTTCTGATAAACACAAATAACCAAATAATCAAGAGAATCCTTATGATGATAAGAAATAAAGTTGTGCTGGCAGCATTGATGATGGCGTTCACGCTGTCGCCAGCCAGCGCCGCCAAAAAACCGCAGAAAAATGCCAAGGCCGCAAAAACTTCGGTTGCCAAAAAAGCCGTCGTCGGCGCCACCGCCACGGCAGCCGCGGCGGCCGCCATCGCCGGTGAAAACAGCCGCGACCGCACCATGAATTACCTCAGCGGCCAGTTTTTGACCAAGCTGTGGCAGCTCGATCCGGAAAGCGCGATTTCGGCCGGCAAATATGACGGCGCCGCCAACCTGACCATCCCCGACGCCGCCAATCGCCAGCGCCAGCTGGCCTTTATCGACGAATGGCTGGACAAATTCGGCAAACTCGACGGCAGCAAAATGTCCGACAAGCAGCGTACCGACCTCGCGTTGCTCACCAACAAGCTGCAATCGGACCGCTGGTACCTGACCACCTTCCGCGAATTCGAATGGAATCCTGCCCAGTACAACGTGGCCAGCTCGATCGACTTCATCCTCAACACGGAATACGCTTCGCAGCCGCAGCGCCTGCGCACCCTGCTCAAGCGCATCGCCACCGTGCCGCAATACTATGTCGCCGCGCGCGCCAGCATTGTCAATCCGACGCGTGAACACACGCAGCTGGCGATCGCGCAAAGCGCCGGCGTGCTGACCGTGCTTGACGACCTGAACAAGGCAGCGCAGGCATCGATCCTGACACCGACCGAAAAGCAGCTGTACAACGCGCGCGTGACGGCGGCGCGCACGGCCGTGCAGGGCTATGCCGCCTGGCTGACCGAGCAGGACGCCGCGCTGGCGCAAAACGGCGCGCGCTCGTTCCGCATCGGCAAGGAACTGTACGAGCAGAAGTTCAATTACGATATCCAGGCCAGCGTCAGCGCCGAGCAGATGTACCAGAAGGCCCTGGCGGCGCGCGAAAAACTGCTGGAACACATGGACAGCCTGTCCGACGAGCTGTGGAACAAGACCATGGGCAATGTTGCGAAGCCGCAGGACCGTACCGCCAAGATCGGCATGGTAATCGACAAGCTCTCCAGCAATCACGTGGCGCCCGCCGATTTCGTGCCCGAGATCCGCCGCCAGATCCCGCAATTGCAGGAATGGGTCACCAGCCACAATCTGCTGACGATGGACCCGCAAAAGCCGCTGGTGGTGCGTGAAACACCGCCCTACCAGCGTGGCGTGGCTGGCGCCAGCATCGAAGCACCGGGCCCTTATCGTCCGCAAGACCGCACGTATTACAACGTGACCCCGCTCGACGGCGAAACGCCGGAACAGGCGGAAAGCAGCTTGCGCGAATATAACCACTGGATCTTGCAGATCCTGAACATTCACGAAGCCATCCCCGGCCATTACACGCAACTGGTGTATGCCAACAAATCGCCGTCGCTGGTCAAATCGATCTTCGGCAATGGCGCCATGGTTGAAGGCTGGGCCGTGTATGGCGAGCGCATGATGCTCGAATCGGGCTACGGCAACAATGAAGCGGAAATGTGGCTGATGTACTCGAAGTGGAATTTGCGCAGCGTCACCAACACCATTCTCGACTACAGCGTGCATGTGCTGGGCATGACCGAGGCGCAGGCGATCGACCTGCTGACGCGCCAGGCCTTCCAGACCAGGCGCGAAGCCACGGAAAAATGGCGCCGCGTTCAGCTGAGCTCGGTGCAACTGACCAGCTATTTCAGCGGCTACAGCGAAATCATGGACTTGCGCGAAGAGCGCAAGCAGGCGCTGGGCAACCGCTTCGTGCTGAAGGATTTCCATGAGCAATTCCTCAGCTACGGCAGCGCGCCGGTCAAGGTGATCAGGGAATTGATGCAGTAAGCCTTGAGCCTTGCTGATGCAAAGGGCGCTGCGGCGCCTTTTTTCATGCTTTTGCGGTAGCACGATAACTGGTTCAAGGCTTGGAAACAGAAATTCGATTCCCACCTGGAATGTAGCATGTCGCTACCCGCAAAAAAACCGCTGCTTCCGTAGGGAAGACAGCGGCTTTTTCATGGCCAGCAGCAAGACGTCTAGGACGCTTCTTCCGGCGCCTGGGTGGCCCTGACAAACATCGGCGCCACCAGCAGCCCCAGCTCGAACAGCAAGCACATCGGAATGGCCAGCGAGAACTGGCTGACCACGTCGGGTGGCGTGACGATGGCGGCGATCACGAAGGCGCCGACGATGATATAAGGACGTATTTCCTTGAGCTTGGCGATGCTGACCAGTCCCATGCGCACCAGGATCACCACCACCACCGGCACCTCGAAGGTGGCGCCGAAGGCCAGGCACATCGACATGACAAAATCGAGATAGTTTTCAATATCGGGCGTGACCGCGATCGACGATGGTGAAAAGTTGCTGATGAAATGAAACACGCGGCCAAACACAAAGAAATAGCAGAAGGCCACGCCGGCCATGAACAGCAGCGAAGACGAGATGACCAGTGGCGCGACCAGCCGCTTTTCATGCGTATACAGGCCCGGCGCGATGAATGCCCACAACTGGTACAGCACCCACGGCAAGGCAACGATGAAGGAGATCACCAGGGTCACCTTCATCGGCACCAGGAACGGCGAAATGACGCCAGTGGCGATCATTTTCGAGCCGGCTGGCAGCGAGGCGATCATCGGCGCGGCGATAAAGTCGTAGATCTGCGCCGGACCGGGCCAGTAAAACAGCACGGCGCACACCAGGGCGATGCCGATAGAGGCCTTGACCAGGCGGTCGCGCAGTTCGACCAGATGCGAGATAAAAGTTTCTTCCACCGGAGATTTGCTACTCATGAGTAAAAAGACGATGGGGAGGCGGCGCTGCGCGGCCGGAAGCGCGCCACGCGGGCCGCGGCCGACTGCACATGCTGCTTGCCGCCATGGCGCTGCTTGTACCAGCCGGGAATGGCAGAATTGCGTACCAGTTTCTTGCGGCGGAATTCGCGCGCCTTGCGCGCCAGGTCGTCCTGGGTAGCGCGCAGCATGGCTTCATGCGCATCGTGGCCGTCGTGGTCCTGCGCCGCATACACAGAGGTATCGCCGCGCCAGGCGTTTTCCACCTCGGCCAGGTTGCCGGAAATTGAATTTTCCACGCCATGCATGGATTTCTCCACGCTTTGCTTGACCGAATCGGCCGCCTCCTGCACTTCCTTCTGCAGGTTTTTCAGCTCTTCGAGTTCGATTTCACGCGTGACTTCGGATTTCACCTGATTCAGGTAGCGCTGTGCCCGGCCATACAAGGTACCGGCCATGCGCGCCACCTTCGGCAGCTTTTCCGGACCGATGACGATCAGCGCCACCACGCCAATGATGGCGATTTTAGAGAGACCGAGATCGATCATAAGCGTCCAAGTACTTCCTGCGGGCAGGGCACAAGCCCCGCCACGCTATCAGAACTTGCTTTTTTCTTTCGTGTCGACGTCGATCGTGCTTTTATCGGCCACTTGCGATGGCGGCACGGGAGGGGTGTTCGCCGGCGGTTTTTCATCGTCGCCCTTGACGCCATCCTTGAAGCCTTTGACGGCCTTGCCGATATCACCGCCCATATTGCCCAGTTTCTTGGTGCCAAAGACCAGCATCACGATCACCAGAACGATCAGCCAGTGCCAAATACTCAATGAACCCATCACATTCTCCTTGCGGGACAGTGCCCGAGTAGCGTCAACCAATGCCGATAGTATACACGCGAACTTCGTGCGTTGCGTAAAGTCAGTGCTGGCCGCGCCACGGACGCGGGCCGCCATACACATGCATGTGCAGGTGGTACACCTCCTGGCCGCCGTCCGGACCGCTGTTGACCAGCGTCTTGAAGCCGCCCGATGGCACGCCATCGGCATCATGGCTGACGGCGCAGCCAAACTCGGCCGCCAATTTTGGCGCCAGGCGCAGCAGCTTGCCCAATACTTCCACATGGCTGTCGTCGCAATCGGACAGGGTCGCCACATGGCGTTTCGGGATCAACAGCAGATGCACCGGTGCGGCCGGGTTGATGTCTTTAAAGGCGAGCAAGTCGTCGTCCTCGTACACGATGGTCGACGGAATCTGTTTTGCAGCGATCTTGCAGAAAATACAGTTATCCACGAATGCTCCAGGGTTGGTCAGTGTTTGTCCGCTTCGCCGGCGTCGCGCAGCTCATCCTTGCGTGCGGCTTTTTCCTCGAGTCCTGACAGGCCTTCGCGGCGCGCCAGCTCGTCGAGCACCTGTTGCGGCGTCAAATCGAACTGCGCCAGCATCACCAGCGAATGAAACCACAGGTCGGCGCATTCATACAGCACCTTGGACGGGTCATTGTCGCGCCGCGCATCCTTGGCGGCCATCACGGTTTCGGTCGCTTCTTCGCCGATCTTTTTCAGGATCGCATCGTCGCCCTTGGCAAACAGGCGTGCCACGTAGGAGGTGGCCGGATCGCCGCCATTGGCCAGCTTGCGCGATTCGATGACGGCAGCCAGGCGTTTCAGGGTGTCGCTCATTTTTTCGCCGCCGGGTAAATGGTTGCCGGATCTTGCAGCACCGGTTCGGTGATCTGCCATTCGCCGGTCTTTTCGTCGCCCTCGAACTTCTGGAAGAAGCAGGAATGGCGACCCGTATGGCAGGCGATGCCGCCGGTTTGCTCGATTTTCAGCAAAACCACGTCCTCATCGCAATCGAGGCGGATTTCCAGCACCTTTTGCGTGTGGCCCGATTCCTCGCCCTTGTGCCACAGCTTCTTGCGCGAGCGGCTCCAATACACGGCCTCGCCCAGTTCCACCGTGCGCGCCAGCGCGTCGCGGTTCATCCAGGCGAACATCAGCACATCGTTGCTGCCTGCCTCCTGCGCGATCACCGGCACCAGGCCGTGCTCGTCCCATTTGACCTTTTTCAGCCACTTTGCATTGCTTGCAACCATCGTTCCGTTCTGCATGTTATCTCTGTCCTATTAAACCAGGCGCATCGGAATGCCCTGCTGCGCCATGAAACGCTTGGCTTCCTGTACCGTGTGCTGGCCATAATGGAAGATGCTGGCGGCCAGCACCGCATCGGCGCGGCCCAGCTTGATGCCGTCGGCCAGGTCCTGCAAGCCGCCCACGCCGCCCGAGGCAATCACGGGAATGCCGACCGCGTCGGACACGCCGCGCGTCAGGCCCAGATCAAAACCGATCTTGGTGCCGTCACGGTCCATGCTGGTGAGCAAAATTTCACCGGCGCCCAGGCTTTCCATCTTGCGCGCCCATTCGAACGCATCGAGGCCGGTAGCATTGCGCCCGCCGTGCGTAAATACTTCCCACTTGCCGGGCGACACCTGCTTGGCGTCGATCGCCACCACGATGCATTGCGAACCGTGTTTTTGCGACGCTTCATACACCAGTTGCGGATTGGTCACGGCCGAAGTGTTGATGCTGACCTTGTCGGCACCCGCGTTGAGCAGGCGGCGCACATCGTCAACCACGCGCACGCCACCGCCGACGGTCAGCGGAATGAACACTTGCGAGGCGACCGCTTCGATAATGTCGAAGATCAGGCCGCGGTTGTCGCTCGATGCCGTGATGTCGAGAAAAGTAATTTCGTCGGCACCCTGCTCGTCATAGCGGCGCGCGATTTCCACCGGGTCGCCGGCGTCGCGCAGTTCGGTAAAATTGACGCCCTTGACGACGCGGCCATTGGTCACGTCCAGGCAGGGGATGATTCGTTTTGCAAGCATGATTAATCCAGATTGTCGCCACAATAAAACCAGGACGCGCGCGCCCCGGCGGTGCTGCATCAGGCTTCGGCGCCGTCTTCCAGGTCAAGGTCGCCGCTGAGCTCGTCGGCGCGCAATTGTGCCGAGGCCAGGTCGATCGTGCCTTCGTAGATCGAACGGCCGCAGATCACGCCTTCGATGCCTTCGTCCTGCACCGCGCACAATGCTTCCACATCACCCAGGTTGTGCAGGCCGCCCGAAGCGATCACGGGAATTTTCACCGCTTGCGCCAGCTTGACGGTGGCTTCGATATTGATGCCGCCCATCATGCCGTCGCGGCCGATATCGGTGTAGATGATGCTTTCCACTCCATAGGCTTCGAATTTTTTCGCCAGGTCGATCACTTCATGACCCGACATCTTGCTCCAGCCATCGGTGGCTACCTTGCCGTCCTTGGCGTCGAGGCCAACGATGATATGGCCCGGGAAGGCGCCGCAGGCGTCGTGCAGGAAGCCCGGGCTTTTCACGGCCGCCGTGCCGATGATGATGTAGCTGATGCCGGCGTCCAGGTAGCGCTCGATGGTGTCGAGGTCGCGGATGCCGCCGCCCAGCTGCACCGGAATTTCGTCGATATCGTTTTCCACCGCGAAATCCTGCACGGCCTTCAGGATCGCCTTGACGGCGCCTTCATTTTTCGGCTTGCCGGCAAACGCGCCGTTCAGGTCGACCAGATGCAGCCGCCGCGCGCCCTGCATCAGCCAATGGCGGGCCATTTCGGCCGGGTCTTCGGAAAATACGGTGGCAAGTTCCATATCGCCTTGTTTCAGGCGTACGCAGTGACCGTCTTTCAGGTCGATGGCGGGAATAAGCAGCATGGTCTGTGTGGTTTAAAGTGAGTGAGAAGCAAAAGGTTCTGGAGAGGAACGGCTCAGGGTTGCCAGTGAACGAAGTTCTTGTATAGCTGCAAACCGGCGGCGGCACTTTTTTCAGGGTGGAACTGGGTAGCGAAAATATTATCACGGGCGACGGCGCACGCGAACGGCTTGCCGTAGATAGTCTGGCCGACCGTATGCGCTGCCTCTTGAGGCTGAGCAAAATAACTGTGCACAAAATAGAAATAAGCATCGTCGGCAATACCGTCCCACAAGGCATGTGACGCCGTTTGCCTGACTTGGTTCCAGCCCATCTGCGGCACCTTGAAGCGCGAACCGTCGTCCTGCAGCTGGCCGTCGAGCTGGAAGCGCACAACCTTGCCTGGCAACAAGCCCAGGCCGGCCGCGTCACCCTCTTCGCTGCCGTCGAACAGCATCTGCTCGCCAATGCACACGCCCAGCACCGGCTTGCTGCCGGCCGCGCGCAGCAGCGCTTCCATCACGCCCGATTCGCGCAGGCTGCGCATGCAGTCGGGCATCGCGCCCTGGCCCGGCAGCACGATGCGGTCGGCGCTGTCGATATCGGCCGCCAGGCCCGAAATGCGCACGTCCGCTTCCGGCGCCACCGCGCGCAGCGCCTGCGCCACCGAGCGCAGGTTGCCCATGCCGTAATCCACCACCACAATTTTATTCATGTGTTTTATTCAGTCTGGAAATCTGTGAAGACGATGCCAAGTGAGCTTACAGGCTGCCCTTGGTCGACGGAATGATGCCGGCCGCGCGCTCGTCGAGCTCGGCAGCCATGCGCAGTGCGCGGCCAAAGGCCTTGAACACGGTTTCGCACTGGTGATGGGCGTTGGTGCCGCGCAGGTTGTCAATATGCAGGGTCACGCCGGCATGGTTAACGAAGCCGCGGAAAAATTCCAGCGTCAGGTCGACATCGAAGCCGGCGATCATCGCGCGCGTGAATGGAATGTGGTATTCAATGCCAGGACGGCCCGAGAAATCGAGCACCACGCGCGACAGTGCTTCGTCCAGCGGCACATAGGCATGGCCGTAGCGGCGGATGCCCTTCTTGTCGCCGATGGCCTTGGCCACCGCCATGCCCAAGGTGATGCCGACGTCTTCCACCGTATGGTGGTTGTCGATATGCACGTCGCCGGTCGCTTCGATATCGAGATCGATCAGGCCGTGGCGCGCGATCTGGTCCAGCATATGGTCGAGGAAGGGCACGCCGGTGTCCAGCTTTTGCTGGCCGGTGCCGTCGAGGTTGATGGCGACGCGAACTTGCGTCTCGTTGGTGTTGCGCGTGATGTCTGCGGTGCGGTTCATGAAGGGACTCTGGCGATTAGCTAAACGAGCGATGCCTTGAAGGCATCGTAAAAAAGGGTATTTTCTTCGGGGGTACTGACGCTGATACGCAGGCAGTCGGCCAGCACAGCATGCATTTTACTCATATTTTTGATTAAAACCCGGTGGGCAAGCAGCTTTGCGCAAACATCGTCGGCATCAGCCACACGAATCAATAGAAAATTTGCCTTTGACGGAAATACCGTCACGCCTGGCAGCGCCGCCAGCTGTGCCGCCAGCGCATCGCGCGCACTGTTGAGCAAGCCGGCCTGGCCATTGAGCACATCGAGGTGCTCGAGCACGAATTCGGCCGCCACCTGTGTCAGCACATTGACGTTATACGGTGGCCGCACTTTCTCGAACTGTTCCAGCAGTTTTGGTGCGCCCGACATGTAACCCAGGCGGATGCCGGCCAGACCCAGTTTCGACACGGTACGCATCACCACCAGATTAGGAAACTCCGGCAGGCGCCCCATGAAACTGTGCTGCGCGAACGGTTCATATGCTTCGTCGACCACGGCAATGCCCGTATCGCCGAGGGCGGCGATGATGCGCTCGATATCGGCGCTGGCGAACAGATTACCGGTCGGATTGTTCGGATAGGCCAAAAATACCAGCGCCGGACGATGCTGGTCGATGGCCGCCAGCATGGCGTCGAGATCGAGCGTGAAGTCCGCCTTCAGGGGCACGCCGACAAAATCCATGCCGGCAAATTGCGCCGAGCGCGCATACATCACGAAACCGGGCACCGGCGCCAGCAGCACGGCACGCCGCTGCTGGCTGGCGCAAGCCATCGCCAGCATCGAGATCAGCTCGTCGGAACCATTGCCCAGGATCACATCGTAACCGGCGGGCACGCCCAGCTTGGCGCAGACGGCAGCCTTCAGGCTGGCGTACGACGGCGGATAGCGGTTCAGCACTGCGCCTGCCAGGCGCACGCCCAGCTCGTCGCGCAAATGCCGCGGCAGCAGATACGGGTTTTCCATCGCATCGAGTTTGACGTAGCCGCTGGCGTCGGGCACATGGTAGGTGCCGATGGCGCGCACGTCAGGGCGTACCGTATTGTTAATTAACTGATCGAGGAAAGACATGCTGCAAACACTCCTGACATGAATGACAATTCAAACGGCCGCATCTTCCGGCACGGCCGCGCGGCGGGTTTTCCTGGCCGCCGGCTTTTTGGCGGCCGGCTTGCTGACGGCTTTCTTTTTCGCTGGCGCCAGCGCCGGTGCATCTTGCTCCTGCTGCAGCGCCGCGAGCCGCTGTTCGATAATGGCGCAGTAATCGGGATTGAGCTCAAAACCGACAAAATCGCGTCCGCAGCGTTTTGCCGCCAGCGCCGTGGTGCCGCTGCCCATGAACAGGTCGAGCACCACGCCGCCGGGCGGACACGACGCTTTGAGCATACGCTCGATGATTTCAAGCGGCTTCTGGGTCGGGTGGTCGGCCCGTTCCGGGTGCTCCTTGTGCAGGCGCGACACGCTCCACAAATCCTTCGGGTTGTAGCCCACTTCCAGCCATTTGGCGCCGATGAAGATCGAGCGCGAACGGGCTTTTTTGGTCGCCGCGTCATACGCGATGCGCACCGCGTCGAGGTCAAAGTAATAGTCCTTGCGCTTGACGAAAAAACCGATCGTGTCGTGCACCGACGAAAAGCTGCGCACGCTGCCGCCCATCGACGGCACGCGGCGGTCCCAGATGATTTCATTCATCATCGCCATGCGCTGCTTGAGCAGGACGAAGATCTCGGGCGAATAGCGCCAGGTGGTGAAAATATACAGGCTGCCATTGGCTTTCAGCTTGGGCAGCGCCGCATCGATCCACTGTTCGGTCCAGCGCAAATAATCGGCCACCGTCTGCTGGTCCGAGGCGTTGCCGTAGTCCTTGCCCAGGTTGTACGGCGGATCGGTCAGGATCAGGTCGACCGCGCCATCGGGAATCCGCGCCAGCCCGGCCAGCGCGTCTTCGCAATAGACCTGGTTGAGCCAGTCGCCCCGCTCCGCCGCCGGCGTCATTGCGGTTTCAAGCGCAGTTCGGCGCTGCGCGCGTGCGCCTGCAGGCCTTCGCCATAGGCCAGGGTGGCGGCAACCTTGCCCAAGGTCTGCGCACCGGCTTCGCTGACATGGATGATCGACGAGCGCTTCTGGAAGTCATACACGCCCAGCGGCGAGGAAAAGCGCGCCGTGCGCGAGGTCGGCAGCACGTGGTTGGGGCCGCAGCAATAGTCGCCCAGCGATTCGGACGAAAAGCGGCCGAGGAACATGGCGCCGGCATGGCGGATTTTATCGGCCCACTGCTGTGGATCGAGCGCCGAGATTTCCAGGTGCTCGGCGGCGATCGCATTGGCGATCGCGCACGCCTCGTCCATGTCGCGCACCTTGATCAGGGCGCCACGGTCGGCCAGCGAGGTGCTGATGGTGGCCTGGCGCGGCATGGTCGGCAGCAGCCTGGTGATACTTTCTTCAACGCGCGCGATATAGTCGGCATCCGGACATAGCAGGATTGCCTGCGCCAGTTCGTCGTGCTCGGCCTGCGAAAACAGGTCCATCGCCACCCAGTCCGGGTCGGTGCTGCCGTCGCACAGCACCAGAATTTCCGACGGCCCGGCGATCATGTCGATGCCGACGATGCCGAACACGCGGCGCTTGGCGGCGGCCACATAGGCGTTACCGGGGCCGACGATTTTATCCACGGCGGCGATCGTGCGGGTGCCATAGGCCAGAGCGCCTACCGCCTGCGCGCCGCCGATGGTGATCACGCGCGTCACGCCGGCAATCGCGGCGGCGGCCAGCACCATCTGGTTCTTGATGCCATCGGGCGTCGGCACCACCATGATGATCTCGGCCACCCCTGCCACATGGGCGGGAATCGCATTCATCAGTACCGACGACGGATAGGCGGCCTTGCCACCCGGCACATAGATACCGACCCGGTCCAGCGGCGTGATCTTCTGGCCCAGCACCGTGCCGTCAGGCTCCGTGTAAGTAAAGCCTTTCAGCTCGTCGCGCTGGCGCTCATGGAACACGCGGATGCGCTGCGCGGCAACCTGCAGCGCTTCGCGCTGGGCCGACGGCAAGCCGTTCAGGGCCGATTGCAGCTCGGCTTGCGAGATGTCGAAGGCGGCCATTTCGGCCGCGCCGCCATGCGGGATACGGTCAAAGCGGTTGGTGTATTCGAGCACGGCGGCGTCGCCGCGCGTTTTCACATCGGCCAGGATTTTCGTGACCGACGTTTCAATCGCTTCATCGGTACCCGCTTCGAACGCCAGCAGCGTGTCGAGCGACTGTTGAAAGCCATCCTGGCTTGAATCGAGCTTGCGTATCTGTATCGGCATGATGGGTTCCTGCTTGATTACTTTGACTGTGACGCGCGTTCAAACGCTTCGATAATCGGCTGCAAGCGCTCGCGCTTGAGCTTCAAGGCCGCCTGGTTGACCACCAGCCGCGACGAGATTTCCATGATGTGTTCGACTTCCACCAGGTTGTTCGCGCGCAGGGTGCTGCCGGTGCTGACCAGGTCGACGATGGCGTCGGACAGGCCCACCAGCGGCGCCAGTTCCATCGAGCCATACAGCTTGATCAGGTCGACGTGCACGCCCTTGGCGGCGAAATGCTCGCGCGCCGTATGCACGAACTTGGTGGCCACGCGCAGGCGCGCACCCTGGTGCACGGCTTTTTCGTAGTCGAAGCCGGCTTGCACCGCGACCGACATGCGGCAGGCGGCGATATTGAGGTCGATCGGCTGGTACAGACCTTCGCCGCCGTGCTCCAGCAGCACGTCCTTGCCGGCCACGCCGAAGTCGGCCGCGCCATACTGCACATAGGTCGGCACATCGCTGGCGCGCACGATAATGACGCGCACGTTCGGGTCATTGGTCGGCAGTATCAGCTTGCGCGAGGTTTCCGGGTTTTCCAGCACGCGGATGCCGGCCGCTTCCAGCAGCGGCATGGTGTCGTCGAAAATGCGGCCCTTCGACAGCGCCAGGATCAGTTGCGAGTCCGTGTTCAAACCATTCATGTTCTTGCCTTTTACTTGATGCGCACGATGTTGGCGCCAACCGCCGACAACTTCACTTCCATGCGGTCATAGCCGCGGTCGAGGTGATAGATGCGGTCGATCAGGGTTTCGCCGTCGGCCGCCAGGGCCGCGATCACCAGCGACGCCGAGGCGCGCAGGTCGGTCGCCATCACGGGCGCGCCGCGCAGCTGCTTGACGCCGGCGATAATCGCCGTATTGCCTTCGATGGTGATGTCGGCGCCCAAGCGGTTCATCTCCTGCACGTGCATGAAGCGGTTCTCGAAGATGGTTTCGGTGACGCGGCTGGCGCCGTTGGCGATCGTGTTCACCGCCATGAACTGCGCCTGCATGTCGGTCGGGAAACCCGGGTATTCGGTGGTGCGGAAACTTACCGGGTTCGGACGGGCCGACATTTCGGCGCGGATCCAGTCGGCGCCAAAGGTCATCGTCAGGCCCATCGCGCGCAGTTTGTCGAGCGCCGAATCGAGGATGTCGGTGCGTACATTGCGCAGGGTGATGTCGCCGCCGGTGGCCGCCACCGCGCACAAAAAGGTGCCGGTTTCGATACGGTCGGCAATCACCGCGTGGGCCGCGCCATGCAGCTCGGCCACGCCCTGGATCACCAGGCGGCTGCTGCCGATGCCGTCGATCTTCGCGCCCATCGCCACCAGCAGGTTGGCCAGGTCGGTCACTTCCGGTTCGCAGGCGGCGTTTTCCAGGATGGTTTCGCCGTCGGCCAGGGTGGCTGCCATCAGCAGGTTTTCGGTGCCGGTGACGGTGATCATGTCGGTAACGATGCGCGCGCCCTTGAGCTTGGCGCACTTGGCGTAGATATAGCCCGCTTCGATGCGGATCTCGGCGCCCAGGGCTTCCAGGCCCTTGATATGCTGGTCGACCGGACGCGAACCGATGGCGCAGCCGCCCGGCAGCGACACTTTCGCTTCGCCGAAGCGCGCCAGCAGCGGGCCCAGCACCAGGATCGAGGCGCGCATGGTTTTCACCAGGTCATACGGCGCTTCCAGGCTGGTGATATCGCTGCCGTTGAGCACCACGCGGTCGCCGTCCTGCTGTACTTTCAGGCCGGTCTGGCCCAGCAGTTTCAACATGGTGGCCACGTCGTGCAGGTGCGGCACGTTCGACAGTTCCAGGTCGCCGGCGGTCAGGAGGCCCGCACACAGGATAGGCAGCGCGGCATTTTTGGCGCCGGAGATGGCGATATCGCCGTTCAGGCGGTTGCCGCCGTTGATCAGGAGCTTGTCCATTGCTTATCCTTGGTATTCTTCAGGTGTCAGGGTTTTCATCGACAGCGCGTGGATTTCTTCGCGCATGCGGTCGCCCAGCGCCGCGTAGACGATCTGGTGGCGCTGGATCAGGCGCTTGCCGGCAAATTGCGGCGAGACGATGACGGCCTGGAAGTGCTGGCCGTCGCCCTCCACTTCGAGGTGAGTGCATTCGAGGCCGGCCTGCAGGTAGCCGTGGATCAGTTCTGGAGTGGTGGTCACGATAAGTCCTTGGAGATTTGAATTGGGTCGTCAATAGTATTAATGACGCAGGCGGTAGCCGCTTTTCAGCAGGCGGATCGAAGCGAACGACAGGATCACCAGGAAGCCGCCGACAATCGACACGCTCAGCCATGGATTGACGTCGGAGGTGCCGAAAAAGCCGTAGCGGAAGCCGTCGATCATGTAGAAGAAGGGGTTCAGGTGCGACACCGTCTGCCACAGCGGGGGCAGCGAGTGGATCGAATAGAACACGCCCGACAAAAACGTCGCCGGCACGATCAAGAAGTTCTGGAAGGCGGCCAGCTGGTCGAATTTTTCGGCCCAGATGCCGGCGATCAGGCCCATGGTGCCCAGCAGGGCGGCGCCCAAAAAGGCAAACACGACGATCCACAGCGGCGCCACGAACGACAGGTCGGCAAACCAGCAGGTGATGGCGAACACGCCAAAGCCCACTGCCAGGCCGCGCGCCACCGAAGCGAGCACATACGCCGAGAAAATTTCCCAGTGCGACAAGGGCGTCAGCAGCACGAACACCAGGTTGCCGGTAATCTTCGACTGGATCAGCGAGGACGAGGAATTGGCAAACGCGTTTTGCAGCACGCTCATCATCACCAGGCCGGGAATCAGGAAGGCGGTGTAGCTGATGCCGGGACTGGGCTCGACCCTGCCATCGAGCACATGGCCGAACACCAGCAGGTACAGCATCGAGGTCAGCACCGGGGCGGCCACGGTTTGCGTCGCCACTTTCCAGAAGCGCAGGGTCTCTTTATAGACGAGGGTGCGAAAGCCTGACGACATCATACGGTACCTTTATCCATGATCTGCAAGAAGATATCTTCCAGGTCAGCTTGTTGCAATTGCATTTCATCGATCACGGCACCGGACTGGCGCAGGCGCGCCAGGATGCTTTCGACTTCGCTGTATTCGTTCACGCGCAGGCTGAACTTGTTCGGCGCATGCGGCTCTTCGGGATGCAGCAGCAGGTGCTGCAGGTCGGCCGGCAAGGTACCGTGCTTGAGGTGCACCTGCAGCTGCGAGCCGGCGATGCGGCGGATCAAGGCCGACATGGTGTCGAGCGCCACCACCTTGCCGGTTTTCAGCATCGCCACGCGCTGGCACATCGCCTGCGCCTCTTCGAGGTAATGCGTGGTCAGCACCACCGTGTGGCCGCCTTCGCGGTTCAGGCGCGAGATGAATTTCCATAAGGTCTGGCGCAATTCCACATCGACGCCGGCGGTCGGCTCGTCGAGCACGATCACCGGCGGCTTGTGCACCAGCGCCTGGGCCACCAGCACGCGGCGCTTCATGCCGCCCGACAGCGCGCGCATGTTGGTGTCGGCCTTGCCGGTGAGGTCGAGGTTTTCCATTACCTCGTCGATCCACTTGTCGTTGTTCGGCAGGCCAAAGTAGCCGGACTGCAGGCGCAAGGTTTCGCGCACCGTGAAGAACGGATCGAACACCAGTTCCTGCGGCACCACGCCAACGCTGCGGCGCGCATTGCGGAAGTCCTTGACCACATCGTGGCCCTGAATGGTGACGCTGCCGCCATCAGGCCGGATCAGGCCGGCGATAATGGAAATGAGGGTAGTCTTGCCGGCGCCGTTGGGACCGAGCAGGCCGAAAAATTCGCCCTCCTCGATCGCCAGCGAGACGCCGCCCAGCGCCTTGAGCGATTTATAGCTCTTTTCGACATTCGTGATTTGAATTGCGGTCATGTGCTTGTGTTCTGGTGTGATGCGCCGCTTGCCGGAGTAACGTCAGGCCGACAGGCCGGTGCCGGGCGCCGTCTTCTTTTGAAGGTGGCGCAACAGTCAATTATAGTTGGAAAATTCGTGGAACACTTGGAGATCAGTCCGGCGGCGCGCTAGCACGGCCGGCTTGATAACTACTGCTGATGCGGGGAGTGGGACAGGATCAATGATGATGCAGGTCGGACGGGCTGCGCGCGGCGTGCGCGCCGGCAGAGCCACAGTCGCCGGCTTCCAGCGTGCTCGACACGAGCGCGCAGACGCCATACAGCTTGGTGAGGTTTTTCAGGTTGGTCGGCAGGTTGTTCAGCTCCAGCACGGCGCCCGCTTCCTGCGCCGCGCGCTGCCACGTCAGCATGACGGAAACAGCTGCCGAATCGACGGCCTTGACGTTGCGCAGATCAAACTTCGTCTGGCCCGAGCGGATCGCGTCCAGGCCCTGCTCCAACGCCGAAGTGGCGTTGTGCACGGTCAGGGAAGTCAGGGACTGCAAGGTGTCGAGAGGGTCTGGCATGGCGTCGGGCTGCGCTGGTCGGGTGCTGGAGCTAGTATGATAGCCGATTATTTGGCTTTGGCAGCAGGACGCGAGGCCAGCGCCTTGTTTTTGTCGGCCAGGGTCTTGATCAGGCCATCGATGCCGCCCTTGCTGATTTCGCTGTTGAAGCTGCTTTTGTAGGTTTCCACCAGCCAGGCGCCCATCACGTTGATGTCATAGATCTTCCAGCCGCTTGGGGTCTTGGCAACGCGGTAGTTCAGCAACACCGGTTCGCCACGGGCCACGTTCACCTGCGAACGCACTTCGACGTCGGTGTCATCGGCCGCTGCGCGCAGCGGCTTGAAGTCCACGGTTTCATTCTTGATCTGCGACAGCGCGCCAGCATAAGTGTACACCAGCAGGGTGCGGAACTCGGCCGACAGCTTCTGTTGCTGGTCCGGCGTGGCGGTACGCCAGTGGCGGCCGGCGGCCAGCGAGGTCATGCGCTGGAAGTCCACGTACGGCAGGATCTTGGTTTCTACCAGTGCATTGACGCGGTTGATGTCGCCAGACTGGATGCCCTTGTCGGCCTTGGCCGTGTCGATCACGTCCTGGCTGATGCGTTTGACCAGTGCGTCCGGCGCTTCGGTGGCTGGCGCAGCTTGGGCGGCGGTGGCAAAGGCGATGGTGGCCATCGCCAGCAATTGTTTCATCAGTTTCATGTTTGTACCTTTCTGGTGGTCTTGCCAGGCGCAGGCGGCGTCAAAATCATAACGCCGGCTGCGGTGCTTGCGGTAGGTCTAGTTTACTCTGGCGTCGTAGTCTCGGCGGCAACAGTATTGCTACCAGATGTTACGGCATCGGCAGCAACCGCCGGGGTGGCCGGCGCTTCAGGCACCGTAGTTGCGGCCACTGGCGCAGCTTTCAAGCCATCTTCCTCATCGATCGCGCTGCTGTCGTTTTTTGGTGCTTTCTGATCGCGGCGGTCGGTGTCGCCATCGAAGACCTTGCTCTCGCGCGCTTGCAGGTAGCCGTCACGGATGAATTCATAACGGTCCAGCGCCGCCGCTTCCATCAGGTTGGTCGCATCAAGGTAGGACGCGCGCTTGTCGACAATGCGGGTGACCGTGCCGATATTGCGCACATTGGTCGGATCCTTGTAGCGCCATGGGTCGCCCACCACGTCGAGCGGCAGAGCGACGGTGTCGCGCATGGTCGACGGCCCCAGCAGCGGCAGCACCACATAGGGGCCAGGGTTGACGCCATACCAGCCCAGGGTCTGGCCGAAGTCTTCATTGTGCTTCGGCACGCCTGCCTGCGAGGCGATGTCGATCAGGCCCAGGATACCGAAGGTCGAGTTCATCGTCACGCGCACGATATCCTGCAGGCCCGCTTCGCCCTTGCCTTGCGCCAGGTTGTTGGCGGCGCTCCAGACATCGGACAAGTTGCCGAAGAAATTGCTCACGCCGGTCTGCACGAACGATGGCAGCACGTTCTTGTAGGCAGTCGCCACCGGTTTCAAGGCCACTTCATCAACCTTGTCGTTGAACTTGAACATGGCGCGGTTGTAACCCTCCAGCGGGTCGCGCGGGTTGCCGCTGCTGGCGCAGGCGCTCAGGGTGGCGGCGAATGCCAGTACCAGGCCGATACGGCCAGCATTTACTACAGTATTCATGTTCGACTCGCTCATTTGCTGTCCTTTCCGTCCGCTGCCTTGCTGTAGATGAACTGATTGATCAGGTCTTCCAGCACTGTGGCCGATTGAGTGCGGGCAATCTTGTCGCCCTCCGCCAGGTTTGCTTCATCACCGCCCGCTTCCAGGCCAATGTATTGCTCACCCAACAGACCAGCCGTCAAAATCTTGGCCGAGCTATCTTTCGGAAATTTATAACCTTCTTCGATGTCCAGCTTGACCAGCGCCTGGTACGTCTTGTCGTCAAACACGATTTCCGACACCCTGCCGACCACCACGCCAGCGCCTTTGACGGGCGCTTGCGGTTTCAGGCCGCCAATATTGTCGAACTTCGCCGTAATAGTATACGTATCGGTGAAAGACAGCGAACTCATGTTGCCAGCCTTGAACGCCAGAAACATCACTGCCGCCACGCCCAGCAAGACGAACAGGCCTACCCAGACATCCAGAGATTTACGTTGCATAAACAATCCTAAATAATTTTTACTTGCCGCCCCCTGCGCAAACCCTGTGCAGGCGACTGATTTTCTTACTCTTACGAAATTACTTGCTGAACATCATGGCTGTCATCATGAAGTCCAGCCACCACACCATCAGCGACGAGATGACGACCGTGCGCGTGGTGGCGCCGGACACGTCTTCCGGTGTCGGCTGCGCCTGGTAGCCCTGGAACAGGGCGATAAACGTCACGGCGATACCGAATACCATGCTTTTGATATAGGTACCGTTGATGATATCTTTCCAGAGATCGACGCCAGCCTGCATTTGCGACCAGAACGAGCCTTCGTCGACGCCGATCAGTACCACGCCCACCAGGTAGCTGCCGATAATGCCGACCGCCGTGAAAATGCCGCCCAGGATCGGCATGGCGATCACGCCGGCCCACAGACGTGGCGCCAGCACGCGCTGGATCGGGTTTACAGCCATCATTTCCATGGCCGACAATTGCTCACCGGCCTTCATCAGGCCGATTTCGGCCGTCAGCGAGGTGCCGGCGCGGCCGGCAAACAGCAGGGCGGTCACGACCGGGCCCAGCTCACGCATCAGCGACAGCGCCACCAGCTGGCCCAGCGACTGTGTCGCGCCATAGGTGGTCAAGGTGTAATAGCCTTGCAGCCCCAGCACCATGCCGACGAACAGGCCGGACACGGTGGTAATGACCAGCGAGCGGCTGCCGACAAAAAACAATTGCTCGATCACCAGGCGTGGCCGGCGAAACAGGCCGCCCGAGGCGGCAATAATGATAAAGAAGGACCGTACGGCAAAGCCAAGGTCCTCGATAGAGTGACGCAACCATGCTCCGATAGCCGCCAGGAAACGCACGATCATCGGCCACCCTCCGCGTGCAGGCCCAGGTCATCGGCCAGCGTCTTGCCCGGATAATGAAACGGCACCGGGCCGTCCGCCTCCGCATTGACGAACTGTTTCACATACGGATGAGTCGAGACAGCCATCTCGGCCGGCGTGCCGTGCGCCACGATTTTGCCGGACGACAGAAAATACACATAATCAGCGATGGCGAAACACTCCTTCACATCGTGCGAAACCAAAATGGAGGTCGAGCCGAGCGCGTCGTTCAGGTTGCGGATCAGATTGGCGGTCACGCCCATGGAAATCGGGTCGAGGCCCGCAAATGGCTCGTCGTACATGATCAATTCGGGGTCGAGCGCAATCGCCCGCGCCAGCGCCACGCGCCGGCCCATGCCGCCCGAAATCTCGGCAGGTTTGAGCTGCGCAGCATTGCGCAGGCCGACCGCGTGCAGTTTCATCAGCACCAGGGTGCGGATCAGCTCTTCGTTCAGGTCGGTATGCTCGCGCAGTGGAAAGGCAACGTTTTCAAACGCCGTCAGGTCGGTAAACAAGGCGCCGTGCTGG
Organism: Janthinobacterium sp. 1L-D-8-B-C4; assembly: GCF_057291295.1. NCBI lineage: Bacteria > Pseudomonadati > Pseudomonadota > Betaproteobacteria > Burkholderiales > Oxalobacteraceae > Janthinobacterium > Janthinobacterium sp. 1L-D-8-B-C4. The sequence continues at coordinate 162,952 of NZ_JBXAVX010000015.1, forward strand.
AACAGCATGCCCATCTTGCGGCGCATCAGGTACAGGTTTTCAGTATCGAGTTCATGCACGATCTGGCCGTCGACATTGACGCTGCCGGAACTGGGGCGCAGCTGGCCGCCGATCAGACGCAGGACGGTCGTCTTGCCACTGCCGGAACCACCCATGACAGCCACAACTTTTCCACGTGGGAAGTCCATTTGAAGGCCCGATAAAATCGAACGTTCTCCATAGGCAAAGTGTAAATCACGGATTTCAACAAGATTTGGCACGACGAAACTCACTATTTTAATGGCGTATTGTAGTGCAGAAACACCAATCTCTGCTGAGGCCCGCCTCGCCACGATCTTGGCAGGGGGAAGAATACAACACTAATGAATCGAAAGTCAGATATTTTAGTGTAAAAACCGTGTAAAGACCTGATGCCTTGCCGGCCACTTGATCCGGTGGACAAAACAACAAAGGCCACGCCGCTGTTTGCGCCGTGGCCTTGCCTGCAAAGCGAGCGAGTGCTCGCTTATTTCCTTAACGCGGCAGCAACGAAGCGCCCATCAAGAACTCGTCGACGGCGCGCGCGCACTGGCGTCCTTCGCGGATCGCCCACACCACCAGCGACTGGCCACGGCGCATGTCGCCGGCGGCAAAGATCTTCGGTACCGAGGTGTAGTAGCTGCGTTCGCCTTCCGTCACCGCCTTGGCGTTGCCGCGCGCATCGGTGTCGACGCCGAACGCTTCGAGCACCTGCTGCACCGGCGACACAAAGCCCATCGCCAGGAATACCAGGTCGGCCTTCATCTCGAATTCCGAGTTTGGCACTTCGCTCATCTTGCCGTCTTTCCATTCGACCCGGCAGGCAATCAGCTTTTCAACCTTGCCGCCCTTGCCTTCGAAGCGCTTGGTGGCCACCGCCCAGTCACGCTCGCAGCCTTCCTCGTGCGACGACGAGGTGCGCAGCTTGGTTGGCCAGTAAGGCCAGACCAGCGGCTTGTTTTCCTGTTCCGGCGGCATTGGCATCAGTTCGAACTGGGCTACCGAGGCGGCGCCCTGGCGGTTCGAGGTGCCGACGCAATCCGAACCGGTGTCGCCGCCGCCGATTACCACCACGTGCTTAGCCGTAGCCTTGATCTGGTCCTTGACCTTGTCTCCGGCGTTGACCTTGTTTTGCAGCGGCAGGAAATCCATGGCGAAATGCACGCCCTTCAGTTCGCGGCCCGGCACCGGCAAGTCGCGCGGCTGCTCGGCGCCGCCAGCCATGATGACGGCGTCGAATTCTTTTTCCAGGTCTTCCGGGAAAATCGTTTCCTTGGCCCAGTTGTTCACGTTGGCAGGAAAGTCCTTGCCGACCAGTACGCTGGTGCGGAACACCACGCCTTCGGCTTCCATCTGCTTCACGCGCTGGTCGATATGTGACTTTTCCATCTTGAAGTCGGGAATGCCGTAGCGCAGCAGGCCGCCGACCCGATCACTCTTTTCAAACACGGTAACGGCGTGGCCGGCGCGCGCCAGTTGCTGCGCCGCCGCCAGGCCGGCAGGACCGGAGCCGACGATGGCCACTTTCTTGCCGGTGCTGAAACTGGCCGGCTGCGGCGTGACCCAGCCATGCTCCCAGCCCATGTCGATGATCTTGTGTTCGATCGACTTGATGCCGACCGGATCTTCATGGATGCCCAGGGTACAGGCCGATTCACACGGCGCCGGGCAGATGCGGCCAGTAAATTCCGGGAAGTTATTGGTCGAATGCAGGACGTCCAGCGCTTCGCGGTAGGCGCCGCGGTACACCAGGTCGTTCCAGTCCGGGATGATGTTGTTGACCGGGCAACCCGTGTTGCAGAAAGGGATACCGCAATCCATGCAGCGCGCGCCCTGCACGGTCGCTTGCGCGTCCGACAGGTGCAGCACGAATTCCTTGTAGTTCTTCAGACGCGCGGCAGGCTCCAGATAATGTTCGTCCTGGCGCTTGAATTCCATGAAGCCGGTGATTTTACCCACGATGATTCCTTTATGTTTGGCTGGCGGGGAGCGGCCTGGCCGCTCCCTTGTCACATTGTTTTCAGCTGGCTCAGGCGGCGACGGCTTGCACTTCCTGTGCGGCGTCGGCGGCCATTTCAATCAGCGCGCGCTTGTATTCGTTCGGGAAGACCTTGACGAATTTGCCGCGAGCCACTGCCCAGTCGTCGAGCAGGACGCGGGCGCGGGTGCTGCCCGTGTGCTTGAAGTGACGCTCGATCAGGCGCTTGAGGATCACTTCATCGGCTTCAGGCGTGCCATTGCGCTGCTGGGCATGCCAGGCGTCGCGCTGGGCTTGCTGCTCGCTGGCCGAGACTACCTTGTCGAGGCTGACCATGGCCGTGTTGCACTTGCTGGCGAAGTCGCCGGCCGGGTCATACACGTAGGCCACGCCGCCCGACATGCCGGCCGCAAAGTTACGGCCGGTCGCGCCCAGTACCACCACCGTGCCGCCCGTCATGTATTCGCAGCCATGGTCGCCCAGGCCTTCGACTACCGTGGTGGCACCCGAGTTGCGCACGGCAAAGCGTTCGCCCGCCACGCCATTGAAGAACGCTTCGCCGGCAACGGCGCCGTACAGTACCGTGTTGCCGATAATGATGTTATCCACCGCCCAGCCGCGGAACTCGGTGTTCGGACGCACGATGATGCGCCCGCCCGACAGGCCCTTGCCGACGTAATCGTTGCCTTCGCCAACCAGGTCGATCGTGATGCCGTGCGCCAGGAAGGCGCAGGCCGACTGGCCCGCCGTGCCTTGCAGCTGGATGTGGATGGTGTCATCCGGCAAGCCAGCATGGCCGTATTTCTTCGCCACTTCGCCGGACAGCATGGTGCCGACCGTACGGTTGACGTTGCGCACCGGCGAGATGAACGACACGCGTTCGCCTTTTTCCAATGCGGCGCGCGCTTGCGCGATCAGCTTGTGGTCGAGCGCTTTTTCCAGGCCGTGGTCCTGGTTTTCCACATGGCGGCAGGCATGGTCATGCGACACGTCGGGCTTGTGGAAGATGGCCGAGAAGTCCAGGCCCTGCGCCTTCCAGTGCGTGATTGCCTTTGACTTGTCGAGCAGGTCGACGCGGCCGATCAGTTCGTCATAGGTGCGGATGCCCAGCTGGGCCATCAATTGACGCGCTTCTTCGGCAACAAAGAAGAAGTAGTTGACGACGTATTCCGGTTTGCCCGAGAACTTGGCGCGCAGCACCGGATCTTGCGTGGCTACCCCGACCGGGCAGGTGTTCAGATGGCATTTGCGCATCATGATGCAGCCTTCGACCACCAGCGGCGCGGTGGCAAAACCGATTTCGTCGGCGCCCAGCAAGGCGGCAATCACCACATCGCGGCCGGTACGCATCTGTCCGTCTGCTTGTACCCGAATCCGGCTGCGCAAGCCATTCAGCACCAGCGTCTGCTGGGTTTCAGCCAGGCCCAGCTCCCATGGCGTGCCGGCATGTTTTACCGACGACAATGGCGAGGCGCCCGTGCCGCCATCATGGCCGGCCACTACCACGTGATCGGCCTTGGCCTTGGTCACGCCGGCGGCCACCGTGCCGATACCGACTTCCGACACCAGTTTCACCGAGATCGAGGCGCGCGGATTGGCGTTCTTCAAGTCGTGGATCAGCTGCGCCAAATCCTCGATCGAATAGATGTCGTGGTGCGGCGGCGGCGAGATCAGGCCCACGCCCGGCACCGAGAAGCGCAGGGTGGCGATATATTCCGACACTTTATGGCCAGGCAGCTGGCCGCCTTCGCCAGGTTTCGCGCCCTGCGCCATCTTGATCTGGATCTGGTCGGCCGAGTTCAGGTAGGCGGCCGTGACGCCGAAACGGCCGGACGCCACCTGCTTGATGCGCGAGCGCAGCGAATCGCCTTCTTGCAGCGCGATATCGACCACCATCTGCTCTTTGCCCATGATCGAGGCCATGGTTTCGCCCTGCTTGATCTTGATGCCCTTCAGTTCCATCGCATAGCGCGATGGATCTTCGCCGCCTTCGCCGGTGTTCGACTTGCCGCCGATACGGTTCATGGCAACGGCCAGGGTGGCGTGCGCTTCGGTACTGATCGAGCCCATCGACATGGCGCCGGTGGCGAAACGCTTGACGATTTCCTTGGCCGGTTCCACTTCATCGAGCGGGATCGCCTTGGTCGGGTCGAGCTTGAACTCGAACAGGCCGCGCAGGGTCAGGTGGCGACGGCTCTGGTCGTTGATGATCTGGGCGTACTCTTTATAGCTGGAGAAATTGTTGCTGCGTGTCGAATGCTGCAGCTTGGCAATCGCATCCGGCGTCCACAAATGGTCTTCGCCACGCACGCGGAATGCGTATTCGCCACCGGCGTCGAGCTTGTCCATCAGTACCGGGTCATTGCCGAAGGCCAGGTTGTGCAGGCGCAGCGCTTCTTCCGCCACTTCAAACACGCCGATGCCTTCCACGTTCGAGGCCGTGCCCTTGAAGTATTTGTCGACCAGCGACTTGTTCAGGCCAATCGCTTCGAAAATCTGTGCGCCGCAATACGACATATAGGTCGAAATGCCCATCTTCGACATGACTTTCATCAAGCCCTTGCCCACTGCCTTGGTGTAGTTGTAGATCGCTTTCTCGCCCGACAGCTCGGCCGGCAAGCCGTGCGCCAGTTCAACCAGGGTTTCCATCGCCAGGTAAGGGTGGACGGCTTCCGCGCCATAACCTGCCAGCAGGGCGAAGTGATGGGTTTCACGGGCCGAACCGGTTTCCACCACCAGGCCGGCCGAAGCGCGCAGGCCCTTGCTGACCAGGTGCTGGTGCACGGTCGAGGTGGCCAGCAGTGCCGGAATGGCAACCTGCTCGGCGCAGATGGCGCGGTCCGAAATGATCAGGATATTGTGGCCGGACTTGACGGCGTCGACCGCTTCGGCGCACAGCGAGGCCAGGCATGCTTCCACGCCTTCCTTGCCCCACGCCAACGGGTAGCAGATATCGAGTTCATACGACTTGAACTTGCCGCCGGTGTGCGCGCTGATATTGCGCAGGCGCGCCATGTCGTCAAAGCCCAGCACCGGCTGCGACACTTCCAGGCGCATCGGCGGGTTGACGTTGTTGGTATCGAGCAAGTTCGGTTTCGGACCGATAAACGACACCAGCGACATCACCATCGCTTCGCGGATCGGGTCGATCGGCGGGTTGGTCACTTGCGCGAACAATTGCTTGAAGTAGTTATACAGTGGCTTCAATTTGTTCGACATGACGGCCAGCGGCGAATCATTGCCCATCGAGCCGGTAGCTTCTTCACCGGCCACAGCCATTGGCGCCAACAGGAATTTCAGGTCTTCCTGGGTATAGCCAAACGCCTGCTGGCGGTCGAGCAGCGACGGCTGGGCTTTTTCGCCCTGCGCGCGGTCCTGCTTGAGCTGGCCTTCGGCCATCTTGATTTCATCGAGCTTGATGCGCACCGAGTTGATCCAGGCCTTGTACGGCTTGGCGTTGGCATAGGTGTTTTTCAATTCCTGGTCGTCGATGATGCGGCCCGCTTCCAGGTCGATCAGGAACATTTTGCCAGGCTGCAAGCGCCATTTCTGGATGATCTTCGATTCCGGGATCGGCAGCACGCCCGATTCCGAGGCCATCACCACCAGGTCGTCGTCGGTAACGATATAGCGCGCCGGGCGCAGGCCATTCCTGTCCAGGGTGCCGCCGATATGACGGCCGTCGGTAAACGCCATGGCGGCCGGGCCGTCCCACGGTTCCATCATCGCCGCGTGGTATTCATAGAAGGCGCGGCGGTTGTCGTCCATCGTGGTGTGGTTTTCCCACGCTTCCGGGATCATCATCATCATCGCCTGGGCGATCGGATAACCGGCCATCAAGAGCAGTTCGAGCGCATTGTCGAAGCAGGCGGTGTCGGACTGGCCTTCATAGATCAGCGGAAACAGCTTTTGCAGGTCGTCGCCCAGCACGGCCGACTTCATCACGCCTTCGCGCGCGCGCATCCAGTTGAAGTTGCCCTTCACGGTGTTGATTTCGCCGTTGTGGGCGATCAGGCGGTACGGGTGGGCCAGCGGCCATTCCGGGAAGGTATTGGTCGAGAAACGCTGATGTACCAGCGCCAGCGCCGAGATGCAGCGCGCGTCCTGCAGGTCTTTATAGTAGACACCGACCTGGTCGGCCAGCAGCAGGCCCTTGTAGACGATGGTGCGCGCCGACATCGACGGCACGAAGAATTCTTTGCCATGCAGCAGTTTCAACGCCTGGATCGCGTGGCCCGACGATTTGCGGATCACGTACAACTTGCGCTCGAGCGCATCGGTGACCATGATGTCCGGGCCGCGGCCGATAAAGATCTGGCGGATCACCGGCTCTTTTGCGCGCACGGTCGGCGACATCGGCATATCGGTATCGATCGGCACATTGCGCCAGCCGAGGATCACCTGGCCTTCGATGCGCACGGCGCGTTCGATTTCCTGTTCGCAAGCGATGCGCGAAGCATGTTCCTTTGGCAGGAACACCATGCCGACGCCGTATTCGCCAGGCGGCGGCAATTCCACGCCCTGCTTGGCCATCTCTTCGCGGTAATACTGGTCAGGAATCTGGATCAGGATGCCGGCGCCATCGCCCATCAGCGCATCGGCGCCCACGGCACCCCGGTGATCGAGGTTTTTCAGTATCAGCAGACCCTGTTCGACGATCGAATGGGTTTTGTTGCCCTTGATATGGGCGACGAAACCGACGCCACAGGCATCGTGTTCATTGGCTGGGTCGTACAGGCCTTGCGCTTTCATGGGCTTCTCCGCTGCGAAATAACTATCGAAAAGCCAGAGTAGTGCAATGCAGCAGAAAACTCAACTAAAACAAAAAGGGTCGGAGTCGAATTAAATGCAATTTTTTCGCCATGAAAATTTAATAGGGACATAGTCATTGATTCACCAATGAAAATGCGTCTTGTTTACCCTCGGGATTTTTACCCAATATCGGCTGCAATCTTGCGTGGCCGGCCCCGTTTCGCCGGCAGCACCTGCCGTTTCATTTTGACTGCCAAAGCCTGTTTGAAAGCGTCCGAACCGAGCGGCCACCCCTTCAATACCGCCGCTTCCAGCGCCTTCACCTGGCTGCTGCCCAGGCCCTGCTCCACCAGGCGCAAATAGGCCGCCTCGCGATCGAACGGGGTATTGCCCAAGGCCCAATACAGCGCATGGTCGGTAACGATTGGGTCTATCTGCACGCCGGCGTGATGCGCGTGGCTGGACCACGGGTAGTCGCGTGGCTGGGCCGCCAAGCCCGCCTGCACCGGAACCATCTCCAGATAGTGACAGGAAAGCAGGAAGAAATGCCCGGCATCGATGACCGAGGTTTTGTAGCGCCCCTGCCACAAGGCCCCCTCGCGGCCATACTTCTGGTTAAAGTAAGGCACGTAATAACGCCCCAGCCACTGCATCAGTTGCCCGAGTCCGGTTTCATTATCGGGAGTGGCCAGCAGATGCAGCTGATCAGGCAATAAAACATAGGCGTGAATGGCGACCTTGAACATTTTGGCGCCGGTTTTCAGCCATGCAAGGAACTGCGCGTAATCGGCACTGTCCTGGAATACAGGCTGGCGGTTGCTGCTGCGCTGGATGACGTAATGGGGCAGATGGGGAATGATCAAACGGGGCAGGCGGGCCATGGCAAAGTCGTCAGGATAGGGCTAATGGCTTGATTTTACACACTTTGCGCATCCGGGCGCGACTCTGGCCCTGATTTTTTTCGCGAACGAAAAAAAAAGGTACGACTCCGTCCCTTTTATTATTTTCAGCCTGTCTTCAGGACAGATTGAAACTGGCCGACAGGCTGTAGCCCTCGCCATAAGCGCTGCGCAACGGCAAATCCTGGCCCAGTCCCGTCTTGGCTTTCTTGCGCAAGCGATACACCAGCATGTCGACGCGGCGGCCCGCATCGGGATCATCTCCACCCATGCCGGCCACGATCACGTCGCGCGGCACGGGCCGGGTATTGATGGTCAGCAGATGCAGGAAATTGAATTCCTTTTCCGTCAGCGCGATGACCGAACCCATCAGTTCCAGCTGGCGGGCGCTCACTTTCAAGGTCCACTTGCCCGGTTCCGGCGCAGCCGATTCCTGCGGGCCGACACGGCGGTCGAGCGCCTCGATATGGGCGGCCAGCTCGGGGAACTTGATCGGCTTGGTCAGGTAATGGTCGGCGCCCAGGCGCAAGCCCAGAATGCGGCTGTCGAACGCCACCCGGCCCGTCAGCACCAGCACGCCGATCTGCGGATACAGCTGGCGCATGCGCGGGATGACATTGAAGCCGTCCTCGTCGGGCAAGCCCAGGTCGAGCACGACCACGTCGACATTGCCGTGGCTGAGCGCTGCCCACATATCGCCGGCCGAGCTGGTGACATGGACTTCATGTTCGAGCTCAACGAGGAACTCCGCCATGTCTTCTGCGTAGTCCAGATTGTCTTCGACGATCAGTATTTTCGTCATTGCTACGCCATTCTTCTGTTAATAAGCATTTCATGAGGCAAACTTGCCATGCACTTCTTGCACCATCATGGACGGCAGGGCAGGTCTACGTCAAGGAATTATCACGGTTGACTTCAGCGGAAGCAAGGCTTTTCCCGGTCGCTACCGGCAGCGGCAGCCAAATACAAAACGCGGCACCACCATCTTCGCCGTTTTTGACTTGCAGAGTACCGCCATGCACCTCGACCACGGCGCGCGCCATGTACAGGCCCAGCCCGGCTCCCGGGTGGCCGGCGGCGTGCATGCCGCGATAGCCCTTGTCGAACACCTGCGCCATCTCGGCTTGCGGCACGCCGAGGCCGCGATCCTGCACCACGAACTCCACCCCGCCTTGCTGCGCCAGGCGGCCGTCAAGTTCGATCGGACTGCCGGCCGGACTGAATTTGACGGCGTTTTCCAGCAGGATTTTCAGCGCCAGCGCCATGCCCGCCACGTCACAGCGCAAGCGCGCCGGCAAGTCTTCGTCGAGATGCAGCCGTACCGGATGACTGGCCGGCACGGTCGCGGCGGCCTGCTGCAGCAACGCCAAAGGCGCGATGCCGTCAGCGGCCCGCTCGCGGCCGATGGCCGCCATGCGCTCGGGCGACAGATAGTCGTCGATCATGACCAACAAACGGTCAACCGCCGTTTGTATTTTCAGATAGCGCTTGCGCGTGGCCTCGTCGGCGCCGCCGCCGGTGGCCACCAGGCGCTGCGCGGCGCCATCGATGGTAGCCAGGGGCGTACGAAACTCATGCGACAGCATGGAAGCAAAGCGTTTTTGTTCAAGGCCGCGCTGCGCTTCTTCGTGCTGCGCTTGCGTTACGTCGCGCACGCTGCCCACTAAAGCGTAGGGGCGGCCGGCCACGCGCTCGACGATGGTCGAGGTGATTTCCAGCGCCAGCTGACCGTCGCCGTGCGGCAACTCCACTTCGCGTGTCAGGGTCAAGCGCGTTGCATCGCCGTCTTGCCAGCGCTGCAAGCGCGCCGGCACATCGGCCGACAACTGCGCCGCGTGTTCCTGCAAGGCAGGCATATCGAAGCCGGTGACACGCTGGGCGGCCGGGCTGATGTAAAGCAGTTCGAGGGTGGTGGCGTCGAGCAGGAATTGCGCATCGCGGCTGTGCTCGGCCAGCAGCCGGAACTGCGCCTCGCCGGCGCGCGCGCGCAGCAGGGCGCGGCGCAATTGGGCGAAACGCAGCGCCATCAGGATGGCGCCGGCCAGCAGCAACAGGAAAACAGGCAGCATGTTTACACCCGGCATGGAATCAATCCGCCAGTATAAGCGTGCTTAATCGTCGAGCGGCGCGAAGATTTGCTGCAAGTCTTCTTGTGTGAGCGCCATTTTCTGCGACTCGCCTTCGGCCAGGATCGATTGCGCCAGTTCCGATTTCTTTTGCTGCAGCAATTGAATCTTTTCTTCCAGCGTACCCTTGGCGATCAGTTTATACACAAACACGGGCTTGTCCTGGCCGATGCGCCAGGCGCGGTCGGTGGCCTGGTTTTCGGCCGCCGGGTTCCACCACGGATCGTAGTGAATGACGGTGTCGGCGGCGGTCAGGTTCAGGCCCACGCCACCGGCTTTCAGGCTGATCAGAAAGATCGGCACGGCGCCCTGCTGGAAGGCCGCCACCTGTGCGCTGCGGTCTTTGGTTTCACCGGTCAGCAGGGCGTACGGAATATCACGCGCCTCAAGTTCTTCCTCGATCAGTTCAAGCATGCTGGTAAATTGCGAGAAGACCAGGATCTTGCGCCCCTCGTCGAGCAGGTCTTCCACCATCTGCATCAGGTCCAGCAACTTGGCAGAGCCGGCCGCCTGTTTCTTTGCCGGCAGGGATTTGACCAGGCGCGGATCGCAGCACACCTGGCGCAGTTTCAACAGCGCCTCCAGGATCACGATCTGGCTGCGCGCCACGCCTTTCTTGTCGATTTCCTCGCGCACCTTCTGGTCCATCGCCAGGCGCACGGTTTCGTACAGGTCGCGCTGCGGCCCAGTCAGTTCGACCTTGCGCACCATTTCGGTTTTGGGCGGCAATTCCTTGGCGACGTTGTCTTTCGTGCGGCGCAGCAGGAAGGGCTTGATGCGGCGATTCAAGAGCATGCGGCGCAGCGGGTCGTCCTGGCGCTCGATCGGATGACGGAACTGGGTATTGAAGGTTTTCTCGTCGCCCAGCAAGCCCGGCAGCAGAAAATGGAATTGCGACCACAATTCGCCCAGGTGGTTTTCCAGCGGCGTGCCGGACAGGCACAGGCGGTGGCGCGCGCGCAGCAGGCCCGCGCTTTGCGCCGCCTTGCTGCGCGTGTTCTTGATGTAGTGCGATTCGTCGAGGATCACCAGGTGGAAATCGTGCTCGCGCAAGATTTCCTCATCTCGCGGCAACAGCGCATAGGTCGTCAGCACCAGGTCGCAGGAATCGATCTGGTCGAATTGCTGGGCGCGGTCCTTGCCTTGCAGCAGCAGCACTTTCAGGCTCGGCGCAAACTTGGCCGCCTCGTCCTGCCAGTTGCCCATCAGGCTGGTCGGCGCGATCACCAGCGCCGGATGCGTCAATCGCCCCGCTTCTTTTTCGACCAGGATATGCGCCAGGGTCTGCACCGTCTTGCCCAGGCCCATGTCATCGGCCAGGATGCCGGCCAGATCATGGTCGCGCAGGAACTGCATCCACGCCAGGCCATCGGCCTGGTAGTCGCGCAAGGTCGCCTGCAGGCCGCTTGGTGTCGCCACTTTTTGCACCGAACCGAACTGGCTCAGCTTGCGGCCCATGGCGCGCAATTGCTCGCCGCCGGTCCAGCGCAGCTCCAGAGAGCGCGCCAGCTCTTCCAGGCGCGCTGCATCCAGGGTCGACATGCGCACGGCGCGCTTGATCTTGTCGTTGAAATACAGTTCGCCCAGGGTGTTCAAAATGGGGCGCACGCGGCCCCACGGCAGCGCCACCCGGGTGCCGTCGGCCAGGGTGGCCAGCATCTGGTCTTCGTCGGCGTGCGCGTCGATGATCTTCGGATTGAAGTCGTTCGGCGCATTGCGTATCAGTTGCACCAGCACCGGCAGCAGCGGCACGCGCTCGTGGTTGACGACGATGCCCAGTTCCAGCTCGAACCAGGCGTTGCCGCTTTCCGGGTCCTGGTCATCGATGTCGGCATACCAGTCGTCGACATCAAGCACGTCGTAGCGGTACTTGGCGGTCTTTTCAACGATCCAGCCCTGGTCGAGCAAGGTATCGATGCCGGACTCGGCAAAGCGCAGCCACTCGGCCTGGCTCGGCAGCAGCAAGGCGCCCTTCAGGCCGCTCAAGGGGGCCGAAGCGGGCTTCTTGAATTGCAGTTCGGCCAGCAGCGCCAGCGCGCGCGCCTCGTCAACTGTATTGCGCTGGATGATTTCGGTCACCTCGCCCACCTGGCGCACCACGCGCTGGGACGGGTCGAACGACACCCTTTCACCATCATAGTCATACGACAGCACGGCAAAATCATGCCAGCGCTGCACGCTGCCGTCGGCCAGCATGGCGCTGTCCATCAGCAATACCGGCGTGGCCGGCACATCCTTGCGCAAGCGCTGCGGCAGCGGCTGCGGCAGCGGCATCAGGTGCTGCAAGCCCTGCGCCAGCAGCAGTTGCGACACGCGTACCTTGTCGTTCGCATTCAAGGGCGGCGCCTGCGCCACCAGCGCCTGCAGGTCGGCCAGGGAAATATCGGAGCCGCCCTGGTTCAGTTCCAGCACGCCACACGACAGATTGTCGATATACCACGGTGGATCGGTCGGCAGCATGTAGTCGATCTGGTCGGCGCCATGGTGGCTGACGCCATCGGCCGGATCGACCTGCCAGCCCAGGCGCATGGTCTTGCCTTCGTCGCGCCAGAACAGCCGCGCCGCGCGTATCGGACCTTCTTTCAGCGGATACACCAGGCCATTGCCGACATCGGCCCAGGAATTGGCCCACAGCAGCTTGTCCTGCTCGGCCAACATGGACAGCAAGGCGGCGCCGACTTTGCCCTTCGGTTCGGTGGCGCTGCCGGTCTGCGAGTTTTGCCCGGTGCGCATGGCAACAAAGAAGCGCACCAGGTCTTCATCAAACGGCGTCAGGAATGCAGGCGGCGCCGACAGCAACGAAAAGATCTCGCTGATGGGGCTGGCCGCGGCCACATCGCCATTCGGCCGCAGCCGCGCCTTGTACAGGCACAAGGCCACATGGCGCCCGCCGCTGGTGGGCGCCAGCACATAGATCAGGCGGTGCGCAGTGAGCTTCGGATCGGGTTCGGCCAGCGGCAGCACGGGCTTGGGATGGGCGGCTGCCTCCACCCGCTGCAGCCAGGTGGCGATGGCGTACGGCAAGGGCGCACCCGGCGCGCTGGCCGGTACGGCAGGAGTGTCACTGATGTCGTCGCGGGTAAAATCCATGGTACGCATGATGGTTGGAGTGTGTATCAAAATCGGCAACAGGCAATATTATCCTTCATACGCGCCCGAATAGCTTATTCAATATCAGTTCCGCCGCGCACACTGTCCAAAGACTGACACAATCGCGCCGATTGCGTATCATTCCAGCCTTGATCGCTTTGGAAACAACCATGCTGCCCACCATCGAACAACGTCTTGCCCTTGAACTTGCCGCCAAACCGGTACAGGTTGCCGCCGCCATCGAACTGCTCGACGAAGGCGCCACCGTGCCCTTTATTGCCCGTTATCGCAAGGAAGCGACCGGCGGCCTCGACGATATCCAGCTGCGCCTGCTCGAAGAGCGCCTGCGCTACCTGCGCGAACTCGAAGAGCGGCGCGCCGCCATCGTGGCCTCGATTACCGAACAGAACAAGATGACGCCGGCCCTGCTCGACGCCGTGATGCACGCCGAAGACAAGACCCGGCTGGAAGATTTGTACCTGCCCTATAAACAGAAGCGCCGCACCAAGGCGCAGATCGCCATCGAAGCGGGTCTGATGCCGCTGGCAGACTGTTTGCTGGGCAACCCGGAACTGACGCCGGAAATGGAAGCGGGCAAGTTCCTGCGCGACGCGTTTACGAGCGCCGACGGCAACAACCCGGGCGTGCTTGACACCAAGGCGGCGCTCGATGGCGCGCGCCAGATCCTGATGGAACGCTTTGCCGAAGATGCGAATCTGCTGCAGACCCTGCGCGAATACGTGCAGGAGCACGGCGTGGTCGAATCGAAAGTGGTGGAAGGCAAGCAGGACGAAGGCGAAAAATTCGCCGATTATTTCGATTACTCGGAAACCATTGCCACCGTGCCATCGCACCGCGCGCTGGCCCTGCTGCGTGGGCGCCGCGAAGGCATCCTCGACGTTACCCTGCGCCTCGATACCGAAGCGGAAAAACCGAAATGGGATGCGCCGCACAATCCGTGCGAAGGCCGCATTGCCGCCCGCTTCGGCATCAAGAACCAGGGCCGCCCGGCCGACAAGTGGTTGTCGGACACGGCGCGCTGGACCTGGCGCGTGAAAAGCTTCATGCACCTGGAAACCGAACTGATGGGGGCTCTGCGCGAACGCTCGGAGCAGGACGCCATCAATGTGTTTGCCACCAACCTGAAAGCGCTGCTGCTGGCAGCGCCAGCCGGCCAGCGCGCCACCATGGGTCTCGATCCCGGCCTGCGCACGGGCGTGAAAGTGGCGGTGGTCGATGCCACCGGCAAGGTGGTCGACACGGCCGTGATCTACCCGCACCAGCCGAAGAACGACTGGGATGGCTCCTTGCATACCCTGGGCCGCCTGGCCGCCAAGCACAATGTATCGCTCATTTCGATCGGCAACGGCACCGCTTCGCGCGAGACCGACAAACTGGCGCAGGACCTGATCAAGCAGCACCCGGAAGCGAAGATGACGAAGATCGTTGTCTCGGAAGCGGGCGCGTCGGTGTACTCGGCGTCGGAATTTGCCTCGAAAGAATTGCCGGACATGGATGTGTCCTTGCGCGGCGCCGTGTCGATCGCGCGCCGTTTGCAAGATCCGCTGGCCGAACTGGTGAAAATCGATCCGAAATCGATCGGCGTGGGCCAGTACCAGCATGACGTCAGCCAGAGTCAGCTGGCGCGCTCGCTCGACGCGGTGGTGGAAGACTGCGTGAACGCCGTCGGCGTCGACGTCAATACCGCATCGGCGCCGCTGCTGGCACGCGTGTCGGGCCTGTCGGCCAGCGTGGCGCAAGCCATCGTCAGCTACCGCGACATGAAGGGCGCATTTACCTCGCGCGCGGCGCTCAAGGGCGTGCCGCGCCTGGGCGACAAGACGTTCGAACAGGCGGCCGGCTTCCTGCGCGTGATGGGCGGCGACAATCCGCTGGACGCGTCGGCGGTGCACCCGGAATCGTATCCGCTGGTGGAAAAGATCCTGGCGGACATCAAAAAGGACATCAAGGCGGTCATCGGCGAGTCGTCGTTGCTGAAAACATTGAGCCCGGCCAAGTATGCCGACGAGACCTTTGGCGTACCGACCATTTCCGATATTTTGAAAGAGCTGGAAAAACCGGGCCGCGATCCGCGTCCTGAATTTACCACCGCCACCTTCAAGGAAGGGGTGGAAGAAATCCGCGACCTGCGCCCGGACATGATCCTGGAAGGCGTGGTCACCAACGTGGCCGCGTTTGGCGCGTTTGTCGACATCGGCGTGCACCAGGACGGCCTGGTGCATATCTCGGCGCTGTCGAACACCTTCGTGAAAGACCCGCACACGGTGGTCAAAGCCGGCCAGGTGGTGCGCGTGAAAGTGCTGGAGGTCGATGAAAAGCGCAAGCGCATCGCGCTGACCATGCGCTTGACCGACAGCGCGCCGCAGGCCGGCGCGCAACCTCAGCAAAAAGGCGACCGCAACGACCGCCGCAGCATGACCCAGCACCAGTCACAAGCGCGCAGCGCGCCCGAGCCGGCCGGCAGCATGGCGGCAGCGTTTGCCAAGCTGCGCGGCTAAACAGCGTGAACACCGCGTCCGACATCATCATTGCGACAGCCAGCGCCAGCAGTGCCGAGGCGCAGCTATTGCAGGATGAATTGTCAGGCGTGCTGCAGGGCATCAGTGGCGACAGCGGCCGCGCTTCGTTCGATGCCGATGCGCCGAACCAGCGCGGCGGCTTTTATCTGGCCAAAAATGGCGCTGGCCA
The DNA here is from genome assembly GCF_057291295.1 of Janthinobacterium sp. 1L-D-8-B-C4. Lineage (NCBI taxonomy): Bacteria > Pseudomonadati > Pseudomonadota > Betaproteobacteria > Burkholderiales > Oxalobacteraceae > Janthinobacterium > Janthinobacterium sp. 1L-D-8-B-C4. The sequence continues at coordinate 178,524 of NZ_JBXAVX010000015.1, forward strand.
GCTGCTCGGCTGCGCCGCCCTGCGCCCGCTGGGCGAACCGAACAGTACAACGGCCGAGCTCAAGCGCATGTTTGCCCGCCCTGGCAATACCGGCGTGGGTACGGCATTGCTGGCCCACGCCGAAGCCGAAGCCCTGCGCCTGGGCTACCGCGCCGTGGTCCTGTCGACCCGCGTGATCAACACGCGCGCGGTGGCCTTTTACTGCAAGCATGGTTACGTCCCCGTCGCGCCTTGGGGCAAATACGTGGGCGCGGCGCAGTCCATCTGCCTGGGCAAGCTGCTGTAGCGTGGCTGAGTTTCCCGATTAATGACCTGAGCGCATACCCGTGGCGTCGTTTTCTTATAAAATGACGCCATCTATTTATTTACCCATCAGAGGCAATCATGAGCGACGTACAAACCTGGATCAAAGAAACCGTGACGAGCACGCCGGTCGTGCTGTTCATGAAAGGCACCGCCCAATTTCCACAGTGCGGCTTTTCCGGCCGCGCCATCCAGATCCTGAAAGCCTGCGGCGTGGAAAACATCGCCACCGTTAACGTACTGGACGATGCGGAAGTGCGCCAGGGCATCAAGGACTACTCGAACTGGCCAACCATTCCGCAACTGTATGTCAAGGGCGAGTTTATCGGCGGCTCCGACATCATGAATGAAATGTTTGAATCGGGCGAACTGAAGTCCCTGCTCGATGCCTGATGCATCGCAGCGGCCGCGCCGTATCGTGGTTGCCATCACGGGTGCCACTGGCGCCGTCTACGGCTTGCGGCTGCTGCAACTGCTCGGCGCCATCCCCGGCGTCGAGACCCACCTGGTGCTGTCGGATGCGGCGGTATTGACCCTGCACCAGGAAACCGGCATGGGCCGCAAGGATGTCGAAGCACAAGCGCACGTGGTGCACAAGCTGCGCGATATCGGCGCGTCGATTGCCAGCGGTTCGTTCCAGTCGGACGGCATGGTGATTGCGCCGTGCTCGATGAAGACGCTGGCGGCGGTTGCGCATGGCTTGTCGGATAATCTGATCACGCGCGCGGCCGATGTGGTGCTCAAGGAGCGCCGGCGCCTGATCCTGATGGTGCGCGAAACGCCGTTCAACCTGGCACACCTGCGCAACATGACGGCCGTCACCGAAATGGGCGGCATCATCTTCCCGCCCCTGCCCAGCTTTTACCAGCTGCCCAACAGCATCGCCGAGATGGTCGACCATACGGTCGCAAGAGTCATCGACCTGCTGGCTATCGAGCACACCCTGGCGCCACGTTGGCATGGCTTGAAAGCCGTCGACAACAATCCTGCGTGAAGCGTTATCTTTTGTCGAACTGACTGGCGCTGGCACGCTTCAAATCCCTGGCTTCTTCAACCATCCTGCGGTGGGCAATCCGCTTGCGCATCACTTCCGCATGTTGCGCGGCAGTCATGGGTGGCACGGTCATCAAGTCTTTCAGCTGCGCGGTGTTGCTGTAGTTGCTTTTCATAAGACGGCTCAAATGCTCGGCTCCATGGTGGATGACAAACTGGCTGCTGTTGATCTCATTATGCGCCGCTATTGGCGACTGCGCCGTCTGTCAGGGGATTATTGTCGAATAATCCAGTTGCAGTGCAACATAAGAGGTCTTATTGTGCAGCAAAATCATGTCTCCGGCATGACCGCCCGCAAAAAAACAGCCGACCTTGCAAGGTCGGCATGGCGCCGAGCGAGAGCGCTGTTACTACGGGTAAATACTTACTTTTGGTAGTTGACGCGCACCAGCATGCGAATAAATTCGCGTGCGATTTGGCGATGATGCTCATCTAATCTTTGCAGATCAGCAATTAATTTCACATCGGCCGATTCAAAGCGCGACAAGGCGCTGCCCGCTTCGCCGTTCGGCACGGCGCTCTCGGGACCGCCAAAGCGCAACCATTCCGCCGGCACGCCCAACCATTGGGCGATCATGCGCAATTTTTCTTGCGTGGGAATCGCTTCCCCTACTAACCATTTGCGGGCGGCATGCACGGTAATCGGGCGACCATCGAAACGGATATTGAATTCCCGGGCCAGTCTGGTCGGGCTGTCGGGGGAGTAGTGGGCGTTTTTCAGAGCCAGCTGAAGTCGCTGGCTAAAGCTTTCGCGTTCGTTAGAAGAATTCATAGGTGTACTATTTCATGTTGTAACATGAAAGTCAGTTTCTTGAATAACCATACGGATTGTTACTTTTTAAAAAGAAAATAATTTTACAATTAACACTCCGGCGGACTTTTTGGGTAAAAAAGCGGCCAAATTTTCTCTTGTTATCCTGCATGGCTTCGGGTCAAATTCGCGGCTGGCTTTGAATTTCGCAATGCAGCACGATTTCAAAGCCTCGTTTTGGCACTACAACATACGGTATGTGATCATGCGCCCCTGCGGTGCGACATGCAAGGCAGATGCCATACAATTTCTCCAATACAAACTTTTCACAAAGACCATTTTATTTTTATAATGGAAACTAATGACTGTATGCTTGTCTGGATAGCAAATTTACTTCCATCATAACGAAAAGCGCTTATGTTGGCACAAAGAAAGTTCTTTTTGGTGTCATCTGCGCCACCAACTTTCAATCTTCATGCGCTTTTTCGTACTAAAATCGCTTTATTTCCAATAAATCTTACACCCAAGACAATTGCAGTCTGGCGCATGGCACAGGCATTTCTTCCTGGTTCCATGGCGCAGGCACGCTACAATGGCATTGACGCGAACGTAAACGTTAATCTCGCGCCAATACCGTCCTGAACCATCATGCCTACCAGCGCCACGCCCATGTCCCTGTTGTCACCCGCACCGAGCACCACCTACACCATTACCGAACTGGCACGCGAGTTCGACATTACGGCGCGTGCCATCCGCTTCTACGAAGACCAAGGACTGCTGAGCCCGAAACGCGAAGGCGCGGGCGGGCGCAGCCGCGTCTACACGCCGCGCGACCGCACCCGGCTCAAGCTGACGTTGCGTGGCAAGCGCCTGGGCCTGGCATTGTCCGAAATCAAAAGCCTGGTCGACATGTATGAGTCGCCAAAAGACACGCGCGCGCAGATGGACCGCTTTCTCGGCGTGCTGGCGCAGCACCGGCAGACACTGGAACAGCAGCGCATCGACATTGAAATGGCGCTGGCGGAAATTACCAGCCACGAAGCTGCCTGCGCGCGCATGCTGGCCGAACTGAACGACGGCGCGCTGGCGCCAAAGTAACGCAGTAACAAGGCGACCCGCTTGATGCAGGCCGCAGTGACATGCCTTATACTTTGCTTTACGTTTACGTAAACGTCACAACTGAGTATCATGGCATTTTGAAGCGGCAGACAGCCGACACTATCATCACGACGACGAGGACGACATGCTCCATCTCCCAGGCTTGACCTTTGACCACGGCGAAGACATCGCCTCCTTGCGTGCAGCGATCCAGCAATTCGCCGCCGCCGAAATCGCCCCGCGCGCAGCCGAAATCGACCGCAGCGACCAGTTCCCGATGGACTTGTGGCGCAAGATGGGCGACATGGGCCTGCTCGGCATTACCGTCAGCGAAGAATATGGCGGCGCCGGCATGGGCTACCTGGCCCATATCATCGCCATGGAAGAGATTTCGCGCGCCTCGGCCTCGGTCGGCCTGTCGTACGGCGCCCATTCGAACCTGTGTGTCAACCAGATCAAGCGCAACGGTAGCGACGAGCAAAAAGCCAAATACCTGCCAAAACTGATTACCGGCGAACATATCGGCGCGCTGGCCATGTCGGAACCGAACGCCGGCTCGGACGTCGTCAGCATGCAGCTGCGTGCCGACTTCAAGGGCGACCGCTGGGTGCTGAACGGCACCAAGATGTGGATCACCAACGGCCCCGACGCGGACGTGCTGGTGGTGTATGCCAAGAACGACCTGGCGGCCGGCGCGCGCGGCATGACGGCGTTCCTGATCGAAAAACATTTCAAGGGTTTTTCTATTGCACAAAAGCTCGACAAGCTGGGCATGCGCGGCTCGCACACGGGCGAACTGGTGTTCCAGGATTGCGAAGTGCCAGCTGAAAATGTGCTGGGTGGCCTGGGCAAGGGCGTCAATGTGCTGATGTCGGGCCTGGACTTTGAACGCACGGTACTGTCCGGCGGCCCGCTGGGCATCATGCAGGCCTGCATGGACCTGGTGGTGCCGTATGTGCACGACCGCAAGCAGTTTGGCCAGGCCATCGGTGAATTCCAATTGATGCAGGGCAAACTGGCCGACATGTATTCGACCATGATGGCCTGCAAGGCTTATGTCTATGCGGTAGGCCAGGCCTGCGACCGCGCCACTACGCCGGAAGCGGTGCGCCAGCTGCGCAAGGATGCGGCCGGCGCGATTTTGTACAGTGCCGAAAAAGCCACCTGGATGGCCGGCGAAGCGATCCAGGCGCTGGGCGGCAATGGCTATATCAATGAATACCCGGCTGGCCGCCTGTGGCGCGACGCCAAGCTGTACGAGATCGGCGCCGGCACCAGCGAAATTCGCCGTATGCTGATCGGCCGCGAATTGTTTGCCGAAACAAAATAACCCATTACTGATACGGAGATCCATCATGCATGATCCAGTCGTTATCGTCGGTGCCGCGCGCACTCCCATGGGCGCCTTCCAGGGCGATTTTTCCAACGTCACCGCCAGCGACCTGGGCGCCGTGGCCATCAAGGCCGCCGTCGAGCGCGCCGGCATCGCGCCGGAACTGGTGGAGCACGTGTATTTCGGCAATTGCCTGATGGCCGGCCAGGGCCAGGCGCCCGCGCGCCAGGCGCTGCGCAAGGCCGGCTTGCCCGACTCCACCGGCGCCGTCACCCTGTCGAAAATGTGCGGTTCGGCCATGCAAACCACCATGTTCGCGCACGACACCTTGCTGGCCGGCAGCGCCGAGGTGGTGGTGGCCGGCGGCATGGAGTCGATGACCAATGCGCCCTACCTGGTGCCCAAGGCGCGCGGCGGCTACCGCATCGGCCACGGCATGCTGTTCGACCACATGATGATGGATGGCCTGGAAGACGCCTACAGCCGCGACGAAAAAGGCAATGCCCGCTCGATGGGCACGTTTGCCGAAGAATGCGCCAGCCAGTACGCGTTTACCCGCGAAGCGCAAGATGCGTTTGCCATCGAATCGGTCAAGCGCGCCCAGGCGGCGGCCAAGGATGGCGGCTTTGACTGGGAAATCGCGCCCGTTACCGTGCCCGGCCGCGGTGGCGACACCGTCGTCAGCATCGATGAGGGCCCGGCCAAGGCGCGCCTGGAAAAAATCCCGGCCCTGAAACCGGCGTTCAAGAAAGATGGCACGATTACCGCCGCCTCCTCATCCTCGATCAACGATGGCGCGGCGGCCCTGGTGCTGATGCGCGAATCGACGGCAAACAAGCTGGGTTTGACCATTATCGCGAAGATCCATGGTCACGCCACCCATGCCCAGGCGCCGAATCAGTTTACAACGGCGCCGATCGGCGCCGTGAAAAAACTGTACGCCAAGACCGGCTGGAGCAGCAGCACTGTCGACCTGTTTGAAATCAACGAGGCGTTTGCCGCCGTGCCGATGGCCGCCATGCATGACCTCGATATTCCACACAGCAAGATCAATATCCACGGCGGCGCCTGCGCACTGGGTCATCCGATCGGCGCTTCGGGCGCACGCATTATCGTCACCCTGCTGGGCGCCCTGAAACAGACCGGTGGCAAGCGCGGCGTGGCGGCCCTGTGCATCGGCGGCGGCGAAGCGACGGCAATGGCGATCGAACTGGTATAAGCTGGGCTTTTTCCAACACTCCAGGGAGCAGCACATGCCTACAGCATTGATCATCGGCGCCTCGCGCGGCATCGGCCATGAAATCGTCCGTCAATACCGCCAGGATGGCTGGCGCGTGATCGCCACCGCCCGCAGGCCCGAGGATTGCGAGACGCTCAAGCAATTGGGCGCCGAAGCGCACCAGCTCGACGTGACCGATGTCGAGGGCTGCGCCGGCCTGGGCTGGAAGCTCGACGATGAAAAGCTCGAGGTCGCCATCCTGAACGCGGGCGTGTACGGCCCGCGCCATGACGGCTTTCCCGCGCAAGCCGATTTCGATGCCGTGATGCACACCAATGTGCTGGCCGCAATGCGCTTGCTGCCGATCCTGGCGCCGCTGGTCGGCAATGCAAAGGGCAAGCTGGCGGTGCTGTCATCGCACATGGGATCACTCAGCGAGCGCAGCAGCGCCAGCGGTTCGCTGTACCGCGCCAGCAAGGCGGCCTTGAATTCCGTGCTGATCGACACCGCGCTCGTGCATGGCCCACAGGGCGTGAGCTGCGTGGCCTTCCATCCGGGCTGGGTGCGCACCGAAATGGGCGGCGCCGGCGCCGATATCTCTCCTGAAGAAAGCGCGGCCGGCATCCGCGCCACCCTGGCCAGCCTGCCGCAATCCAAACAGGCGGTTTTCCGCAATTACGACGGCAGCCCCATCGGCTGGTAAAAAAAATCCATGATACTCAATGAAGAACAAAGCATGATCCAGGACGCGCTGCGCAGTTTTTCGCGCGAGCGCCTGGCGCCCAACGCGGCCCGCTGGGACAAGGAACATCATTTCCCGAAGGAGGAACTGCAGGAACTGGCGGCGCTGGGCGCGTTTGGCGTGGCCGTGCCGGAAGAACTGGGCGGCGCCGGCCTCGACTATGTGTCGCTGGCGCTGGTGCTGGAAGAAATCGCCGCCGGCGACGGTGGCACGTCGACCATTATCTCGGTCAACAATTGCCCGGTGTGCAGCATCGCCATGATGTATGCGAATGACGAACAGAAGGAACAATGGCTGCGTCCGCTGGCGCAAGGCAAGATGCTGGGCGCCTTTTGCCTGACCGAACCGCACACGGGCAGCGACGCCTCGGCCTTGCGCACCACAGCCACCCGCGATGGCGATGACTACGTCATCAATGGCACAAAGCAGTTCATTACCAGCGGCAAACATGCCGATGTGGCGATTGTGCTGGCCGTCACCGACAAGGCGGCCGGCAAGCGCGGCATCAGCGCCTTTTGGGTGCCGACCAACAGCCCCGGCTATATCGTGGCGGGGCTGGAACAGAAGATGGGCCAGCACTCGTCGGACACGGCGCAAATCATGTTCGATAACTGCCGCATTCCGGCCGCCAACCTGATCGGCGAAGAAGGCCAGGGCTACAAGATCGCGTTATCGGGCCTGGAAGGCGGGCGCATCGGCATCGCCTCGCAAGCGGTCGGCATGGCGCGCGCCGCGTATGAAGCGGCCTTGAGCTACGCACGCGAACGCGAGAGTTTCGGCAAAGCCATCTTCGAACATCAGGCGGTGCAGTTCCGCCTGGCCGACATGGCCACGCAGATCGAAGCGGCGCGCCAGCTGATACGCCACGCGGCGGCCATGAAGGATGCCGGCCTGCCTTGCCTGAAGGAGGCGGCGATGGCAAAACTGTTTGCGTCCGAGATGGCGGAAAAAGTGTGCTCCGACGCGATCCAGGTGCATGGCGGCTATGGCTATGTGTCCGACTTCCCGGTAGAGCGCATCTACCGCGATGCGCGGGTATGCCAGATTTACGAGGGCACCAGCGATATCCAGAAAATCTTGATTGCGCGGGCGTTGTAATCAGAAATGTGAAAGGTAGCGATTGAGGCAATAACTTCTCAGCGCCTTTAGAAACCGTAGCGAGCAAGCTCGATATCGGATTGAGTAACGCAGCCGTACTTCGGTACGGCGAGTAACGCCGATTCGAGAGCGGGCTGCGCAGTAGGTTTATAAAGGCGCCATCCAGACGAAAAAAAAGCCTACTCAGGGTAGGCTTCGTTCCAATGTATTACCAATGCTTTAATCGTGTCATGGACGCCAGTGCTATCTGCAAAGTGCCTCCTGATTTTCGGACTCCCATGCTATCTGCATGGTGACTCCAAGTGTAAATCGACCAACGTATCCGGAATTACAAAATCCACTCTTTCGTACTAGTCACGCCATCGACATTACACCTGTCGGTCGCCGTACTGAAACTGGATAGTGAGAGTATCTGCAAGCAAATCTCAACCACTGAAAGAATTATAGCATAGCCTTTTGTGCGCCGCAACAACCTTTTTAAATCAAGTTCTTAGCTCCAGCGGCTTGTCTTCCTCGCCACCGCGCGCCACGCGCTCATACTCGGAAATGACTTGCGCGCCCAGCAGCAGCAGGGTGGCGCCGATTTCCAGGCTGAACATGACGACAATCGCCGTCGTCATCGAACCGTAGACAACATTCACCTGCGACAAGGTAGAGAAATACCAGACCAGCACATGGCGCGCGATTTCCCACAACAGTGCCGCCGTCACGCCGCCGATCAGCGCATGCGTGAAGGACAGCCGGCCCACCGGCATCACCAGGTAAATCGAACTGAGCACGAGTATCTCGCCCGTCAGCCCCAGCAGATACAGCAGCACGCCGGACAAGCCTTCCAGGCCCCAGTCCTTGCGCAGGAAACGCACGCTTTCGTCGCCCATCACCTGCAGGCCGCCGGCCACCAGCGTGATCAACAAGATGCCAACACCGAGGCACAGGATATAGCAGTATGGCAGCACGGCGGAAATCAGGAAATGGCGGCGCCGTATCGCCACGCGATGGTTGAAAATCACGCTCATGGCGTTTTCCAGCACCGTAAACGCCAGCGAGCTGAAAAACAGCATGGTCAGCAGCAGCAGCCAGCCGATCACGCTGCGGTTATCGAGAAAATGCGCGACCTCGGCAACGATGGCTTTCGATTGCCCGGGCACCAGCCATTCCAGGTAATGCCCGATGGTACGCAGCAATTCATCCTCGGCGATCACATGCGACAGGGCCACCACCACCAGCATCAGCAGCGGCACGATGGACAGCAGCGAGTAATAGGCGACGGCGCCGGCCAGCAGCAAGCCCTGGTTGGCGCGAAAGCCTTTCAATACCTGCAGCACGAAGCGCAATGGATGGCCGAGAATATACGCGCTGGCGTGGCGGTTGATGATCATGAACGGTACACCTGGTGAGGACGCGGCATAACCTTGTGCCATGCCGCCCATGCACCATAGCATACGGACAATTTGCGCCCACCGCTGTACGCAAGCTAACTGACGGCCGCTTCCAGCAAGGTCAGGGTTTGCCGGTCTGCATCGAGGGTGGCCAGTATGCCCATCGGCACGGTGAACTGGTCGCGGATATGGCCGAAGGAATAGCCACTGACTGCCGGCGCCGTCAACGGTTGCAGATGCTGGTCCAGGGTCTGGTCGAGGGTCAAGGAACTGCCGCCCTCGTCCGCTTCGCAATGCATGAACACGCCCAGCATCAGCGCCTTTGCTGTCGCCAGGCCGCCCGACAGGTCGAGCTGGTACAGCATGCGGTCGACCCGGTACGGCGCTTCGTTGATTTCTTCCAGAAACAGGATGCGCTGCTCGAACTCGGCCGCATACGGCGTGCCGGCCAGCGCGCTGACCATGCACAGGTTGCCGCCGGTCAGTTGCCCCGTTGCCTGGCCGCCATGCACGGTACGGATCGTGAAGTTGGGCTGGGTGAGCGCGCGGCGGTGGTTTTCCAGCGCCATCGGTATCGTGTATTGCTGCTGCGGCTGCATCAGCACGGCTTGCAAATGCGTGACGGTGTAGTCGGAAAAGGTCGAGGACGCCACCGGCCCGTGAAACGTCACCAGGCCCGTATGGCGATGGATCGCCAAGTGCAGCGCCGTGATGTCGGAGTAGCCGATCAATATCTTCGGATTTGCCCGGATCAGGGCGTAATCGATATGCGCCAGCAGCGAAATGCAGCCCGAGCCGCCGCGGATCGCCCATACGGCTTTGACTTGCGGGTCGCGAAACGCCGCGTGCAAATCCTCCAGCCTTTGCTGCACCGTGCCCGCATAGTTGCCGTTGACGGCGCGGATATGCGTGCCCAGGATAACGCGCAGGCCCAGCGACTCCATATTGCCGATGGCCCTGGTAATTTCGTCTTCATCAAGCAGGCCGGCAGGCGCGACCAGCGCGACCAGGTCGCCCTTGCGCAAGCGCGCCGGTTTGATCAGGGGATATTTGTGCATACTTGGTTGTGGCGCGGCAGCGGCCAGGGCCGGTACACTGGCCGCGCCGACGGCGGCGGCCAGCATGCCGCCAAAGCGGCGCCGGTAAACACTGTGACTGCTCATGCGGCCCTTTTTCGGAAAAGAAAACGGCGGCGCCAGGCGCCGCCGCTGCGAACATGTTCCGCCAGCACGGATTACATGAACTTGTATTTCACCTGGAACGACAGCGCGCGGCCACGTGGATCGGCTACGCGAGGGTCCCAGCCCGCGCCGACCACATCGTCGACATTATGCGCGGTAAACGGTGGGTCCTTGTCGAACAGGTTCTGGATACCAACCGTCACGGTGGTGTTCTTGAAGCCCGTGTAGGTGCCCGACAGGGTATAGGTAGTATAGCTGCTGACCTTCGGGTTGAAGCCCACGGGATACGGCAGCGCGCCGCCATTCGGCACCTGGTCCTTGTAGCCGGTGCTGTAGTTCTGCGTCAGCAAGCCGCTCCAGTCGCCGCGCGCCAGCGAGAACGAGGCGTTGTGCTTCCAGCGCAGGTACAAATCGCGTGTATAGAAGTTGCCCACATACTCCTTGTATTCCTGGCCAGCGATCTCGGCAAACTTGAAGCTTTGCGTCCAGGTGCCATCGAGCGCGGCATTCCATTTGTAGCCGTTGGTGCTGCCTTCGCCGCGCAGGCTCAAGTCGGCGCCGCGCGTGCGCGAACCGGCCGCATTGATCCAGCCTGCCTGGATATAGCTGATGGTGTCATCGGGATTGCGGATGATGTTTTGCGGCAGCAAGGCGGCGTTCTGCAGCACGATGGTGGCCGAACGGTTCAGGATGCGGTCTTTCGAGTTGATGGCCCAGTAGTCGAGCGAGGCAGAATAACCCTTGACCGGTTCGATCACCATGCCCACGCTGCCCTGTTTCGAGGTTTCCGGTTTCAGCGCGGTATTACCTCCCGAGAAATAGTTCAACCGTGCCGGAGCGCAAAACGCCGGATCGCCAGGGTGGCGGCCACAACCGAGGGTATCGATCACGCCACTCGACAGTTCCTGGAACAGCTGGCCCGAGTACAGCTGGGTAAAGCTGGGTGCCAGGAAACCCTTGTTGGCCGAACCACGGAACAGCAGCCACGACGCCGGCTGGTAGCGGAACGACACTTTCGGATTGGTCGACGCGCCCACCAGGCTGTAGTCATCGCGGCGCAAGGCCAGCTGCATTTCCAGGTCCTTGATGATCGGCACCAGCAACTCGGCATACACGGCCTTGACGTTGCGGCTGGCTTTTTCCAGCGCCGCGTTGCCTGGCGACAGGTACACCAGCGTGGCATCGATATCCTGGCCAAACGCATAGCTTTCGCGGCGCAAATCAAAACCGACGGCGGCCGACATGGCGCCGGCCGGCAGTTGCAGCAGTTCGCCCGACACCGAACCATCGACGGCCGTCAGGGTCGTCTTGCCATGTTGGAAGTCGCCACGGAACTTGGTTGATTCGATCAGATCCTTCGCTGCCTGGCTCTGGCTCTGGCCGGCGCCCACCCACGGATTGATCACGCCGCTGGCCAGCGCCGGGAACAACTGCGCCGTGTAGGAATAGCCGTCGAGCAGCTTGGTGTTGGTCTTGCTTTGCGCATGCGACACACCCGCCTTGTAGTCCCACTTGCCAACCGTGCCTTCGAAACCGACCAGCAGGCGTAGGTTGTCGGTGGTGTTTTCCTGGGTGCGGTTGCCGAAATCGTTGGCGCGCCATTTATAGGCGATCGGCTTGGTGCGGTCATAGGTCGAGATGTAAGGCGACAAATCCTGGTAATACGCGCCGCCCACCGGGTACAGGCCGCCACTGGCTACCGTGGTCTGGATCTGCATCGGCGTAAATTCTGCCGTGGCCTTGGTGCGCGAACCGAGCAGTTCGACAAACATCGTGTGATCCTGGGCCAGCTTGAAGGAGGCGCGGCTGAGCAGGTTGGCGCGTTCAACCGGGAAGGAAATCACATAGTCGCCGCCGTAATCATAGGCGCAGGAGTACGTCGTGCGCAGCGGCGACGTCACTTTCGACCACAGCGCCGTCTGGTATTGCGACATGCCGGCCACCGTATCGCACTTGCCCGTAAAGCTCAGCGGGTTGGCTTGCAGGTATTGATTGGTGCTGCCGGGTACCGTAAACGCCGTACCCAGGGCCGTGCCGGCGCCCGTCATCTGGTTGGCGAACGGCGTGCCGGTGGTGTCCGGCGACAGGCCACGACCCGGCTGGAAACCGTTGGCAAAGCTGCGTTGGTTCGAGCTGAGCTTGTCGTTATTGTCGACCGTCAAACTCATCATGACGTTGTAGCCATCCTCTTCCAGGCTGCCATGGCCGGCCAGCAAGGAGGCGCGGCGATTCATGCCGCCGCCCGCTTCGGTGGAATTGGTGGTGGCCGACGCTTCCACGCCGTTGTAATTGGTTTTCAGGATGAAGTTGATCACGCCGCCGATGGCGTCGGTGCCGTAGATGGCGGAGGCGCCATCCTTGAGAATTTCCACGCGCGAAATCGCGCCCATGGGAATGGAATTGAGGTCGACCGCCTTGCCGCTGGCGCCGTGGGTGGCGATACGCCGGCCGTTCAGCAGCACCAGGGTGCTGTTCGGGCCCAGGCCGCGCAGCGAGGCGAACGAGGCGCCGCCACTGACACGGTCGGCATCGGCACCAAACACGTTATTGCCCGACGTCATATTGTTCGCGCCGGTGCCATTCGATGAGATGGTCGACAGCAATTGCTCGGCGCTGGTAATGCCCTGTTTTTCGATCTGATCGTAGGTGATCACCTGCACCGGCAACGCACCTTCCTTGGCGATGCGCTTGATGCTGCTGCCCGTCACTTCGACCCGTTGCATTGCCTGCGGCGCCGCTTCTTGCGCAACGGCCGTGCCAGCCACTCCTATCAATGCCATCAACTGCGCTAGCTTCTTCAATTTCACGGGCCTTCTCCTTATTGGGCAATCGATACTTGAGTTCTTCAAGCCAGGTTGTTAGTCACATCGCTGCATCTGTCTCGCAGTACATTTTTTTATGATGTTTGCGCATGACTTTATTTGTTTTCATTTTCAGAGTAGCGCGTTGCTTCCGCCGCCAGCCAATGAAAAATGCTCTCTTAACCATAACTTTTTGGAATGAATGCCCTTTTTCAGCGCCGGCCTACTTTGCCGTGGGGCGACCCCGTGCCATATCGACGTCCAGATAGCGCCAGGAAGTGAATTCCACAGGGTGGCGCCTGTAGTTTTTTAGCCACGATTGCTGCAGGTCAGCCGAGATAGGATGCGTCAGCAGTACCCATGGCGTATATGCATGGATCAGCTGCCACATGTCGAAGTACAGGCTGCGCCGGCGTGGCGAATCGGACAGCAGGCGCGCCTCCTCATAGCGTTTATTGTAATCGGGCAAGTTAAAGCGGGCGTAGTTGGCTCGGCCACTGTTGGGGCCGTACAACAATTGCATAAAGTTATCACCATCGGGGAAGTCGGCGATCCAGTTGGTCTCGAACATCTGCACCTTGCCCAGCCGCGAGGCCTTGATGATTTCCGTTTTTTTATCGCTCTTGAAGGCCACGCGCAGGCCGATGGCGTTCAGGTTGCGGCGCCACAATTCATCGCGCAGCCGCCCCACCATGCTCGGCTCGGTATGCATGGTGAGTATCAAGGGCGTGCCATCGGGCTGGCTGCGAAAGCCATCGGCGCCCATCTTGTAGCCAAAGCGGTCGAGCAGCGCGCGCGCCAGCGCCGGATCGTATGCCACCGGGCTGCGGTAGGCCTTGTCATAGCCCAGCACGTTCGGCGCCAGCGGCGACTGCGCCGGCAGGGCCAAGCCCTTTTTCAGCAGGGCGATATCTTCGCCGCTGTTGTAGCTGAGCGCGATCGCGCGCCGCAGGGCCAGCCTGGCCTTGCTGTAGCCACCGAGCACCGGGTCGTCCATATTCATCCACATGTAATAGGTCTGCAGCACGGGGAAGCGTTCCAGGGTAATGCCTTTCGCCGCCAGTTCAGGTTTCAGCCGGCCATTGGCCAGCACCATGTCGGTCAGCGACTCGGGCACCTGCTCCAGGTAATCGAACTCGCCTTTCAGGAAACCCAGCATGCGCGACTGGTATTCCTCGACGATGCGCACTTCGATGCGCTCGACCAGCGGCAGTTTTTTGCCTTCCAGAGACTGTGCAATCACCTGATCCGCTGGCGGCAGAGCTTTCAGCACGGCGGCATCCGTATGAAACACGGTGGCGCGAAAATTCGGATTGGCCTGCAACACGATCTTGTCGCTGCGCTTCCATTCGGTAATCATGAACGGGCCCGTACCCACCGGATGGTTGCCCAGCTGGCCAGGCGCTTGATAGGCTTCGGCCACTTCGCGCGCCACCACGCCGGTGGCCGGCATGGCCAGGTAAAACAGAAAGTTCGGATCGATGCTGTTGAGGCGGATGCGCAAGGTGTATTTGTCCAGCGCCTGCAGGCCCGCAATCGGCGTGTCGTAGCTGAAGTTTTTCTTCAGCGCCGCGTCGCCCACCAATTTGTCTTCCAGCAGGAACAGCCACGGCGACTTCAGTGCCGGGTCGTACAGGCGCGTCAGGCTGTACACATAATCTTGCGCCGTCACTTCGCGCGGCTGGCCCTTGAACGCCGGGTCAGGCGTAAAGAACACGCCGGGCTGGATCTGGAAAATATAGGTCAAGCCGCCATCTTCTATTTTCGGCAAGCCGCGCGCCGTATTGCCCTGCAGCTTGAGCGGGCGCGCCAGGTAGTCGTAGCGCAGCAGCGGGTCGAACACGTTTTCCATCAGGTTCAGACTGGCCAGGTCGGAGGCCACGGCCGGGTCCAGCCCCGTCTCGCTGGTGCTCAGGAACAGGTGCAGGGTCTTGCCGGCGGCGTCGGTTGCGGCATGGCTGACTGTAGCGAACAGAGTCAGCAAGGCCAGGCCGGCGGCGCAAGCGGTTTTACGCAAAAACATCATCAGTGATCCAGTAAAGGCGGTATAAGGGCAAGCGTCATCCAGCGTACGCGGGTGGGCGACAGGAGGCCAATGAAAACAGGCTGCCAGCTTATAACTTTTTGGCATGCGGATGCTGCATTCTTTCATCAACGCGCGTCGGCCTGCCTCTATACTTTGCTTGCAGGTATTTTCCTCGTCTGAAATCCAAGAACTGATACCCTAGAACTGATCATCCATGGCACTTAATTACATCTGGTCCGGCTTTTTTCTCGTAGGTTTCCTGGCCGCCGTGCTGCAGTGGCTGTTTTTGGGCGATACCGATATCTTCAAGCGCATCATCGATGGCACCTTCGAGACGGCGCGCATGGGTGTGATGGATATCGCTCTGCCACTGGCTGGCGTGATGACTTTGTGGCTGGGCATCATGAATATCGGCGAAAAGGCGGGCATCGTCGGCTGGCTGGCAAAAGTGATCGCGCCCTTCTTTTCGCGCATCTTTCCGGAAATTCCGAAGGACCATCCGGCCACCGGCCACATGGTGATGAACTTCTCGGCCAATCTGCTGGGGCTGGACAATGCTGCCACGCCGTTCGGCCTGAAAGCGATGGAAAGCCTGCAGACGCTGAACCCCAACAAGGACGAGGCCACCAATGCGCAGATCATGTTCCTGGTGCTGCACACCTCGGGCCTGACCCTGATACCGCTGGCCATCATGGCGCAGCGCTCGATCCTCGGTGCGGCCGATCCGTCCGACATCTTTATTCCCTGCATGATCGCCACCTATGTCGCCACCGTGGTCGGCATCATCACGGTCTCGATCAAGCAGCGCATCAACCTGCTCAACAGCGTCGTGCTGAGCTGGCTGGGCGGCATGACGGCCGCCATCGTCGCCATGATCTGGTATTTCACGCAGTACCTGACGAAACAGGAAATCGAGCTGGTCTCGAAAGTGGTCAGCAACCTGGTGCTGATCAGCGTGATCGCCATTTTCATCATCGGCGCGCTGCGCAAAAAAGTGAATGTGTATGACGCGTTTATCGAAGGCGCAAAAGGCGGCATCCAGACCTCGATTACCGTGATTCCCTACCTGGTTGGCATGCTGGTGGCCATCAGCGTGATCCGCAACGCCGGCGTGTTCAATTTTGTCATGAGCGGCTTTAACTGGTTCTTTGCCAACCTGGGCATCAATACCGACTTCGTGCCCGCCTTGCCGACCGCCATGATGAAACCGCTCAGCGGTTCCGGCTCGAAAGCCATGATGATCGACGCCATGAATACCTACGGCGTCGACTCGTTTGTCGGCCGCCTGGCCTGTGTGTTCCAGGGCTCGGCCGACACCACCTTCTATATCGTGGCCCTGTATTTTGGCTCGGTCGGCATCCGCAAGACGCGCTATGCGATCACGGCCGGGCTGATCGCCGACCTGGCCGGCGTGATCGCCGCCGTGTTTGTCGCCTACGTCTTTTTCCATTGAGGAGCACCATGTTACGTCCTGTCCTGCTCGCCGTGCTGATCGCCGGCCTTGGCCTGTCGACGGCGCACGCGCAATTGCCGGAATCGGTCAGCGTGCTGCTGCGCAGCGCCAATATTCCCGAGGACGCCATGGGCGCCATCGTACTGCGCGGCAATACGGTGGTGATGTCGCACGGGGCCGAGCGCAGCATGCAGCCGGCGTCGACCATGAAACTGGTGACTACCGCCGTCGGTCTGGAACAACTCGGGCCCACCTTCCGCGGCCGCACGGAACTGCGCACCAGCGCCGACGTCATCAATGGCGTGCTCAAGGGCGACCTGATATTGCGCGGTGGCGCCGACACCGATTTCAATGCCGACGTGCTCGAGCACATGCTGCAAACCCTGCGCAACCAGGGTATTGTCAAAATCAAGGGCGACCTGATCCTCGACCGCCAGCTGTTCCAGCCGGCCCGGCCCGACATCGGCGCGCCGCCGTTCGACGAGTCTGCCGAGTTTCGCTACAACGTGATCCCCGACGCCCTGCTGCTCAATACGAACATGCTCGATATCGAACTCAGTTCGACTACCCAGCAATTGAAGTTGCTGATGCTGCCGGAACTGGACAATGTCACTATTACCAGCGACATGCAGCTGGTCAAAGGCAATTGCGCACGCTGGGAAGACGGCTGGCGCCCGCCCGAATATGTGCGCGGCCCGAACGGCAAGCTGCAAGTCATTCTGCACGGCACCTTCCCGCAGAATTGCAAAAAGGCGACCAGCATCAATGTGCTGGACCGAAATGATTATGCGGACCGCTTGTTCCGCAGCATCTGGCAGCGTTTGGGCGGCAGCATCACGGGCAGCGTGCGCGAGGCAGCGTTCACGGGATTGCCACCAACGGCCGAGCCGGTTGGCACGCGCATGCTGGCCGACCACGTTGCGCGCGCGCTGCCGGAAGTGCTGCGCGATATCAACAAGAACTCCGACAATACGCTGGCCCGTACGCTGTTCCTCAGCATCGGCAGCCTGCAAAGCGATGGCTGGCTGGGCAGCCGCCCGGTGGCGATGACATTGCCGGAAGATACGGCCAGCCGCTCAAGGCAAGTGATCCAGGAATGGATGCAGCGCCACGGTATCGATACGAATGGCATGCTGCTCGACAATGGCTCCGGCCTGTCGCGCACGGGACGTATCGCGCCGCTGCAACTGGCCGGTATATTGCAGGCGATGCAGCAAAGCACATGGGCGCCCGAGTTCCAGTCCAGCCTGCCGATCGTCGCCTTGGATGGCACCATGCGCAAGCGCCTGCTGGGCAGCCCGGCCGCTGCGCGTGCCCGCATCAAGACGGGAACGCTGAAGAATGTGGTGGCGATCGCCGGCTATGTGCCGGACGCCAACAACCAGCAATGTGTAGTGGTGGCCATGATCAATAGCGACCTGGCCGGCAATGGCAATGGCCGCGCTGCTGTCGATGCGCTGATCGAGTGGGTGGCGCGTAGGTCGGATTAGGCCGCAGGCCGTAATCCGACAACATTGTTGGCTGCGACCGTGGTGGTGTCGGATTACGCGGCTTCGCCGCTAATCCGACCTACGGACGAAAAAAAACCCCGACCATTGCTGATCGGGGTTTTTCTCTACTGCGAATAACAAGCCTGACGATAACCTACTTTCACACTGGTTGCAGCACTATCATCGGCGCAAAGTTGTTTCACGGTCCTGTTCGGGATGGGAAGGG
>NZ_JBXAVX010000016.1:0-194171 GCF_057291295.1 Janthinobacterium sp. 1L-D-8-B-C4
AAAGGTTCGGCACGTATGGCGCTGGAAGGCAAAGAAGGCGAAATGGGCGTTGACGCAGTGCTGCGTCTGGCCGATGCCCTGGATTCGTACATCCCAACGCCAGAGCGCGCTGTTGACGGTGCGTTCCTGATGCCAGTGGAAGACGTGTTCTCGATCTCGGGTCGCGGTACCGTTGTGACCGGTCGTATCGAGCGCGGCATCATCAAGGTCGGCGAAGAGATCGAAATCGTCGGCATTACCGATACCGTCAAAACGACTTGCACCGGCGTGGAAATGTTCCGCAAACTGCTGGACCAAGGTCAAGCAGGCGACAACGTTGGTCTGCTGCTGCGCGGCACCAAGCGTGAAGACGTGCAACGTGGTCAAGTGTTGGCAAAACCAGGCTCGATCAAGCCACACGCCCACTTCACCGGCGAGATCTATGTTCTGTCGAAAGACGAAGGCGGCCGTCACACGCCGTTCTTCAACAACTATCGTCCACAGTTCTACTTCCGCACGACGGACGTGACCGGTTCGATCGAGTTGCCAGCAGACAAAGAAATGGTCATGCCAGGCGATAACGTGTCGATCACCGTCAAGCTGATCAACCCGATCGCGATGGAAGAAGGCCTGCGCTTCGCTATCCGCGAAGGCGGTCGTACCGTTGGTGCTGGTGTTGTTGCAAAAATCCTGGCTTAATTCTCAAGCCCGCTAAAAAGAAGACGCGTCGTCGCCCGGCGCCCTTCTTTTTATTCAACTGCCGGGGTAGGCAAGCATTTTGGTGCTATCATGTCGACCCTGACGGTTGTTGCGTCAGAAAATCCCGTATTACCTCATTGCCGTGCAGACCGCGCGGTTCGTTCTTTTAAGGAAATATCATGTCGGCACCAAACCAGAAAATCCGTATCCGCCTGAAGGCTTTCGATTACAAACTGATCGACCAGTCCGCTCTGGAAATCGTTGAAACCGCGAAGCGCACCGGCGCTGTCGTCAAAGGCCCAGTACCACTGCCTACCCGTATTCAGCGTTTCGATGTGCTGCGTTCCCCGCACGTCAACAAAACTTCGCGCGATCAGTTCGAGATCCGTACGCACCAACGCCTGATGGACATCGTTGACCCAACGGACAAAACCGTTGACGCGCTGATGAAGCTGGACCTGCCAGCCGGTGTCGATGTTGAAATCAAACTGCAATAATCGATTTCACGGCGGTGGCCAGGTTCCCTGACCACCAGTCTGTAAAAACCGGGCCTGTTCGTGATCGAACCGGCCCGGTTTTTTTATTGCCGGACCCATGCTTGTCTAGACGTGTCGAACGGTGATGACTCGCTCTCCCCTATGACATACAGAAAAATTAATTTTAATTAATTATTAAATTTGAATGATATATGATTCCAGAAAACAACAAAGTGGCTGAAAAATGAGTCAATAAGCGCAATATCGGACTTTTCCCCTTTGCCAGGCTACGTCGATATGAGAAATTCATGTTGCACGCTAAGTAGACGTTCCTACAAGGAATGTCACTTGCTCGTGTCGACAATTCATACAATAAAACGACAGCTCGGGAGTAGTCTTGAACAAATCTGCAATCAACAAACCAGGTTTTAAAAAAAGCACCATTGCAATCGCATTGACCTTGGCATTTTCGCAACATGCATTTGCACAACAAGGTGCAGAACCTGTAGAAAAAATCCAACGCGTCGAAGTCACCGGCAGTAGCATCAAGCGTACCGAAGCGGAAGCGGCTGGCTCGGTCCAGATCCTGACCCGCGACGACATCGAGCGTACCGGCGAAACCACCGCGCTGGGCATCCTCAATTCCTCGTCCGCCATCAATACCTCGATCGACTCGGCCAACAGCAGCTCGGGCAGCTTTGCCACGGGTTCGTCGGCCGTCGGCATGCGTGGCCTGGGCAAGGTTGCCACCTTGGTGCTGGTCAACGGCCGCCGTATTGCACAATACGGCCTGGCTGACGGCGCACAACAGAATTTCACCAACCTGGATGCAATTCCAGCGTCCGCCATCGACCACATCGAGATCCTGAAAGACGGCGCATCGGCCATCTACGGTTCCGATGCGATCGCCGGCGTGATCAACATCATCCTGCTGAAAAACTTCGAAGGCGCGAAGATTACCGCCAACTACAAGGAATCGGACGGTTTCCAGGACCAGCGTAACCGTAACGTTTCCGGTATCGTTGGTTACGGCGATATCGACAAGGACGGTTTCAATACCTACCTGACCTATGAAGCGTACAAGAGCGACGGCTTCACCACCGGCGACTTGCAGAGCCACTATCCGGAATGGCACCGCCAGACCCCGGGTCGTTCGACCTGGGATGCGCTGAGCTCGTTCTCGCCTACCGGTAACTACTACCGCAGCAGCACCAACATCGTTGCAGCACCAGGCTGCCCGACCGCCAATATCGATCCGAAAGACGGCCTGTGCAAGATGGACGTCCTGCCGTACACCGGCCTGGCCACCAACGCCAAGCGCTATGCTGTGGCCAGCAACACGCACTTCCGCATCGGCAAGGATATCGACGCCAACTTCGAGATCACCAATGCCGGCGCCAGCAACGACTACATCGTTGCACCATTTAACGTCAGCAATGGCAGCGCCACCACCTCGTCGAGCACCTGGTATGACGCGATCAACGGCAAGATGGTCGGTCCGTTCTTCTATCCGAAGCTGCCAGTTGGCCACGCGATGAATCCTTATTCGGTTGCCACGGAATACCGTGCCCGCATGATGGACACCGGTAACGGCTTCAACTTCAACCGTACCGAGTCCGACCAGACCCGCGTGATGCTGACGCTGAACGGCGATATCGGCAACTTCGACTGGAAATCGGCAGCTGGCTACATGAACTCGAAAGCGACCAAGGCCACCCGTGCTGCCAGCGCCAAAGGTTACACCGACGCCATCGTCAACGGCACCTACAAGTTCGGCCAGCAAAACGACGCAGCCTTGCTCGAATCGATGTTCCCGGTCCGTACCACCAAGGGCGAATCGAAGATCGCGTTCATCGACGCGACCGTTTCCGGTGAAGTGGCGCAACTGCCTGCCGGTCCGTTGAGCATGGCATTTGGTACCGATATCCGCCAGGAAAAGTATGAAATGGCCAGCTCGGACAACGTGCTGCGTGGCGAACTGGTCGGCATCGCCGGTCTGCAAGTCAAAGACAAGATGGATCACTACGCGCTGTTCGCCGAAGCGACCATCCCTGTCATCAAGCGCGTCGAGCTGAACGCTGCGTTACGTGCCGACAAATCGACCAACAGCGACGTGCACTTCTCGCCGAAACTGGGCTTGCGCGTGAACGCGACCGACAACTTGTTGTTGCGCGCTACCGCATCGGGTGGTTTCCGCGCACCAAACGTCGTGGAAACTGGTAACGGCCTGGGCCGTAGCTCGTTCGCGACCAGCATCAACGATCCAAAACGCTGCTCGACCGCCAATACACTGAACAACCTGGTGCAAAGCAATCCGAATGCCACTACCGCCGACAAGGCGCAGGCCAACAGCTTCCGCAGCGGCGATTGCGTCGGTGGCGTGCCGACTTTCGTGTCGTCAAACAAGGATCTGAAACCGGAAACCTCGCGTTCGATCACCGCCGGCTTCGTGTTCGAGCCAGTAAAAAACTGGACCGTGGCACTGGACTACTACCATATCGAACGCAAGGACGAAATCGGTACCCGCGCGGTATCGGACATCCTGCGCGGCGAAGATAATCTGGCACCAGGTCAGTTGATTCGTGTCGACAACACCGCGGCCGATGCGCAATTCCTGGCACTGGTGAAAAAGTATGCTCCAGGCAATACCACCAACTTCGGTGGCGTTGGCGTGATCGGCCTGTTGTACAACCCATACGTCAACAGTGGCCGTACCCGTGCTTCGGGTTTCGATTTCGACGCGTCGGGTCGTTTCAACACCGCCATCGGCCAGGTCCGCCTGAAACTGGAAGGTACCTACCTGTGGAAATACCAGGAATTCAGCGTCACCGACAATGCCTATGACACCAATATGGCAGGTACCTACGACATGGGTTCGCGCCTGAGGACCAAGCTGCGCGCCAGCCTGAAATCGGGTGCCTTCGACCACGGCGTGACCGTCAACTACGCCAGCGGCTACAGCAACAACAGCCTGTCGTCGCCGACCTACTGTGCCACCAACAAGGTAGCAGCCGAAAACATGTCGGCTTGCGAACGCGTTGGCACCAACACGACGTTCGACTACAACCTGTCGTACAACGGTATCAAAAATACCCGTATCAGCCTGTACGTGGACAACCTGTTCGAAAAAGATGCGCCGATTCAATGGCGTGCCGGCTACGCCGACACGTTCCAGATGCGTCGTATCGGCGTCACCGCCAGCTACACCTTCCTCTGATCGGCGCCAGCTGACAGATGACCGCCCGGCAGCGATGCCGGGCAGATGAAAAACCAGGCCTTGCGCCTGGTTTTTTTTCGCCCGGCCGGGCTGGACGATAGCGCTTTACAGTGTGGCAGGCGGGCGCTAAAGTTGCCGCATGCTTGATACCCTCGATACCCATCTGTTGAATGCGGCGCCGCGCGGCGGCCTGCGCGGCTTTCCGCGTTTCCTGACCGAATTCGTATATTTCGGCATCAAGGAGGCGAGGGCCTGCCTGTTTGTCGGCCTGTTCTTCGCTGCCGTCTTCCTGGTGCCGCGCGCAGGACTGTTGGGCTTGCCGCGCTATGACGTGCTGCTGCTGGCGGCGCTGGCGATCCAGGGTGCGATGGTCTGGGGCAAGCTGGAAACCTGGGATGAGTTAAAGGCCGTTTGCCTGTTCCATGTGGTCGGTTTCGCGCTGGAGGTGTTCAAGGTCTCGGGCAGCATCCAGTCCTGGAGCTATCCCGATTTCGCCTGGAGCAAGGTGTTCGGCGTGCCGCTGTTTTCTGGCTTCATGTACGCGGCCGTCGGCAGCTACATTATCCAGAGCTGGCGCCTGCTTGACATGCGCATCCGCCACCATCCGCCGTACTGGATGGCGGTCACGATCGCGCTGCTGATCTATGCCAATTTCTTCACCCACCACTATATCGGCGACTACCGCTGGTACCTGGCCGCCTGTGCACTGGGCCTGTATGCGCGCACCACGGTGGTGTTCCGTCCGCTCGACCGCGACCGCAGCATGCCCTTGCTGGTTGGCTTCGTGCTGGTCGGCTTTTTCATCTGGCTGGCCGAAAACATCAGCACCTTCTGGGGCGTGTGGCGCTATCCGAACCAGCTTGGCGCATGGTCGGCGGTGCATGTCAGCAAATGGAGTTCATGGTCGCTGCTGGTGGTGATGACGTTTACCATCATCGCCCACCTCAAGCACATCAAGCACAGCATCCACGTGGCGCGCGCCTAGTTCGGCAAGCCTTATTTCAGGACAGCGGCCGTCTCCAGGAAGCGCTTGCCGAGCGCCGCCTGCGGGCCGCCCTGCAGCTGTTTCGCGTACTGGCGCAGCACTTCGGCCGAGTAGGTGCGCGAGGTGTCGGACATCTTGTGCAGCACTGGCAGCGAGCGTTCCAGGTAGGCGCTGCCTTCCTGCCATTTGCCTTGCGCCGACAGTGCCGAGGCCAGTTCCACCAGGCGCCGGCCGATGCGTGCGTCGCTGCGCGGCAGCGCTGCTTCTTCGGTCGCCAGCGCCTGCTTGTACAGCGTTTCGGCTTCCACATGCTTGCCCAGCAAGCGCTTGATGCGGCCCAGGTTGTACTGGCGCTGCGACAGCAGTTCATCTTTCGCGCCGGCCTTGATGGCGCTGTCGAGCGCCTGCTTGCAAGCGGCTTCCGCTTCGGCCAGCTGGCCCTTGAGTTCGGCTGCATTGCAGGCATCGTGCTGCACGCTGGAGGCGGCGATCGCAGGGGCAGGGTCGGGGGTGGTGGCGCAGGCGGCCAGCAGGCTGGCGGCGCATAACAGGCTGATGGTGGATGTCTTCATGATTTCCTCGTACGGGCGGTGGACACAGGTGCATTTCTTGGGAAGGTATGGTTGAATATACTATAACTAGTTTATTGTGAGCATTTTTTTGCAGACATATGCGAGCTGCCCCACACGCTCCATCGCACGCAGTGCGCCAGTGTTGCGATTGACGCTGTTTGTCCGCTTCAGGGATACTGCGCTTCTGTTCATCCCTTACGGCGCCGCCAATGACCCGCACCATCCTGATTGTAGAAGATGAACAGGCGATTGCCGACAGCATTGCCTATGCCCTGCGCACCGACGGTTTCACGCCGCGCCACGTCATGCTTGGCGAGCAGGCGCTTGCCGTCTTGCGCAGCGCCAGTGAAACCGACACTGCGCCACAGCTGGTGGTGCTCGATATCGGCCTGCCCGACATGAGCGGGCTGGAAGCGTGCCGCCAGCTGCGCCGCTTTTCGGATGTGCCGGTGATTTTCCTGACCGCCCGCAGCGATGAGATCGACCGCATCGTGGGGCTGGAAATCGGCGCCGACGATTACGTGACAAAGCCGTTTTCGCCGCGCGAACTGGTGGCGCGCATCCGCGTCATTTTGCGCCGCGCCGGTGCCACATCCGCGCCTGTTGACGCTGGCAAGCCGATAGTGACGCGGTCAAGCGCCTTTGAATTGCGCGCCCTGGAAGCGCGCGTGCTGTTCCACGGGCAGCCGCTCGAACTGACCCGCTACGAATACCTGCTGCTGAAAACCCTGCTCGAGCATCCCGGCCACGTGCTGTCGCGCGCGCAGCTGATGGAGCGCGTCTGGAGCGGCGCGCCCGACACGCTCGAGCGCACGGTCGACGCGCATGTCAAATCCCTGCGCGCCAAGCTGCGCGCCGTCGAGGCGCAGGAAGACACGATCCAGACCCACCGCGGCCTTGGCTACAGCCTGGCGGGCGCCTGACATGAAAATCGGCCTGCGCATCCTGTGCGGCTACTTCCTGGTGGTGGGGCTGGCTGCGTGGTTCCTGCTCAATGTGTTCGTGGAGCAGGTCAAGCCAGGCGTGCGCTCGACCCTGGAAGACACGCTGGTCGACACTTCGCAGCTGCTGGCCGCGCTGGTGGCGGATGATATGCGCGATGGCCGGCTCGACGATTCGGTGGTGTTGCAGCGCATGCAGCATTACGCGCAGCGCGCCATCGACGTCAATATCAACGGCGTGCGCAAGCGCACCCTCGACTACCGCATCACGATCACCGACCGCCATGGCCTGGTGCTGTTCGATACCAGTGGACGCGATGTGGGAAAAGATTACTCGCGCTGGAATGATGTGTATCTGACCTTGCAGGGCAAATACGGCGCGCGCAGCACGCGCGCCAACCCCGACGACGAGATGTCGACCGTGATGCACGTGGCCGCACCGATACGCGCTGGCGGCGACATTATCGGCGTGCTGACGGTGGCCAAGCCGAACGCTAGCGTGCAGGCCTTTGTCGAGCGCAGCCAGCGCATCATCCTGCAGCGCGGCGCGATCCTGCTGCTGCTGTCCTTGTTGATCGGCCTGGCGTTCGCCTGGTGGTTGCACCATGCGCTGGGTAAGCTGATGGACTATATCGCGTCGGTGGAGGCCGGCCGCAAGGTGGCGCTGCCGGCACTGGGCAACAGCGAGATCGGCATCCTGGGCCGCGCGCTCGACGCCATGCGCACGCGCCTGGAAGGCAAGGAATACGTCGAGCAGCTGATGCACACCCTGACGCATGAACTGAAAAGCCCGATCGCCGCCATCCAGGCCTCGGCCGAACTGCTGCAGGAAGACATGCCGGCTGACGAACGCACGCGCTTTCTGGGCAATATCCTCGAGCAGAACGCGCGCCAGCGGCAGCTGATCGACAAGCTGCTGGCCCTGGTGCGGGTGGAAAAGCAGCAGCGCCTCGATGCGCCTGAGCCGATCGCAGTGGCGCCGCTGCTGGCGCAGGTAGCGCAGGATGCCAGCGCCTCGCTGGCGGCGCATGGCGTGCTGCTGGAGGTAGCGGCCATCGATGCGTTCGTGCCCGGCGACGCCTTGCTGCTGCGCCAGGCGCTGGGCAATCTGCTCGACAACGCGATCGGCTTTGCGCCGCCCGGCAGCCGGATCGATTTGCAGGCCACCCTGGCAGGGCAGGGGGTCGTGATTGGGGTGCGCGACCGTGGCGAGGGCATCCCTGCCTATGCGCAGGAGCGCGTGTTCGAGCGCTTTTATTCCTTGCCGCGCCCGTCTGCGGGAAAAAGCACCGGCCTGGGCCTGCCGTTCGTGCGCGAGGTGGCCCTGCTGCATGGCGGCACAGTCGAGGTGGGCAACCATGAAGATGGCGGCGCGCTGGCACGGCTGTGGCTGCCGGCGTAAATATTGTCGCGCTTCACACGCAACGCATCATCAGCGCATACAGGTTCTTCAGACTGGCCGCCTTACCCATGAGGAATGCGCCATGCAAAAAACTTTACTCATCAAAGCACTGATCGTGTTCGGCCTGATGCTGCTGATCGGCCTGCCCCTGCTGATGATCCAGCAGACCATCAAGGAGCGCATGCAGTTCCGTCAGGAGGCCGTTGACAGCATCGCCGCCGATTCGGTGCGCGAGCAAACCATTATCGGCCCGATCCTGGTGATACCGTATGTGGAGCAGTACGACGAGCGGGTCGAGATCGCCGCCGACAAGGACCAGAAGAGCAGCGTGCCGGCGCGCACCCAGGTGCAGCGGCGCATCATGCAGCGCCGGTTGCTGGTGTACCCGAACAATTTGCAGCAGAACGGCACGATCGAGACCGACCGTCGCTACCGCGGCATTCACCAGGTGCTGGTGTACAGCGGCCAGCATGCCTTCAAGGGCGACTTCACCGTGCCCGGCCTGGAGCAACTGCCACGCAAGACGGCGGACGCGCGCATCGCCGTCGGCCAGCCTTTCATTGCGCTGTCGATCGAGGATGTGCGCGGCATCCGCAATATCCCGAAGATCGACTGGGGCGGGCGCCTGATCGAGTTCGAGCAGGGCAGCGACCTGTTTGCCTTTCGCAGCGGCCTGCATGCGCCGCTGGGCGCCATGCCTTTGGCTTCCGCGCAGCAGGTGAAATTCAGCTTCGAGCTGGGCTTGGACGGCATCGAACGCCAGCACTTCGTGCCGGTGGCGAAAAACAGCCAGATCAGCATCAAGTCGAACTGGCCGCACCCGCAGTTTGGCGGGCGCTTCCTGCCGTCGCCGAAGAATCGCCAGATCGACGCGCAAGGTTTCAGCGTCGCCTGGAATATCTCGTCGCTGGCGACCAATGCGCAGACGCAGCTGTCCAGCATCGAGGGCGAATTCAAGGTGCCCGACAGCGCGCCGCTGGGCCAGGTCGACCGCTTCAGCGTCGGCTTCATCGAGCCCGTCAACGTGTATTCGCAGTCCGACCGCGCCACCAAGTACGGCCTGCTGTTCGTGGCGCTGACGTTTGCCGCCTTTTTCATCTTTGAAATCCTGAAAAGCCTGCCGATCCACCCGGTGCAGTATCTGCTGGTCGGCCTGTCGCTGGTGATCTTCTTCCTGCTGCTGGTCAGCCTGGCCGAGCACATTGCTTTCCTGTACGCGTATCTGGTTGCCAGTGCGGCCTGTATCGCGCTGACCAGTTTTTACCTGACCCATGTGCTCAGGAGTGCGGCGCGCGCGCTCGGCTTCGGCGTGGCCTTGACACTGCTATATGGCGCCCTGTATGGCCTCTTGAACTCGGAAAACAATGCGCTGGTGCTGGGCAGCATCCTGCTGTTCGCGGTGCTGGCGGCGGTCATGGTGGTGACCCGCAAGGTCGACTGGTACCAGGTGGGGAAGGGTGTTGTTGCAGTGCCCGCAAAGGCGCATGAACAGTAGATTTGTGGTACCTTGGCGCTCCTTCGCGGCAATGCCGGCAACTTGCCGCGAAGCGCACAACAACACTTTGACATACCTCGTGTTAACTTGTTGCGTCAAGGGTTTTTGTGCTATATACTAGCCGGCTTCGGTATGGATTCGTCCTTTTTTGAGTCCTACGTTATTTGTAGTTAAACAAGCCCCGCCCAATCGCAGGTGGGAATGGAGAAAAAATGAGCCTAGGCCTTCTCGGTCGCAAGGTTGGTATGATGCGCATTTTCACGGACGAAGGGGATTCGATTCCTGTCACCGTGCTGGACGTATCGAACAACCGTGTTGCGCAAATCAAAACCCCTGAAACAGATGGCTACTCCGCTGTTCAGGTCGCATTCGGTCAACGTCGCGCTTCCCGCGTGACCAAAGCTGTTGCTGGTCATCATGCTAAAGCTGGCGTTGAAGCCGGTACTCTGTTGAAAGAGTTCCGCGTTGATGCTGCTAAAGCCGCCGAATTGAAAGCTGGCGATGTTGTCGCCGCTTCCCTGTTCGAAGTCGGTCAAAAGATCGACGTGCAAGGCGTTACCATCGGTAAAGGCTATGCAGGCGTTATCAAACGTTACCACTTCTCTTCTGGCCGTGCCACGCACGGTAACTCGCGTTCGCACAACGTTCCAGGTTCCATCGGTATGGCGCAAGATCCAGGTCGTGTTTTCCCTGGTAAGCGCATGACCGGTCATCTGGGTGACGTTAATCGTACGATCCAGAACCTCGTGATCGCCCGTATCGATGCCGACCGTCAGCTGCTGCTGGTCAAAGGCGCGATTCCAGGCGCGAAAAATGGCCAGGTAGTTGTCTCGCCAGCCATCAAAACCAAAGCCAAGAAGGGAGCTTAAACGATGGAACTCAAGCTTCTGAATGCGCAAGGTCAAGCCGGCTCCAATGTCGTCGCTGCTGATGAAATTTTCGGTCGTGATTACAACGAAGCGCTGATCCACCAAGTCGTGATCGCTTATCAAGCGAATGCACGTAGCGGTAACCGCAAGCAAAAAGACCGTGAAGAAGTTCACCACACGACCAAAAAGCCATGGCGCCAAAAAGGTACCGGCCGCGCTCGTGCTGGTATGTCGTCGTCGCCACTGTGGCGCGGCGGTGGTCGGATTTTCCCGAACTCGCCTGACGAAAACTTCACCCACAAAGTGAACAAAAAAATGTATCGCGCAGGTGTCTGCTCGATCCTGTCGCAGCTGGCTCGCGAAGAGCGCCTGATCGTCATCGACGATCTGACGATCGACGCGCCAAAAACCAAGCTGCTGTCGCAAAAATTGAACGGCCTGGGCTTTGATTCGGTTCTGATCATCACCGACGTTCTGAACGAAAACCTGGAACTGGCATCGCGCAACCTGCCTAACGTACTCGTCGTTGAGCCACGTCACGCAGACCCGATGTCCCTGGTGTTCTACAAGAAGATCCTGGTCACCAAAGCTGCACTGGCCAAGATTGAGGAGATGCTGGCATGAGCGCGATTTTGAAACATAGCGAAGAACGCTTGATGAAGGTGCTGTTGGCGCCCGTGATTTCCGAAAAGGCCACCATGGTCGCGGAAAAGAACGAGCAAATTGTATTCCGCGTACTGCCGGATGCAACCAAGCCTGAAATCAAGGCAGCAGTCGAACTGCTGTTCAAGGTCGAAGTCCTGTCCGTGCAAACTGCAAACCGCGAAGGCAAGCAAAAGCGCACCGGCAAATTCAACGGCCGTCGTAACCATACCAAGCGTGCTTTCGTGTGCCTGAAACCTGGCCAGGAAATCAACTTCTCCGAGGAGGCTGCATAATGGCACTCGTTAAGATGAAACCAACCTCGCCAGGCCGTCGCGGCATGGTAAAGGTGGTGAACCCGGACCTGTACAAAGGTCGTCCGTTCGCTGCCCTGGTTGAAAAGAAATCCAAGACCGCTGGTCGTAACAACAACGGTCACATCACCACCCGTCATATCGGTGGTGGTCACAAGCAACACTATCGCCTGATCGACTTCAAGCGCACCAAAGATGGTATTCCAGCGAAAGTGGAACGTATCGAATACGATCCAAACCGCACCGCGAATATCGCTCTGCTGTGCTACGCCGACGGCGAGCGTCATTACATCATCGCAACCAAAGGCATGTCGGTTGGCGACAGCGTGATGAACGGTTCGGAAGCGCCGATCAAATCGGGTAACTGCTTGCCAATCCGTAACATCCCGGTCGGTACCGTGATGCATTGCGTCGAAATGCTGCCAGGTAAAGGTGCCCAAATGGCACGTTCCGCCGGCGCTGGCGTCGTGCTGATGGCTCGTGAAGGCGTGTACGCTCAAGTGCGTCTGCGCTCGGGTGAAGTACGTCGCGTGCACATCGAGTGCCGTGCTACGGTTGGTGAAGTCGGTAACGCCGAGCACAGCCTGCGTAAAATCGGTAAAGCTGGCGCGATGCGCTGGCGCGGTGTTCGTCCTACCGTTCGCGGTGTGGTCATGAACCCGGTCGATCACCCGCACGGTGGTGGTGAAGGTAAAACAGCAGCTGGTCGTCATCCAGTTTCGCCTTGGGGCCAACAGACTAAAGGTAAGAAGACACGCAGCAACAAGCGTACTACTTCCATGATCGTCTCGCGCCGCGGCAAGAAATAAGGGGTAGCACATGACACGTTCATTGAAAAAAGGGCCGTTCTGTGACGCCCACCTGGTGAAAAAAGTTGAAGCTGCGCAAGCTGCCAAAGACAAAAAGCCAATCAAAACCTGGTCGCGTCGTTCGACAATCATGCCTGACTTTATCGGCCTGACGATCGCGGTTCATAACGGCAAGCTGCACGTGCCGGTTTATGTTTCCGAAAACATGGTTGGTCACAAGCTCGGCGAATTCGCACTGACCCGTACGTTCAAGGGTCATGCAGCTGACAAAAAGGCTAAGAAATAATGGAAACCAAAGCTATCCTCAAAGGTGTGCGCCTGTCCGACCAAAAAGGTCGCCTGGTTGCTGACCTGATCCGTGGCAAGAAAGTTGACGCAGCACTCAACATCTTGCAATTCAGCCCGAAAAAAGGTGCTGCGATCATCAAGCGTGTTCTGGAATCGGCAATCGCCAATGCGGAACACAACGATGGCGCGGACATCGACGAATTGTTCGTGAAAACGATCTACGTCGAAAAGGGCCCGGTCCTGAAGCGCTTCACCGCGCGTGCAAAAGGCCGTGGCGACCGTATTTCGAAACAATCCTGTCACGTTTACGTGACTGTCGGTAACTAAGGAGCCACGATGGGTCAGAAAATTCATCCAACCGGTTTCCGTCTGGCGGTCACCCGTAACTGGGCTTCGCGCTGGTATGCAGGCAACGGTAATTTCGCTGCCATGCTGAACGAAGACTTGAAAGCACGTGCTTACCTGAAAAAGAAACTGAAGAACGCTTCGGTTGGCCGCATCGTTATCGAGCGTCCTGCCAAGAACGCGCGCTTCACGATCTACAGCTCGCGTCCAGGCGTGGTCATTGGTAAAAAAGGCGAAGACATCGAAGTACTGAAGTCCGCGCTGACCAAGATCATGGGCGTACCTGTTCACGTGAACATCGAAGAAATTCGCAAGCCTGAAATCGACTCGCAACTGATCGCCGATTCGATCTCGCAGCAGCTGGAAAAACGGATCATGTTCCGCCGCGCCATGAAGCGTGCAATGCAAAATGCAATGCGCCTGGGTGCACTCGGTATCAAGATCATGTCGTCCGGCCGTCTGAACGGTATCGAAATCGCGCGTAAAGAATGGTATCGCGAAGGCCGCGTGCCTCTGCATACCCTGCGCGCCGATATCGACTACGGTACCAGCGAAGCATTGACGACCTACGGCATCATCGGCGTCAAAGTGTGGGTATACAAAGGTGACCGCGCGCCTAACGGCGATGCACCAGTTATCGATACCCCGGCTGACGAGAAGAAAAGCCGCGGTCCGCGTCGTGACGATGGCAAGCCAGCTGGCCGCCCGCGTCCAGCCGGCGCCGGTGCGAAACCATCCACAGCACCAGGTGCACGTGTGCGTACCGCCGCTAAACCGGCCGTCGCAGCAGCACCAGCTGAGAAAGCAGGAGAATAATCATGCTGCAACCAGCACGCAGAAAGTATCGTAAAGAGCAGAAAGGCCGTAACACCGGTATTTCGCACAGCCGCGGCACCGCCGTGTCGTTTGGCGAATTCGGTCTGAAGGCAGTTGCGCGCGGTCGTATCACTGCACGTCAAATTGAAGCGGCGCGTCGTGCAATGACGCGTCACATCAAGCGCGGTGGCCGTATCTGGATCCGTATTTTCCCGGACAAACCGATTTCGAACAAACCGGCTGAAGTCCGTATGGGTAACGGTAAAGGTAATCCTGAGTACTACGTCGCTGAAATTCAGCCAGGCAAAGTACTGTACGAAATGGATGGCGTTGATGAAGCGCTGGCACGGGAAGCCTTCCGTCTTGCCGCCTCTAAACTGCCACTGGCGACGACGTTTGTCATTCGCCAAGTCGGCCAATAATTGGAGTTGAATATGAAAGCAACTGAACTCCGCGGCAAAGACCAGGCAGCTCTGCAAAAAGAGCTGAATGACTTGTTGAAGGCACAGTTCGGCCTGCGTATGCAAATCGCTACGCAACAGCTGAGCAACACTTCGCAGCTCAAGAAGGTACGCCGCGATATCGCGCGTGTGAAGACGGTAATGAATCTGAAGGAAGCCAAATGAACGAACCAGTGAAACAGTCGCTCAAGCGCACGCTGATCGGTAAAGTGGTATCCGACAAGATGGACAAGACCGTTACCGTTCTGATCGAGCGCCACGTAAAACATCCTTTGTATGGCAAGATCATCATGCGCTCGAACAAGTA
The DNA here is from genome assembly GCF_057291295.1 of Janthinobacterium sp. 1L-D-8-B-C4. Taxonomy (NCBI): domain Bacteria; kingdom Pseudomonadati; phylum Pseudomonadota; class Betaproteobacteria; order Burkholderiales; family Oxalobacteraceae; genus Janthinobacterium; species Janthinobacterium sp. 1L-D-8-B-C4. The sequence continues at coordinate 14,618 of NZ_JBXAVX010000016.1, forward strand.
TCACGCGCATGACGAAACCAACCAGATCAAAGCCGGTGACACGGTAGAGATCCAGGAAGGTCGTCCGATCTCCAAAACGAAGGCATGGACGGTGACACGTGTGGTTCAAGCCGCACCCATCGTTTAAATAAAAACCACCGTTTCGGCGGTGGCTTTTAATTAGTACTTGCAGGCCCGCAAATTGTATGTAATACTTGCGGGCTTCGTTCATGTAACGCCGCAAAGTGTCTGGCCACAGACATAGCTCCGCGGTCAGTTGATGTATGAAGGTCATGCACCCAAACAGTGAAGCCCAGCAGGGCGGCTCTGGCGGGACCAAGACTGACCGCGGGTCTACATTGTGTGGATTCTTCGGCTTAAGTTGGGAAAGAGAATACTATGATTCAAACTGAAAGCCGGCTCGAAGTGGCTGACAATACCGGTGCCAAGGAAGTAATGTGCATCAAGGTATTGGGTGGCTCCAAGCGCCGTTATGCTGGCATTGGCGATGTGATCAAAGTAACCGTCAAGGTTGCTGCGCCACGTGGCCGTGTCAAAAAAGGTGAAATTTATAACGCCGTGGTTGTGCGCACCGCTAAAGGTGTTCGCCGCCAAGACGGTTCCCTGGTGAAGTTCGACGGCAACGCCGCCGTTCTGTTGAACGCCAAGCTGGAACCGATCGGTACCCGTATTTTTGGACCTGTCACACGCGAACTGCGTACTGAGAAGTTCATGAAAATCGTGTCCCTGGCACCGGAAGTCCTGTAAGGAGTCGTAATGGATAAGATTCGTAAAAACGACGAAGTCATCGTTCTGACCGGGAAAGACAAGGGCAAACGTGGTGTGGTGCAGCAGCGTATCGATGCTGAACATATCGTGGTTGATGGCATCAACGTCGCTAAAAAAGCGACCAAGCCAAACCCGATGACTGGCGTAACTGGTGGTATCGTCGATAAGACCATGCCAATTCACGTGTCCAACGTTGCATTGTTCAATGCAGCGACTGGCAAGGCAGATCGTGTGGGTTTCAAAGAAGTGGATGGCAAAAAAGTCCGCGTCTTCAAATCCTCCGGCGAAGTAGTGAAGGCTTAAGAAATCATGGCACGTCTCCAAGAATTCTATAAAGAAAAAGTCGTTGCCGACCTGACCAGCAAGTTTGGTTACAAGTCGGTGATGGAAGTTCCACGCCTGACCAAGATCACCCTGAACATGGGTGTTGGTGAGGCTATCGCGGATAAAAAAGTTCTCGAGCACGCAGTTGCTGACTTGACCAAGATCGCCGGCCAGAAGCCAGTGACCACCAAGTCCCGCAAAGCGATCGCAGGCTTCAAAATCCGTGAAGGTTACCCGATCGGTACGATGGTCACCCTGCGCGGCGCTCGCATGTACGAGTTCCTGGATCGCTTCATTACCGTGGCTCTGCCGCGCGTACGCGATTTCCGTGGTGTGAACGGTCGTGCATTCGACGGTCGTGGCAACTACAACATCGGTGTCAAGGAACAGATCATTTTCCCTGAAATCGAATACGACAAGATTGACGCGTTGCGCGGTATGAATATCAGCATCACGACAACTGCTAAGACCGATGACGAAGCCAAAGCTTTGCTCGCCGCCTTTAAATTCCCTTTCAGGAACTGATCATGGCCAAACTGTCACTGATTAATCGTGAGATCAAGCGTGCTGACCTGGTGGCGAAATTCGCCCCTAAGCGCGAAGCTCTCAAGGCCATCGTCGATGACCAATCGAAATCGGAAGAAGAGCGCTACGAAGCTCGCCTGAAACTGCAGGCGCTGCCACGTAACTCGAACCCGACGCGTCAACGTAACCGTTGCGCCATCACTGGTCGTCCGCGCGGCACATTCCGTAAATTCGGTCTGGGTCGTATCAAGCTCCGTGAATTCGCCATGCGTGGTGAAATTCCGGGTATGACTAAAGCAAGCTGGTAATAGGAGAATATGCAATGAGTATGAGCGATCCTATCGCCGATATGCTGACCCGCATTCGTAACGCCCAGGGCGTGCAAAAAACGACAGTGGCCATGCCATCGTCGAAAGTCAAAATTGCGATTGCCAACGTCCTGAAGGACGAGGGTTACATTGAAGATTTCGCCGTTACCGAAGCTGGTGGCAAGGCGGAACTGAAGATCGGTTTGAAGTATTATGTTGGCCGTCCCGTCATTGAGCGCTTGGAGCGCGTGTCCCGTCCGGGTCTGCGCGTCTACAAAGGCAAAGACGAGATCCCTGTTGTGATGAATGGCTTGGGTGTGGCGATCGTGTCGACTCCGCAAGGCGTCATGACTGACCGCAAAGCACGCGCTACCGGTGTCGGCGGCGAAGTTATTTGCTACGTGGCTTAAGGAGTTACACATGTCTCGAGTAGCTAAAATGCCTATCGTTGTGCCAGCTGGCGCTGAAGTCGCCATCTCCGCACAAGCGATCACCGTAAAAGGCCCGCTGGGCGTGCTTTCCCAGGCCCTCACCGGCCAGGTCAAAGTGGAAAACAATGCAGGAACCCTGAGTTTCGACGTGGCGAACGACAGCCGCGAAGCCAATGCCATGTCCGGCACGCTGCGCGCACTGGTCAACAACATGGTTGTTGGCGTCACCAAGGGTTTCGAGAAAAAGCTGAACCTGGTAGGCGTGGGTTACAAGGCGCAAGCACAAGGCGACAAGTTGAATCTGTCCCTGGGCTTCTCGCACCCTGTAGTGCATGACATGCCAGCCGGCGTTACCTGCGCAACACCAACCCCGACCGAGATCCTGATCAAGGGTATCGACCGTCAACAGGTTGGCCAGGTAGCCGCTGAAGTTCGTGCTTACCGCTCCCCTGAGCCTTATAAAGGCAAGGGCGTTCGCTATGCGGACGAAGTGGTCAAGCTTAAAGAAACCAAGAAGAAGTAATTAGGGGCTGACGATGGATAAGAAAGAATCACGGCTTCGCCGCGGACGCCAAACCCGCATCAAGATTGCGGAATTGAAAGTAAATCGCTTGTCGGTGCATCGCACCAACCTGCACATTTACGCCAACCTGATCAGCCCGGATGCAAAAATCCTGGTTTCGGCCTCGACGGCTGAAGCGGAAGTTCGCGCTGAACTGGCAGGCCAATCCGGCAAAGGCGGCAATGCCGCTGCTGCAGCCTTGATCGGCAAGCGCGTCGCTGAAAAAGCGTTGAAAGCAGGGATTACCGAAGTTGCGTTTGACCGCTCCGGTTTCCGTTACCACGGCCGTGTGAAAGCGTTGGCAGAAGCCGCACGCGAAGCCGGTCTGAAGTTCTAAGGATCAATCATGGCAAAAATGCAAGCAAAAATGCAAAGCGACAAGCCGGATGATGGCATGCGCGAAAAAATGATCGCGATCAACCGCGTGACCAAAGTGGTCAAGGGTGGTCGTATCATGGGTTTCGCCGCGCTGACCGTAGTTGGTGATGGCGATGGCCGCGTCGGCATGGGCAAGGGCAAATCGAAAGAAGTGCCAGTTGGCGTGCAAAAAGCAATGGAAGAAGCTCGCCGCAACCTGATCAAAGTGCCGCTCAAAAACGGTACCTTGCATCACACGGTCACGGGTCGCCACGGCGCCTCGAAAGTGCTGATGAACCCGGCCAAGCCTGGTACCGGCGTGATCGCTGGTGGCGCCATGCGCGCTATCTTCGAAGTAATGGGCGTGACGGACGTGGTGGCGAAATCCACTGGTTCGAACAACCCTTACAACCTGGTACGCGCTACGCTGGACGGCCTGTCGAAAATGAGTACTGCTTCCGATATCGCTGCCAAACGCGGCAAGTCGGTTGAAGACATTCTGGCTTAAGGTGGACAAAATGACAAACACAGTCAAAGTGCAATTGGTCAAGGGCTTGATCGGTACGCGCGAATCGCATCGCGCTACCGTGCGCGGTCTGGGTCTGCGTCGTGTAAATTCGGTTTCCGAACTGCAAGACACCCCATCCGTACGCGGCATGATCAATAAAGTATCGTATCTCGTTAAAGTTGTCGGGTAAGCCTTCGGGCTTACACGAACGGAGCAAATCATGGAATTGAATACTATTGCACCAGCCGAAGGCGCCAAGCACTACAAGCGTCGCGTCGGTCGCGGTATCGGATCAGGCATCGGCAAAACCGCCGGTCGTGGTCACAAGGGTCAGAAATCGCGTTCGGGCGGCTTTCATAAAGTCGGTTTCGAAGGCGGTCAGATGCCTCTGCAACGCCGTCTGCCTAAGCGCGGTTTCAAATCGATGCACGCAACCTTCAAAGCTGAAGTTCGCCTGTCCGATCTGAACAACCTGGCGGTTGGCGATGTCGACATTCTGGTCTTGAAGCAAGCTGGCGTTCTGGGCGTGTTGGCCCGTGACGTGCGCGTGATCTTGTCCGGCGAAATCACCAAAGCGGTGAATTTGAAGGGCTTGAAAGTGTCCGCTGGCGCGAAAGCAGCCATCGAAGCAGCCGGCGGCTCGGTAGCCTGAGTTGACCGCTAACAGCTTGATCGGAGCGAAAATTGGCGACTAATCCACAACTTGCTAAAAGTGCAGCGGCCGGTTTCCCTTGGGGACGGCTCTGGTTTTTGCTTGGCGCATTGGTGGTTTATCGTATCGGTGCTCACGTCCCGGTTCCCGGGATCGACCCGACACAATTAGCCTCGCTGTTCAAGGAGCACGAAGGCGGCGTCCTGGGCATGTTCAACATGTTCTCGGGCGGTGCCTTGTCTCGTTTTACAGTGTTTGCGCTGGGTATCATGCCTTATATCTCGGCCTCGATCATCATGCAACTGCTGTCGATCGTGTCACCGCAGATGGAAGCGTTGAAAAAAGAAGGCGAAGCAGGCCGTCGCAAGATCACCCAGTACACCCGGTATTTCACGGTCGCACTGGCACTGTTTCAAGCGTTGGGTATTGCAGTCGCACTGGAGTCGCAAGCTGGTCTGGTGTTGGAACCTGGTCTTGCATTCCGCTTCGTGACGGTCGTCACTTTGTTGACCGGAACAATGTTTTTGATGTGGTTGGGTGAGCAGATTACCGAGCGTGGCTTGGGTAACGGCATCTCGATCATCATTTTTGCCGGTATTGCAGCAGGTCTGCCTTCCGCACTGGGTGGTTTGTTCAGCCTGGTATCGAATGGTTCGATCGGCAGCTTGGGCGCGATTTTCATCGTGCTGCTGGTAGCCCTGGTAACGTTCTTCGTGGTATTTGTCGAACGCGGTCAGCGCAAAATATTGGTCAACTACGCGAAGCGCCAGGTAGGCAACAAGATTTATGGCGGTCAAACCAGCCATTTGCCGTTGAAGCTGAACATGGCCGGCGTGATCCCGCCGATCTTTGCTTCTTCGATCATCTTGTTCCCGGCCACTATCGTGGACTGGTTTTCAAAGGGCGCCGACAACGCTAACCCTGCGGTGCGGTTCTTGAAAGATTTGGCAGCATCGATGGGGCCTGGTGAGCCTATCCATGCGCTGTTGTACGCAGTGGCGATCGTGTTTTTCTGTTTCTTCTATACCGCGCTGGTATTCAACAGCAAGGAAACAGCGGATAACTTGAAGAAGAGCGGTGCGTTCATTCCCGGGATCCGTCCAGGCGAACAGACAGCCCGTTACATCGACAAGATCCTGACACGCCTGACACTTGCCGGCGCAGTCTACATCACCCTGGTGTGTTTATTGCCGGAATTTATGCAAGCCCAGTGGAAGGTGCCATTCTATTTTGGTGGTACTTCTTTATTGATTATTGTAGTTGTCACCATGGATTTCATGGCGCAAGTACAAAACTACGTGATGTCGCAGCAATATGATTCACTGCTGCGCAAAGCAAATTTCAAGGGCGGGATTCCGACGCGTTAAGCGCGGTAAACACACCGAATGGCAAAAGACGACGTCATACAGATGCAGGGCGAGATTCTTGAGAATCTCCCAAATGCAACATTTCGAGTGAAGCTGGAGAACGGACACGTGGTGCTCGGGCATATTTCAGGTAAAATGCGGATGAACTATATTCGCATTCTCCCTGGAGACAAGGTGACGGTGGAGTTGACGCCGTACGACCTGAGCCGAGCCCGCATTGTGTTCCGTACCAAGTAACACACTGAATCAAACCAAAGAAGCGAAAGAAAGAGCCCCAAAATGAAAGTTCTCGCATCAGTCAAGCGGATCTGCCGCAACTGCAAGATCATCAAGCGCAAAGGCGTAGTCCGCGTAATCTGCGTGGAACCACGTCACAAGCAGCGTCAAGGTTAATCGAGGAATAACAAATGGCACGTATTGCAGGGGTTAATATCCCAAATCATCAGCATACCGTTATCGGCCTGACAGCCATCTACGGTGTTGGCCGTCCACGCGCAGAGAAAATCTGTGCATCGACCGGTGTAGCAACCAACAAAAAGATCAAAGATCTGGATGACAGCGAACTGGAAAAACTGCGCGATGAAGTAGGTAAATTCATCGTCGAAGGCGATCTGCGTCGTGAACTGTCCATGAACATCAAGCGTTTGATGGATCTGGGTTGCTACCGCGGCATGCGTCATCGCAAGGGTCTGCCTTGCCGTGGCCAGCGTACGCGTACGAACGCACGTACCCGCAAGGGACCGCGTAAAGCCGCTCAATCGCTGAAAAAATAATCCGCTAGGGAATAATTATGGCCAAGTCGCAAAATAACGCCGCATCAGCACGCGTGCGTAAAAAAGTTAAAAAGAACGTCGCTGAAGGCATTGCACATGTCCACGCTTCGTTCAATAACACCATCATTACCATCACCGATCGTCAAGGCAATGCCTTGTCGTGGGCTACCTCCGGCGGTGCAGGCTTCAAGGGTTCGCGTAAATCGACCCCGTTCGCAGCGCAGGTCGCCGCGGAAGCCGCTGGTAAAGTGGCTGTTGAGTGTGGCGTCAAGAACCTGGAAGTACGTATCAAGGGCCCAGGTCCTGGTCGTGAATCCGCTGTTCGCGCGCTGAACAACCTGGGCATCAAGATCACCGAGATCCAGGACGTGACGCCGGTACCGCACAACGGTTGCCGTCCACCGAAACGTCGTCGTATCTAAGACAGTATTGCAGAGGGCGCCTCGGCGCCAGCTGCTGTCTTGTCTGTTGTATTGAGTACAGTTGTGTGAAAACGCTGGAGCAGGGAGCCGGAAACGGTTATACTGCCCGGCTGTTCTTGCCTGTCAAATTGTATTTGACGGGTTTTTCGTTTTCAGCCACCGTCTGATCGCAAGTGAATCAGACTAGCGCCTAACCGCATCAGTGTGTTTGATCATGCATGTGGCTGGGGCGTTATCATTTAAAAAAAGGAAGTATCGTGGCACGTTATATCGGACCTAAAGCAAAACTCTCCCGCCGTGAAGGTACAGACCTGTTCCTGAAGAGCGCACGTCGCTCGCTCGACAGCAAGTGCAAACTGGACGTCAAGCCAGGCCAGCACGGTGTCAAATCCGGCGCCCGCACCTCGGACTACGGTAACCAACTGCGCGAAAAGCAAAAAGTCAAGCGCATGTACGGCGTGCTGGAACGTCAATTCCGCCGCTACTTCGCTGAAGCAGACCGTCGTAAAGGCAACACCGGCGAAACGCTGTTGAAGTTGCTGGAAACGCGTCTGGACAACGTTTGCTACCGCATGGGCTTTGGCTCGACCCGCGCTGAAGCGCGTCAACTGGTCAGCCACAAAGCGTTCACCGTGAACGGTATCGTTGTCAACATCGCTTCGTACTCGGTCAAAGTTGGCGACATCGTTGCTGTTCGTGAAAAATCGAAAAAGCAAGTGCGTATCGTTGAAGCACTGTCGCTGGCCGAACAAGTTGGTATGCCTAGCTGGGTTTCGGTTGATGCCAAGAAAATGGAAGGTACCTTCAAGTCCCTGCCAGAGCGTAACGAAATCGCCAACGACGTCAACGAATCGCTGATCGTCGAGCTGTATTCGCGTTAATAGCCGTTAGCACCACCATCGCCCACTCAACTTGAGTGGGCGTTTTACCAATATGCCATCAGCCTTATCGGCGTAACGAGCCGAGGGTATTGAAAAGGACATTTCATGCAAAACAGTTTGTTGAAGCCACGTATTATCGATGTTGAAGCTCTCGGTGCAGGTCACGCCAAAGTCGTGATGGAACCGTTCGAGCGCGGCTATGGCCACACATTGGGTAACGCGTTGCGCCGCGTTCTGCTGTCGTCGATGGTGGGCTACGCGCCGACCGAAGTGACGATCGCCGGCGTCGTCCACGAATATTCCTCCCTCGATGGCGTGCAAGAAGACGTCGTCGATCTGTTGCTGAACTTGAAGGGTGTGGTTTTCAAAGTCCACAACCGCGATTCGGTAACCCTGACCCTGAAAAAAGAAGGCGAAGGCGCGATCCTGGCCTCCGACATCGACCTGCCGCATGACGTCGAACTGATCAACCCTGACCACGTGATCGCCCACCTGACCGCTGGTGGCAAGCTGGACATGCAGATCAAGGTTGAAAAAGGCCGCGGCTACGTTCCTGGTAACGTGCGCCGCCTGTCGGAAGACACCAACAAGACCATCGGCCGCATCATCCTGGACGCGTCGTTCTCGCCAGTGCGCCGCGTGTCGTACTTCGTTGAATCGGCGCGCGTCGAACAGCGTACCGACCTGGACAAGCTGATCATCAACATCGAAACCAACGGCGTGATCTCGCCGGAAGAAGCGATCCGCCAGTCGGCCCGCGTCCTGGTGGACCAGTTGAATGTGTTCGCTGCCCTGGAAGGCACGGAAGCCGCCGCGGAAGCACCATCGCGCGCTCCGCTGGTCGATCCTATCCTGTTGCGTCCGGTCGACGACCTGGAGTTGACCGTGCGTTCGGCGAACTGCCTGAAAGCGGAAAACATCTACTACATCGGCGACCTGATCCAGCGTTCGGAAAACGAGCTGCTGAAAACGCCTAACCTGGGCCGTAAATCGCTCAACGAAATCAAGGAAGTGCTGGCATCGCGCGGCTTGACCTTGGGCATGAAGCTGGAAAACTGGCCGCCTGCAGGGTTGGAAAAGTAATTTGAAGTTTGCAGCAAACTGCCTGGGACAGGTGTCCCAGGCTTTTATTTTTGAAGCACCAAACCGGTCCGCGATGAAGCTCACGTTTCATTGATCGAAGAACTGGATTTAAACTCACTACCGAAAGGATTTACCATGCGTCACGGTCACGGCCTCCGTAAACTGAATCGTACCTCGTCCCACCGTCTGGCTATGCTGCGCAACATGACAGTATCGCTGCTGCGTCACGAAGCGATCAAAACCACCCTGCCAAAAGCAAAAGAACTGCGCCGCGTTGTCGAGCCAATTCTGACCATCGGCAAAACCGATTCCCTGGCAAACAAGCGCCTGGCCTTCAACCGTCTGCGCGACCGTGAAATGGTCGTCAAACTGTTCGCTGAACTGGGCCCGCGTTACGCCAACCGTAATGGTGGTTATGTGCGTATCCTGAAAATGGGTTTCCGCGTCGGCGACAATGCTCCTATGGCATTCGTTGAACTGATGGATCGTCCAGATACGACCGAAGCAGTTGAAGTCGCTGGCGAGTAATCGCAGCAAGCTCTTCCGAGAAAGCCAGGCCTAGCCTGGCTTTTTTGCTTTCTGCTGCAGCCAGCTCTGCCGCGGTGTACTATTCTTTTTTCGCGCCGGCCCTGCATGCCCGCGCGGCTCTTCGTCGAATGGTCAAAAAGGTCGTAGTTCATGTTCCGTTTCCCTTCCCGCGCCACGCCGCTGCATCACCTGTCCCTCTGGTTTGCCACTTGTCTGCTGCTGTTGATCGCCGTGTTCGGCGCCGGCCAGGCCCATGCCGACGATGAATTTCTCGATCCCGAGCTGGCCTTCAAGTTTTCCGCGCGGATGCAGGACCCGGCCAACATCGCGGTGACCTATGTGATCGCCGATGGCTACTATATGTACCACGAGCGCTTCAAGTTCGAGGCCACCGGCGCCACCTTGGGTAGGCCCGTATTCCCGAAAGGCAAGGTCAAATTCGATGAAACCTTCCAGAAGAATGTCGAGACGTTCCGCCATACGCTGACCATCACGATTCCGGTCCAGGCGGCCGGCGCCTTTACGCTCAAAGCCACGGGCCAGGGCTGCTCGGACAAGGGCCTGTGCTATGCGCCGCAGGATGCCACCGCCAAGCTGGTCGGCGCCGGTGGCCAGAGCATGGCGCCAGGTGGCGTGGCGTCAAAATTCGCACTGCCGGCCGCGCCCGCCGTTGATACCAAAGCCGTCAACGGTCCGCAGGCGCAGGCGTCGCCCGGCGTATCGGTGATGAGCATCCCGCAAGCCGATATCACCAGCACGCCCGACCCTGTTGCAGCAGTGCCGACGCCGGCAGCCGCTGCGGCCGCAACTGCCGCGCCAACGGAAATGGGCAGCATCGAATCAGCCTTGAAAGGCGGCAAGCTGCTGGTGATCGTGCCGCTGTTCATGCTGCTGGGCCTGGGCCTGGCCTTTACCCCGTGCGTGCTGCCAATGGTGCCGATTTTGTCGTCGATTATCGTTGGCGATGGCGCCAAGGTCAGCCGTTCGCGCGGCCTGCTGCTGTCGCTCACCTATGCGCTGGGCATGGCGATCGTCTATACGGCGCTGGGCGTGGCGGCCGGCCTTGCTGGCGAAGGCCTGGCGGCCAAGCTGCAGAACCCATGGGTGCTCGGTTTCTTTGCGCTGCTGATGGCCGGCCTGTCGCTGTCGATGTTCGGTTTCTATGAACTGCAGGTACCGGCCTTTTTGCAAGGCAAGCTGACGACCGTGTCGAACCAGCAATCATCGGGCCGCCTGGCGGGCGTGTTCGTGATGGGTGCGATTTCGGCCCTGATCGTGGGGCCGTGCGTGGCCGCGCCGCTGGCCGGCGCCTTGCTGTACATCAGCCAGACGCGCGACGTGGTGATCGGCGGCAGCGCCCTGTTTGCAATGGCGGTCGGCATGAGCGTGCCCTTGATACTGGTGGGCGTGTCGGCCGGTGCCTTGCTGCCGCGCGCCGGCGCCTGGATGGATGCCGTGAAGCGTTTCTTTGGCGTGCTGCTGCTGGGCGTGGCCTGGTGGCTAGTGTCGCCGGTGCTGCCGGGCGTGGTGCAGATGCTGGGCTGGACCGCGCTCTTCATCGGCTACGGCATGTATCTGCTGGTGGGCAAAAGTTCTTCCAAAAACGCCTGGGTGGCCAAGGCTTTCGGCCTGGTGTTCGCCATCTTGGGCGCGGTGCAACTGGTGGGCGCGGCCAGTGGCGGCCGTGATCCGCTGGCGCCACTGGCCCACCTGGGCGGTGGCCAGGTCCATCCGCACGCCTTTACGCGCGTCAAAACAGTGGCCCAGCTCGATGCGGCGCTGGCGCAATTGAACGGCAAAACTGCCTTGCTCGATTTTTACGCAGACTGGTGCGTTTCGTGCAAGGAAATGGAAAAACTGACCTTTGTGGCGCCGGCCGTGCGCGACAAGATGGGCATGTCGGTGCTGCTGCAGGTCGACGTGACGGCCAATGACGCAGACGACAAGGCCATGCTGAAGCGCTTCCAGCTGTTCGGCCCGCCCGGCATCATCATGTTCAATCCACAAGGGCAGGAGATTGCGCACTCGCGCGTGATCGGCTTCCAGAACGCCGAAACGTTCCTGGCGTCCTTGAGCAAGCTCGATGGTAGGTCGGATTAGGCCCTTCGGGCCGTAATCCGACACCACCACGGTCGGGCCAACAATGTTGTCGGATTACGGCCTGCGGCCTAATCCGACCTACGCCTCAACCGCGATGCGGGCGATGATGGCCGCGCATGCCGCCATGCTTGCCGCCCGGTACGCTGTCATCGAACACCTTCTGTTGCTCCGGCGTCAGTACCGCATAAAACGTTTTCAGCGAGGCCAGACGGGTTTCCTGGCCGGCGATGCGTTCCTTCGACATGGCGATCCATTGTTCCATGCGCTGGGGCGCCGACAGTTTGGCAAACGCTTCGCGCTTGGCCTTCCAGTCGCCGGCAGGTTTTTTCGGCGCGCTGGCGGCCGTGAAAGTGGCCCAGGCAGGTTCCTGGGCGGCGGTCAGTTTCAGCTTGTCGTGCAGGCGCGCCTGGTATTTGGCCATGCGTTCGGCCGGGTTGCGGCGTTCACCTCGGTGTTCGCCACGATGGGCGCGCGGGCCGTCCGGCGCGGCTTTCGGGTTGCTGGTGGCAGCTGGCGCGCTGGCGGGCTCTTGCTGGGCGTGGACTGTCAGCGATGCGGCACCCATGCCGAGTACGCTCAAGGCGACGATCAGGTGTTTGCGTACGGTGTGAAATGAGGTGTTCATCTGGATTCCTTTATGAGTGAAGAGAACATGTACATGTCTGTGCACATGAATCCAGTGTGGCGGCCCCATGTTTCCATGAAGTGTCCGCTGTCCGACAGTTTGTATCCGTATGTTTCGTCACATGGTCTATATACAAGACGATACAAATACGCTGTGCATACCCCTCTGAAGTGGGGATAATTCAGTCATGGAACCTACTTCTACAATATTGATCGTCGACGACGACCGCGAAATCCGCAGCCTGCTGGCGGATTACCTGGAAACCAATGCCTACCGCACCCTGGGCGCGGCCGATGGCACGGCCATGTGGAAGGTACTCGATGAAACCCGGCCCGACCTGATCGTGCTGGACCTGAACCTGCCCGGCGACGACGGCCTGACCCTGTGCCGCAAGCTGCGCGCGCAGTCGACCATTCCCGTCATCATGCTGACGGCGCGCAACGAACCGCTGGACCGCATCCTGGGCCTGGAAATGGGCGCCGACGATTATTTGCCAAAACCGTTCGAGCCGCGCGAGTTGCTGGCGCGCATCCGCAGCGTGCTGCGCCGCAGCCATGCGATGCCGTCCAACGCGCCGTCGGACAAGGCGCAGCAGATACGTTTTTCCGGCTGGACGCTGGACCTGACGGCGCGCCACCTGCTCAACCCGACCGGCGTGGTGATCATGCTGTCGGGCGCGGAATTCCGTTTGCTGCGGGTGTTCCTGGAACACCCGAACCGCGTGCTCAATCGCGACCAGTTGCTGAACCTGACGCAAGGGCGCGACGCCGATCCGTTCGACCGCTCGATCGATATCCAGATCAGCCGCTTGCGGCAAAAGCTCGGTGAAGATGCGCGCCTGCCGCAAATCATCAAGACCGTGCGCAATGGCGGCTATGTGCTGGCCGGCCAGGTCAATGTGGAGCCGCACGCGTGAAGGCCTTCCTCGGTTCGATGACGGGACGCGTCTTCATGTTTCTGCTGCTCGGCGTGGTCGCCTCGGCCGCGCTGACCCAGTGGCTGGCCGTGGGCGAACGCCAGCGCGCGATCGAGCAGTACCGCGACTATCACGCCGTCGAGCGTGCCGAGCAGTTGGTAATGTCGACCGACATGGTGCCGCTGGCCTCGCGCGCGGCCTACCTGAAAGTGGCCAACAAGGGCAGCGTGCGCCTGGAGCTGCGTCCTGACGCCGAACACGCGGCCGGCGCGCCGACGGAGTTTTCCAGCGCGCTGCAAGCCAAGCTGGGCGAGGCCTTCAAGGTGACCGCGCTGGCCCAGCTGCCGGAAGCCTGCGTCAAGCCGCGTACCTCGCCAGGCCTGTTTGCGCCCAAGATGTGGGGCGGCACTTGCGAAAGCCTGGACGTGCGCATGCAGGACGGCCACATGCTGCGGCTCCTGGTATTGCCGCCGCGCCAGCAGCCACCGTTCAACGAACACAACGACTGGATGACGCTGCTGCCTTTCCTGATCAGCATTGCGATCATCGCCTTCCTGGTCACGCGCATGACCATGCGCCCGTTGAAGCAGCTGGCGCAGGCGGCGAAAGACCTCGGCAACGACATCAACCATCCACCGCTGGCCCTGACGGGCGCGAGCGAGATCCGCCAGGCCAGCGCGGCCTTCAACGCCATGCAGGCGCGCATCCGCCAGCATATTTTCCAGCGCACGCAGATGCTGGCCGCCATCACGCACGATTTGCAAACGCCGCTCACGCGCTTGCGCCTGCGGCTGGAAAAAGTGGCCGACTCGGACCTGCACGAACGCCTGGTGGGCGACTTGTCGGCCATGCAAAGCATGGTCAAGGAGGGGCTGGACCTGGCGCGCTCGATGGACAGCACGGAAGCGATGCAGGCGCTCGACCTCGACTCCCTGCTTGACAGCGTCTGTTCCGACGCCGCCGACGCCGGCCAGAACGTGACCCTCGAAGGCCATGCCGGCATGGCCCTGATGGGCCGCCCGATCGCCATGCGGCGCTGCCTGGTCAACCTGATCGACAATGCCGTCAAGTATGGCCAGCATGCACAGGTGACGGTTGAGCGCCTGACGGGCGCGGCGCGCATCCGCATCCGCGACGGCGGGCCCGGCATTGCGCCCGACCAGTTGGCCAAAGTGTTCGAACCGTTCTACCGCATCGAGACCTCGCGCTCGCGCGAATCGGGCGGTACCGGCCTGGGCTTGACGATTGCACGCAATATCGCCGAGCAGCACGGCGCCACGGTTTTGTTGTCCAATCATGTGGACGGCGGGCTGGAAGTGACCCTGGTGGTGCCGCAATATTACGCCGGAAAGTGATGATTTCCCGGCGCACTTTCATGCGACAATATCGCCCTTAATGCCGTTAGGCAATTAAATTCAACCTGTAAATCCGCGCCGAGACAGCGTGACGAATAATGAAAAAAACTAGCCTGGCAATCCTGGTAGGTGCCGCCCTGTGTATCGGTGGCGGCATCTGGTATTTCAACCATCAGTCCGCTGACACGGCCAAGAGCGGGGCGGCGGCCAAGGGCGGTCAGGCGCCCACCACGGTGAGCGTGATCCAGCCCGTGCGCCAGGATGTGCCCATCGTGCTACAAGCGAACGGCAGCGTGACGCCGATCAGCAGCGTCGACCTGCACCCGCAAACCACCAGCACGATCGCCAAGGTGCACATCAAGGAAGGCCAGTTCGTCAAGCAGGGCGAGCTGATGTTCACACTCGACGCGCGCACCGAAAGCGCGAACGTGGAAAAAGCCCAGGCGCAAGTATTGCGCGACCGTGCCTCGGTGCAGGATTTCGAGCGCCAGCTCAAGCGCAGCACCGATTTGCTGAGCAAGAATTTCATCGCCCAGGGCGCCGTCGATACCCTGCAAAGTCAGTTGGACGCGGCGCGCGCCTTGCTCGCCGCCGACCAGGCCGCCTTGCGGGGGGCGCAGGTCGATTCCAGCTATACCGTGCTGCGCGCGCCGCTGAGCGGCCGCGTGGGCGCCATCGGCGTCTATCCGGGCAGCCTGGTGCAGCCGACCACCTCGCTCACCAGCATCACCCAGCTCGACCCGATCGACGTGGTGTTCACCTTGCCGGAAAGCAGTTTGTCGGCCTTGCTGTCGGCGCAGAAAGCGGGCGAAGTACCCGTGACGGCGCTGCTGGTGGACGCCGGCGGCAGGCAGGTCAACGGCAAGCTCAATTTCATTGATAACGCCGTCGATCCCACCTCGGGCATGATCAAGGTCAAGGCCCGTTTCGGCAATACGCAAACCGATTTGTGGCCGGGCCAGTACATCAATACGCAGATGACGGTGCAAACCCTGAAAGACGCGCTGGTGATCCCGCAAAACGCCATCATTACCACCACCGCCGGCACGCTGGTCTATACCATGCAGGCCGACAATACGGCCAAGGCCAACAAGGTCATGCGCGTGCATGCGTTTGGCTTGAACGCCGCCGTGACGGGCTTGAATGGCGATGAGCAGGTGATAGTCGATGGCAAGCAAAACCTGCGTCCGGGCAGCAAGGTGCGCCTGGCGCAAAAACGCCAGGACGCTCCCGCGCCGGCAGCGGCGGCAACTGCGGCAGGCAAGCCAGCATGAATCTGTCCGAACTGAGCATCCGCCGCCCCGTGATGGTGGTGTTGCTGTCACTGTCCATCATCCTGGCCGGCGTAATGGCCTATCTGCAAATCCCGGTGGCGGCCTTGCCGAGCTACAACACGCCCGTCATCAACGTCAGCGCCGACCTGGCCGGCGCCAGCCCGGAGACCATGGCGTCATCCGTCGCCTTGCCGCTGGAAAAGCAGTTTTCCACGATTTCCGGCCTGAGCCTGATCACTTCCACCAGTACCCTCGGCAATACTTCCTTGACGCTGGAATTCGATTCGAGCATCAATGTCAACGAGGCGGCGGTCGACGTGCAGGCCGCGCTGCTGCGCGCGCAGCGGCAGTTGCCGACCGAAATGACGGACTTGCCGTCCTACCGCAAGGTCAATCCGGCCGACGCGCCGGTGCTGTTCATCCAGATGACCTCGCCATCCTTGAACCTGTCGGACCTGAACGACTACGCGGAAAACCTGATCGCACCCAGCCTGTCGACCTTGCCGGGCGTGGCGCAGGTGGTGGTCAACGGCCAGAAGCGCTTTGCCGTGCGCGTACGGGCGCGCGCCGACCTGATGAATGCGCGCGATTTGACCATGGACGAGCTGGCCACGGCGCTGCGCACCTCGAACACCAATTCGCCGCTGGGCATTCTCGACGGCCCCAGCCAGACCCTGACCATCCAGGGCAATCCGCAAATGATGAAGGCAGCCGATTTTTCCGAGCTGATCGTTGCCAGCCGCAACGGCCAGCCGGTGCGCCTGAAAGACGTGGCCGAAGTGGAAGACAGTTTTCAATCAATCAAGGCGGTCGGCAGTTTCAATGGCGAGCGCTCGATCAGCCTGATGGTGCAGCGCCAGCCCGACGCCAATACGGTGCAAGTGGTCGATGGCGTGCGCCGCCTGCTGCCCGGCTTCAAGGAGCAGCTGCCGCAGTCGATCCAGATCAGCCTGGTCAACGACCGCTCGCTGTCGATCCGCGAAGCGATCCACGACGTCAACCTGACCCTGGCGCTCACTGTGGTGCTGGTGGTGCTGGTGATCTTCCTGTTCCTGCACCGCGCCGCCGCCACCTTTATTCCCGCTGTCACCATGCCGATTTCCTTGCTGGGCGCACTGGCCCTGTTGTACTGGCTTGGCTACAGCCTGGACAATATTTCGCTGCTGGGCATTACCCTGGCCGTCGGGCTGGTGGTCGATGACGCCATCGTGGTGCTGGAAAACATCGTGCGCCATATCGAGATGGGCAAGAAGCCGATCCAGGCGGCGCTGGTGGGCGCCAAAGAGATGGGTTTTACCATCATCTCGATTTCCGTCTCGCTGGTGGCCGTGTTTATCCCGATCTTCTTCATGCCGGGCGTGATCGGCCTGCTGTTCCATGAATTTGCCGTTGTCGTGTCGCTGGCGATCCTGGTGTCGGCCATTGTTTCCTTGACGCTGGTGCCGATGCTGGCCAGCCGCTTCCTGCCGGCCGGCGCTCAAGGGCACGCCAATGAGCACGAGCACGCCCAGGAAAAAACCTTTATCGGCCGCCACTTCGAAGCGGGCTTTACGCGCGTGCGCAACGGCTATGTGCGCGTGCTCGACCTGGCGCTGGCGCACCGCACGGTGGTGCTTCTGATTGCGGTAGCCACGTTTGCGCTGACCGTGATCCTGTACGCCACCATACCGAAGGGCTTCTTCCCCGAGGAAGACCTGGGCCAGATCCAGGTCAATACGGAAGCGTCGGAAGATATCTCGTCGGAAGCGCTGCAAGCCTTGCAGGCGCGCATGGCGGCCGTTATCAAGGCCGACCCCAGCGTGCAGGATGTCACTTCGTTTGTCGGTGGCGGCAATACCGGTCGCATGTTCATGGTGTTGAAACCGCGTAGCGAGCGTCCGAAAATGCCGGTGGTGCTGGAAAACCTGCGCCGGGCGACAAGCGCCGTGCCCGGCATGGCGGTGTATTTCCGCCCCGTGCAAAACTTGCAGCTGGGCGGGCGCCAGAGCAAGAGCCGCTACCAGTACACCTTGCAAAGCGTCAGCCCCGACGCCCTGAATGACTGGGCGGAAAAATTCCTTGCCGGCATGCGCGCCGACCCGGCCTTCCGCGATGTCACCAGCGATTCGCAGATCAAGGGCCTGCAGGCATCATTGAAGATCGACCGCGACAAGGCCAATATGCTGGGTGTGCAGATGTCGGACATCCGCACGGCGCTGTACAGCGCATTTGGCGAGCGGCAAGTGTCGACCATTTATTCCTCGGCCGCCAGCTATTACGTCATTTTGGAAGCGGCCACGCCGGACCGCCAGTATGACGATGCGCTCACCCGCGTGTCGGTGCGCAGCAAGACGGGCGAACTGGTCAAACTGTCGAGCATTGCCCGGGTCGAGCGCACCATCGGGCCGACCTCCGTCAACCACCAGGGCCAGCTGCAGGCCGTTACCATCGCCTTCAACCTGGCGCCGGACGTGCCGCTCGGCATTGCCACCGGCAAGATCGACGTGATGAGCAAGGGCATGAACCTGCCCGCTTCCATCATTACCCGCTACGGCGGCGACGCGGCCGTGTTCCAGTCGTCGCAATCGAGCCAGATCATCCTGATCATCGCCGCGCTGGCCGTCATCTACGTGCTGCTGGGGGTCTTGTACGAAAGCTATATCCACCCGCTGACGATTTTGGCCGGCTTGCCGTCGGCGGCCGTCGGCGCGCTCTTGACCTTGCGCCTGTTCGGCATGGACCTGACCATGATTGCCATCATCGGCATTTTGATGCTGATTGGCATCGTCAAGAAAAACGCCATCATGATGATCGACTTCGCCCTGCATGCGCAGCGGAACGAGGGCCTGGCGCCGGCCGACGCGATACGCCAGGCTTGCATCCTGCGTTTTCGCCCCATCATGATGACCTCGGCGGCAGCGCTGATGGGCGCCTTGCCGATTGCGCTGGGCCTGGGCGCCGGCGCCGAATTGCGCCAGCCGCTGGGCCTGGCCGTGGTCGGTGGCCTGATTTTCTCGCAAGTGATCACCCTGTTCATTACGCCGGTGATTTATCTGTTCCTCGATAAATACAGCGGCACCGGGCCGATGACGGACGAGCAATTGGTGGCACGTGACAACAAGGCTTGATTGACCGTCCGTGAAACGCTGCGGCGCGCCGTTCCATGGTGAACGGTGCGCCGTTTTTTTTATTGCTTGGTTGTAAGGGCAGTGATACATACGGTAACAACCGTCAAGAGCCGCTTCGGCTACTCTGCAAGGCGATGCAAGGAATGCCGCGATCCTGTACGCTTCGGGTGGCAAGGGTATTGCAAGTGTTCCCAAAAGCACGCGGCTCTGGCACTATGACTGCCCTGTAATCTCATTTTTGTTGCTACAAAGAAAGCACGATTTATTTTGCATGACACGACCCACCCGATGGCTGCCGACACCGGCTATTGCCCGACCTGCGGGCAATTGATCCAGCCGCCACTGGCCTATGGCGAGAAGACCAGCAACCGCCGCAAGGTGATACTGGGCGTGTCCGTCCTGCTGCACGTGCTCATTGCTGCGTATGCCTTGCTGCATACCGACAAGATCGAAAAAATTCCGCCGCCGAAAAAAGAAAGCGCCATGGTGTATATCGCGCCGCTGAAGGACAAACCGACGCCCAAGCCGACGCCGAAGCCCACGCCCAAGCCGACGCCGAAGGAAACCAAGGTCGCCAAGGTGAAACCGCCGCCGCCCAAGGCCAGCAAGCCGGTGGTGACGAAAAACGTGCCGCGAGATAAGCCGAAGCTGGAAACCTTTACGCCGCCGCTGGTGTCGAAAGTGCCGTTGCCGCCGCCGCCGGCCGAAGACATGAGCGCCATGATCGAGCAGCGTCGCCAGCAGCGCCAGGCGCAGCAGCCGGCCCCGCCGGCCGAGGAAAGCGAAAACGACCGCGCCATGCGCGTGGCCAAGGCCAATATCGCGCGTGCCCAGGGCCGCAACTCGGGTAGCGACAACGACGATTCGGGCGGGGTGTTTTCCATCGTCAACCAGACTTCGTTCAGCGCCGAGGTCAAGTTCAAGGGCTGGAATGGCAACTTCAAGCGCAACTGGCTGAAGCAGGAAAAAGTCGAGCTGGGCAACGAGCCCGATATCGAATCGGCCATCATCAAGAAGATGATCCAGCTGATCCGTGCCGAAAAGCCGGGCGACTTCGTGTGGGAATCGCGCCGCCTGGGCCGCAATGTCAATCTCAGTGCCCGCGTCGAGGATACGGCCGAGCTGACGGCGTTCCTGCGCCAGGAATTCTTTTCCGAAAAACGACCAGGGCCGGGCCGGCGTTAAGCACCCATGAAAAAAGGCGGCTCACCAAAGTGAGCCGCCTTTTTTACGTGCCGTACCGGGTTGAAAATCAGGCCGGTTTGTCCGCTTCCGGTTCGACGTCGTCTTCCATCTCGATCAGTTCCACCATCTCGGCGGCGCCGTCTTCACTGATGCCGGCCAGTTCCATGATCTTGTCATTGGCTTCCTCGATGCCGACCCGCTTCAGGGCCGAGAACAGCTGCACCGTGAACGGGAAGCCGACGCCGTCTTCGTCGACGTAGCTGTCGAGCTTGGCCTTGGCCTGGCGCAGCGCGTTGACCGATTCATTGCGGTTCAGCTTGTCGACTTTCGTCAGGATGCAGTGGATCGGTTTGCCGGTTGGCGCGAACCATTCCAGCATCTGGATGTCGAGGTCGGTAAACGGGCGGCGCGAATCCATGATCAGGACCAGGCCGGCCAGCTGTTCGCGGCGCTGTACATAGTCGCCCAGCAAACGCTGCCAATGCAGCTTGGCCGAACCCGACACTTCCGCATAGCCATAACCGGGCAAGTCGACCAGCAGGCATTCGATTTCCTCGACGATGGTGGCATCTTTGCGATGCTGGCCCACATGGGCGCCGCCGATCGAGAAATAGTTGATATGCTGGGTACGGCCCGGCGTCTTGGAGGCGAACGCCAAGCCTTTCTGATTGCACAAGATATTGATGGCGGTCGATTTGCCGGCATTGGAGCGGCCGGCAAAAGCGATTTCCGGCACCGAAGTATCGGGCAGGTCACGCAGTTGATTGACGGTCGTAAAGAAACGGGCTTGCCAGAGTTTTGACATGGGAGTAGTAATGCAAGAAAAGGGAGCGATAAGAGAGCAATAACGCCAAGAAGCTATTGTACAATAAGGAGTTGTTAATTGTTGCCGGCGTAGCAGCGATGCGGCTTGCGGCCCTGAAAATAATGCAAAAATCCCAGGGCGCGGCAATGTCCACCACTAATTTCTCACTGTCTCAGGGTGCCTGAATGAATCGTGCATTTTCACCGTTGTTCAAATCCATGTTGCTCGCTTTGCTGGCCGTATCGGCAACTGTTTCGGCCGCTGAAGCACCGAAAGCCGCTGTCAAAGCCGATGCCAACAAGGGCGCCACCCTGTACGCCGATGGCGACGCCGCACGCGGCTTGCCCGCCTGCGTCTCCTGCCATGGCGCGGCCGGCAATTCGACCATTGCGGTCAATCCCAAGCTGGCCGGCCAGCATGAAAACTATATCTACAAGCAACTGGTGGACTTCACCACGCCGCAGCGCAACCAGCCCGTGATGTCGACTTACGCCAAGATGCTCAGCGATGCCGACAAGAAAAACGTCGCCGCCTACCTGGGCGCGCAACTGGCCAAGCCGGGCGCCGCCAAGAACAAGGACACCATCGAGCTGGGCAAGAAGATTTACCGCGGTGGTATTGCTTCGAAACAAGTCGCGGCCTGTGCCAGCTGTCATGGCGCGGCGGGCAATGGCATTCCCGTGCAATATCCGCGCATTGCCGGCCAGCACCAGGATTACACCGTGGCCCAGCTGACGATGTTCCGCAGCACCAAGGCCGACGCACGCAAGAACAGCGCCGAAATGCATACCATCGCCTCGCGCATGTCGGACGATGAGATCGCTGCCGTAGCCGATTACATTGCCGGCCTCAAATAAGTTTTCATACCGGCAATAACTTGCCGGAGACGACGTTTAAAATGAAAAAGGGCGGCCGTGGCAAGGGCTGCCCTTTTTTATGGCGCCAGCCAAACTGGGTTATGCTGCCGCCTTGCGCAGTGCAACCTTCCCGCCTTTTTTAGATTGCCATCCTGTATGAGTATCAACATGATCGTCCAAGCATGAGTACCAGCACCACCGGAATCGAACTCAAAACGCAGCGCCGCAGCCTGGCCGAATTCGTCGAGCTGATCTCGTCAATGCGCTTTGCCATCAGCCTGCTGACCCTGATCGCGGTGTCGTCCGTGATCGGCACCGTGCTCAAGCAGAACGAGCCGATGCCCAATTACATCAACCAGTTCGGTCCGTTCTGGTTTTCCGTATTCGACAAGCTGAGCCTGTATTCGGTCTATTCGGCCTGGTGGTTTTTGCTGATCATGGGCTTCCTGGTCGCTTCGACCTCGCTGTGCATCGTGCGCAATGCGCCGAAAATGCTCAAGGACATGCGCAGCTGGCGCGAAACCGTGCGTGAACAATCGTTGCGCAATTTCCATCACAAGGCGGAGTGGCAGGCGGCGCTGCCGCGCGGCGTGCTGGCGCAGCAGATGGTGATGCGCCTGAAAGACGCCGGCTACCAGGCCAAGATCGTGGAAAAGGACAACGCCACCCTGGTCGCGGCCAAGCGCGGCGCGGCCAACAAATGGGGCTATATCTTTGCCCACGGCGCCATCGTCATCATCTGCGTCGGCGGCCTGCTCGACTCGGAAATGCCGATCAGGGTGCAGCAATGGTTCTTCGGCAAGAGCCCATTTGCCGGCAGCGGCGTGATTGCCGAGATTCCCGCCCAGCATCGCCTGAGTCTGTCGAATCCTACTTTCCGCGGCAATACCATGATCCCGGAAGGCTCGACCAGCAGCACCGCCATCATTCCGCAAGCCGATGGCGTGCTGATACAGGATCTGCCGATTACCATCCTGCTGAAGAAATTCCATATCGACTTCTATAGCACCGGCATGCCCAAGCTGTTTGCCAGCGACGTGGTGATTACCGACCATGAAACGGGCAAGAGTTTCCCGGCCACCATCAAGGTCAACCAGCCGCTGCTGTACAAGGGCCTGGCCCTGTACCAGTCGAGCTTTGAAGATGGCGGCAGCAAGCTCAAGCTGACCGGTTTCCCGATGGCCGGCAAGACCGACAAACGCTTCGATATCGGCGGCGAAGTGGGCGGCAGCACGCCGCTCGAACGCAGCGACGGCAATTCCTATACGGTCGAATGGTCGGGTTTCCGTCCGTTCAACGTGGAAAACATGAGTTCGGGCCAGGATGTGCGGGCCGTCAGCAAGGCCGAAAGCTTCAATGAAAAATTCGCCGTCGGCCTCGACAAACGCCTGGGTTCCGCCGGCAAGAACGCCAATAACAAGGACCTGAAAAACGTCGGCCCCAGCGTGCTGTACAAGCTGCGCGACAAGACCGGCCAGGCGCGCGAGTACCAGAACTACATGCAGCCGGTGACGGTCGATGGCGTGCTGGTATTTTTGGCCGGCATGCGCGTGAACCCCAGCGACGCCTTCAGCTACCTGCGCATTCCCGCCGACGACAATTACACGGTGAAAGAATGGATGCGCTTGCGCGCCGCGCTGCAAAACGCCGAACTGCGCGAACAGGCCGCTGCCCGCTACGCCCAGCGCGCCATGCCGAACGCCAACGCGGAAGCCCTGCGCGGCCAGCTGCAGGAGTCGGCCGCGAAAAGCCTGGCCATCTTTGCCGGCAATGGGCAGGAGGGCGGTTTCCTGGCCATCTCGCGCTTCCTGGAAAAAGTGCCGAAGGCCGAGCAGGAAAAGGCCGCCGATATCTTCATGAAGATCCTCAACGGCAGCCTGTGGGACTTGTGGCAGGCCGCGCGCGCCAGGGATGGCCTGAGCGCCATCGAGGCCGATGAAAAGCACGGCCGCTTCCTGCAACTGGCCACCAATGCGCTGTCCGACAGCTTCTTCTATGGCGCACCGGTGTATTTGCAGCTTGATGAATTTACCGAAATCAAGGCTTCCGTGCTGCAAGTGACGCGTTCGCCGGGCAAGGGCGTGGTCTACCTGGGCTGCCTGTTCCTGGTGATCGGCGTGTTTTCCATGTTCTATATCCGCGAGCGCCGCCTGTGGGTCTGGATCAAGGATGATGCCAACAACCCTGGCGACAGCACCGCCCTGATGGCCATGAGCACCCAGCGCAAGACCCTGGACTTTGAAAAAGAATTTGAGAACCTGAAGGCAAAATTGCCGCAATCGGCGTAAGCTGCGCCTGAGCTGGCGTCACGCCGTGCAGGCTATGGAGAAAAATATGGAATTGGCAAATAAACAGATTTACACGCAGGAACCGGGCTTTTTCAAACGCCTGGGCCTGGTCGACTGGCTGTACGGCGCTAGCCTGCTGGCCGCCTCGCTGTATGGCCTGGTGCACTTTGGCGCCTTCATGGACATCTATGAAAAAGTCATCTTGCTGGCGGCGGCGCCCACCTTTGCCTGGCTGGGCTGGTATTGGAAGCCGGTGCGCTGGCTGATCCCGGTGGCAGCCGTGCTGGCGCTGTTCGCCATCGAGCTGTACGGTGGCCAGCTGGACATGGCAAACCAGAAATTTTTCCTCAAATATATGCTGTCCAGCCAGTCCGCCATTTTGTGGATGGGTACGCTGTTCGTGCTGTCGACCCTGTTCTACTGGATCGGCCTGGTGGCGCGCTCGGACTTCGGTTCCTCGGTCGGCTCGCTGCTGTGCTGGGCCGGCGTGGTGCTGGGCCTGACCGGCATGCTGGTGCGCTGGTATGAATCGTATCTGATCGGCGCCGACGTGGGCCATATTCCCGTGTCGAATCTGTATGAAGTGTTCATCCTGTTTTCGCTGATCACGGCCATGTTCTACTTGTATTACGAGCAGCACTATGCAACGCGCCAGCTGGGCGCCTTTGTCATGCTGGTGATCACGGCCGCAGTGGTGTTCCTGCTGTGGTACACCGTCACGCGCGACGCGGCCGACATCCAGCCGCTGGTGCCGGCCCTGCAAAGCTGGTGGATGAAGATCCACGTGCCGGCCAACTTCATCGGCTACGGCACATTTTCGCTGTCGGCGATGGTCGCCTCGGCCTACCTGCTCAAGTCGAACGGCTACCTGGTCGACCGCCTGCCATCGCTGGAAGTGCTCGATGACGTGATGTACAAGGCGATTTCCGTCGGCTTCGCTTTCTTTACGGTAGCGACCATTCTCGGCGCGCTGTGGGCGGCCGAGGCGTGGGGCGGCTACTGGTCGTGGGATCCGAAGGAAACCTGGGCCCTGATCGTCTGGCTCAATTATGCGGCCTGGCTGCACATGCGCCTGATGACGGGCCTGCGCGGCAAAGTGGCGGCCTGGTGGGCGCTGGTAGGCCTGCTGGTGACGACGTTTGCTTTCCTGGGCGTCAATATGTTTCTCTCCGGCCTGCATTCTTACGGCAAGCTCTAGGCAATTTTCTACATGACGCAACCGTCATGAACGGCTTCGGAAACTGGTGTAAGGTACAGATAACCACCACTTTTCCGGAGCCGCCATGTTGATCAAGCGCAGTCCCAACGGCATTGAACTGCCGTTTTCATCCGAAATCACGCCGCGCGCCGTGTTCGAAGCGCGCCGCAGCTTTATCAAGCAGGCGGCCATCGGCGCCGTCTCCAGTGCGGCTCTGCTGGAAATGATGAACCGCGAAGCGTTCGCGCAGGGCACCCATCCCAAGCTGGCCGCCAAACTGAATCCCGCCTATTCGGCGCTGGACAAGCAGACCGCCTATAAAGACGCCACCACCTACAACAATTTCTACGAGTTCGGCACCGACAAGGGCGATCCGGCGCAAAACGCGGGCACCTTGCGCACGCGGCCGTGGACGGTCACCATCGAAGGTGAAGTCAAGAAGCCGATGACGCTGGACCTCGATGCGCTGCTGAAACTGGCGCCGCTGGAAGAGCGCGTCTACCGGCTGCGCTGCGTGGAAGGCTGGTCGATGGTGATACCGTGGGTTGGTTATTCCTTCTCCGAGATCATCAAGAAGGTCGAGCCGACCGGCAACGCCAAGTACGTGGAATTCATTTCGCTGGCCGACAACAAGCAGATGCCGGGCGTCGGCAGCCGCGTGCTGCAGTGGCCTTATACCGAAGGCCTGCGCATCGATGAAGCCAATCACCCGCTGGCGCTGCTGACCCTGGGCATGTATGGCGAAACCCTGCCGAACCAGAATGGCGCGCCGGTGCGCATGGTGCTGCCGTGGAAATATGGCTTCAAATCGGCCAAGTCGATCGTCAAGATCCGCTTCATGAAAGACCAGCCGCGGACCTCGTGGAATCTGTCGGCGCCGTCCGAATACGGTTTTTATTCGAACGTGAACCCGAACGTCGACCATCCGCGCTGGTCACAGGCCAGCGAGCGC
The DNA here is from genome assembly GCF_057291295.1 of Janthinobacterium sp. 1L-D-8-B-C4. Lineage (NCBI taxonomy): Bacteria > Pseudomonadati > Pseudomonadota > Betaproteobacteria > Burkholderiales > Oxalobacteraceae > Janthinobacterium > Janthinobacterium sp. 1L-D-8-B-C4. Next base: position 40,769 of record NZ_JBXAVX010000016.1, read on the forward strand.
CGCATCGGCGAAGATGGTTTCCTGGCGCGCAAGCGCAAGACGCTGATGTACAACGGCTATAACGACGTCGCCTCGCTGTATGCCGGCATGGACCTGAAGAAATTCTTTTAAACAAGGCTGGCCATGGCTTTCCAACCAACGTCCCGGCAGCTGTCGCTGATCAAGGCCGTCATCTTCGTGCTGGCGCTGCTGCCGCTCGGCCGCATGGTCTGGCTGACGTATTCTGGCCAGCTGGTCGAGCCGCTGGAATTCATTACGCGCGGCACCGGCGACTGGACCTTGTATTTCCTGTGTATCGGCTTGGCCGTCACGCCAGTGCGGCGCTTGAGCAAGCTGAACTGGCTGCTCAAGCTGCGCCGCATGCTGGGCCTGTTCGCGTTTTTCTACGCGGCGCTGCACTTCACCACTTTCCTGTGGTTCGACCATTTCTTTGATCTGGCGGAAATGTGGAAGGATGTGCTGAAACGCCCGTTCATCACGGTCGGTTTCGTTGCCTTCGTGCTGCTGATACCGCTGGCCGTGACCAGTACCAACGGCATGGTCAAGCGCCTGGGCGGCAAGCGCTGGCAGTGGTTGCACCGGCTGATCTATGTGATCGCGCCGCTGGGCATCCTGCATTACTGGTGGATGAAGGCGGGCAAGAACAACTTTGCCCAGCCCATCCTGTTTGGCAGCATCGTCGCGCTGCTGTTGCTCATTCGTGTCTACTACGCCTGGGACAAGCGCAGCAAGAACGCGCAGGCAGCAAGGTAAATCAGGTCGCCGGCACGATCACCGGCGGTGGTGGCACCAAGGCCGGTTCGACCGGTCCCTTGGCGGGCGCCGGCTTGCCCGATGGCGGCTTGGGCAGGTACAGGGCGCCGGCCTGGCCGCAGCCGGCCAGGACGCTAGAGACCACAATGGCAATGCCGATATAAAACGCTGAGGATGACTTCACGATTAGAATCACGGTTTGATTAAGATCTTTGGAGTGTAGCATGAGCGAATCGGAATTCCTGGCCCTGGCCGAAGCCACCCTGACCCAGATCGAAGCAGCGCTGGACCGGCTCAACGATGAAGACGTGCTCGACGTCGAATGCAGCCGCAGCGGCAATGTGCTGGAAATCGAGTTTATCGACAACGGCACCAAAATCATTGTCAACAGCCAGGCGCCGATGCGTGAAATGTGGGTGGCGGCCCGTTCGGGTGGCTTCCACTACAAGCGTGTGGGCGACGAGTGGCTCAATACGCGCGACGGTTCGGAGCTGTTCGCGGCCTTGTCGACCATGGCGGGCGAGCAGGCCGGCGCGACGGTGGTGCTGAAGTAACGTCAAAACAAGGTAGGTCGGATTAGCGCGGCGAAGCCGCGCGTAATCCGACAACACCGCAGACGTCAACAATATTGTCGGGTTACGGCCTGCGGCCTAACCCGACCTACGAAGTCTAGAAGAGCTCGTTCTTCACGGCTTCCTTGGCTTTTTCTTCCTCCGGCGTGCCGCGCGCTGCGCCTTCCAGGCTGCCCACGCCCGTGCCCGGCGGATTTTCCGCATAGTAGTACTCGTCGCCGACGTGGATCAGGCCTTCCGGTACCGCGCGTTCCTCGACCGGGATGCTTTTGAGCGCCTTGGCCATATAGCTGATCCAGATCGGCAAGGCCAGGCCGCCGCCCGTTTCGCGGTTGCCCAGGTTGCGCGGCTGGTCGTAGCCGATCCAGGCGATGCCCACCAGCTTGGCCTGGTAGCCGGCGAACCAGGCATCGATGGAATCATTGGTGGTACCCGTCTTGCCGGCCAGGTCAGGGCGCTTCAGGGCCATGGCCTTGTTGGCCGTGCCGAAGCGCACCACGTCGTTGAGCATGCTGTTCATCATGAAGGCATTGCGCTCGTCGATCACGCGGTTGGCTTCCTCGCCGGCCTTGTCGGGGTTCGCCTCCGACAAGACCTTGCCGTCGCTGTCGGTGACCTTGGCGATCAGGTAGGGGTTGATCTTGTAGCCGCCATTGGCGAACACGGCGTACGCGCCGGCCATCTGCAGCGGCGTGACATTGCCCGCGCCCAGCGCCAGCGTCAGGTAAGGCGGGTTCTTGTCGGCGTCAAAGCCGAAGCGCGTCGCGTATTCCTGGCCGTACTTGGCGCCGATCTTGTGCAGGATGCGGATTGAAATCATGTTTTTCGATTTCATCAGGCCCTTGCGCATGGTCATCGGACCGTCGTACTTGCTGTCGTAGTTCTTCGGTTCCCACGCCTGGCCGCCCGTCTGGCCCGCGTCGAACGAGATCGGCGCGTCGTTGATGATGGTGGCCGGCGACAGGCCGCGTTCCAGCGAAGCCGAATAGATAAAGGGCTTGAAAGCCGAACCCGGCTGGCGCCACGCCTGCGTCACGTGGTTGAACTTGTTGCGGTTGTAATCGAAGCCGCCGACCATGGCGCGAATCGCCCCGTCGGTGGTGCTGGCCGACACGAACGCCGACTGTACTTCCGGCATCTGCGTCAGTACCCAGCTGTCGCCATCGCGCATGACGCGGATCACGGCGCCACGGCGGATGCGGCGGTTCGGCGCGGCTTTCTCCGACAGCCAGGCCGCGCCGAAGGTCAGGCCGGGGCCGGTAATGCTGATCTCTTCGCCGGCCGACGTCACGGCCTGCAGGGATTTGGGCGAGGCCTGCAGCACCATCGCGCCGATGATGTCGTCGCTGTCAGGGTGGTCGGCCAGTTCCGTTTCGATCGCATCGTCGGCTTCGGCCTTGGTTTTCGGAATCTCGATATACGCTTCCGGGCCACGGTAGCCGTGGCGTTTCTCGTAATCCATCACGCCCTTGCGCAGGGCGATATAGGCGGCGTCCTGGTCGGCCTTGGTAATCGTCGTATACACGTTCAGGCCGCGCGTGTAGGTGTCTTCCTTGAATTGTTCGTAGACCAGCTGGCGCGCCATTTCCGACACATATTCCGCATGCACCCCAAAGGCGCTGCTGTCGGTCTTGACCTTCAGCTCTTCATGCTTGGCTTCCTCGAACTGGGCCGGCGTGATGTAGCCCAGCTGCGCCATGCGCTGCAAAATGTATTGCTGGCGCAGACGGGCGCGTTTCGGGTTGACCACCGGATTGTAGGCCGACGGCGCTTTCGGCAGGCCGGCCAGCATGGCCGCTTCGGCCACCGTCAGGTCGCGGATATTCTTGCCGAAATAGATCTGCGCGGCCGAAGCAAAGCCATAGGCGCGCTGACCCAGGTAGATCTGGTTCATATAGACTTCCAGGATCTGATCCTTGCTGAGATTTTTCTCGATCTTCCAGGCCAGCAGCACTTCATAGGCCTTGCGTTTCAGCGTCTGTTCGCTCGACAGGAAGAAATTGCGCGCCACCTGCTGCGTGATGGTCGAGGCGCCTTGCTTGGCGCCGCCCGTCAGGTTGTGCAGCGCCGCGCGCGTGATGCCCAGGTAATCGACACCGCCGTGTTCATAGAAGCGGTCATCCTCGATGGCCAGCACGGCTTTCTTCATGACATCGGGAATATCCTTGATGTGCACCATATTGCGGCGCTCCTCGCCAAACTCGCCGATCAGCACGCCGTCGCTGGTAAAGATGCGCAGCGGCATCTTCGGCCGGTAATCGGTCAGGGTGTCGAGCGCCGGCAGGTTGGGATACGCCATCGCCAGGCCGAATACCACCAGCAAGACGCCAACCACGGCCGCACCCGCCAGCGATACCAGGGCCATCAGCAAAAAGCGTTTGGGTTTGCCGCCCTTGTTGGGCGGCTTCGGGCCAGCGTTGCCAGCGGAGGTGGAAGATGTCATGCGCGTTATGTCTTTCGGTTAATTTATGCGGGCCAATTATAAGCGAGCTTGCCGGGGTAACGGCGCGCCGGGCGGGCTGCGAAATTCTTGTCGCTACTCTATATAAGCGTCTCTGTGCTGGCTGGCAACAAGGATTTGGTAACAATTGTCCTGCGCCAGATCAGCTTCCCGGCAGATAGGCGCACTGCGCCGCAGACGCAGGCGGGAAAGCGGTTGTCAGCCGGGCCGGGCAGGGACTAGCATTTTGCAGGGGTCATGAGAGGAGCTGCCATGTTTTCCTTTAGCAAACCGGGCTTGCTGGGCATCGATATTGGCGAGCACGCCGTGCGCGTGGTCGAACTTGGGCGGCGCCGCGGCGTCCTGCAACGCCGACATAGCGGCATGGCGGCCCTGCCGCCGGGCGTGATATTTGACGGCAACGTCGACGATGTCGAGGCGCTGGCCGGCCTGCTGCGCCAGGCCTGCCAGGCCAGTGGCAGCGTTTGCTCCCGGGTGGCGCTGGCCATGCCCGCCAGCAGCCTGATCACGCAGGCCGTGCGCCTGCCGGCAGGTTTGCCGGAAGAGCAGCTGGAAATCCTGGTGGAACTGGAAGCGGCGCAATACATGCCCTTCAACGTCGAGGACGCGAGCCTCGATTTCTGCATCATGGGGCCGGCGGCGCCCGTCGGGCCGGACCAGGAAAGCGGCGAACTCGACGTGCTGCTGGTGGCGGCACGGCGTTCCAGCGTGCAGCGCCGGCTCGACGCGGCCACCAGCGCGGGCCTGCAGGTGGTGGTGATGGATAGCGAGGCGCTGGCCTTGCGCGCCGGCACGGCGCATGGCGGCTGGCAAGCCATGCCCGATGGCGCATCCTTCCAGCTGGCCTGGGGGCTGGCCCTGCACGGGTTTGCCCGATGAGTGCGTACGCCAGTGCGGACGCCAGTGCACATGCGCATGCGCCGGCGATGGCATGGATCAACCTGTTGCCGCACCGGCAGGCGGCGCGCCGCCAGCGCGAACACCAGGTGCTGCGCCAGCTGGCCGGCGGCGTGCTGCTGGGCGCGGCGCTGGCCTTGATGGCCGGTATTGCGCTCGGTCTCGCCATCGATGGCCAGGCACGCCAGCAGACCGGCTTGCAGGCGGCCATGCGCGAGCGCGATGCTGCGATCGCGGCCGCACAACTGGCGCAGCGCGAAACGGCCGTGCTGGCCGCGCGCCGGCAGGCGGTCCATCTGCTGCAGGCACAGCGCAATGACGCCGTGATCGTGCTTGACGCGCTGGCCCGCGCCGTGCCCGATGGTGTCATCCTGCACAGCCTGCGCCAGGAAGAAGCTCGCCTGGTGCTGGCGGGCAGGGCGCCGTCGCAGCAGGCCGTCTCGGTGCTGCTGCTGGCGCTGGCGCAGGCCTTGCCGGGCTCCACGCCGCAATTGCAGGAAGTGCGCGCGCCCGCGCCAGTGTCCGCTGGCGGCGTGGAACTGACCGTGCACTGGATCTTGCCGTCCCGCTTGCCGCCAGGAGACTAGCCATGTTTAGCCTGAAACAGATGGCGCTGTGGCCCCGTCATGCACGCTTCGCTTGCGCCGCGCTGCTGGCGGCCTTGCTGCTGGCGCTGGCGTGGCTGGTGCAGCTGGGCGAACTGGTGGCGCGCTGGCAGGCGGCACAGGCGCAAACCGAGGCGATGCGCGCCGCGCACGGCCAGGCGCAGGCCAGGGCCGGGCAACTGCCGCGGCTGCGCGCGCAGCTGAAGGACGTGGCGGCCACGCTGGCCAGCCTGGAACAGCAGTTGCCGCGCCAGCAAGAGATGGCCGCCTTGCTGTCCGATATCAACCAGGCGGGCCTGGCGCGCGGCCTGCAGTTCGAGTTGTTCAAGCCGGGCGTGCCGGCGCCGCAAGCGCATTACGTGGCCATGCCGATCGCTCTCAGGGTGCGCGGCGGCTACCACGCCATCGGCGCTTTCATGGCCGACCTGGCCTATTTGCCGCGCATCGTGACCGTGCATGCGCTGGCCGTGAGTGCCAGCAAGGACGGGCCGCCGACCCTGGACGCGGTGCTGCGCGCCTACCGCCTGCCCGATGCGCAGGAACAGCGGGCCATGGATAACATGAAGCCGGCCAACAAGGCCAGGGCGCTGCCGCGCCTGCGCGTTCCCGTTGTCGCCTTCGCTCCCTTCGTGCCGCGCGACTACAGCGCCAGCGACTTGCCCGATCCGTTTGGCGCCGCCGCCAGGGAACGGCCAGCCACCGCCGGCGTGGCCGCGCCCGATCTGCGCCGCGTGCGCGAACCGCTGGAAAGCGTGGCCTTGAGCAATATGGCGATGGTCGGCAGCCTGCGCCAGCATGGCCGAACGGAAGCCTTGCTGCAGGCCGGGCAGCGCCTGTACCGGGTCACGACCGGCCAGTACCTGGGGCCGGACCATGGCGTGGTGACGGCGATTACCGAGCAAGCCATCGCTTACCGCGAAGTGGCGCAGGACGCCGGCGGCGCCTGGCGCGAACGGCGCGGCAGCCTGGCCCTGCAAGTGGCGGGCGCGGCAGCCACCGAGGCGAAAAAGTGAGGCCGCTGGCCATGTGGCTGATGCTCGCACTGCTCTGGCCGGTGGGCGGCGGCGCGCAGGATGCGCAGGTACCGATGCAGGTGCAGGTGACGGCGCCGCGCCTGTATGCAGGCGAACTCATTTCCATCGATTTCCAGAACGTCTCGGTGCGCGCGGCGCTGCATATGCTGGCCGACGCCTCGGGACAGAACATTATCGCCAGCGACAGCGTGGCCGGCAATGTCACCTTGCGCCTGCGCGAGCTGCCGTGGGACCAGGCGCTCGACGTGCTGCTGCAGGCGAAGGGGCTGGACCTGCGGCGCAATGGCAATGTGCTGTGGATCGCGCCACGCGAGGAAATCCTGGCGCGCGAAAAGCTGGAGCTCGAACAGCGCGCGCAGATCGCCGAACTCGAACCCTTGCAGTCGGCCGTGTTCCAGCTGAACTACCAGAAGGCGGAATCGTTTCGCACCGTGTTCGGCCTCGATGCGGGGGAGGGGCGCAGCCGCGTGCTGTCGCGCCGGGGCAGCGTGCTGATCGAGCCGCGCACCAACCAGCTGTTCGTCAGCGACGTACCGGCGCGTTTGGACCAGATCCGCCTGCTGATCGCCAAAACCGATATCGCCACGCGGCAAGTGCTGATCGAGGCGCGCATCGTCGAGGTCAATGACAGCTTCAGCCGTAACCTGGGCGCGCGCCTGGGCTTTGCCGACCTGCGCCTGGCGCAAGGCGGCCAGGCCGGATTTGCGATTGGCGGCGGCCGGCGCGCCACCGTTGGCGGCACCTATGAAGGCGTGGGCGAGGCGACCGGCCAGGCGGTGGCCGGGGCCGGCGCCTATGTGCCGAACACGCAGTTCGTCAACCTGCCGGCGGCCAGCATCAACGGCCTGCCGCCGGCCAGCTTTGCCCTGAGCCTGTTTTCGGCCGCCGCCAACCGCTTCCTGAACCTGGAACTGTCGGCGCTGGAAGCGGACGGCAAGGGCAAGATCATTTCCAGCCCGCGCGTGGTGACGGCCGACAAGGTGCTGGCGCTGATCGAGCAGGGCATCGAACTGCCCTACCAGGTGGCCACCAGCAGCGGCGCCACCTCGATCACGTTTCGCAAGGCCAATTTGCGCCTGGAAGTGACGCCCCAGATCACGCCGGACGGCAACGTGGTGCTGGAAGTGGACGTCAACAAGGACAGCGTGGGCCAGGAAACGCGCTCCGGTTTTGCCATCGACACCAAGCATGTCAGGACGCAGGTAATGGTCGAGGATGGCGGCACGGTAGTGCTGGGTGGGATTTATCAACAGTCCGAACGCCGTACGCAAAGCAAGGTGCCATTGCTGGGCGACATACCCCTGCTCGGGTTTTTTTTCCGCAGCACAGGCCGCAGTCAAGAAAAAACCGAGTTAATGGTGTTCATAACGCCGAAAATAGTGGCAGAGAGGCCCTCGACGCGGTAAGGTCATATCTTTGCGTTTAAGTAACAATTCATACCTCATGGAACCAAGGGCGGATAATGCGGAATAGAGTCAATAACAAGGGAATGCTCGGCAGGGCATATGAATGGCTGGCGCTGTTGGCGATCAGTACGCTGCTGGCCGCCTGCGGTGGCGGCGGCGGTGATCCGACGATCGGCGGCGGTTCAGGAACTGGCAACGGCGGCACGCCAGCAGTTGCCGCGACACTTAAATTGTCGTTGCTCGGCGCGAGCGGACAAAGCAGCAACGCATTGAGCACCACCGCGCCACTGACCGCCCAGGCACTGGTGCTGGATGCCGGTGGCATGCCAGTGAGCAACGTGCTGGTGGCTTTTACCAGCGATCCGGCACTGGTAACCTTTTCGCCCACCAATGGTTCGGCATTGACCGACGCCAAGGGCATTGCCAGCGTGACCTTGAACGCGTTCAATGGCAGCGTATCGGGCGCCGGTAAAGTGACGGCCAGTACTACGCCGGCCGGCGCCAGTGCCACGCCGATTACCGGTGAGGCCAATTATGTAGTGACGGCAGCCCAGAGCACTGGTGCCAGGATAGCCTTGTCATTGCTGAGCGGTGCTACGCCCAGCAATACGCTGTCGAATGCAACTCCGCTGACTGCCAAAGCCGTGGTCACGGACCTGAGCGGCAAGCCGATCAGTGGTGCGCTGGTGCAGTTTGCAACCAATAACCAGCTTGCCGTCATGTCCTCGTCGACCGGTACTGCGTTGACCGATACGAACGGTACGGCCAGCGTTGTCTTGCGCCCGTTTAGCTTGTCTGCCAGTGGCGCAGCGAGCTTGCAGGTATCGACCACGGCCAATGGCGCCACGGCCAGTGACCAGGTTAATTATGTATTGGGGGCAACTGAGCTAGTTCCGGCCAATATGCAGTTCTCGCCAAATAATATCCCTGCCTATGGCACCACCAATATCACGGTCGATATCATGGCTGGTACCAGCCTGTATACGGCAGCGGGACCGACCGTCGATTTCAGTTCCAACTGCGTGCTTTTGGGCAAGGCCAGCGTGACCAGTAACGTGCCGTCAGTCAACGGCAAGGCCACCGCCGTCTATCGTGACCTGGGTTGCAATCGTAGCGGCGATAGAGTCAATGCAACTGTGACGGGCAGCGATATAACGTTTCATCAGACAATGGGCGTCGGCACGTTGTCCCCGGCTTCGGTACAGTTTTCCGCTGTCAGTCCAGCCAACAAGTCAATTGTGATCCGCGGGCAAGGAGGCTTGCTGCGCACGGAAACGGCTACGCTGACGTTCCGCGTATTTGATAATTTTGGCAAGGCATTGCCTGGACAGAATGTCAGTTTCGCTCTGGTGAATGGCACTGGCATGATGCTCAACAAGAAAACTGATACGACCGATGCCAATGGTGAAGTCATTACCACCGTCAATTCCGGTAATGTACCAACCACGTTTCGCGTTCAGGCCAGCCTGGATTCAGGCGTGTCAACCTTGTCCGATTCCATGCTGGTGACTACTGGTTTGCCGGTGCAGACAGCGTTCTCGCTCAGCGTGGACAGTCCGAATGTGGAAGGCTGGTCGTATGACAGCGGCGTCAACAATCCTGCAACCAAGGTCAGGGTATTGTTCGCAGATCAAGCCGGTAATCCGATTCCCGATGGCACTCCTGTAGCATTCCAGACCACGCTTGGCGCCATCGGTTCGTCGGACATGGGTGGTTGCATCACCATGAATGGCGGCTGTTCGGTGGACTTCCGCGCGCAGGAGCCACGCAAGGTGCCCAGTACAGCCGTGACGCCGTGCGGTAGCGAAGCGCGCTTCAGGCCGGGCATGGCGGTGATCTGTGCCAGCACCACCGACGGCAGCAACACGCTGTTTAAAAAAATCGCGATCTTTTTGAGCGGTAGCCGTGTCAGCAACGCAACCCTGTTTTATCAAAGCGAGACCAAGCGGCTCAGTGACAGCAACTACGACCTGGGAGAAATTTCTGCGTCCCGTGCGCTCCAGTTCAGCGTGCAGTTCAGCGATGAGAACAGCAATCCCTTGCCTTCCGGCTCGACCGTCACGATTGCCAACATGATCAATGGCACCGGCTCGATTGCGCCGAACAGCATACAAAATGTCTTTCCGCACAACTTGGCTGGCGTCGATGATCGTGAAGGAGGCAATGTGCAAGGTGACCAGGGAACCCGGCATGCCGTTACAATTAACAGTCTGACCCCGACCACCTGTGAAAAGGCGGTGGACAGCACCTTTAGCGTCACGGTGACGACGCCAATCGGCAATGTCACCAGTTTTCCGTTTAAACTGCGCTTCACCTGTCCTTGACGCAGGAAAGGCGCCGTCGGTGCGGCGCCTGTTATTTTGTGATTGATATGAAAAGTGGCTGAAATCTCCAACCGTAACATCTTCCTTGTCGGCCTGATGGGCGCAGGCAAAACCACGATCGGGCGCATCCTGGCCCGCAAGCTGGGCTTGCGCTTTATCGATTCCGACCACGAGATCGAAGCCCGTACCGGGGCGTCGATTCCGTTGATCTTTGAAATCGAGGGAGAGCCGAGCTTTCGCCGGCGCGAAGCGGAGGTGATACGCGACCTGTGCGCGCAGGAAGGGCTGGTGATGGCCACCGGTGGCGGCGCCGTGATCAATGCGGAAAGCCGCGCTTTTCTGAAAGAACGCGGCACGGTGATCTACCTGCGTGCCAGCGTCAGCAATATCCTGGCGCGCACCAGCCACGACAAGAACCGCCCGCTGCTGCAAACGGCCGATCCGCGCAAGACGCTGGAAAACCTGACAGCGCAGCGCGAACCGCATTACCTGGAAGTGGCCGACATAGTCATCGATACCGGCCGTCCTAACGTACAATCGATGGTCCAGACTATCCTGATGCAGCTGGCCAGCCTCGAATGCGAGGCCTCGCCCAACTGTGTCATTCACGCAGAGCCTTCGATGAACGAGCAATCCAAAATGTTGTTGAGCGTAGACCTCGACGAACGCAGCTACCCTATCGCCATCGGCCCCGGCCTGTTGGCCGACGCCGACGCGCTGCTGCGCCATATCAGCGGCCACAAGGTGGCCATCGTCACCAATACCACCGTCGCTCCGCTGTACCTGGGCCGCCTGCAGGCGGCGCTGGCCAGCGATGGCCGCGAAGTGATCAGCATCGTGCTGCCGGACGGCGAAGAGTATAAAAACTGGGCCAGCCTGATGCAGATCTTCGACGCGCTGCTGGCCAACAAATGCGACCGCAAGACCACCCTGGTGGCGCTGGGCGGCGGCGTGATCGGCGACCTGACCGGCTATGCGGCCGCCAGCTACATGCGCGGCATCGGCTTCGTGCAGGTGCCCACTACCTTGCTGGCGCAGGTCGACTCCTCGGTCGGCGGCAAGACCGGCATCAACCACCCGCTGGGCAAGAACATGATCGGCGCGTTCTACCAGCCGCGCGCCGTGATCGCCGACACCTCGACCCTGGAAACGCTGCCGGCGCGCGAGTTGTCGGCCGGCCTGGCCGAAGTGATCAAGCATGGCGCCATCATCGATGCGGCCTTCTTTGACTGGATCGAAGCGAACATGGGCAAGCTGATGGCGCGCGACAAGGGCGCGCTGGCGTATGCGATCGCCCGCTCCTGCGAGATCAAGGCCGACGTGGTGCGCCAGGATGAACGCGAAGGCGGCCTGCGCGCCATCCTGAACTTTGGCCATACCTTCGGCCACGCCATCGAGGCGGGCATGGGCTACGGCCAGTGGCTGCACGGCGAAGCCGTCGGCTGCGGCATGGTGATGGCGGCCGACCTGTCGTGCCGCATGGGTTATATCGACGAAGCGGCGGTAGAACGCGTGCGCAAGCTTGTCGCCGCGGCCGGTCTGCCCATCAAGGCGCCGGACCTGGGCGTGGCGCGCTGGCTCGAACTGATGGAAGTGGACAAGAAGAACGAGGGCGGCGCCATCAAGTTCATCCTGTTGAAACCGCTGGGCAGCCCGTGCATCACGGCCGCCCCCCACGAACTGGTGCTGGCCACGCTGGCAGCTGGAGTAGCCTGACCATGACGCCTGAAGACTTCCTTGCTCCGTACGCCGCCCATTCGGCACAGGGGCAGGGGCGTCGCCATGCCGAGGCGCCGCACGCCTCGCGCAGCCAGTTCCAGCGCGACCGCGACCGCATCATCCATTCCTCGGCGTTTCGCCGCCTCGAATACAAGACCCAGGTGTTCCTCAACCACGAGGGCGACCTGTTTCGCACGCGGCTGACGCACAGCCTGGAAGTGGCGCAGATCGGCCGCTCGATCGCGCGCAACCTGCGCCTGAACGAAGACCTGGTCGAAGCCATCGCGCTGGCGCACGACTTGGGCCACACGCCGTTCGGCCACGTGGGCCAGGACGTGCTCAATGAATGCATGCTGGAGCACGGCGGTTTTGAACACAATCTGCAAAGCCTGCGCGTGGTCGACACGCTGGAAGAGCATTACGGCGCCTTCGATGGCCTGAACCTGATGTTCGAAACGCGCGAAGGTATCCTGAAACACTGTTCGCTGGCGCATGCGCGCGAACTGGGGCCGGTGGCGCAGCGTTTTATCGACCGCACCCAGCCGACGCTGGAAGCGCAGCTGACCAACCTGGCCGACGAAATCGCCTACAACAGCCACGATATCGACGACGGCCTGCGCTCGGGCCTGATCACCATCGAGCAGTTGGAACAGGTGGAATTCTTTGGCCGTTTGTGGCGCGAAGTGCAGGCCGTTTATCCGGGATTGTCGGGCCGGCGCGCCATCTATGAAACCCTGCGCCGCCTGATCACGGCGCTGGCCGACGACCTGATCGCCACCTCGACCCAACTGATCGCCGACGCGGCGCCGCGCGACGTCAATGAAGTGCGCGCCAGCGCGCCGCTGATCCGTTTTTCGGACGCCATGCGTGCCGACGCCACGGAACTGAAGCGCTTCTTGCGCGTCAACCTGTACCGCCACTACCAGGTCAACCGCATGCGCGTGAAAGCGAGCCGCATCGTGCGCGAGCTGTACGACAGCTTTATGGCCGAGCCGGCGCTGCTGCCGCCCGACTACCAGCTGAAAGACGGCAGCGCGACAGAACAGGCGCGCAAGATCGCCGACTATATCGCCGGCATGACGGACCGCTATGCGATCCGCGAGCACCGGCGCCTGTATTCGCTCGACGAGCTGTAGCCTCAGAACATGCTGCGCTGTGCCGCGCGCGCGTCGCCGAACAGGTCCAGCAGCAGTTTCTTGATCGGCGCCGGCAGCGGTGCATCGGCCACCTTGTCGCCGTCGAGCCAGACGTAGCCCGCTTCCGCCGCCATCTGATGGCGGCGCGACAAGGTGAGGCGACAGGGCACGATATGCAGCTTGTAGTGGGTAAACACATGCACGATCGGCAGCAGCAACTCCTGCGTCTCGATCTCGCCGAACGGCGCCACCGCACGTGTCAAGGCCGGCTGGTCGATCAGACGTGGCAACTCGCCATCGAGCAGTACATGGCCATCGAGTTCCGGCAAGGAGAGCAGGCCGCCCCAGATGCCTGCGCCGGGGCGCTGCTGCAGCAGCACCTGGCCGTTGTCGACGACAACCAGCATCACGGCGTGTTTTTCAGGGCTGGTCTTTTTCGGCTTGCGCACCGGTAGCTCCTTGGTGCGGCCGGTGGCGTACGCCACGCAGCGTGGTTGCAAGGGGCAGCGGCCGCAATCGGGGCTGCTGCGCGTGCACAGGGTGGCGCCCAGGTCCATCAGGCCTTGCGTGTAGCTCTCGATGCCGGTCTCGGGGAGCAGCGCTTCGGCGCGCCGCCACATGGCTTCCTCGACCTTTTTTTCGCCCGGGTACGCGTCGATGCCGAACACGCGCGCGAACACGCGCTTGACGTTGCCGTCCATGATGGCCGCCCGCGTGCCGCTGGAAAAAGCCGAGATGGCGGCCGCCGTCGAGCGGCCAATGCCGGGCAGGTCGGCCAGCAGCAGCGGATCGCTGGGAAACACGCCGTCGTACTCCATCACCACGCGCTGCGCGCACTTGTGCAGGTTGCGTGCGCGCGTGTAGTAGCCCAGGCCACTCCACTGCGCCATCACGTCTTCCACCGGCGCTTCCGCGAGCGAACGCAGGGTCGGGAAGCGCGCCAGGAAACGCGCGTAGTAGGCCAGCACGGCTGCCACCTGGGTTTGCTGCAGCATGATTTCGGACAGCCAGATCAGGTAGGCGTCGCGCGTGTTTTGCCATGGCAGCGCATGGCGGCCATGCTGTTTTTGCCAGGCGATGACGGTGGCGGAAAAAGTGGGATCAACATAGTTCTCAAGCGATGCCGCGCCCGTTTCGGGCGACAGCGGATGCAGCAGACGTTTCATGCAGGGTTCCGGTAGATGTTCGGTTCAGTAGTCAGGTGGCGATGGCCGCGCGCAGCGCTGCGGCCAGTTGCGCCAGTTGCGCCTTGTCGCGCTCCAGCGCGGCCAGCGATGCTTCGAAGCCGGCGATTTTCTGCTCCAGGCTGTCGGTGGCGTCATGGATGCGCTGGATCGAGGCCAGGCGCAGTTTCAGGTGTTCCTTGTATTCGACGATCTGCGCTTCGAGCGGCGCCATGATCACTTTCAGCCAGGCGCTGGCGTCGTCATTGGCGGCGGTGAAGCTGCGCCGCACGCGCGAGGCGATGGTATCGAAGAATTTTTCCATCAGCACCACGCGGCTGGTGGTGAGCAGGGTGGCCGTGCCGAACTGCTTGTGATACACCGCTTCGATCGCATCGATCTCCTGGCGGTAGCGCGCCAGCGAAAACGGCATCGGCATCGCCAGCGCCAGGCCATGTTCGGTGGCGAAGCGGCGGTACATCACCTGCATCATTTCGGTAATCTCGTTTGTTTTGCGTTCGGAGCGGTCGAGGTTCTGGCCGATGCGTTCAAAATACTGGCGCATGGCGTCGCGCAGGCCCGTGAAAAAGCGGCTGCGCTGCATCGCCAGGCGCACCGCGTCGATATCGTCGCGCACGATCTCCATGCCCAGGCTGGTGTACAGCTCGGTCGACAAACGGGTAAACACGGCCCTTGTCGCCTGCAGCTTGAACAGGCTGCTGTCGAATTCCTTTTTCTCGATATCGATGCGGCGCATCATGTGCGCGATCACGCTCTGGTTCTTGCCACGCAGGCTGTGCAGCTCGTGCAGCTGCTCGGCGATGCCGCGCGCGCGCGCGCCGTATTGCACCTGCTGCGCGGCGAGGATCGCCTCAAGGTCGAAGTCCAGCTGGCGCCGGATGATGCTTTTCCGGGCCGGGATCAGCTCATTGAACAGCGCCGCTTCCAGCGGCAGCAAGCGGCTTTTTTCCAGCAGCGCGTCGTCGTGGTTGATCTTGCCCACCAGCGCCTTTTGCGCCGAGACGGGAAACACCTGGCCCGCATCGAGCGCCAGCAGGTGCGCCACGCTGGCCTGCTGGCGCTCGATGGCCTGCGCCACTTCCACTTCGCCACGCAGCTCGTCCCACATGCTGTCGATTTTATTGAGCACCACCAGCCGGCCGCTGCCCCCATCGGCGCCGATATGGTTGCGCCACACTTCGATATCGCTGCGCGTAACGCCGGTGTCGGCCGCCAGGATGAACAGCACCGCGTGCGCGTTCGGTATCAGGTTCAGGGTCAGTTCCGGTTCGGTGCCGATTGCGTTCAGGCCGGGCGTGTCGAGTATCACCAGGCCCTGTTTCAACAATGGGTGCGGGAAGTTGATGATGGCGTGGCGCCACATCGAAATTTCCACCAGGCCGTCTTCATCGAGCATGGCCTGCGCATCGGCGTCGTCGGCGTCATACAGGCCGTAGCGCGCCGCTTCGTCCACGCTGACCTTGCGTGTCAGGCTCACCTGGCGGATCGCGTCCTGCATGTCGCCGCCGGCGTCCAGGTTCAGCGGCAGCACCGTCCAGGCGCCGGGCAGCTCGCGGTAGTCGCTGGTCGACAGGTTCTGCGCCCGCGTTTCGATCGGCAGCAGGCGGATGGCCGGCTCCCAAGCAGGATCGTACAGCAGCTCGGTCGGGCACATGGTGGTGCGGCCCGCGCCCGAGGGCAGGATGCGCTGGCCATAGTCGGCAAAGAAGATGGCGTTGATCAGTTCGGATTTGCCGCGCGAAAATTCCGCCACGAAGGCGACCGACAGGCGGTCGTCCGCCAGGCGCGACAGGCAGCGCGCCAGGCGCAGCGCCGAGGCGCCGTCGACCAGGCCGGCCGTTTGCGCCGCCTGCTGGTAGCTGCGCAAGGCGGCCAGCACGTCCTGGCGCCAGGCGCCGTATTGTTCCAGGTCCCTCACCATGTGCATATCCCTTATTTTTGACAGTTCACGCAATAAAACGTGGAACGCTGTCCCTGCACGATTTGCCGGATCGGCGCGCCGCACACGCGGCAGGGCTTGCCGGTCCGGTTATAGGTGAAATACGTTTGCTGGAAATAGCCTGACTGGCCGTTCACGTTCAGAAAGTCGCGCAAGGTGCTGCCGCCCTGGATAATCGCTTCGGCCAGCACGTCGCGGATCGCCTGCGCCAGCTTTTCGTAGCGCGCCAGGCCAATGCGCCTGGCCGGCGTCTTCGGGTTGATGCCAGCACGAAACAGGCTTTCGGAACAATAGATATTGCCCACGCCGACCACGATATCGCCGGCCAGCAGCACCTGCTTGATATTGGTGTTGCGGTTGCGTGTCTTTTCAAACAGCAGCTGGCCCGTGAAGGCCCCTTCGAGCGGCTCGACACCGAGGCCGCGCAGCAGCACGTGGGTGTCGAGCGGGCCATCGGCCAGGTCGTGCCACAGCACGGCGCCAAAGCGGCGCGGGTCGGTCAGGCGCAGTATCTGTTCGCCATCGTCGCCCGAGACCACCAGGTCGAAATGGTCGTGCTTGAGCGCTTCGGTGCCAGGCGGCAGCACGCGCAGGTGGCCCGACATGCCCAGGTGGATGATCAGGGTGCCATGCTGGAAATGGATCAGCAGGTATTTGCCGCGCCGGCCGGTCAGGCCGATGGTCTGGCCCGACAGCTGTTCACCGAGGGCGGCGGGGAAGGGCCAACGCAGGCCGTCGCGGCGCAGCACCACCGCGCGCACGGCGCGCCCTTCGATATGGGGCGCAACACCGCGCCGCGTGACTTCGACTTCTGGCAATTCTGGCATAGGACTCGCTGATGAAAACGGATGGGCAGGCTGGCCGATGGCATGCCCGCTTGCTGCTTGAATATATTTCGTTACATGCGTGAAGTACGCAAAGCACGGGTTGGGCGTAGAATCAAACTTTGCCGTTCAGCCAGGATCAGCCTTTGAAAAACGCTTTCGCCATTGTAACCTTGTCCGCCCTGATGGCTACGCATGCCATGGCGCAAACGTCCACCGCCCCCATGGACGCCCCGGCCAGCCCGGCTGCGGCCAGTCCCGACGCTCCTGATGGCAAGCCGAATGCCCTGCCCAATGTCGACCTGAACAGCGAACTGCTGTACAAGCTGACAAAGGCCGAAATGGAATTCAAGAACGGCCAGTGGCAGGGGCCGTACGTGACCATGATGATGGCGGCCCAGCAGACGCGCGATCCGCGCCTGGCGCGCCGCGCGTCCGAAATGGCGCTGGCGGCCAAGCAGGGCGGCGAAGCGCTGGCGGCCATCCGCTTGTGGCGCGACCTGGCGCCGGAATCCGACGAGGCCACCCAGTTCTTCCTCGGTTTCGTGGTGCTGACCGACAAGATTGAGGAAGCCGAGCCGATTTTTGCCCAGCGCATCGAAGCGGCGCCGCCCGGATCGCGCGGCGTGGCCCTGTTCCAGACGCAGCAAATCTTGTCCCGCGCCAACGACAAACTGTATGCCTATTCCATGCTGGTGCGCCTGGTGGAACCGTACCATGACCTGTTCGAAGCGCACCTGGTGCTGTCGCAGGGCGCGCTGTCGATCGGCGAGCGCGAACGCGCGATTGCCGAAGCCAATAAAGCCCTGCAGATGAAGCCGGCCTCCGAGCTGGCCGTGCTGACCCTGGCGCAAGTGACGGGCGAGCCGCAGGCGGCCAACAAGGTGCTGTCTGACTTCCTCGCCAAAAACCCCGATGCGGTCGAAGTGCGCGCCGCCTATGCGCGCTTGCTGGTCGAGCAGAAGCAGCTCGAAGCGGCGCGCACGCAGTTCCTGGCGCTGCTCAAGAGCCAGCCCGACAATGTGGCCGGCCTGTATGCGCTGGGCATCGTGTCCCTGCAGCTGGAAGACGCCAAGGGCGCCGAACAATATTTCAAGCGTTTCCTGGCCGTGCTCGACAAGAACCCGGGCGACGCGCGCGATCCGTTCAAGGCACTGATGATACTGTCGCAGATCGCCGAGTCGCGCGGCGACATTCCTGGTGCCATCGCCTGGCTGGACAAGGTCGACAGCAATGCGTCCGCTGGCTACCTGGACGCCCGCTTGCGCCGCGCGCAGCTGATGGCGCGCAGCGGCAATCTCGACGGCGCGCGCAAGACCCTGGCCGAAACGCAGGTCGACGACCCTGCCGCCCAGGGCCAGATCCTGCTGGTCGATGCGCAACTGCTGCGCGACGCCGGCTATGTGCAAAGCGCCTACACGGTGCTGGAAAACGCCCTGGTGCGCTTCCCCGACAATCCCGAACTGCTGTACGACTACGCCTTGCTGGCTGAGCGCCTCGACAAGCTCGACCAGATGGAAGCGAGCTTGCGCCGCGTGATGCAGATCGCGCCCGACAACCAGCATGCCTACAATGCGCTGGGCTACTCGCTGGCCGAACGCAATATCCGCCTGCCCGAAGCGCTGGCGTTGATCGAGCGCGCGCTGCAGATGGCGCCGGGCGACCCGTTCATCATGGACAGCATGGGCTGGGTACAGTTCCGCATGGGTAATTTGCCGGCCGCCGAAGACGCGCTGCGCCGCGCCTACGCCGTACGCCCCGACCCGGAAATCGCCGTGCACCTGGGCGAAGTGCTGTGGCAGAAGGGCGACAAGGATGGCGCGCAACAGCTGTGGCGCGAAGCGAATACCAAGGATCCGAAAAACGATGCGCTGAAAAGTACCTTGGCGCGGTTGAATGTCAGTTTGTAATTTAAACCCCAAGGCAGGGACCGGGGTCGGACCCTGAGGGTCCGACCCCGGCTTTTGCACTTGGGGTGATTTCTAAAGCTCCCATGACAAAAAACCTCATCCCCCTCACAGCCCTCTGCCTGGCCCTCTCCGCCTGCACCACGCTCCCATTCACCTCCGGCCAGCCGCCCTCGTCGCACACCGTCGCCGCCTACCGCGAGCAGATCGACCTGGCCGGCCGCCTGAACGTGGTGTACCAGAAAAATGACAAGCCCGAATCGGCCACCGTCAATTTCACCTGGCAGCAAACGCCCCAGCGCACCGATGTGACCCTGTTTTCGCCGGTCGGCAGCACCCTGGCGACGATTGCCGTCACGCCGCAGGAAGCGATCTTGACGCAAAGCGGCAAGCCGCCACGCAGCGCGCCGGACATCGATACGCTCAGCGCGCGCCTACTGGGCTGGTCGCTGCCCGTGTCTGGCCTGCGCGACTGGCTGCAAGGCCATGCGACCGGCGCCGACGGCAAGCGTTTTATTGCCTCGCCGCAAAATGACAGCGTGACAACCAGGGATGGCTGGCGCCTTCGCTATGTCTCGTGGCAAGATGCGGCCACTCCCGATGCGGTACCGCAGCCGCGCCGCATCGATGCCGAACGCAATGCCAGCGCCCAGGCCGACGCCGTCTCGCTGCGCATCGTGCTCGATCCTGTTCCTGCCACCACCGCACCATGACATTGACCACACTGAACAATTGCCCGGCGCCTGCCAAGCTCAATCTTTTCCTGCACGTTAACGGCCGCCGTGCCGACGGCTACCATCTGCTGCAAACCGTCTTCCAGCTGGTTGACCATGGCGACACCTTGCACTTTGCATTGCGCGACGATGACCTGATCTTGCGCGTGACCGACCTGCCGGGCGTGCCGCAAGAGCAGGACCTGATCATCCGCGCCGCAAAGCTGCTGCAGGCCGAAGTGCTGCGCCGCACGGGTAGCTTGCCGCGCGGCGTCGATATCGCCATCGACAAGGTGCTGCCGATGGGGGGCGGCCTCGGTGGAGGTTCATCCGACGCGGCCACTACCTTGATGGCGTTGAACACCTTGTGGCAGGGCGGTTTGAGCCGCGAAGAGCTGATGGCGCTGGGCCTGCCGCTGGGCGCCGACATTCCGTTTTTTATCTTTGGCGAGAACGCCTTTGCCGAAGGCGTGGGCGAGGAAATGCAGGCGGTCGCGACGCCTGCATGCTGGTATGTGGTGATCGAGCCGGGCGTGCAAGTACCCACCGCTGCAATTTTTTGCGCGGAAGGCTTGACGAGGGATACCGAAGCCGTCACAATAGCGGACTTTTCCAGGCACCTCGCAGAAAGCAGCAGCGCGAACGGGTTTGGAAAGAATGACTTACAGCAAGTAGCATGCAGTCTTTTCAAGCCGGTAGCAGATGCGGTAGAATGGCTGGGTGCTTACGGTGAGGCCAGGATGACTGGTTCCGGTGCTTGTGTGTTTGGCGCGTTTTCCACTGAGGAAGAAGCAGATGCAGTGCTCAGCAATGTGCCTGTCGTCTGGTCGGCCTGGAAGGCAAAAGCGTTAAGCCACCATCCGCTGCTCACGATGTTGCAAGTAGCAAAAAAAGATTTTGCTTAGCTTCAAAAAGTCGGTATAATACCGGCCAACATGACAGCAAGCAGTCAGTTGCGTAGGGGAGTCGCCAAGTTGGTTAAGGCACTGGATTTTGATTCCAGCATGCGAAGGTTCGAATCCTTCTTCCCCTGCCACCCGTTTCACCGTAGTCTGTCGATGCGAAGTTGGCGTCCAGTACGGGAAGCAAGCCGTTAAACGGCACATGCATAACACAGACTGACCGGGCCTATGCCCGGTTAGTTCTTTTCAAGACTTCTATATCACCTCTTGGGACTCCCATGGCTTACGAAAACCTGATGGTTTTTACCGGCAACGCGAATCCAGCGTTGGCAGAGGGGGTCGCAAAAAATCTCGGCATCCCTCTCGGTAAAGCAAACGTTTCGAAATTCTCCGACGGCGAAGTAATGGTCGAGATTAACGAAAACGTGCGCGGCAAGGATGTTTTTGTTTTGCAATCCACCTGCGCCCCGACCAACGACAGCCTGATGGAAATCATCCTGATGGTCGATGCACTGAAACGCGCATCGGCAGGCCGCATCACCGCAGCGATTCCGTATTTTGGTTATGCCCGCCAGGACCGTCGTCCACGCTCCGCGCGTGTGGCCATTTCGGCCAAGGTCGTCGCCAACATGTTGGAAAAAGCCGGTGTCGAGCGCGTCCTGATCATGGACTTGCATGCCGACCAGATCCAGGGCTTCTTCGATATTCCAGTCGACAATATCTACGCCTCGCCGATCCTGCTGGGCGACTTGCAAAAGAAAAACTACCAGGATCTGCTGGTGGTTTCGCCGGACGTCGGCGGCGTGGTACGTGCGCGCGCCCTGGCAAAACGCCTGGGCTGCGACCTGGCCATCATCGACAAGCGCCGTCCAAAAGCGAATGTCTCCGAAGTGATGAACATCATCGGTGAAGTCGAAGGCCGCAACTGCGTGATCATGGATGACATGGTCGACACCGCAGGCACCCTGACCAAGGCCGCCGAAGTGCTCAAGGAGCGCGGCGCCAAGAAAGTGGTGGCGTATTGCACGCACGCGGTGCTGTCCGGCCCGGCGATCGACCGTATTTCGGCCTCGTCGCTGGACGAGCTGGTGGTCACCGACACGATTCCCCTGTCCGAAGCGGCCCTGGCCTGCGGCAAGATTCGTCAACTGACGTGCGCGCCGCTGCTGGCCGAGACGTTCAAGCGCATCATCAAGGGTGATTCGGTCATTTCCCTGTTTATCGATTGATACGGTAAGCGGTAGTAAATAACGTAAGACCAGCGGCGCGACCGGTTTTCAAACCGGCCGCGCCGCTGCTTTAGTGGTTTTCGGGGTGCATCCGCACCCATTTTCCGAAGTCTCCTGGTCGCGGGAGTCTTCATCACACAAGACGCGAGTCTTGTTTTATTTGGAGTTTCACATGAAAGTTATCGCATTCAAACGCGAATTGCAAGGTTCCGGAGCGAGCCGCCGCCTGCGCATTTCCGGCCAGACCCCTGGTATCGTCTACGGTGGCGCAGAAGCCCCGGTCCTGGTTTCCCTGGATCACAACGCTCTGTACCACGCGCTGAAAAAAGAAGTGTTCCACTCGTCGATCCTGGAACTGGAAATCGACGGTGTTTCCCAGCAAGTGCTGCTGCGCGACTTCCAAGTCCACGCATACAAACAACTGGTACTGCACGCTGACTTCCAGCGCGTTGACTCCAAGCAAGCTATCCACGTGAAAGTGGCGCTGCACTTCGAAAACGCCGACGTTTCCCCAGCAGTCAAACTGCATGGCGCAACCATCAGCCACGTTGCCAACGAAATCGAAGTATCGTGCCTGCCAGGCCAACTGCCAGAGTTCATCTCGGTTGACCTGTCGAACATCGACGTCGGTCACTCGCTGCACGTGAGCGACCTGGTCCTGCCAGCTGGCGTGACCGTTGTTGGCCACGGCGATGACCAGACCATCGCTACCGCTTCGATCCCGGCTGGCGCTGTTGCCGCTGAAGCCGAAGAAGCTGCCGCTGCTGCTGCTGAAGCCGACAAGAAGTAATTGTGCCGCCGCCGCAAGGCGGTCATGGCAAGGAAAAACCCGCCTGGCTCGCTCCGGCGGGTTTTTTTCCGCCTGTTTTCACCGATAATAGCTTTTTTACTGCAGACATCGCCATGCCCATACGCCTGATCGTCGGCCTCGGCAACCCGGGACCCGAATACGAACAAACGCGCCACAATGCCGGCTTCTGGCTGGTCGACAACCTGGCCAACAGCCTGCCCGGCACGCGCTTGCAGCGCGATTCGCGCTATAACGCCATGCTGGCCAAGACCTCGATCAACGGCCAGGACGTGTGGCTGCTCGAACCGCTGACCTTCATGAACCGCTCCGGCCAGTCGGTCGGCGCGCTGGCGCGCTTTTTCAAGATCGCCGCCGACGAAGTGCTGGTGGTGCACGACGAGCTCGATTTGATGCCCGGCATCGCGCGCCTGAAAAAAGGCGGCTCGGCCGGCGGCCACAATGGCCTGAAAGACATCACGGCGGCACTGGGCACGCAGGATTACTGGCGCTTGCGCCTGGGCATCGGCCATCCGCGCAGCCTGAACCTGCAGCAGCAGGTGGCCGATTTCGTGCTGCACCGTCCGCGCCGCGAAGACCAGGAGCTGATCGAGCAGGCGATCGACAAGTCGCTACTGGTGATGCCGCAGATTGTCGACGGCAAGTTCGAGGCCGCCACCATGAAGTTGCATACGGCCTGATGTTGCAAACCGATGGCGCACAAGCCAGCCGGTGCGGCAAGCCGGTGCAGCAAAGCTGTTGCCGCGTGGCGGGCAGGGGTACAATGACGTCCTGAATGTCGTTGTCCAAACCATCGGAATCGTCGCACGACCACCATTTTTCCTAACAGCACCGCCAGCACGCCGATCGACGGCTGCTTTGATCACTGTGCTTTGATAATTAAAGGTTTTTCATGAGTCTCCAATGCGGTATCGTCGGCTTGCCGAACGTCGGCAAGTCCACCCTGTTCAATGCGCTGACGAAAGCCGGCATCCCGGCTGAAAACTATCCTTTCTGCACCATCGAGCCGAACGTCGGCGTGGTCGAAGTGCCGGACCCGCGCATGGATGCGCTGGCCGCCATCGTCAAGCCGGAACGCATGGTCAACGCCATCGTCGAGTTCGTCGACATCGCCGGCCTGGTGGCTGGCGCCTCGAAAGGCGAGGGCCTGGGCAACCAGTTCCTGTCGCACATCCGCGAAACCGACGCCATCGTCAACGTCGTGCGCTGCTTCGAAGATGACAACGTGATCCACGTCGCCGGCAAGATCAACCCGCTCGACGATATCGAAGTCATCCAGACCGAACTGGCGCTGGCCGACATGGGCACCGTGGAAAAAGCAATCCACCGCGAAAACAAGAAAGCCCGCTCCGGCGACAAGGACGCGGCCAAGCTGCTGGCCATCATGGAACGCATGATGCCTTACCTGAACGACGCCAAGCCGGTGCGCGCGATGGGCCTGGACGCCGACGAAATGCTGCTGATCAAGCCTTTGTGCCTGATCACCGCCAAGCCGGCCATGTTCGTTGCCAACGTCTCGGACAGCGGTTTTACCGACAATCCGCTGCTGGACCAGCTGACCGCCTACGCCAAATCGCAGAACGCTCCGATCGTTGCCATCTGCGCCTCGATGGAAGCGGAAATCGCCGACCTGGACGCCGCCGACAAGGGCGCTTTCCTGGCCGACATGGGTATGGAAGAGCCAGGCCTGGACCGCCTGATCCGCGCCGCCTACAAGCTGCTGGGCCTGCAAACCTACTTCACCGCCGGCGTCAAGGAAGTACGCGCCTGGACGATTCCGGTCGGCGCCACCGGCCCACAAGCGGCCGGCGTGATCCACACCGACTTCGAACGCGGCTTCATCCGCGCGCAAACCATCGCCTATGACGACTTCATCACCTACAAGGGTGAAGCTGGCGCCAAGGAAGCGGGCAAGATGCGCGCCGAGGGCAAGGAATATGTCGTCAAGGATGGCGATGTGCTGAACTTCCTGTTCAACGTCTGATAATGGCGGTGCCGGGCCCCACCTGACACCGGCCTGGTTTTCCCCATGCCTGCCCGCGCCTTGCGCCGGCGGGCATTGTTACGTTTGTACGGCGCGACCTCCTGATGGGCAATGGGGTTATAGTCAATCAACGCCCCTACACTGACAGGCCGCCTTGCGCGGCCGGGAGAAACCTGATGACCGATACTGATACTGATATTGCCGGACTGTCGTCCGCCGAACACGCTACCGGCAACCTTGAAGCCAGAGTAACGCTGGTCGAATACGGCGACTTCGAATGCCCGCACTGCGCGCAGGCCGAGCCGCTGACGCGCCACCTGGTGGACACCTATGGGGACAGGTTGCGCTTTGTGTTTCGCCATTTTCCCGACGCTGCCGCCCATCCGCATGCGGAGCTGGCGGCAGAGGCGTCCGAGGCGGCTGCCGCGCAAGGCAAGTTCTGGGCGATGCATGCGGCGCTGTTTCGCCAGCCGCAGCATCTGAAGGAAGCGGCGCTGACGCGTTATGCCGAGGAAATCGAGCTCGACATGACGCGCTACCATGCCGACATGAACGATCATCTGTACCTGCAGCGCGTGCGCGAGCACCATGCGGCGGCTGTCAAGCTGGGCCTGCGCGGCACGCCAAGCTTTTTTCTCAATGATCAGCCGGTCGATGTGTCGTTCGGCCTCGATCACCTGGAACAGGCGGTGCGGGCCGCGCTGGGCGAGCACTGAGTTCAGTACAGTCAATGAAACTTGCATTTTGCAAGGCACAAAAAAACCTCGCGGCTGGCGAGGTTTTTTTGTTTCTGGCATATCGAGCGGGTTATGGCGCGGCCGTCAGGCTGAGCGCCGTGTCGAGCGCTTCCATGAACTCGGGCACGTTGATCGGCTTGGTCAGGTAGCGCAGGAAGCCGGCGTCGAGGCCTTTGCGCACGTCGCGCGGCAGGGCGTTGGCCGACAGGGCGATGACGGGAATGTGCGCCGTCAGCGGGTCGAGGCGCAGCAAGCCCAGCACTTCGCTGCCGCTGATGCCGGGCAGGTTGATGTCCATCAGGATCAGGTCGGGCTGGTGCTGGCGCGCCAGCGCGATGCCGAGGTGGCCATCGACGGCGCTGAGCATGCCTAGGTCGCTGCGGCGGGAGATCAGTTGCTCGACCAGGATCAGGTTGGCAGGGTTGTCCTCCACATACAGCACCTTGCGGCGCGGTGCATCGAACGGCGTGTCAGCCGATGGTGCCCGGATGTCTGCGGCATGCTCGCCGAGCTGCAGTTCTGGAGCCGATGACGCCGCCAGTTCGATCCAGAACAGCGTGCCGACCCCGACCTCGCTTTCCATGCCCATCGTGCCGCCCATCAGTTCCACCAGTTGCTTGGTCACCACCAGACCGATGCCGGTGCCTTCCTCGGTGCCGGCTTCCTGTCCCAGCCGGTTGAATGGCTGGAATAGTTGTTGCAGTTGCTCGGCGCTCAGGCCATTGCCGGTGTCGCGCACGCTCAGGCGCACCCGCTCGCCATGCTGTTGGCATTCCACCAGCACGCTGCCGCCAGTGCGGTTGTATTTGATGGCGTTCGACAACAGGTTGATGACCACCTGTTTGACCCGCGTGAGGTCGGCATGCACGTAGAACGGCTGGGCGAGTGTAGGGAAGGTCAGCGTAATCTGGCGCTTTTGCGCCTGCGGGGTGATCATCGCGCGGCAGTCGCGCAAGACTTCGGTCAGCGCCATCGCTTCGCGCGACATGGCGACCCGGCCCGATTCGATCATCGACAGGTCGAGAATTTCATTGATCAGGCGCAGCAGATACCAGCCGCCATTGAGGATCTGGTCCAGCGAGCGTTGCTGCGAGGCGCTGGGCGGCGGCGTGTCCGACGCCATCAGCTGCGCGAAGCCCAGCACCGCGTTGAGCGGCGTGCGCAATTCATGGCTCATGCTGGACAGGAATTCCGACTTGGCGCGGTTGGCCTTGTCCGCTTGCGCGCGTGCGTTTTCCAGCTCGACGCTATTGTCGCTCAGCACGCGGTTGAGCAGCTCGCGCTCCTGTTCCGCCTGCTTGCGCACGGTATTGTCGGTGCCGATCAGCAGATAGCCGATGATGGTGTCGTCCGCATCGCGCAGCGCCGTGACCGACACGATCGCCGGGAAGCGGCTGCCATCCTTGCGCACATAGGTCAGCTCATAACTGTCTTCGATACCGCGCGAGGCCTTGTAGACCAGCGCTTCGAAACCGGGGGTGATCGGCGTATCGAGTTCCAGCGAGAGCGCGGCGGCGCGCGCGATGGCCTCGGCCGGATCGGAAATGCCGGCTGGCGTAATGCGGTCGATCACATCGCTGGCCTGGTAGCCCAGCATGCGCTCGGCGCCGACATTGAACAGCTGGATCACACCCTGCGCATCGGTGGCGATGCAGGAAAAATAAGGACTGCTGAAGATGGCTTCTTGCAACAGACCCGTTTTCAGGAGCGCAGGCTGGGCTGCGCGCGCGGCGGTGCCGGCACGGTAAATGTCGTTCATGCTTACTGCCCTTGGTTCGCAACGGCCGTTTCTGGTCAGATACGGCGGGCTGCACATTATTGAGCGACAGGCGCTGTTGTCTTGTGAAAGACGCTGCTGTCAGTGTTGCTAAACCACACGACAAACGACATTTTAGCAAACTTCCTGTTCCCGGCGGCGCGCGCATGGCGCCCCTGGAAGGCCCGCCCGGCCTCGTTTTGCCGGATTTTGCCGGTTGCGGCAAATATCGCTATGTACGGTAACCGGCAGATAGTAATTTTTCCAACAGGCAATATCAACTTGGAAATTTACAGTTCACACACATTCAAGTCGAGGCCAGCATGTCCCATATCAAATTCCTGCCATTCGCCATGTTGGCGCTCACGCAGAGCATCGCCCTGGCGCAGCAAGTACCGAGCGCCGGCAGCCAGCTGCGCCAGATTCCGCCAGCACCGGCGCCGCAGCAGGAAGCACCGCGCCTGCGCGTCGAGCAAAGCGCCGCACCGGTAGCCGCCGCGCCTGCTTCCAGCGCCAGCATCAAGGTCCAGCGCTTGCGCGTGACGGGGGCCGTGGCCTATCCGGAAGCGGCGCTGCTGGCCCTGACGGGCTTCCAGCCGGGCAGTGCGCTGACGGTGGACGAACTGAACGCCATGGCCTTGAGCATTGAACAGGAGTACCGCCGCAACGGTTATTTTGTCGCCCAGGCCTACTTGCCGGCGCAGGATATCGAGCAGGGCGTGGTCACCATCGCGGTGCTGGAAGGCCAATATGGCCAGATCGGCCTGAAGAACCAGACCAATATGTCCGACGGCCGTGTCGGCGCCTTGCTCGGTGGCATCGACAGCGGCGACACGGTAATGCGTGAACCGCTGGAGCAGCGCCTGCTGCTGCTGTCGGACTTGCCTGGGGTGGTCGTCAAGTCGACCCTGGCGCCCGGCGCCACGCCCGGCACGTCCGACCTGCTGGTCGATGTCCAGCCCGGCCAGCGCGTGACCGGCAGCATTGACGCCGACAATGCCGGCAGCCGCTATACGGGTGAGCACCGCATTGGCGGCACGATCAACCTGAACCAGCCGTTCGGCCTCGGCGACGTGGCGACCTTGCGCGTGCTCACTTCCGGCGATGGCCTGAAATATGCGCGCGCCTCGTACCAGCTGCAGGTGGGGCGCGCCACGGTGGGCGCCGCGTACAGCCGGCTCGATTACAAGCTGGGCAAGGAATTTGACAGCCTCGACGCCCGGGGCACGGCGAAAATCGCCGGCGTCTACGCCAGTTATCCGCTGATCCGCTCGCGCGACAGCAATCTGTATGCGCAACTGTCGTATGACGACAAGACCTTCCAGGACAAGGTCCAGGTGGCGTCCATCGTCAACGATAAAAAAGTGCGCGCCGCCACCATCGGCCTGATTGGCGATCACCGCGACAATCTTGGCGGGGGCGGCATGAACAACTATGCGCTGGCGCTGACCAGCGGCGACCTCGACATCCAGACGGCCGACGTGCGTGCGTTTGACGCCTTGACGGCGCGCAGCAATGGCGGCTACCACAAGCTGGCTTTCAGCGCGACGCGTTTGCAAAGCGTCAGCGACTCGGTGTCGCTGTATGCGGCCATCAACGGCCAGCTGGCATCGAAAAACCTGGACGTGTCCGAACGCATGGAGCTCGGCGGCGTCAACGGCGTGCGCGCCTATCCGGAAGGCGAGGCATATGCCGACCAGGGCTATGTGCTGAACCTGGAGGCGCGGCTGCGGCTGCCGCCGCTGCCGGCCAGCATGCCCGGCCAGATGCAGCTGATCGGTTTTGTCGATACCGGCACTGTATCGCTGAACAAGAACCAGTGGGCGGCGAGCGACAACAAGCGCACCCTGAGCGGCGCCGGCATTGGCCTTAGCTGGGCCGACAACAATAATTTCGTGGTGCGTACGTATTACGCGCACAAGCTGGGCGGCGCCGTGGCCACCTCGGCCCCGGACAAGGGCGGACGCTTCTGGATCCAGGCGGTGAAGTATTTCTAAGCCAGTGGTGATCCACGCACAGTCCGACCCATCACGCCCAACACAGAACAGAGAGACACCATGAACCACATTTACCGCTCGATATGGAATGAAAAGACCGGCGCCTATGCCGCCGTTTCCGAAAACACCAGCAGCGCCGGCAAGGCCTCGTCGTCGGTGCGCGGCAGCACCGCCAGCGCCGCCATGTTCGCCCTGAAGACCTTGTCGGTATCGCTGATGATGGCGCTCGGCGCCAATGTGTATGCGCTGCCGCCCGCCGGCACCGTGACCGCCGGCGGCGCCACCATCAACAACAGCAAGCCAGGCAGCATGGTGATCAATCAATCGACGCAGAACGTGGCGATCAACTGGCAAAGTTTCAATATCGCCGCCGGCGAAAGCGTGCAGTTCGTGCAGCCGAACAGCAATTCGGTGGCGCTGAACCGCGTCATCGGCAGCGATCCGTCCAGCATCCTGGGCAACCTCAGCGCCAACGGCAAGGTGTTCCTGATTAACCCGAACGGCATCCTGTTCGGCAAGGGCGCATCGGTCAATGTAGGCGGCCTGGTCGGCTCGACCCTGGGGCTGAGCGACGGCGATTTCATGGCCGGGCGCTATCAGTTCAGCGGCAACGGCAATGGCGCCATCGTCAACCAGGGCGCGATCAATGCGAACGGCGGCTATGTCGCGCTGGTCGGCGGCAAGGTCGATAACCAGGGCAGCATCGTCGCCAACCGCGGCATGGTGGCGCTGGCCGCCGGCAGCGCCGTCACGCTCGATGTACTGGGCGGACAGTTGCTCAATGTTACGGTCGATCGCGGCGTCCTCGGCGCACTGGCGCAGAACGGTGGCCTGATCCAGGCTGACGGCGGCCAGGTGATGCTCAGCGCACAAGGCGCAGGCAGCCTGCTGGGCAGCGCCGTCAACAATAGCGGCGTGATACGCGCCCGCACGCTGGAAAACCACAACGGCGTGATCCGCCTGCTTGGCGATACCGCCGGCGGCAGCGTCACGCAGGCCGGTACGCTCGATGCATCGGGCCGCGCCGCAGGCGAACGCGGTGGCCAGGTCACCGTGCTGGGCCAGCACATTGCGCTGACCGGCACGGCGGCCATCGACGCTTCCGGCGACGCCGGCGGCGGTACGGTGCTAATCGGCGGCAATTACCAGGGCAAGGGCGCCGAAGCCCATGCCCTGTCCACCAGCATCGACAGTGGCGCGGTGGTGCACGCCGATGCCGTCAGCCAGGGCAATGGCGGCCAGATCGTTGTCTGGTCCGATGGCACGACCGCGTTCGGCGGCACGCTGACGGCAAAGGGCGGCGCGCTGTCCGGCAATGGCGGCCTGATTGAAACCTCGGGCAAGACCGTGGTGCGCGGCGCCGATGCTTATGTCAACACGCTGGCGCCGAAAGGCAAGACCGGCACCTGGCTGCTCGATCCGGTCAACTACACGATCGCGCTGGCTGGCGGCGATGAAACGCCAGCGCAGGTGACGCTGAGCCTGGCCAGCAGCAACCGCGTGATTACCGCGACCAATGACATCACGGTCGGCAGCGCGCTGACCTGGACCACGCCGCAAACGCTGGAATTGAACGCCGGCCACGACGTGCTGGTCAATGCGGCGATTACCGCCAGCACCGCCGGTTCCGGCCTCAAGCTCATTGCGCTCAACGATGTGGTGCTCGATTCGGCGGCGGCCATCACGGCCAGCGGCAGCGGTTCGCAAGTGAGCCTGGACGCCGGGCGCAACATCGTCATCAATGGCGCGCTGACGACCGACGGTGGCGGTTCCACCGCCATGCGCGCGACCAACAATATCGATATCAATGGCGCCTTGAGCGCGAATGGCGGCGGCGCTTTGAGCATGATTGCCGACAATACCATCACCATCAACAGCGCGGTCAGTGCCGATGGCGGCCAGGTGACCTTGCGTGCCGACAATGACGGCACCGGCCCCGGCGTGTCCGGCGGCACTGTGGTGTTCGCCGGCATCGGCAAGGTCAGCGGCGCCAACACGTTGATTCTGTTCAATCCGAACGGCTATGCCAACACGGCCGCCGAGATCGCTGCCTACGGCACCAAGGTGGTCGGCGCGCTCGACGCGCGCGCCTGGGTCTTCGCCCGCGCCGAGAACAAGGTGTACGACGCCACCAATGGCGCCAGCCTGGGTTTCATCAGCGATCCGCGCGCCGGCGGCGACGTCACGCTGGTGCCCGGCATCGCCACCTTCAGCGACAAGAATGTGGGTGCCGGCAAGGCCGTCACCTACAGCGGCTATGACCTGGGCGGCGCCAATGTGGCGCGCTTCGCGCTGTTCGGCAACGGCAGCGGCAGCAGCTCGGCCAACATTACCGCGCTGGCCATTCTCGGTTCGATCGGCGCGGCCAGCAAGGTCTACGACGGCAACCAGAGCGCCGATATCACCAGCCGCAGCCTGAGCGGCGTGCTGGCGGCCGATACGGCTACCGTCAGCTACACCGGCGGCTCGGCCACCTTTGCCGACCAGAATGTCGGCAACAACAAGGCAGTGCTGGGCACCGGCCTGGGCCTTACCGGGGCGGACGCCAGCAACTACACGGTCAACAGCAGTGCCTCGACCGCCGCCAATATCACGCCGGCGGCGTTGACGGTGACGGCGGCCAATGCCAGCAAGGTCTACGGCCAGACGCCGACCCTGTCGGCCTTCACCTATGCCGGCACGCAAAACGGCGAAACGGTTGGCAATGTGACCGAAAACAGCATCGGCGCTGCCGCCACCGCGCCGGTCGCCGGACCGTACGCCATCGTGCCCAGCGCGGCCGGCGGCGGCACTTTCACGCCATCGAACTACACCATCACCTATGTCAATGGCGCACTGGCCGTGACGCCGGCGCCGCTGACCATCACGGCGATGGATGCGAGCAAGGTCTACGGCCAGACGCCGACCTTGTCCGCCTATACCTCGACCGCGCTGCAAAATGGCGAAACCATCGGCAGCGTGACCGAGACCAGCGCCGGCACGCTGGCCACTGCGCCCGTGCCCGGACCGTACGCCATCATTCCGAGCGCTGCATCGGGCGGCACCTTTACGCCATCGAATTATGCGATCACCTATGTCAATGGCGCGCTGGTAGTCACGCCGGCGCCGCTGAGCATCACTGCCAATAACGTCACCAAGGCTTACGGCGAGACACCGGACCTGAGCGGCTTTACCTCGAGCGCGCTGCAAAACGGCGAAAGCATCGGCAGCGTCAGCGGCACCAGCCCCGGCGCCGCCGCCGACGCCGCAGCGCCCGGACCGTACGCGATTACGCCTGGCAATGCGGCCGGCGGTACCTTTACGCCGTCGAACTATGCGATTACCTATGTGAATGGCGCACTGGCCGTGACCCCTGCGGTGGTGGTGCCGCCGGTGATCGTCGACCCGCCAGTAGTGGTTGATCCGCCCGTGGTCGTGCCGCCAGTAGTTGTCGTGCCGCCCGTGGTCGAGGTGCCGCCGGTGGTGGTAGTTCCGCCGGTGGTCGTGCCACCCGTGGTCGAGGTGCCGCCCGTGGTGGTAGTTCCACCGGTGATCGTGCCACCCGTGATCGAGGTGCCACCAGTGGTCGTGCCGCCAGTCGTGGTAGTGCCACCGGTGGTTGTGGTTCCGCCGGTGGTCGTACCGCCCGTGGTCGAGGTACCGCCAGTCGTCGTGCCGCCAGTCGTTGTGGTTCCACCCGTGGTTGTGGTTCCGCCGGTGGTCGTGCCGCCCGTGGTCGAGGTACCGCCAGTCGTCGTGCCGCCAGTCGTTGTAGTGCCACCCGTGGTTGTGGTGCCGCCGGTGGTCGTGCCGCCCGTGGTCGAGGTGCCACCGGTAGTCGTGCCGCCAGTCGTGGTAGTGCCACCGGTGGTTGTGGTTCCGCCAGTGGTCGTACCGCCCGTGGTCGAGGTGCCACCAGTTGTTGTGCCGCCAGTCGTGGTAGTGCCGCCAGTGGTCGTACCACCAGTCGTTGTGGTGCCACCGGTGGTTGTGGTTCCACCGGTGGTTGTGGTTCCACCGGTGGTTGTGGTTCCACCGGTGGTTGTGGTTCCACCGGTGGTTGTGCCGCCCGTGGTCGAGGTGCCGCCAGTGGTCGTGCCGCCAGTCGTGGTAGTGCCGCCAGTGGTCGTGCCGCCAGTCGTTGTGGTGCCACCAGTGGTTGTGGTTCCGCCAGTGGTCGTACCGCCCGTGGTCGAGGTGCCACCAGTGGTCGTACCGCCAGTTGTTGTGGTGCCTCCAGTAGTCGTACCACCAGTCGTCGTACCGCCCGTGGTCGAGGTGCCACCGGTGGTCGTGCCGCCAGTCGTTGTAGTGCCACCGGTGGTTGTGGTGCCGCCGGTAGTCGTGCCGCCCGTCGTTGTGGTCCCACCGGTAGTTGTGGTTCCGCCCGTCGTTGTCGTTCCACCAGTGGTCGTGGTGCCGCCGCCAGTGGTTGTGCCACCGGTCGTGGTCGTGCCGCCAGTCCTGGTGCCGCCCGCACGCGAAGTACCGCCGGTGGTCGTGCCGCCGAATAACGTGACGCCTGCGCCGCCGCCCATCGCGACACTGGTGGTGGTGCCGCCGGCCTTGCCGCCTGGTGCGCGATTCACGCTGCCGCCGCCGGTGTTGCCGCCGGTGCCGGTCGTAACGCCGCCAGCACCGCCAGCGCCGCCGGTCACTGCGCTGGAAGCGCCGCCAGCACCGTATGTGCCGGTCGTGCATCCGCGCAAACAGGATCGCAACTGATGGCCGGGCGATGGGGTGGCGTTCTGCTGGCCCTGAGCGCCCTGGCGGCGGCGCCTTGTGCGCTCGCTGCCGGGGGACGGGCCGACTTCAAGCTGGAGCCGGCTTCCGCCGAAGCGAGCAGGCTGGCGGACTGGATCGTCGATTCCGGCGATAACGGCCAGCTGCCGTTCGTCATTGTCGACAAGCACGGCGCCAAGGTATTTGTCTTCCATGCCGACGGCAGCCTGCGTGGCGCCTCGGCCGCCTTGCTGGGACAGTCGTCGGGCGACGACTCGGCGCCCGGCATCGGCACGCGCAAGCTGGCCGATATCCGGCCCGAGGAGCGCACCACGCCGGCGGGCCGCTTTGTCGCCTCGCTGGGCCACAATCTGCATGGCGGCGAAATCCTGTGGGTCGATTACGACGCCGCCATTTCCCTGCACCCGGTGGTTACCAGCAATCCGCGAGAACAGCGGCTGCAGCGCCTGGCCAGCGCCACGCCGCTCGACAATCGTATTTCGTATGGCTGCATCAATGTGCCGCCCAAGTTTTACCAAGGCGTCGTCAGTCCTGCCTTCAAGCAGTCCGATGGCATCGTCTATATTCTTCCAGAAACCCGGCCAGCCAGCACGGTCTTCCCAGGCTATCGATAATTCGTGCATTGCGCCGGACATGCATGCGGGTGCTTGTACCAGGTCATTAGTCCAAGGCAAGCGACTGAATTTCTGGCTATTCTTCTCCACCCCATGCCGGACGGCCGGAACGCTGCCATGTCCACATCAGCCCGATGCCGGCCGAGGTGCCGCTGTTCTGGCGCAGCAGCGGGCTGTCGCGGTTGGCGGCGCCGGCGTAGTTGTCGTAGCGCAGAAAGGCAAACGCGCGCCAGTCGCGGTGCAGCAGGTACGAGCCGCCCAGGCCGAGACGGGTCAGCATCAGGCCGCTTTTGGCCGCATAGGCGGGGCGCGCAGCTGTGGCAAATTGCTGCTCGACGCCATAGAAATAACCATTGATGCCACGATTGCCCAGCACGGCGGACAGGGCCGTATCGACATGCCAGCGCCCCTGCGGGTCGGCCACGGTGTAGGCCAGACGCGGTTCGAAGGTGGCGCCCTGGCGATGCAGGCCGCCACGCGCTTCGATCACGGCGCGCAGCGGCAGCTCCAGCCGCACGCTGCTGTTTGGCGACGGTTCGGCCAGCTTGATCTTCAGGCGCGGGCCAAATTCCACCAGGGTGCCCAGGTCCGGCATGCCGCGCCGGGCCGGCACCTCATCGGACCTGGCCGGCAGCGACAGGGCAAAGCCGACGTCGAATTCGGTTTTGTCGGTATTGACCAGCCGCGCACCGACGCCCGAGCGGTCGGCGCGCAGCACTTCGCCACGATAAACAAGATAGGGCAGGGCCAGGGTGCGCGTCGAGCGCTCGTTTGAACCCGGATAGGCGGGCGTGACGGCGGTGCCGCCAAAGACGCCCGCTTCCCACAGCGGCAGTGCCGGTTCTGCGGCCAGCGCCGGCGCGGCGCTGGCGATGGCCAGCAGGGTGACAGTCCTGATCATGGTTGTGCTCCACAAGATTGCTCCATCGACGGTGGTGCTGGTGCGGCGGCTACCCCGGCACGCCGCCACAGCGCGGCGGCGCTGCGCACATGGTGTTCGAGCGCATCGGGGCGGCAGGCGGCGCCGGCGGCCTGCGCGGCTTGCTGGTGCAGGCGCGCCTGCCAGCTCGTATCTCCATGGCCCAGTTCGACATTGTCGATGGCCTCTTCATATGTGCGCAGTGCCTGCGGCCAATGGCCTTGCCGGGCCGCCTCGTTTGCCCATTGCTCCTGCTGTTGCGCCATGCGCAGCTCGACCTGGGTGGAGCAGGCGGCCAGCGCCAGCAGGCAGGGCAGCAGCAGGCAAGGCATGGTGCGGGGGCGCAGAAGCATGGTGGCGGGTAAAGTTGTCGGAATGAGACTACTGTAGCGCATCGGCGGGCGCACACGCTTGCCGCCGGCGAAATCGTCGCTGGCAGGCGATACCGATGACATATAATTTGCCCACCACTTTGTTACTTTCTTCATATCACCAACAGGAGCACCATGTTTTCACGCAAATTCCAATCTTGTGCACAGCTGATGCTGGCCACCTTGATGATGAGCTTTGTCGCTGCGGCGCCTGCGCGCGCGCAGCAGGCAGCTGTCAAATTGCCGAACGTGGTGATCCTGGCAACCGGCGGCACCATCGCCGGCAGCGGCGCCGACAGCACCACCACCGTCGGCTACACTTCGGCTACCGTGGGTGTCGAGCGCCTGATCGCCGCCGTGCCGGAACTGAAAAAAGTGGCCAACGTGAAAGGCGAGCAAGTGTTCCAGATCGCCAGCGAAAGCATGGGCAATGAACACTGGCTGGCCCTGGCCAAGCGCATCAATGTGCTGCTGGCCTCGCAAGACGTCGATGGCGTAGTCGTTACGCACGGCACCGACACCATCGAGGAAACCGCATATTTCCTGAACCTGACCGTGAAGAGCCACAAGCCGGTGGTGGTGGTGGGCGCGATGCGGCCGTCGACGGCGATTTCGGCCGATGGCCCGATCAATCTGTACAACGCGGTGCTGCTGGCCGGCAGCAAGGAGGCTGTCGGCAAGGGCGTGCTGGTGGCCTTGAACGACCAGATCAATGCAGCGCGCGAAGTCACCAAGACCAACACCTCGACCACCGACACCTTCAAGTCGCCGGAACTGGGCATGCTGGGCTATATTCAGGGCAGCAAGCCGTTCTTTTACCGCCAGTCGACGCGCAAGCACACGCTGGAATCGGAATTTGACATCAGCAAGCTCGACTCCCTGCCGCAAGTGGACATCGTGTATGGCTACGCCAACATGAACCGCATCGGCATGGACGCCTTTATTGCCGCCGGCGCCAAGGGCATCATCCATGCGGGCGTGGGCGATGGCAGCGTGGCGGCGCAAATGAAGCCGGCGCTGGTCGAAGCGCGCCAGAAGGGCGTGTTGATCGTGCGATCGAGCCGCGTCGGCCAGGGCATCGTGGCGCGCAATGGCGAAGCCAATGACGACGAACTCGACAGCGTTGTATCGGATACCCTGAACCCGCAAAAAGCCCGCATCCTGCTGATGCTGGCACTGACCAAGACCAACAGCACGCAGGAAATCCAGCGTATTTTCTACACCTATTGATGGCCTGCCGGGCCGGCGCCGCATTTGCCTCATCAGGCAGATTTACGCTGGCCCGCTTTGCTGCCATACTTCGCCCCTGAACAATGAATCGGCAGCGGCTGCGGCGCTGCCAGTGGCGCATGGCTATCCTGTCCGAGATTAACCTTTACCCGATCAAATCGTGCGCCGGCATCGCCCTGCGCGAAGCCGTGCTGACAGACTGCGGCCTGATGAGCGAACACGTGTATGACCGCGAGTGGATGGTGGTCGATGCTGACGGCCGTTTCCTGACCCAGCGCGAACATCCGCGCATGGCGCTGATCGTGCCAACCATCAAGGCCTCGACCCTGGAATTGCGTGCGCCGGGCATGTTGCGCCTGGAAATTGAACTGGGCTTGCCGCACCCGCAACTGGCGCCCATGCTGGAAGTGCAGTTGTGGGACGAACAGGTGCGCGCCTACGATTGCGACGAAGTGACCGCAGCCTGGTTTTCCAACGCCATCGGCACGTCCTGCCGGCTGGCGCGCTTCCACCCTGACGTGGTGCGCGCCACCGGCACCAAGTGGACTGGCGGCATTGCCGCGCCCACCTTGTTTTCCGACGGCTATCCGCTGCTGGTGGCCAGCGTGGCGTCGCTGGAAGATGTGAACGAGAAACTGCGCTCGGCCGGCCGCGCGCCGTTGCCGATGAACCGCTTCCGGCCCAACCTGGTACTCGACGGCATCGGCGCTTTCGAGGAAGATTACGCCGATACACTGCAGTTTGGCGCCACCACCCTGAAACCCGTCAAGCCTTGCCCGCGCTGCCCGATTCCCGCGGTCGACCAGGCCACGGGCGTGCCGGGACCGGACCCGCTCGATGTCATGCATTATCGGGCCAAGCCCGAACTCGACGGCGCGATCTGCTTCGGCATGAACGCCATCGTCACGGCGGGCGGCGACGAGCCCATCGTGGTGGGCCAGGAAGTCGGTTTCGAACTGGCGTTTTAAGCGTTGTGGCCGCACAGAAGGGTTCAAGGTTCATATGAGTCAACCGATATCGCCAGTGTCAGGCCAGCAGGGCAGCGATGCCAGGAGCGAGGCCGCAGCTATCACCCGCCTGGAAGCGGAAAACCAGGCCTTGCGCGCGCGCATGGCGTATTTGCTCGATCAGCTCGAACGCAACCACGACATCATGGGCCGCCACCAGGCGTTCGACCTTGAAATCGTTGGCGCCGCCACTTTTCCCGAATTGATTGGCACCATTTTTCGCACCTTGCCGGTGGTTTCCGAACTTGACGGCGTGACCCTGAGCCTGGTCGACGAGGGAGACGACATTCTGGTGGTGATGGAAAAGCTGGGTGTCGATTTCAGCCTCTTTCCGCAAATGCTGTTCGTGCAATTGCCTGAAGAGCTCGGTTTCAAGCAGGCCGCCGAAGGCGCGCCGCCCATGCCGCTGCTGGGGCCGTTCGATGCGGCCGTGCACGGCGCGCGCTTTCCGGCCAGCGACGTGGTGCTGCGCAGCGTGGCGCTGGTGCCCTTGCTGCGCAACAAGCGCCTGATTGGCAGCCTGAACCTGGCCAGCAGCGACAGCGCGCGCTTCACGCCGGCGCTGGGCACCGACTTCGTCAAGCACATGGCGTCGATTATCGCGATCTGCCTGGAAAACGTGATCAGCAATGAAATGCTGAAATATATCGGCCTGACCGATGCGCTGACCGGCGTCTATAACCGCCGCTATATCGACCGGCGCCTGCTCGAAGAGATCGCCCGCGCGCGGCGCCAGCAGTATTGCATCGCCTGCATGTATATCGATATCGACCATTTCAAGCGCGTCAACGACACCCACGGTCACCAGGGCGGTGACGAAGTGCTGCGCGAAGTTGCCACCCGCATCCGCCAGGAATTGCGCCGCTCCGATGCGCTGGGGCGCTTCGGTGGCGAAGAATTCGTGGTGCTGCTGATCGATGCGGACCTGGCCAGCGCTACTTTTGTTGCCGAGCGCATCCGCGCCAGCATCGCCGGCGCACCGTTCGAGTTGCCCGGCGCCGGGCAAGCGGGGGCCGTGCAAGCCTCGGTCAGCGTGTCGATCGGCGTGGCCAGCCTGCCGTCGCAATCGGATGACTTGCCGATCGAGGTGGTGGCGCAGCAACTGGTGGCGCACGCCGACCAGGCCCTGTACCAGGCCAAGGCAAATGGCCGCAATTTGGTCGTCAGCGCCTCGGCCTGATTTATTTCAGCAGCAGGGTTTCCGCTCTGGCTACCGCGTCGGCGCTGCCGCGCAGTACCACCACGTCGCCGCTGGCCAGCTGCGTCTCGGGCGTGACGGCAAGGCTGATGCGGCCGCGGCGAATGGTGGTGACCGCTGCGCCAGAGGTCGCCATGTCGATGCTGCTCAAGGGCAAACCGATGCAGCGCGCGCCGTCGCCGACGGTAACCGAATGCAGGCGTTCGAGTTCGGCGTCGTCGCCGGCGTCGCTGGCGCCATGGAAATAGCCGCGCAGCGAGGCATAGCGCTCTTCGCGCGCCGCCTGCACCCGGTGCACCACGCGGCGCAGCGGCACGCCCATCATGATCAGCGCATGCGAGGCCAGCATCAGGCTGCCTTCCAGCAGTTCCGGCACCACCTCGGTGGCGCCCGCCTCGCGCAGCTGATCGAGGTCGCTGTCGTCGTAGCTGCGCACGATGACAGGCAAGGTCGGCGCCAGTTCATTGACCATATGCAGCAAGCGCAGCGCCGCCGGCGTGTTGGCATAGGTAATCACGACGGCGCTGGCGCGGTAAATGCCGGCCGCCACCAGGCTTTCGCGCCGGCCGGCGTCGCCATACGACACATGGGCGCCGGCCAGCTGCGCTTCCTGCACGCGTTCCGGGTCCAGGTCCAGCGCATGGTATTCGATCTTTTCTTCCGTCAATAATGTCGCCAGGCTTTGCCCGCTGCGCCCGAAGCCGGCGATCAGCACGTGTTTCTGGGCCGCCATGGTGCGCGTGGCGATTTTCGTCAGCGCCAGCGACTGCATCATCCAGTCGTTGGCGGCCAGCTTCATGACGATCGCGTCGGACTTTGCAATGATCAGCGGCGCCATCAGCATCGACAGCACCATCGCCGCCAGCACCACCTGCACCACGAACGGGTCCATCAGCCTGATGCCGCCGGCCAGATTGAGCAGCACGAAGCCGAATTCGCCCGCTTGCGCCAGCCCCAGTCCGGTGCGCAAGGCCACGCCCTGGGAGGCTCCGAACAGCCTGGCCAGGCCGGCGATCAGGGCAAATTTCAGCAGCACGGGCGCGCACAGCAGCAGCAAGACGAGCCACCAGTTGTCCAGCACCACGCGGATATTGAGCAGCATGCCGACCGTGATGAAAAACAGGCCCAGCAGCACGTCGCGGAAAGGTTTGATATCCTCTTCCACCTGGTGCTTGAATTCGGTCTCGGAAATAAGCATGCCGGCAACAAAAGCGCCCAGCGCCAGCGACAGTCCGGCCCTTTCCGTGATCCAGGCTGCGCCCAGGGTAATGAGCAGCAGGTTGAGCATGAACAGTTCCTGCGAGCGGCGCTTGGCAACGATGGTCAGCCAGCCGCGCACCATTTTTTGCCCCAGGAACAGCAGCAGGATCAGCACCACCACCGCCTTGGCGCCGGCCCAGGCCAGCGTTTCGGCCAGGTTCTCGGAGTCCTTGGTCAGCGCCGGGATCAGGATCAGGAGCGGTACCACGGCCAGGTCCTGGAACAGCAAAATGCCGATGATCTTGCGGCCGTGCTCGCTTTCAAGCTCCAGCCGTTCTGTCAGCATTTTTGACACGATGGCGGTCGACGACATGGCCAGCGCGCCGCCGAGGGCAAACGCGGCCTGCCAGCTGAGGTGAAAATAGGCCGACAGATAGCGCCCGACGAACCAGCCGAAGACGACGGTGGCGACGATGGTGGTGACCACCTGCGCCATGCCAAGGCCGAAGACGATGCGCCGCATGGCAAGAAACTTGGGAAGGGAAAACTCGAGCCCGATGGAAAACATCAGGAAGACGACGCCGAATTCGGCCAGCGTATGGCTCGCTTCATTTTCGGCAGCCAGGCCCAGCGCATGGGGGCCGATGACGATGCCGACCGCCAGGTAGCCGAGCATGGGAGGCAGGTGCAACATTCTGAAAGCAACCACGCCAAGCACGGCGCTGCCGAGTAACATCAGGGTTAATTCTAGCGAGGAAAACATGGGTTGCCCGGGGTGATCAGTGGAAATCGTTGTTTGTTGTGACTGGCAAGTTTTTTGCTTTCCTAATTCGTTTATACTTTGGGGATGAGTGTAACCCATGAAAAAACAATGCAGAAAGCTTTTGATCGAAGTGACATGAAAGCGACAAGCGAGCGCGCCGTGACATTGGCCCGCACCACCTTGCAGATCGAGGCCGACGCCATCGTTGCGCTGCACGCGCGCCTGGCCACCGACGACAGCGTGGGCCGCGCCGTAGCCCTGCTGCTCGAATGCAAGGGCCGCGTGGTGGTCTCGGGCATCGGCAAGTCCGGCCATATCGCGCGCAAGATCGCCGCCACCCTGGCCTCGACCGGCACGCCGGCCATGTTCGTGCATCCGGCCGAAGCGGCCCATGGCGACCTGGGCATGGTCACTTCGGATGACGCTTTCATCGCCATCTCGTACTCGGGCGAATCGGCCGAACTGATGGCCATCATGCCGGTCGTCAAGCGCATGGGCGGCGTGCTGATCGCCATGACCGGCAAGCCGCAATCGAGCCTGGCGCAACTGGCCGACGTTCACCTTGATGTTTCGGTGGAAAAAGAAGCGTGTCCGCTGAACCTGGCGCCGACCGCCAGCACCACCGTCACCCTGGCGCTCGGTGATGCGCTGGCCGTCGCGCTGCTGGACTTGCGCGGCTTCAAGGAAGAAGACTTTGCCCGTTCGCATCCCGGTGGCGCCCTGGGCCGCCGCCTGCTCACGCATGTGCATGACGTGATGCGCAGCGGCGAGCGGGTGCCGAAAGTGCCGGCGGACGCCTCGCTGCTGCAGGCGCTCGAAGAAATGACGAAAAAGGGCATGGGCATGACGGCCGTGGTCGATGCCGAAGATCGCCCGGTGGGCGTATTTACCGATGGCGACTTGCGCCGCATGTTCGAGCGCGTGCAGGATTTCACGCAAGTGGCGATCCGCGACGTGATGCATGCCCAGCCGCGCAGCATCGCGCCCGAACGCCTGGCCGTCGACGCGGTGGCCGTGATGGAACAGCACCGCATCAACCAGATGCTGGTGGTCGACCTTGACGGCAAACTGGTCGGCGCCTTGCATATTCATGACCTGACGCAGGCCAAGGTCATCTGATGCCCGCTGTGCTGCCTGTGGGCGGCGGACGTTTTTTTTGAGAGTGAAACACTATGCGTAAGCCAGAAGGCGCCCATCGCTGGCGCATGATTTTTACCGTGCTGGGCGCCGTTGCGGTGGCGTTCGGCAGCTTCTGGCTGCTCGAAGTGATGAACAAGAGCAGCCAGGACGTCAGTGCCGGCAAAAAATTGGACGAGCCCGATTATTTCGTCACCAATTTCAGCCTGGTGCGCATGGACTTGCAGGGCAAGCCCAGCTATATCGTTTCCGGCGCCAAGCTCACGCATTACCCGGCCGATGACTCTTCCGATATCGACCAGCCTTTCGTGCGCAAGATCAGCCCGGGCGTGCCGCCCTTGAACATGACGGCCGAACTGGCGCATATCGACCAGGGCAATACGCGTTTGCAACTGTCGCGCAAGGTCGTGATCGACCGCGTGGCCAGTCCGACAACGCAGAACATGACGCTGAAAACCGAGGCGCTGACGATTTTCCCCGATGAAGAGCGGATGGAGTCGGCCGTGCCGGTCGACCTGCTGTCGGGGCGTTCGCATGTGACCGGCGTGGGCCTGAAGGCCAATAATGCCTCCAGCGTGGTGGAAGTGCCGAGCTCGGTGCGCATCGTGATTCCGCCGCGCAAAGCCGTGCCGGCCAAATAAATAAAA
This sequence comes from Janthinobacterium sp. 1L-D-8-B-C4, assembly GCF_057291295.1. Classification (NCBI taxonomy): domain Bacteria; kingdom Pseudomonadati; phylum Pseudomonadota; class Betaproteobacteria; order Burkholderiales; family Oxalobacteraceae; genus Janthinobacterium; species Janthinobacterium sp. 1L-D-8-B-C4. The sequence goes on from NZ_JBXAVX010000016.1 coordinate 83,464, forward strand.
GGACACTATCAAATGAAAAAAATCTTGCTGCTCAGCCTGTTTTCCCTGGCCGTGATGGGCGCTGCCCATGCCGAAAAGGCCGATTCCGAAAAAGAAGCCGTCATCACCGCCCAGCGCGGCCAGGTCGACGACATCAAGCAGACCCGCACCCTGACCGGCGACGTGGTGCTGGTGAAAGGCACGCTGACCATGAAGGCGGGGCGCGCCCTGATCACGGAAGATCCGCAGGGCTACCAGTTCATCACCTTCTGGGGCGAAGCGGGCAAGCTGGCCACTTTCCGCCAGAAGCGCGACGGCGAAGGCGACCTGTGGGTCGAAGGCGAAGCGGAACGGGTGGAATACAACAACAAGACCGAAGTCGTGAAACTGTTTTCCAGGGCCAAGCTGACGCGCCTGCAAGGCACCAAGCCGACCGACGTGGCCAATGGCGCCTTCATTTCGTATGACAGCCGCAATGAATTATTCAATATGGAAAACAGCGACAGCGGCACCAGCGCCCCCGGCGCCGGCAGCGTGCGCATGGTGATCCAGCCGAAGAACAAACCGGCGGCAGACAAAACGCCCGCCGCGCCCGCGCCAGGGAAAAAATAATGAACAAGAATGAACGTTGCGGCAGCACCCTGATCGTGCGGGGACTGCAGAAAACCTATGGCAAGCGGCAGGTCGTGCATGATGTGTCGCTGCAGGTCGAATGCGGCGAAGTGGTGGGCCTGCTGGGTCCGAACGGCGCCGGCAAGACCACCTCGTTCTACATGATCGTCGGCCTGGTGCCATCCGACGGCGGCACCATCGATATCAGCGGCGTCGATATTTCCAGCCTGCCGATCCACCGCCGCGCGCAGATGGGCCTGTCCTACCTGCCGCAGGAAGCGTCGGTGTTTCGCAAGCTGACGGTGGAAGACAATATCCGCGCCGTGCTGGAAATCCAGACCGTCGACGGCCGCCCTTTGAAAAAGGCCGAGATCGAGGAGCGCCTCGACAAATTGCTGGCCGACTTGCAGATTGAAAAGCTGCGCGAAAACCAGGCGCTGTCGCTGTCGGGCGGCGAACGGCGCCGCGTGGAAATCGCGCGCGCGCTGGCCACCGACCCGCGTTTCGTGCTGCTCGACGAGCCGTTCGCCGGCGTCGATCCGATCGCCGTGATCGAAATCCAGCGCATCGTGCGGTTTTTGAAAGAACGCAATATCGGCGTGCTGATCACCGACCACAACGTGCGCGAAACGCTGGGCATCTGCGACCGAGCCTACATCATCAACCAGGGCTCGGTGCTGGCATCAGGCCGGCCCGACGACATCATCGCCAACGAGTCGGTGCGCCGCGTGTATCTGGGCGAACATTTCCGCATGTAAGCCGATGAAACAATCACTGCAGCTGCGCACCTCGCAGCACCTGGCACTGACGCCGCAATTACAGCAATCGATACGCCTGTTGCAATTGTCCACGCTGGAATTGCACCAGGAGCTGGAGCAATTGCTGACCGATAATCCCTTGCTGGAGCGTCTCGACGATCCGCTCGACCGTTCCTTGCGCCTGCTGTCCGATGGTGCCCTGAGTTCGACTGCTGCGCCAGGCGAAGCGCCGCCTGCGCCGCCTGGCCAGGAAGCGCCGGCGCCGGCGGCCGAAGCGGAAACGTTCGATGGTGAAGGCGGCGAGAGCACGGCCGCGCCCGAAGGCGGCGACAGCGACTGGAACGAGGCCAGCCGCGGCAAGGCGCCCGACGATGAGGATTCCCGCCCGCAACTGGAAGCCCATCATTGCACCTTGCGCGAACACCTGATGGAGCAGATGCGCGTGACCGTGCTGGAACTGCGCGACCGCGCGCTGGTCGAACTGATCATCGATGCGCTCGACGACAATGGCTACCTGGAGGAATCGCTTGACGATATCCTGGCGCGCCTGCCCGAGGAACTGGAAGTCGACGCCGACGAACTGCGCACCGCCTTGTCGCTGCTGCAAAGTTTCGATCCGCCCGGCGTGGGTGCGCGCAATGCGTCCGAATGCCTGGCGCTGCAGATCAAACGCCTGCCGCAGGTGGCGCTGGTGACGCGCCGCATGGCCTTGACCATCGTTGAAAAACACCTGGCCTGGTTTGCCCAGCGCGACTTCAACAAGCTGAAAAAAGCCCTCGATTGCGACGATGAAGACTTGCGCGAAGCGCAGACCGTGATTCGCTTGTGCAACCCGCACCCGGGCGCCGTGTTTGCGTCCGACGTGTCCGATTACGTGGTGCCGGACGTGGTGGTCAAGCGGGCCCGCAATGGCTGGCAGGTGTCGCTCAACAATGACGTGATGCCGCGCCTGCGCGTGAACGCCATGTACGCCAACCTGCTCAAGCAAGGCAAGGGCGAGGGCGGCATGGGCGCGCAGTTGCAGGAAGCCAAGTGGCTGATCAAGAACATGCGCCAGCGCTTCGACACCATCCTGCGCGTGGCGCAGGCGATAGTGGAACGGCAAAAGGATTTTTTCTCGCATGGCGCAGTTGCCATGCGGCCACTTGTGCTTCGCGAAATAGCTGATACACTGGGTTTACACGAGAGTACTATCTCGCGGGTAACAACCCAAAAGTACATGCTGACCCCGCATGGAATGTTTGAGTTGAAGTATTTCTTTGGCAGCCACGTCGCCACCGAAGCAGGAGGGGAGGCGTCATCGACGGCGATACGTGCCTTGATCGTGCAATTGACAGGAGCAGAGAACCCTAAAAATCCTTTATCCGACAGTAAGATTGCGGACATGCTGGGGGAACAAGGCATGGTGATTGCGCGACGTACTGTTGCCAAATACCGGGAAGCGTTGAAAATTCCGCCAGTGAGTCTGCGTAAGTCTTTGTAGTTTTTTTCGGTTCCTCTGCGGGCCGGAACGATGGCCACCGCACGAACCCGATCATCTTTAGGAGTGTGTATGAATCTCACCATCAGCGGACATCATCTCGAAGTGACACCAGCCATCCGTGAATACGTACAAACCAAACTGGAGCGCGTGAAACGCCATTTCGATCACGTTATCGATATCGCCGTGATTCTGACCGTCGACAACCTCAAAGAGAAAGAAAAACGCCAGAAGGCCGAAGTGAATCTGCGACTGAGCGGCAAGACCGTCTACGTGGAAAGCCTGGCGCAAGACCTGTATGCCGCGATCGACAGCCTGATCGACAAGCTGGACCGGCAAGTGATGAAGTACAAAACCAAAGTGCAAGGGCACGGTAAAGAGGCGATCAAGCATCTGCCAGACAACACTCCTGAAGAAGCCGCCGCCGTCTAGGCCTGCCGCTCCGGATTGTTGTGATCAACTAAGGGCGCGCTGTGTTTACTTCGCGCCCTTTTTTGCGCCCATTTTTCCGGCTCAGCTACGCTCGCGGTGGCGCAGCACGACCCGTTCGCGGTCGGCAAAATACTGCGCCAGGTGTTCCGCCATATATACCGAACGGTGCTGGCCACCGGTGCAGCCGAGCGCCACCGTCAGATAGCTGCGGTTGTCGGACTTGAACGACGGCAGCCACTTTTCCACGAAATTGCGGATATCGGCAAACAGTTCCAGGGCGCTGGGCTGGGCATCGAGAAAAGCGATCACCGGCGCGTCGCGGCCATCGAGCGGGCGCAGCGCCAGGTCGTAATACGGATTGGGCAGGGCCCGCACGTCAAACACGAAGTCGGCGTCCAGCGGCACGCCCAGCTTGAAGGCGAACGATTCGAAGAACAGGGTCAGCGGCGCGCGTTCGGAGGCGACGATATCCTTGATCCAGGCACGCAGCTTGTTGGCGCTCAGCTCCGAGGTGTCGATCACATGGCCCAGTTGCTGTATCGCCGACAGCCGCTCGCGCTCTTCCGAGATGCATTCGATCAGCGTGCGGCGGCTGGCCGGATTCTCGCCTGGAAGCAATTCATGCGACAAAGGATGACTGCGTCGCGTTTCCGAAAAGCGCGCCACCAGGGAATGCGTGGTGGCGGTCAGAAACAGCACCTTGACGTCATGCCCCTGCGCACGCAGCAGTGCCACATTGTGCGGCAGGCTAGTCAGCGATTCCGCACTGCGTGCATCGACCGCCACGCCGAGCCTGTTGGTGCCTTCGTCGAGCAAGGTTTGCACCAGGCTCGGCAACAAAGCGGGCGGCAGGTTGTCGACACAGTAAAAACCGGTATCCTCCAGCACCTTGAGTGCAACAGATTTGCCGGAGCCGGAAATGCCGGTAAGTAGAATGATGTGCATAGGCGCGATCATACAATAAAGACTGCCTGCGCGTGCCGCGGCAATCGTCTTTACATTTTATTGCAATTGAATATGGAGGCTGCCCGCGGCCTCAGTCGCCACTCATGGCGAGTCGTTGGTGCAGCAGGGAATTCACGAAGCAGCGCTTCGTGCCTGCGTAACGGTTCGCCCTTGCAAGGGTGACCTCCTTGGCAACATTAATCGCCGCTCATGGCGAGTCATTGGTGCAGCAGGGAATTCACGAAGCACCGCTTCGTGCCTGCGTAACGGTTCGCCCTTGCAAGGGCGAACTCCTTGGCAACATTAATCGCCACTCATGGCGAGTCGTTGCCGCTCCATGAATTCCTGCAGCGTATCAATCCCGCGCAGCTGCAAGATGGTATTGCGCACCGCTGCTTCAAGCAGCACGGCGATATTGCGGCCGGCGGCGACGGGGATGACGACCTTGCGCACCGGCAGGCCCAGCACGTCTTCGGTGGGGAACAGGAAGGGCAGGCGCTCGACTTCTTCTTCCAGTGCGTTGCGGCGCACCAGGTGCACGATCAGTTTCAAGCGCATCTTGCGGCGCACGGCCGTTTCGCCAAAGATGGCCTTGATGTCGAGCAGGCCCAGGCCGCGCACTTCGAGCAGGTTCTGCAGCAGCGGCGGGCAGCGCCCTTCGATCATGTTGGGCGCGATGCGCGAAAATTCCACGGCGTCGTCGGCCACCAGGCCGTGGCTGCGCGAAATCAGCTCCAGCCCAAGCTCGCTCTTTCCCAGGCCCGAGTCGCCGGTGATCAACACGCCCACGCCTAGCACGTCCATGAACACGCCGTGCATGATAATGCGCTGCGCCAGCTTTTTCGACAGGTAGACGCGCAGGAAGTCGATCACTTGGGCAGCTGGCAGCGGCGTGGAAAACAAAGGGATATTCTGCTCGTCGCAGATGGCCAGGATGTCGGGCGGCGTTTCCAGGCCTTGCGCAATGATCAGCGCGGGCGGGCCGCCGGCAATCAGCTCGCCAATCACGTGGGTGCGCGTATTGACCTTCAGGCGCTGGTAGTAATTGATTTCCTGGTGGCCAAACACCTGGATGCGGCCCGGGTGGATCAGGTTCAAGTGGCCGACCTGGTCGGCGGCCGACGAGACGTCGCCCGAGATCAGGCGCTCGCCGCCGGGGAAGCCGGCAAACCAGCCCAGTTGCAGACTTTCGCGATTGTCGTCGTACAGGCGTTGTATCGTCAGCGGCGTTTGCAACATGGCAGTTTTCTTCAGGAGTGGATCAATTGCTGAAGTTTAACCTGCCGCTTGCAGACTGGGTTGCCAATTGACGATGCGCGAATGCACGGATTTCGGTTCCGGGTCGGTGGCCAGCGCCGTGCGGAAAGCATCGTCGGAAAACATTTCGGCGATTTCCGACAGGATTTCCAGGTGTTGCTGGGTCACATGGTCGGGAATCAGCAGGAAAAACAACAGGCTGACCGGCTTGCCGTCGGGTGACTCGAACGGAATTGGTTCGGCCAGGCGCACAAAGGCGCCAAGTGGCGCTTTCAGCGTCTTGGTGCCTTTGATGCGGCCGTGCGGCACTGCCACGCCATGGCCAAGACCCGTCGAGCCCAGGCGTTCGCGGGCGAACAGATTGTCCGACACGGTAGAGCGGGCGATGCCGTAGTTGTTTTCGAAGATCAGGCCGGCTTGCTCGAAAGCGCGCTTTTTGCTGGAGACTTCCAGGTCCAGGAGGACGTTTTCGAGGGATAGTATTTTGCTAAGATTAGTCATGACACTCAATGAAATGGTGCAATGCGCAGAGGGCTTGCGAGCCGAATTATAGGCCTGTTTTCGTGGCCTGTAACGCCAATTCTCAACAGTATAAGCTCGCTGCCGGCGCAGTGGGCACTCTGGCGGGGCAAGCAAGCATTTTATCAAAAAAATAACGCCAAAGCCAGTTAGCTATTTCTTGATTGAAAACGAAACTCCTGCCGGTTTTTCCGTCGCCGAATGCAGATTTTCCGACTTTTCAGCGTTTTGTGTTGCTTGCAGCAACGACGCTGGCGTTGTTTTAAAACACAGCCAGCATTCCTGGAAGCATCATTCTGCGCGCTTCCGGCGGCCATGACCAGTACTTATTGGCGCGCATTGCGCAGATTGCCTGGCATGTGGCCAGTGCTGAAGTTGCTGCGCCAGGGGTTGATGTCCAGGCCGCCGCGCCGCGTATAGCGTGCGTAGACGGACAATTTTTGCGGCTTGCACTGGCGCAGGATGTCGACAAAGATGCGTTCGACGCATTGCTCATGGAATTCATTGTGCTCACGGAAACCGATCAGGTAGCGCAGCAAGCTTTCCTGGTCGATCTGCGGGCCGGCGTACTCGATCTGCACGCTGCCCCAGTCCGGCTGGCCGGTGACCAGGCAATTCGATTTGAGCAGGTGCGATACCAGTTTTTCTTCCACCGGCGCCTCGTGCAGCGCCGCTTTCAACAACTGCGGCGATGGCGAATACTGGGTGATTTCCAGGTCCAGGCGGTCGAGCAGCACGCCGTCGAATTCGCCCATCTTGAGCTTGCCGAAGTCTTCCTGCAAGGTCAGTTCCACCTGCACCGGCGCGCCGAAGCCGTTCGACAGATCCTGTTTCAGCAGGGCCAGCAGCGCTTCCGGACTATCGAGTCTGGTTTGGTTGAACGAGTTCAGGTACAGCTTGAACGACTTCGATTCGATGATGTTGGGCGAGTCGGCCGGCGCGCTGACTTTCGCCACGGCCACTTGCGGCTTGCCGCGCTGGTTCAGCCACGACAATTCATAGGCGTTCCAGATATCGAGGCCAAAGAAGGGCAGGGTGCCGCGCAGCTCCAGCTCGTCGCGCTTGCCCTGGCGCGGAATCGGAAACAGCAGTTCAGGTGCGTAGTCGCTGCGGTAGGCCGAGCTTTTGCCCAGGGGTGACAGTTCGGCGAGATCAATGGTGGTGGTCATGGTGATGGCGTAAATTCGGTCAAGCACGAATGGTAGCCTATTTCAACCCAACGGCAAGGACCGGGGTCAGACCCGTTGGGTCTGACCCCAGCATTTGCAGTTGGGTTACTTCTCAATCTACCCCAAAAACAGCTTATACACCGGATTGCTCGTCTCATCCCAATACCGGTACCCCAGCGTATCGAGGAAGCGGCCAAACTCGGCCATCTCGTCGGGCGGCACCTGCAGGCCGATCAGGATGCGGCCCATGTCGCCGCCCTGGCTGCGGTAATGGCACAGTGAAATGTTCCAGTTCGGCGCCATGCTGTCGAGAAAGCGCATCAGCGCACCCGGGCGCTCGGGGAACTCGAAGCGGTACAGCAGTTCGTCCTGTGCCAGCCGGCTCTTGCCGCCCACCAGGTGGCGGATATGCGATTTGGCCAGCTCGTCATTGGTCAGGTCCAGGGTGCGGAAGTCATGCTCCTCGAAACGCTTGGCCATGGCGCCAGACTCATGGCGGTCGGCGATCTGGATGCCGACAAACACATGCGCGTCTTTTTCGTCGCTGATGCGGTAGTTGAATTCGGTCACGTTGCGCGCGCCGATCAGCGAGCAGAAGCGCTTGAAGCTGCCGCGCTGTTCGCGCATCGTGACGGCAAACACGGCTTCGCGGAACTCGCCCAGTTCGGCGCGCTCGGCAACAAAACGCAGGCGGTCGAAATTCATGTTGGCGCCGCAGGCAATCGTCACCAGGGTCTGATTGACGATCGGGTGTTTGGTCAGGCTGGCCCGCTCCACATAGGCCTTGGCGCCGGCAATGGCCAGCGCGCCGGCCGGTTCCAGGATCGAGCGCGTATCGGTAAACACATCCTTGATGGCGGCGCAGATGGCGTCGGTATCGACGATGATGATTTCATCCACGTATTGCTGGGCCAGGCGGAAAGTTTCCTCGCCCACCAGGCGCACCGCCGTGCCGTCGGAGAACAGGCCGACGTCGGGCAGGGTCACGCGCTCGTTGGCTTTCAGCGAACGCGCCATCGCGTCCGAGTCCACCGTCTGCACGCCGATGATCTTGATATCCGGGCGTATCTGTTTCACATAGGCCGCCACGCCGGCGATCAGGCCACCACCGCCGATGGCGACAAAGATCGCATGGATCGGGCCGGAATGCTGGCGCAGGATTTCCATGCCGATGGTGCCCTGGCCGGCGATCACGTCCGGATCGTCGAACGGATGCACGAACGTCAGCTTCTGTTCCTGTTCCAGCGTCAGCGCATGGTTGTAGGCGTCGGTATACGAGTCGCCATGCAGCACGATTTCCACGCTGCTGCCGCCGCGCGCCCTGACCGCGTCGATCTTGACGGGCGGCGTGGTGGTTGGCATGACGATCACGGCGCGGCAGCCCATGCGCGCAGCCGACAGGGCCACGCCTTGTGCGTGGTTGCCGGCCGAGGCGCAAATGACGCCGCGTTTCAGTTGCGCTTCGCTCAGATGGGCCATCTTGTTGTAGGCGCCGCGCACCTTGAAGCTGAACACGCTTTGCATGTCTTCGCGCTTGAAGTAAATCTGGTTGCCGATGCGCTGTGACAGGTTAGGCGCCAGTTCCAGCGGCGTTTCGGAGGCGACGTCATAGACGCGGGCGGTCAGGATTTTCTTGAGGTAGTCGATGTTCATAGTCTGCAAGCGAGTGATTCTGGGCCAGGTTAGACTGGAGCGGGTACGTCGGCATCGTCGGCCATGGGCGGATAGCGTGGCAAAAGAGTGCTCAGTGGAACTGCGGGCCGGTGAGCCCTTGCCCGTTCGCACGGTTCGTGCGGCGCGCAAGCTGCGCTTCATTATAATGGAGAGCCTTACCGCATACCGAAGTGTTCAATGATCGAATCCGCAATCACCTGGCTGCTGCAGCTGATAGCAGCGCCGGAGGTCGGGCTGACATCGGTCTTTCTGATCAGCTTTATTTCCGCCACCTTGCTGCCACTGGGCTCGGAACCGGCCGTGTTTGCCGTCATCAAGGCCAATCCCGCCCTGTTCTGGCCCGCCATCGGTGTTGCCACCGTCGGCAATACCCTGGGCGGCGCCGTCGATTACTGGATGGGCTACCGCGCCAAGCAGGCGTTTGCCAAGGAGCGCGACACGCGCTGGTTCCGCTGGCTGGCCCGCTATGGCGCCAAGACCATGCTGCTGGCCTGGCTGCCCGGGGTGGGCGACCCGCTGTGCACGCTGGCCGGCTGGCTGAAATTGCCGTTCTGGCCCAGCGTGGCGTATATGGCGGTCGGCAAGTGCGCGCGCTACCTGACCATGACCACCCTGCTGCTGTATGTGCCCGATGGCGTATGGCACCGGATTGGACAGATGTTGTCCTGATTCGTGCCATGGTGGGGCGGTTTGCAACGCCGGTTTGCCCCATTGTTGGGCGGTCTGATAATTTGCAGCCGCTGATAAAAGTTGGCATTTCCAAGCGGAAAATGCTGTCATATTGAACTTTTATTCATTTAAAAGCGGGCTCAGCCATATTTGCTTTCGTTGCAGCGATGCTGCTTAAACCTTAGGCGGCCTAAGGGTGTTCCCGCATGGTGCGGCGCAATAAGATAAAATGGTCCTTTAGGGTCCAGTCCTCATCGTCACCATACTCCATGAACGCTCCCGCACATATCCAAGCTCTACTGGCCGAAACGCCCAATGGTCCCGCAGCCAGCCGCCTGCGCGAAATCCCGTATAACTACACGTCGTTTTCCGATCGCGAGATCGTGATTCGCCTGTTGGGTGAGGACTCGTGGCGCCTGCTCGACGAGCTGCGCGGCGCGCGCCAGACGGGCCGCTCGGCGCGCATGCTGTATGAAGTGCTGGGCGATATATGGGTGGTGCGCCGCAATCCCTACCTGCAGGACGACCTGCTCGACAACCCCAAGCGCCGCCAGGGCCTGATCGATGCCTTGCATCACCGCCTGGCCGAAGTCGACAAGCGCCGCCTCTCCATTGACGCGGCCGGCGGCGACGTTGCCGCTTCGGGCGAATCGCCTGAGGTGGCGCAAGCGCGCAGCCACAATGTCGAACTGCTGCTCAAAGCGGCCAGCAAGGCGGTGGCCGATTTTGGCGACGAATTCCGCAAGACCTATGACTTGCGCAAGCGCACGGTCAAGGTGCTGGGCCGCTACACCGAAAAGCACAACGTGCGTTTCGACGGCATGACGCGCGTCTCGCACGTGACCGACGCCACCGACTGGCGCGTGGAGTACCCGTTCGTGGTGCTGACCCCGGACACCGAAGAGGAAATGGCTGGCCTCGTCAAAGGCTGTATCGAGCTGGGGCTGACCATCATTCCGCGCGGCGGCGGCACCGGTTACACGGGCGGCGCGATTCCATTGACGCCGATGTCGGCCGTGATCAATACGGAAAAACTGATCAACCTGGGCGCGGTCGAAATGACGGTGCTGCCTGGCCTCACGCACGAGTACGCGACGATTTATTCGGGCGCTGGCGTCATCACCAATAAAGTATCGGAAGCGGCCGAAAAAGCCGGTTTCGTGTTCGCGGTCGACCCGACCTCGGCGCATGCATCGTGTATCGGCGGCAACGTCGCCATGAATGCGGGCGGCAAGAAGGCCGTGCTGTGGGGCACGGCGCTGGACAACCTGGCCTCGTGGCGCATGGTCGACCCGAACGGCGACTGGCTCGATGTCACGCGCCTGGACCATAACCTGGGCAAGATCCACGATATCAAGCTGGCACGTTTCCAGCTGGAATGGCGCCACCCGAGCACGCGCGACGCCACCAAACCGAACGCGCCATTCAAGACCGAAATCCTGGAAATTCCTGGCCGCAAATTCCGCAAGGAAGGCCTGGGCAAGGACGTCACCGACAAATTCCTGGCCGGCTTGCCGGGCATCCAGAAAGAAGGTTGCGACGGTCTGATCACGTCGGCCCGCTGGATTTTGCACAAGATGCCGAAGTTCGCCCGCACCGTCTGCCTGGAGTTCTTCGGCCAGGCGCGCGATGCGATTCCGTCGATCGTGGAAATCAAGGACTACCTGGACGGCTTGCCGGCCAAGGGCGAGCAGTACACCACTATCCGCCTGGCGGGCCTGGAACACCTGGACGAGCGCTATCTGCGCGCGGTCGGCTACGCCACCAAGTCGAAACGCGGCGTGCTGCCGAAGATGGCCTTGTTCGGCGACATCGTCGGCGACGATGAAAACGCCGTGGCGCAAGCGGCTTCGGAAGTGGTGCGCATCGCCAATACCCGCGTCGGCGAAGGCTTTGTCGCCGTCAGCCCGGAAGCGCGCAAGAAATTCTGGCTCGACCGCGCCCGTACGGCGGCGATCGCCAAGCACACCAACGCCTTCAAGATCAATGAAGATGTGGTCATTCCGCTCAACCGCATGGGCGAATACACGGACGGCATCGAGCGCATCAATATCGAGCTGTCGATCAAGAACAAGCTGCAGCTGGCCGCCGCCCTGACCGAGTTCTTTGGCAAGGGCAACCTGCCGATCGGCAAGAGCGACGACGCTTCGGACGACCGCGTGGACGACGCCGAAATGCTGGGCGACCGCGCCGAGCAGGCGCAGCTGCTGCTGGCGCAAGTCACGGCCCGCTGGACCTATCTGCTGGCCCAGCTGGACCGTCCGCTGGCGGCCGTGAAACACGAGCTGGCCGAAGTGGGCATGGAGCGCTTGCTGCCCGTGTTCGACGCACGGCTGGAAACCCAGCCGGAAGCGACCCTGTTCGACGTGGTGCAGGACCGCACCGTGCGCATTACCTGGAAGCAGGAAATCCGCGCCCAGCTGCGCCAGATCTTCAACGGCGCCGCCTTCAAGCTGATCCTCGACGAAGCCACCGCCATCCATCAGCGCATCCTGCGTAGCCGCGTGTTCGTGGCGCTGCACATGCACGCCGGCGATGGCAATGTGCACACCAACTTGCCGGTCAACTCGGACAATTACGAAATGCTGCAGGACGCCCATGAGGCCGTGGGCCGCATCATGATTTTGGCGCGCTCGCTCAATGGCGTGATTTCCGGCGAGCACGGTATCGGCATTACCAAGCTGGAATTTTTGACCGAAGAAGAGATCGGCGACTTCCGCAGCTACAAGCTGCGCATCGATCCGGAAGGCCGTTTCAACAAGGGCAAGCTGCTGAACCTGCCTGGCATGGGCGCTGACTTGCGCAATGCCTATACGCCATCGTTCGGCCTGATGGGTCACGAGTCGCTGATCATGCAGCAAAGCGATATCGGCGCGATTGCCGACAGCGTCAAGGACTGCCTGCGCTGCGGCAAGTGCAAACCCGTGTGCTCGACCCATGTGCCGCGCGCCAACATGCTGTATTCGCCGCGCGACAAGATCCTGGCGACCTCGTCGCTGATCGAAGCGTTCCTGTACGAAGAGCAGACGCGGCGCGGTATTTCCATCAAGCATTGGGAAGAGTTCGAAGACGTGGCCGACCATTGCACGGTATGCCACAAGTGCGTCACGCCTTGCCCGGTGAATATCGACTTCGGCGACGTGTCGATGAACATGCGCAATCTGCTGCGCAAGATGGAAAAGAAAAGCTTTAACCCAGGCACCAAGGCCACCATGCTGTTTTTGAACGCCACCGATCCGGTGACGATCAACGCCACGCGCCAGGTCATGATCGGCTGGGGCTACAAGGCGCAGCGCCTGGGTCACGACTTGCTGAAGAAATTTGCCAAGAAGCAGACCAAGGCGCCGCCGCCATCGACCGGCAAGCCGCCCGTCAAGGCACAGGTGATTCACTTCATCAATAAAAAAATGCCGGGCAACCTGCCGAAGAAAACCGCGCGCGCGCTGCTCGATATCGAAGACGACAAGGTCATCCCGATCATCCGCAATCCGAAGACAACCACGGCCGATACGGAAGCCGTGTTCTACTTCCCCGGCTGCGGTTCGGAGCGTTTGTTCTCGCAAGTGGGCCTGGCCACGCAAGCCATGCTGTGGGAAGTGGGCGTGCAGACGGTCTTGCCGCCAGGCTACCTGTGCTGTGGTTATCCGCAGCGCGGCGCCGGCGAGTTCGACAAGGCGGAAAAGATGATGACGGATAATCGCGTGCTGTTCCACCGCATGGCCAACACGCTTAACTACCTCGACATCAAGACGGTGCTGGTGTCGTGCGGCACGTGCTACGACCAGCTGGCCACGTACCAGTTCGAGAAGATTTTCCCGGGCTGCCGCATCATGGATATCCATGAATACCTGCTGGAAAAACAGGTCAAGCTGGAAGGCGTCAACGGCACGCGCTATATGTACCACGAGCCTTGCCACAATCCGATGAAGCTGCAGGAGTCGGGCAAGACCATCAACTCCCTGATCAGCACGGTGGACAACGTGAAGATCGAGAAGAACGATCGTTGCTGCGGCGAATCCGGTTCGCTGGCCGTGACGCGTCCCGACATTTCCACGCAAGTGCGTTTCCGCAAGGAAGAAGAAATGGTCAAAGGCGCCGACAAGCTGCGCGGCGATGGCTTTACCGGTGACGTGAAAATCCTCACCAGCTGCCCGTCCTGCCTGCAAGGCTTGTCGCGCTACAATGACGATTCGGGCACCACCGCCGACTATATCGTCGTCGAGATCGCCAAACACTTGCTGGGAGAGAACTGGATGCCGGACTACGTGAAACGCGCCAACGATGGCGGCATCGAACGGGTGCTGGTGTAATGTCCACCCCTTGCGACCTGTGCAATTTGCTCGACGGCTTTGCCAACCAGCAGGGCGGTGACGCCTTGCTGTGGCGCAGCGATAGGCTGTCGGTGGTGGCCGTCGATGATCCGTCCTACCCCGGCTTTTGCCGCGTGATCTGGAACAGGCACGTCAAGGAAATGACGGATCTGACACCAGGCGAGCGCAACTATGTCATGGAAGTGGTGTGGCAGGTCGAGCTGGCCGTGCGCGAAGTAATGCAGCCGGAAAAGGTGAATGTGGCCAGTTTCGGCAACATGACGCCGCACGTGCACTGGCATGTGATCCCGCGCTACCTGGACGATGCGCATTTTCCGAATCCGAGCTGGGCCGTGGTCCAGCGCACAACGCCACCCGAGGTATTGGCCGCGCGCCGCGCCTTGTTACCGGCATTGCGCACCGCCATCATCGAACGTTTGACCGCATAAAGAATTTATCCATGAGCACAACTACTCCCCAGCCTACCGGCATTACCGTACGCAACCAGTCGCGCGTACTGGAAATCACCTTTGACGACGGCGCCGCCTTTTCGCTGCCCTTCGAATACCTGCGCGTGTACTCGCCATCGGCCGAAGTGCAGGGCCATGGCAAGGGCCAGGAAACCCTGCAACTGGGCAAGCGCCTGGTGGGCCTGAATAGCCTGGACCCGGTCGGCAACTACGCCGTCCAGCCCACCTTCAGCGACGGCCACAATTCGGGCCTCTACACCTGGACCTATCTGTACAAGCTGGGCGCCGAGCAGGCGACCCTTTGGCAGCAATACCTGGACAACCTGACGGCCGCCGGCTTTCCGGGCGACAGCGGGCGCGACGCCAAGGCCGACATGACGATCAAGCAGTCGTCGGGCCATGTGCATGGCCCCAGCTGCGGTCACAAGCATTAAATCGAGCGCCAACAATGTTGTCGGATTACGCGTGGCTTCGCCGCGCTAATCCGACATGCATCACCCACAAAATCCACATCACGGTTTTGCCTGCTTCCACACCCACACATTGCCCGCCACCGTCACCGGTTTCGGTATCGGGCCGATCAGGCGGCGATCTCTTGCGGATGGCTGGCCGCCCACTGGCCTGTGGCGCGGATCTGGTCCAGCATGACCGATAAGATCTGCGGCGACCGCTGCACGACCTTGCGTGCTCACCTGGGTTTGTCACAGCCGGGCAGGGCCCATGCCTGGCGCGGGCATGCAGCGATTGGGTTACGATACCAAGGATAAGGCGTGTTGTTCCATGCCCCTCTGAACCATTGATGGAGGCGAACTGATGGACAGATGGCAGGCATATTTATTCGAGGCGCATTCCGAAGAGGAGTTGCGCGCCTGGGCGCGAAGACTGGCGTTTTTTCGTTTTTTCAGGGCCTATGGCGGCCATGCGAATGATGGCGATGCGCTCGATGTCGTATTTGCCTACCGGACGCAGGAACAGATGGCATCATGCCTGGCACAGCTGGGTGTGCAGTTGCGCAAGTTCGATACCCAACCCGCGCAGGCGCAGGTGGGCGTGTCCTATCCCGGCGACGTGTTTATTCAGTTCCCGTCGCTCATTCCCGGCACGCGTTGGCTGGAACAGCCTGGCCACTGCGAAGTCGTGGGGATCAAGGTGTTTATCTGGTGTTTTGCCGACAGGATCAAAATTTCCGTGAGCGATAGCTGGACGGTCTCCGAACAGAATGTGCGCGATGCCGAAATCATCGAGCAATTACTGCGCAAGGTGCCGCTGGAGCGTATCGATCCGCCCTTGGACACGCGCAATTACATTTCCCCAAAGCATTATCCTCAGTATTTCGGCGTATAGCCGGCGCGCGCAGTTTGCGGGGGGCTGCCATCGCCTTGACGCCAGCCCGGCTCCTGTGTACGGTAAAGGGCTGGCCGCTTGTATAATGCAGCCAAATCAACAGGGCTGCCTACCATGACCAATACGACTCATTTCGGATACAAAACAGTTGCAGAAGACGATAAAGTGCGCGAAGTCGCCAAGGTGTTCCATTCCGTCGCTGCCAAATATGACGTGATGAACGACCTGATGTCGGGCGGCCTGCATCGCTTGTGGAAGACCTTCACGATTGCCAACGCGGGCGTGCGTCCCGGCTTCAAGGTGCTCGATATCGCTGGCGGCACGGGCGACTTGTCGAAGGCGTTTGCCAAGCAGGCCGGCCCCACCGGCGAAGTCTGGCTGACCGATATCAACGAATCGATGCTGCGCGTGGGCCGCGACCGCCTCTTGAATCGCGGGCTGTTGACCCCCACCATGTTGTGTGACGCGGAAAAACTGCCGTTTCCCGATAACTATTTTGACCGCGTCAGCGTGGCCTTTGGCCTGCGCAACATGACGCACAAGGATGTGGCGCTGGCCGAAATGCGTCGCGTGCTGAAACCGGGCGGAAAGCTGCTGGTGCTGGAGTTTTCCAAGGTGGCGGCGCCGCTGCAGAAACCGTACGACCTGTATTCGTTCTCGGTGCTGCCTTGGTTTGGCCAGAAGATTGCCGGCGACGCGGAAAGCTATCGCTACCTGGCCGAATCGATCCGCATGCACCCGGACCAGGAAACCCTGAAGACCATGATGGAAACGGCGGGCCTGGAGCGCGTGCAGTACTACAATTTGACGGCGGGCATCGCCGCTTTGCATACCGGCATCAAGATGTAAGTTGTTTGTTGGTCGTTGGTAACAGGAGATGGAATGAAACTGAAAAAATTTATGGTTGGCATGATGCTGGCCGCCACCACCGTATCGATGCTGGGCGAGGCGCTGGCCCGTCCCATGGGTGGTGGCCGCTCGATCGGCCGCCAGTCGCAAAGCGTTAGCCGCCAGGCGCCCGCACCGGCGCCAGCCCCCGCACCAGCAGCGGCACAACGCCAGGCACAACCGGCACCTGCCGCGCCGGCTCCGGCAGCGGCCGCCAAACCACCTAGCCGCTGGAAGGGCTTGCTGGGCGGCGCCTTGCTGGGCCTGGGCCTCGGCGCGCTGCTGTCGCATTTCGGCCTGGGCGGCGCCCTGGCCAGCATGATCAGCACCTTGCTGATGGTCGCCTTGCTGGCCGGCGCAGCCTACTTTATCTATCGCATGGTGCGCGGCAAGCGCGAAAACAATGGCACTGGCAACGCGCCATTTGCCGGTTTTGGCGGCAATGTGCCTGCGCCGGCCGGCAACACGCCGGACATCGGCTCGCGCATTGCGCCGCTGCCACCGCTGCAACCGGTCTCGTCCGGCGTGGGCCTGGACAAGCCCGCAGCGCCGGTGGCGCCCGCGCAATGGGGCGTGCCGGCCGACTTCGACCAGGCCGCTTTCCTGCGCCATGCGAAAAGCAATTTCATTCGCCTGCAGGCCGCCTGGGACAAGGCCGATGTCAACGATATCCGTGAATTCACCACGCCGGAAGTGTATGCCGAACTACGCATGCAGATCCAGGAACGTGGCGCGCAAGCGGACTTTACCGATGTCGTCACCATCGACGCCGAATTGCTGGGCATCGAGACCAGCGTCAACGATTACCTGGCCAGCGTGAAGTTCATCGGACAGATCCGTTCGGCGCCGGGCGCTGCCGCCGAGCCGTTCTCGGAAGTGTGGAATATGTCGAAACCGGTCAGTGGCAGCACGGGCTGGGTACTGGCCGGTATCCAGCAAGTGTAAATACTTGCTGAAGTTGGGCTTAATTCCAGGCACGATGCATGATGCTTGACGAAGTTTGCCTGCTGAAATGTTAAGATCAAGACCGCCCGCAGGTATTTCGGGCGGTCTTTTCTTTTTAAGGGCGCGCCTGGCGCGCAAGCATATGATTGCTCCGATTCCAGATCTTTCCCCGACGAGCGCCGCCAGCTTTGCAGCCGTGGCCACCATCAACCACTTGCTGGCGCAGGAGCCGTGGGCGCGCCGGCAACTGGCCGTGCATGCCGGCAAGCTCGCCGCCATTGACACCGGCGCGGTGGCCATCCGCCTGCGCGTGGACGGCATCGGCATGCTGGAAACGGCACCGAATGATATGCCGGCCAACGTCACCATCCGCGTGAAATTGTCGGATTTGCCGCTGATTGCGCAAAACCGCGAACGCGCGTTTTCGTATGTGAAAATCGACGGCGACGCCGAATTTGCCAATGCGATCTCCCAGCTGAGCAAGGGGCTGCGCTGGGATGCCGAACACGACCTGGAAAAAGTGCTCGGTCCCATCCTTGCCACGCGCCTGGCCGCTGGCGCGCGCGATGCCGTCGCCTTTGTCCGTGGCAGCCAGCAAAAATTGGCGGAAAACGTCGCCGAGTATTTCCTGGAAGAACAGCCTTTGCTGATCCGTCCTGCCCACCTGCTTGAGTATTCCGCCGGCGTCACGCGCGTGCGCGACGACGTCGAACGCCTGGCCAAGCGCCTTGCCAAGCTGGAAAAGGCGCTTGCCGCCAGCCAGCCTTTGCCACCTTCACCGGATGTGTCTACATGATCTTGAAATTTTTGCGCCTGCTGAAAATCATCCGGGTATCGATCAAATACGGTCTTGATGAAATCGCCATCTCCGGCTTGAAAGTACCGCGTACCGCCAAACTCATCGATACCATCATCTTCTGGCGCGACCTGTCCTCGCCGCGCGGCCTGCGCCTGCGCCTGGCGCTGGAAGAGCTTGGGCCGATTTTTGTGAAATTCGGCCAGGTGCTGTCGACCCGGCGCGACCTGATGCCACCCGATATCGCCGAAGAACTGGCGCACCTGCAAGACCGGGTGCCGCCGTTCGACTCGGACCTGGCGATTGCGCAGATCACCCGTTCCCTGGGCGCGCACCCGGACCAGCTGTTTGCGCACTTCGAGCGCGACCCGGTGGCGTCGGCCTCGATTGCCCAGGTGCACTTTGCGACGTTAAAAAATGGCAAGGAAGTGGCCGTCAAGGTTTTGCGTCCCGGCATGAAAAAGCTGATCGACGAAGACGTGGCGCTGATGCATATCGCCGCCGACTGGACCAGCCGCCTGTGGGCCGACAGCAAGCGACTGAAGCCGCGCGAAGTGGTGGGCGAGTTCGACAAATACCTGCATGACGAGCTCGACCTGATGCGCGAGGCGGCCAACGCCAGCCAGCTGCGCCGCAACTTTGCCGATTCGAACTTGCTGCTGGTGCCGGAAATGTACTGGGATTACTGCTCCAGCAGCGTGATCGTGATGGAACGCATGAACGGCATTCCCGTCTCGCAGATCGACCGCCTGATGGCAGCCGGCGTGGACTTGCGCAAGCTCTCCACCGATGGCGTGGAGATTTTCTTCACGCAAGTGTTCCGCGACGGCTTTTTCCATGCCGATATGCACCCGGGTAATATTCTCGTGTCGATCGCGCCCGAATCGTTCGGCCGCTATATCGCGCTGGACTTCGGCATCGTCGGTACCCTGAACGACTACGACAAAGATTACCTGTCGCAAAACTTCCTGGCCTTTTTCCGCCGCGACTACAAGCGCGTGGCCGAGGCACATATCGAATCGGGCTGGGCGCCCAAGGAAACCCGCGTCGACGAACTCGAAGCTGCCGTGCGCGCCTGCTGCGAACCGATCTTTGACCGCCCCCTGAAGGATATTTCCTTCGGCCAGGTGCTGCTGCGCCTGTTCCAGACCTCGCGACGCTTCAACGTGGAAGTGCAGCCGCAACTGGTGCTGCTGCAAAAGACCCTGCTCAATATCGAAGGCCTGGGCCGCCAGCTGGACCCGGAACTGGACCTGTGGCAGACGGCCAAGCCGTATCTGGAAAAATGGATGAGCAAGCAGGTGGGGCCGCAAGGCTTCATGGAGCGCCTGCGCGCCGAGGCGCCACGCTATGCGCATATCTTCCCGCAACTGCCGCGCCTGGTGCACCAAGCCCTGACGGTGGCCGGCGAGCCGCGCGAAAACGAGGTGGAGCTGATGAAAACCTTGCTGGCCGAGCAACGGCAAACCAATCGTTTGCTGAGCTTTATTGTTTACTTCGTCGGCGCCTTTGCGCTGGGCGCCCTCGGTTTCCAACTGTATATGCGCTGGCATCAGCTGCCTTTTTAAGCGCCTGACAAGGATAGTGATGGCTGACTTTCAGACCCGCGATCCGCTTTCTCCCGCGTTCTGGGACGAGCGTTTCGACAAGCAGTTCACGCCCTGGGACCAGGGGGGCGTGCCAGCGCGCCTGGCGCAATTTGTGGCTGGCAGCCCGGCGCCGCTGCGCTGCCTGATCCCCGGCTGCGGTTCGGCGTATGAGCTGGCCTTCATGCTCGATCATGGCTGGGATGCTACCGCGATCGATTTTTCGCCGGCCGCCGTGGCGGCGGCTCGCACCGTGCTGGGCGAGCGGGCAGGGCAGGTGGAACTGGCCGATTTCTTTGCCTGGCAGCCAGCCGCGGCGCTGGACCTGATCTACGAGCGGGCGTTTCTGTGCGCCATGCCGCGCGCCATGTGGCCGCAGGTCGCCGCTCGCTGGGCGCAGCTGCTGGCGCCGGGCGCCATGCTGGCTGGCTACTTTTTCTTTGACGACAACGCCAAGGGGCCGCCGTTCGGCATCGGCCGTGAACAGTTGTTTGCCTTGCTGGCGCCGCATTTTGACTGCCTGGCCGATGAAAGCGTCGACGATTCGATTGCCGTCTTTGCCGGCAAGGAGCGATGGATGAGCTGGCGCCGCAAGGCCGGCTGAACCTGCCCCGGCTATTTCTGCTAAGAGCCGTGGAAAAGCTTTATAATTCAGGGTTTTTGATGATTTTTGCGGAGTTCTGATGCCGATTTACGCTTACCGCTGTGAAGAGTGTGGTTTTGCCAAGGATGTCTTGCAAAAGATGTCCGATCCCGTGCTGACGGTGTGCCTGTCGTGCGGCAAGCCCAGTTTCAAGAAACAACTGACCGCCGCCGGCTTCCAGTTGAAGGGTACCGGCTGGTACGCCACCGATTTCCGTGGCGGCACGGCGCCGACCACCGCCATTCCGACCGGGCCTGCCGACAGCGCCAAGCCGGCCGCCGACAGCGCGCCTGCCGCCGCCACGCCAGCGGCGACGCCGGCTGCCACGCCAAAGGCGGACTGAAACACTGCGGCGCAAGCCGCAGCCCGTGGCCATTACCGAGAAACCGATGCGTAAATACTTTATTACCGGATTGCTGATTTTAGTGCCGCTGGCCATCACGGTCTGGGTACTGAACCTGGTGATCGGCACGCTGGACCAGTCCTTGTTGCTGGTGCCGCAACGTTTCCGCCCGCAGTCGCTGTTTGGCTTTGACATTCCCGGCCTGGGCACGATACTGACCATATTGATCGTGTTCCTGACTGGCTTGCTGACCAACAACCTGGTCGGCAACTACGTGGTGAAACTGTGGGAGCGTCTGCTGCAGCGCATTCCCATCGTCAACTCCCTGTATTCGAGCGTCAAGCAGGTGTCGGACACCCTGTTTTCCTCGTCGGGCAACGCGTTTCGCAAGGCCGTGCTGGTGCCGTATCCGCACCAGAACTCCTGGACCATCGCCTTTTTGACGGGTGTGCCAGGCGGCGATGCGGCGAACCACCTGGTGGGCGACTATGTCAGCGTGTATGTACCGACGACGCCCAACCCCACATCGGGCTTTTTCCTGATGATGAAACGCAGCGATGTGGTCGAGCTCGACATGAGCGTCG
Source organism: Janthinobacterium sp. 1L-D-8-B-C4 (assembly GCF_057291295.1). NCBI lineage: Bacteria > Pseudomonadati > Pseudomonadota > Betaproteobacteria > Burkholderiales > Oxalobacteraceae > Janthinobacterium > Janthinobacterium sp. 1L-D-8-B-C4. The sequence goes on from NZ_JBXAVX010000016.1 coordinate 104,867, forward strand.
ACGCGGCGCTCAAGTACATCGTCTCGATGGGCGTGGTGGCGCCCGCAGAAGTTGTTGCTGTGCCAGCCTTGGCAGCCAAAGAATAAAGGCAGGCGTCCCATGCGGGGCGTGGCCGGATTGAACACTCACTAACCTGAACTGAGAATTTTTATGTCTATGCGTACTGAATATTGCGGCCTCGTCACCGAAGCCATGCTGGGACAAACCGTCAGCCTGTGCGGCTGGGTACATCGCCGCCGCGACCATGGCAGCCTGATCTTCATCGACCTGCGCGACCGCGAAGGCCTGGTGCAAATCGTCTGCAATCCGGAACAAGCCGAGATGTTCAAGGTGGCCGAAGCCGTGCGCAATGAATTCTGCCTGCGCGTGACCGGCGTGGTGACCAACCGTATCGAAGGCACGGTCAACAACAACCTGAAATCGGGCAAGATCGAAGTAGTGTGCTCGGAACTGGAAGTGCTGAACCCGTCGGTGCCGGTACCGTTCCAGCTCGACGACGACAACCTGTCGGAAACGACGCGCCTGACGCACCGCGTGCTGGACCTGCGCCGCCCGCAGATGCAGAACAACCTGCGCCTGCGCTACAAGGTGACGATGGAAGTGCGCAAGTACCTCGACAACCTGGGCTTCATCGACATCGAAACGCCGATGCTGACCAAGTCGACCCCGGAAGGTGCGCGCGACTATCTGGTGCCGTCGCGTGTCAACGCCGGCAGCTTCTTCGCGCTGCCGCAGTCGCCGCAGCTGTTCAAGCAACTGCTGATGGTGGCCAACTTCGACCGTTACTACCAGATCACCAAGTGCTTCCGCGACGAAGACCTGCGCGCCGACCGCCAGCCTGAATTTACCCAGATCGACTGTGAAACGTCGTTCCTGACGGAGCAGGAAATCCGCGACCTGTTCGAAGACATGATCCGCGTGGTGTTCAAGAACACCCTGAACATCGAGCTGCCTAACCCGTTCCCGGTAATGGACTTTGCCGAAGCGATGGGCCTGTACGGTTCCGACAAGCCGGACATGCGCGTCAAGCTGGCGTTTACCGACCTGACCGAAATCATGAAAACGGTCGAGTTCAAGGTCTTCAACGGCGCCGCCAACATGAAGGGCGGCCGCGTGGTGGGCCTGCGCATTCCGGGCGGCGGCAGCATGCCGCGTTCGGAAATCGACGCCTACACCCAGTTCGTCGCCATCTACGGCGCCAAGGGCCTGGCCTACATCAAGGTCAACGAGAAAGCCAAGGGCCCTGAAGGCCTGCAGTCGCCGATCGTCAAGTTCCTGCCGGCCGACGTGCTGGCCACCATCCTCGAGCAGACCGGCGCGCAAGACGGCGACCTGATCTTCTTCGGCGCCGACAAGGCCAAGGTTGTCAACGACGCCATCGGCGCGCTGCGCGTGAAAATCGGCCACAGCGAATTCGGCAAGAAAGCCGGCCTGTTCGACGACGTATGGAAGCCATTGTGGGTGGTCGACTTCCCGATGTTCGAACACGACGAAGAAGCGGACCGCTGGACCGCCACCCACCATCCGTTCACGGCGCCGAAAGACGGCCATGAAGACATGCTGGAAACCGATCCGGGCGCCTGCATCGCCAAGGCCTACGACATGGTCCTGAACGGCTGGGAACTGGGCGGCGGTTCGATCCGTATCCACCGCGAAGAAGTGCAGTCGAAAGTGTTCCGCGCACTGAAGATCGATGCCGAAGAAGCCCAGCTGAAATTCGGCTTCCTGCTCGACGCGTTGCAATACGGCGCGCCGCCGCACGGCGGCCTGGCATTCGGCCTGGACCGTATCGTGACCATGATGACCGGTTCCGAATCGATCCGCGACGTGATCGCCTTCCCGAAAACCCAGCGCGCGCAAGACTTGCTGACCCATGCGCCGTCGGAAGTGGACGAGAAGCAACTGCGCGAACTGCATATCCGTTTGCGCAGCGCCGATCCTAAAGTAGCGTAAGGCCCGGGCGGTCGCGCAAGCGGCCGCTGTTTGAGCAAGCTAAATAAAAAGGCGCTGACAAGGCGCCTTTTTCATGACTGACATGAGCCATAAAATCCCCGTTTCCGTGCTGGTCGTCATTCATACGGCCGACCTCGAAGTACTGCTGATCGAGCGCGCGGGGCAGCCCGGCTTCTGGCAATCGGTCACCGGTTCGATCGACGACGTCGACGAACCGCTGGTGCAGGCAGCCACGCGCGAGCTGTTCGAAGAGACCGGCATCGTTGCCGATGGCCAGTTGATTGCGCTGCAGGACTGGCAGTTGTCGAACATCTACGAGATTTATCCGGTCTGGCGCCACCGCTACGCGCCCGGCGTACTGCACAATACGGAACATGTATTCAGCGTGCGGGTGCCGCGCGACTGCGTCGTGACCGTCAATCCGCGGGAACACCTGCGCTATACGTGGCTGCCGTATCTGGCGGCGGCCGACCAGTGTTTTTCTTCTTCCAATGCGGAAGCCATCTTGCAATTGCCTGCGATTACGGGTCTTGCCCCGAGAGAAAGTACCTGATGCTGAACTGGAATTATTTGACGATGCAACAAAAGCTGCTGGGCGCGCTTGGTATCGCGTTCTGCATCTGCGTGATCCTGGCCTTGTTCCGCTTTAATCCGCCCGAGCGCACGCCGCCGATCGGCATGCCGCTGGTGGCGCTGGGCTGGCTGCTGCATCCGGGGGCGTTTATGCCCGGCAAGCGCACGGTGGCCTGGCGCGGCGCGCCGCTGCTGGTCAAGATCGTGTGGGCGGCCGCCATCACGGCCCTGCTGGTCAGCGTGACGGCCGGCGTAGGGCGCATGCTGGCTTGATTCAACTTGCCGGATGGGGCGCACGCGCGCACCATTGAAGCAGCGAAAAGCGCTCGTCTGGGAGTAGAATCAATGCATGAAAATCCGCGTAGCAACTTATAATATCCACAAGGGCGTCTCCTCCGTACGGGGACTGCCCCGCGTGCATGCCCTCAAGCAGGCGATTGCCCTGTTCGATGCCGACGTTGTCTTCCTGCAAGAAGTGCAGGGCAAGCACGACCGCAATGCGGCCCGCTATGGCGCAGAGACGCATGGCCACAAGCATTGGCCGGAAGCGTCGCAGCATGAATTCTTTGCCGGCCCCGAGCATCATACGGCTTACGGCATGAACGCCGTGTACGACCATGGCCACCACGGCAACGCCTTGCTCAGCAAATATCCGATCGGCTCCCAGGTCAACCACGACGTGTCGGACCATGCGTACGAGCAGCGGGGCATCCTGCATTGCGTGCTGAAAACACCCGATGCCGACGTGCACTGCTATGTGGTGCACCTGGGCCTGTTCGAGTCCGGGCGAGGCCGCCAGACGCAGGCCCTGATCGACGCCGTGATGGCCTCGGCGCCGAATGGCGAGCCGGTGATTATTGCCGGCGACTTCAACGACTGGCGCAATACCCTCAGCGACAAGCTGAGAAATGCGCTGGGCGTGGTGGAAGTATTCGACCAGCGCGCTTCGAATTCGGCGCTGGGCGACCTGGTGCGGACCCTGGCGCGGCGCCAGGCGCGCCCGCCGGTGCCGGTGCCGGCGCGCACCTTTCCGGCCGCCTTGCCGTGGTTCCGCCTCGACCGGATCTATGTGCGCGGCTTCCAGGTGGAAGGCGCGCAAGTAATGCACGGCACCTTGTGGGCAAAATTGTCGGATCACGCGCCGATCGTTGCCGCCTTGAAACTGGCATAGAGTCGCGCATGCGTTCAGTTCATTACACCGCCCACAACGACATCCAGCTGCTCAAATGTGGCACCGACTATTTTCCCGCGCTGATCGGCGCCATCGACAGCGCAAAGAAAGAGGTCTATTTCGAGACCTATATCTTTGCCGACGATGCCACCGGCACCCTGGTGCTCGATGCCCTCAAGCGGGCGGCCGCGCGCGGCGTGCTGGTGTGCATGATTACCGACTGGTTCGGCACCGGCCGGCGCCGGGTCAACGCCATGCATGCCCAGCTGGAAGCGGCCGGCGTGCATCACCGCGTGTTCAACCCGTGGTTCCTGCGCGGCATCACGCGCACCCACCGGAAAATCTGCGTGGTCGATTTCGAAGTGGCGCTGGTGGGCGGCATCAATATCAACGACGACATGTTCTGCGACTACGACCACAATATCAGCCTGGAAGCGCCGCGCTGGGATTTTGCGGTGCAGGTGAAAGGCCCGCTGGTCGACGCCATCCATATGGAAGCGCAGGCGCAGTGGGCGCGCCTGGGCAAGATGAACCTGGTGCGCCGCATCAAGCTGTATCGCAAGATGCGGGTGGTCGGCAAGGAGCTGGCGAAGAACCCGGTGGTGGCCGGCTTCGTGGTGCGCGACAACCTGCGCAACCGCCGCACCATCCAGCGCGCCTATCTGCAGGCGCTGGGCCAGGCGCGCAAGAGCGTGATGCTGGCCAACCCGTATTTCGCACCCGGCCACAAGCTGCGCCGGGCGCTGGCGCAGGCCGCCCAGCGCGGCGTGGACGTGGTGCTGCTGATCGGCGTGGGCGAATTTCGCATGCAGGACGCGGTGGCGCACTCGTTTTATCCGAAGCTGCTGGCGGCCGGCGTGAAGATCGTCGAATACCGCAAGACGCAGCTGCACGCCAAGGTGGCGGTGGTCGATGACGACTGGGCCACGGTGGGTTCGAGCAATATCGACGCGCTGAGCCTGTTCCTGAACCAGGAAGCCAATGTGGTGATCAAGGACGTGGCGTTTGCCCAGGCCTTGCGCCAGCATATAGAACAGGGCATTGCCGACGGCAAGGTGATCCACCAGGACGACTTCAAGCATATCGGCCGGGTGCAGCGCATCGGTTATGAACTGGCGTTCTGGACCTACCGCCTGGTAATGCGCATTTTTTCGGTAGGGAAATACGCATGAACGAAATGACCAATTTGCGCATCGACAAATGGCTGTGGGCGGCGCGCTTTTTCAAGACGCGCACCTTGGCCAGCGAGGCCGTCGATACGGGCAAGGTAAAGGTTGGCGGCGAACGTGTAAAACCGGCGCGCGGCCTGCGCATCGGGGACGAGCTGGCGATCGACAATGGCTCCGACACCTGGGAAGTGGCGGTGCTGGGCCTGTCCGACAAGCGCGGCGCGGCGCCCGTGGCGCGCCTGCTGTATGCCGAAACGCCGGCCAGCATCGCCCGCCGCGAGCAGGCCCAGGAAGAGCGCAAACTGTTCCGCGAGCCGGGCAGCACCATCAAAGGGCGGCCGACCAAGCGCGACCGCCGTCAACTGAGCAAGGCCGGCGACCTCTCCTGAGGTGGTTCAATACGCCGTTTCCTGGCCGTGATAAGGCGGCCGGGAATTGCTGCATCGCATCAATAGAACGCCCGCTCTAAATTTCGTGTTTGACTTTTGAGGCTCACTGGATAATAGTACGAGCGTTCGGATTTTTTCATGGCGTGCTTTTTTTTGCCGCGCCGGCAAAATCCACCAGATTGGCACCATTACTTTAGAACGGTCATTTTGAATACTTCAGTCAAATTCATGCGCAAGGGCGAACTGACCCGGGCCGCCATTCTCGACGTGGCGCTGGACCTGTCCAGCCGCGACGGCCTGGAAGGGCTGACCATCGGGCTGCTGGCCGACAAAATGAACATGAGCAAGTCGGGCGTGTTTGCCCACTTCGGCTCGCGCGAAGATTTGCAGATGGAAGTGCTCAAGCTCTACCACCATCGTTTCGAGCAGGAAGTGTTTTTCCCTGCCATGAAGGAGCCACGTGGCATCGCGCGCCTGCAATCGATGTTCGCGCGCTGGGTCAAGCGCGTCAGCGTGGAAATCGCCTCGGGCTGCATTTATATCAGCGGCGCCGTCGAGTATGACGACCGCCCGGGTCCGATCCGCGAGTCGCTGGTGGCGATGGTGCAAGCCTGGCAGGGCGCCTTGCTGCGCAGCGTGCAGCAATCGATCGCGTCGGGCGACCTGAAGGCGGGCACCGACGCCCAGCAGATGGTGTATGAAATGTATGGCCTGATTCTGGCCCTGCATCACGACGCGCGCTTTTTGCGCGTGCCGGGCAGCATCGAGCGGGCGCAGCGCGGTTTCGAGCGCCTGATCGAGTCGTACCAGAACCACGCCGCCGTCACAGAATAAGAAGTTCAGCAGCATCCGCAACAACGAACACATACCAACATTCAGCTAATGCCTTGAGGAGAAAATAATGGGTCAATACGTCGCGCCTATCCGTGATATGCAATTCGTTCTGCATGAGTTCCTGAACGTCGGTGAAGAACTCAAAGCCATGCCCGATTACGCCGATGTCGATGCCGACATCATCAACCAGGTGCTGGAAGAGGGCGCCAAATTCACCTCCGAAGTACTGTTCCCGCTGAACCACTCGGGCGACCGCGAAGGCTGCAAGCACGACGCCGCAACCCACACCGTGACCACGCCAAAAGGCTTCAAGGAAGCGTACAAGCAGTACGTCGATGGCGGCTGGGCGGCATTGGCCTGCGATCCGGAATACGGCGGCCAGGGCCTGCCGGTGGTACTGAACAACTCGTTCTATGAAATGCTCAACTCGTCGAACCAGGCCTGGTCGATGTACCCTGGCCTGTCGCACGGCGCCTACGAGTGCCTGAAGGAACATGGCACCGACCACCAGAAACAGGTCTACCTGCCGAAACTGGTGTCGGGCGAATGGACCGGCACCATGTGCCTGACCGAACCGCATTGCGGCACCGACCTGGGCCTGCTGCGCTCGAAAGCGCTGCCACAGGACGACGGTTCGTGGCTGATCACCGGCAACAAGATTTTCATTTCCGCCGGCGAACACGACATGGCGGAAAACATTCTGCACCTGGTGCTGGCCCGCGTGCCGGACGCACCGGAAGGCTCGAAAGGCATTTCGCTGTTCCTGGTGCCGAAGTTCCTGCCGAAAGAAGACGGTTCGGTTGGTGAGCGCAACCCGATCACCTGCGGCGCCATCGAAGAAAAAATGGGCATCCACGGCAACTCGACCTGCCAGATGAACCTGGACGGCGCGCGTGGCTGGATCATCGGCCAGCCGAACAAGGGCCTGAACGCCATGTTCGTGTTCATGAACGCGGCCCGCCTGGGCGTGGGCATGCAGTCGCTGGGCCTGACCGAGATCGCGTTCCAGAATGCGCTGATCTACGCCAAGGACCGTACGCAGATGCGTTCGCTGTCCGGCATCAAGAACCCGGAACTGCCGGCCGACCGCATCATCGTTCACCCTGACGTGCGCCGCATGCTGCTGACCGGCAAAGCCTACGCCGAAGGCGCGCGCGCTTTCACGTCATACGTGGCGCTGCAGATCGACCGCGAACTGCACCACCCGGACGCCGACGTGCGCAAGGAAGCGGCCGACGAAGTCGCGCTCTTGACGCCCGTGATCAAGGCCTTTATTACCGACAACGCCTGGATCGCCACCTCGGACGCGATGCAAGTGTTCGGCGGCCACGGCTATATTTCGGAATGGGGCATGGAACAATACGTGCGCGACGCGCGCATCAACATGATTTACGAAGGTACCAATACCATCCAGTCGCTGGATCTCTTGGGCCGCAAGATTTTGGGCGACAACGGCGCCAAGCTGCGCAAGTTCGGCGAGAAGATCAAGGCGTTTGTCGAAGACAACGGCACCGACGAAGCGATGAGCGAATTCGTCACGCCATTGGGCGACCTGGGCGACAAGGTCACCAAGCTGACCATGGAAATCGGCATGAAGGCGTTCCAGAATCCGGACGAAGTGGGCGCGGCCTGCGTGCCTTACCTGCGCGTGGTCGGCCACATGATCTACAGCTACCTGTTCGCGCAGATGGCGAAGATCGCACTGGAAAAAGAATCCAGTGGCGACACCTTCTACACCGCCAAGCTGGCCACCGCGCGCTTCTATTTCGCCCGCCTGCAACCTGAAACGGCCACCCTGATCCGCCAGGCGCGCTCCGGTTCGGCCAACCTGATGGCACTCGACGCAGACCTGTTCTAAGACTTGAGGAAAATATGACCAATTTCATCGTTAAAAAAGTTGCCGTTCTCGGCGCCGGCGTGATGGGCGCGCAGATCGCCGCCCATTGCATCAACGCGAAAGTGCCGGTGGTGCTGTTCGACCTGCCAGCGAAGGAAGGCCCGAAGAACGGCATCGTCCTGCGCGCCATCGAGAACCTGAAAAAACTGTCGCCTGCGCCACTGGGCAACAAGGATGACGCGGCCCTGATCCAGGTCGCCAACTACGAAGACAACCTGGACCTGCTGGCCGGTTGCGACCTGATCATCGAAGCCATCGCCGAGCGCATGGACTGGAAACACGACCTGTACCAGAAGGTGGCGCCGCATATCGGCCCGAACGCGATCTTCGCCTCGAACACCTCGGGCCTGTCGATCACCAAGCTGGCCGAAGGCTTTGATGCGGACCTGAAATCGCGCTACTGCGGCGTGCACTTCTTCAATCCGCCGCGCTATATGCACCTGGTCGAAATCATCCCGACCGAATTCACGAAGCCTGAAATCGCCGACCAGCTGGAAGGCTTTTTGACCACCACCCTGGGCAAGGGCGTGGTCCGCGCCAAGGATACGCCGAACTTCATCGCCAACCGCGTCGGCGTGTTCGGCATCCTGGCCATCGTGCACGAAGCCGAAAAATTCGGCCTGTCGGTCGATGTCGTCGATGATTTGACCGGCGCCAAGCTGGGTCGCGCCAAGTCGGGTACCTTCCGCACCGCCGACGTGGTTGGCCTGGACACCATGGGTCATGTGATCAAGACCATGCAGGACTACCTGCCGAACGACCCGTTTGCCGCCGTCTACAAGACGCCGGATGTGCTGGCCAAGCTGGTGGAAAAAGGTGCGCTGGGCCAGAAGAGCGGCGCCGGCTTCTACAAAAAGGTTGGCAAGGAGATTCAACGCCTCGATTTCGCCACCGGTGAATACGTTGCCGGCGGCGCCAAGGCAGCCGACATCATCGCCCGCATCCTGAAAGAAAAAGATCCTGTCAAGAAGATGAAGGCGCTGCACGATTCGACCAATCCGCAGGGCCAGTTCCTGTGGGCGATCTTCCGCGACGCCTTCCACTACATCGCGATCCACCTCGACACCGTGGCCGACAATGCGCGTGATATCGATTTCGCCATGCGCTGGGGCTTCGGCTGGAACGTCGGCCCGTTTGAAACCTGGCAGGCCTCGAACTGGCTGCAAGTGGCCAACTGGGTCAAGGAAGATATCGACGCCGGCAAGGCACTGTGCAATGCACCGCTGCCAGCCTGGGTCTTCGAAGGCCCGGTCGCTGACAAAGGCGGCGTGCATACGGCCGAAGGTTCGTACTCGGCTGTGTCGAACAGCTTCGTGCCACGCTCGACCTTGTCGGTCTACGACCGCCAGCCATTCCGCGCACCAGTCATCGGCAGCGGCGCGGTGGACGGCAAGACGGCTGGCACCACCGTGTTCGAAGACGAATCGGTACGCGTCTGGCATACGGGCGACGATGTCCTGATCATCTCGTTCAAGACCAAGCTGCACGTGATCGGCGAAGGCGTCATTAATGGACTTAAATTCGCATTGGCGGAAGCCGAGAAGAACTTCAAGGGCCTGGTGATCTGGCATGCGGATGCAGCTGAAGGCGGCGCGTTCTCGGCCGGCGCCGACCTGCAGTCGGCTTTGCCGGCGTTCATGCAAGGTGGCGTGAAAGCGGTCGACCCGATTATCGCCGAACTGCAGAACACGTTCATGAAGCTGAAATACGCGAACGTGCCGGTGATCGCCGCAGTGGCGGGCCTGGCGCTGGGCGGCGGCTGCGAGCTGGCGCTGCATGCGTCAAAACGCGTGGCCTCGATCGAGTCGTATATCGGCCTGGTGGAAGTGGGCGTGGGTCTGATTCCCGCCGGCGGCGGTTTGAAAGAAGCGGCGCAGCGCGCCTACAAACAAGCCAATGGCAATGACATTTTGCAGTTCCTGAAAGTGGGCTTTACCAATGCCGCTACCGCCAATGTGTCGAAGTCGGCGCTGGAAGCGAAAAAAATGGGCTACCTGAAGGAAGACGACGTCATCGTCTTCAATGCCTACGAGCTGCTGCACGTGGCCAAAGTCGAAGCGCGCGCCATGTTCGACGCCGGTTTCCGTCCAGCCCTGCCATCGCTGATCCAGGTGACGGGCCGTTACGGCTGGGGCACCATCAAGGCGCAACTGGTCAATATGCGCGACGGCGGCTTTATCTCTGCGCACGATTTCAAGCTGGGCGAAATGATCGCCGAGATCGTCTCGGGCGGCGATATCGACCAGGGCAGTTTTGTCAGCGAACAGTGGCTGCTGGACATGGAACGCAAGGCCTTCCTGGAATTGCTGAACCATCCGAAGACGCAGGAACGCATCATGGGCATGATGCAGACCGGCAAGCCAGTGCGTAACTAAATCGATAAGCGAAAGCAGACTATGAGCAAACAACTTCAAGACGCGTATATCGTCTCCGCCACCCGCACGCCGATTGGCAAGGCGCCGCGCGGCATGTTCCGGAACACCCGTCCCGACGACCTGCTGGTGCGCGTGCTGCAATCGGCCCTGGCGCAAGCGCCTGGCCTGGATCCGGCCCTGATCACCGACGCCATCATCGGCTGCTCGTTCCCGGAAGCCGAACAGGGTTTCAATATCGCCCGCCAGTCGGTGCTGCTGGCCGGCATGCCGAAAAGCGTCGGCGGCGTGACCGTCAACCGTTATTGCGCCTCGGGCATCACCGCGATCGCCATGGCCGCTGACCGCATCCGCGTCGGCGAAGCCGATGTGATGATCGCCGGCGGCATCGAATCGATGTCGATGGTGCCGATGATGGGCCACCACCCATCGATGAACCTGGACATGTTCAGCGACGAAAACATCGGCATGGCCTACGGCATGGGCCTGACCGCTGAAAAAGTGGCGCAGCAATGGAAAGTGTCGCGCGAACAGCAGGACGCGTTCTCGGTCGAATCGCACCGCCGCGCCATCGCCGCCCAGCAAGCCGGCTTCTTCAAGGCCGAAACCACGCCGGTCGAGATCATCACGCGCACGCCGAACCTGGCCACCGGCCAGGTGGACGTGAGCCGCCGCACCGTCGATACCGACGAAGGCGCGCGTGCCGATTCGACCATGGAGTCCTTGGCCAAGCTCAAACCGGTGTTTGCCGCCAAGGGCAGCGTCACCGCCGCCAACAGCTCGCAGATGTCGGACGGCGCCGGTGCGCTGTTGATCGTCAGCGAAAAAATCCTGCGCGAGCATAACCTGACGCCGCTGGCCAAATTCTCGTCGTTCGCCGTGCGCGGCGTGCCGCCGGAAATCATGGGCATCGGTCCGAAGTTTGCGATTCCCGCCGCCTGCGCCGCCGCCGGCATCACGCAGGACCAGCTGGACTGGATCGAACTGAACGAAGCGTTTGCCGCGCAAGCGCTGGCCGTGATCGGCGACCTGGGCCTGGACCCATCGAAAGTGAACCCGATGGGCGGCGCGATTGCCCTCGGCCACCCGCTGGGCGCGACCGGCGCCATCCGCGCCGCCACCGTGATCCACGCGCTGCAGCGCACCAAGCAGAAGTACGGCATGGTGACGATGTGCGTGGGCGCCGGCATGGGAGCCGCCGGAATTTTTGAACGCGTATAACGCGGTACTGCGATAACAACAAAGGCGCTGCGGACTGTTCCCGGCGCCTTTTCATTTTTGGAGACACCATGGATATTTTGTGCAGCAAGAGCGACGGTATATTGACGCTGGAATTCAACCGCCTGGAACGCAAGAATGCGATTACCGGCGCGATGTACCAGACCCTGGCCGACGCGCTGGTGGCGGCCGAAACCGACACCGAAGTACGCGCCATTCTGTTGTGCGGCAAGCGCGAGATTTTCACCGCCGGCAATGACCTCGACGACTTCATGAAGACGGCGCGCCCGAAAGACGGTTCGCTCGACCATGACCGCCCGGTGTTCCAGTTCATGCGCGCGCTGTACGGTTGCGGTAAACCAGTGGTGGCGGCTGTCTCGGGTCCGGCGATCGGTATCGGCACCACCATGCTGATGCACTGCGACCTGGTCTACGCGGCCGACAACGCCAGCTTCTCGATGCCGTTCACCCAGCTGGGTTTGTGCCCGGAATTTGCCTCCAGCCTGCTGTTCACGCAACTGGCCGGCTACCCGCGCGCGGCCGAAAAACTGATGCTGGGCGAAGCCTTCCCGGCGCAAGAGGCGCTGGAAATGGGCCTGGTCTCGAAAGTGCTGCCGCTGTACGAACTGATCCCGTTCGCCCAGGCCCAGGCGGCCAAGCTGGTGGCCCTGCCAGCGGCCTCGATCCGCGCCACCAAGCGCCTGATGAAGCAAAGCCGCATGGAGCCAATCAAGGCGGCAATTGCCGACGAAAACCAGCTGTTCGGCGCCATGCTGGGCGCACCGGAAGCGAAGGAAGCGTTTACGGCGTTCTTCCAGAAGAGGAAGCCGGACTTCAAGCAGTTTGCCTGAGTAGTTGGCACCGGCGCTATTGCTGCATCTGCGCCGCCAGTTCCAGCCAGGCGCGCGCCGCTGGCGGCAGCCAGGCTTGTCGGCGCCAGGCCAGCGTCATGTGCCAGTCGGTGTGCGGTTCATCGAGCGCCGCGCGCCAGATGCCGGCATGCGTGTATTTTTCCGCCAGCATGCGCGGGAAGAATGCCACGCCCAAGCCCGCCGCCACCAGGTCGACGATGAAATCGATCTGTGCGCTGCGCGCGGTGATCTTCGGCTGCACGCCCTTGCGCTCGCAGGCGTCGAGGATGATGCGGTTCAGCGCAAAGCCGCCTTCGAACAGGATGAAGGGGGTGCTGGCCAGTTGCGTGAAGTCGACGCGCTCGCTGCCGGCCAGCGGATGGCTGGCCGACATCAGGGCCACCAGCGGTTCCACCCGCACTTCCTGGAAATCAAAGTCGGCATGCACGGGCGCCAGGATGGCCGCCACGTCGATCTCGCCGTCGTGCAGGCACTGGTTGAGTTTCTTGCCGCCATGCTCCAGCAAGGCGATCTCGATGTCCGGATAGCGGCTGCGGTAGGCGGCGAACATGGCGGCAAACACCACGCCGCTGCCGACCGGCGGAATGCCGATCCTCAGCACGCCTCGCTGCAGTCCCTTCAGTTCATCGAGTTCTGCCAGCAAGTCCTGGCGTTCGGCCAGCATCGTCTGCGCGCGGCGGTAGGCGATGTCTCCGGCAGGCGTCAGCTCGATGCGGTGGCCGAGGCGGTTCAGCAAGGGCAGGCCGAGTTCCTCTTCCAGCGTTTTGACGGCCTTGCTGACGGCAGACTGTGTCAGCGACACGTTTTCGGCCGCTTGCGAAAAGCCGCCTTGGCGCACTACCTCGACAAAGATGCGCAAGGTTCGTAGATTCATCGGTATTCCATTTGCGACTGGATATTAGAAAAATAATTTGTTTGCATCATAGCAAAGGCAAGCTTATCCTGTTCATCTCCACACACCGGCCTGGCTCTCCATCATGATCATCTCTTCCGCCTCCGATTACCGCACAGCGGCACGCCGCAAGCTGCCACGATTCCTGTTCGACTATATCGATGGCGGCGCCTACGCCGAGCATACCCTGGCCGCCAACAGCGCCGACCTGGCGGCGATCGGCCTGCGCCAGCGGATATTGAGGAATGTCGGCCAGCTGAGCCTGGAAACGCAGTTGTTCGGCCAGAAGCTGGCCATGCCGGTCGTCCTGAGCCCGGTCGGCCTGACCGGCATGTTTGCGCGCCGCGGCGAAGTCCAGGTGGCGCAGGCGGCGGCCAGCAAGGGCGTGCCGTATTGTCTGTCGACCGTGTCGGTGTGCCCGATCGAGGAAGTGGCGTCGCAGAGCAGCGCGCCGATCTGGTTCCAGCTATATGTGCTGAAAGATCGCGGTTTCATGCGCAATGCGCTGGAACGGGCGCAGGCGGCCGGCGTCACGAACCTGGTGTTTACGGTCGACATGCCGACCCCGGGCGCCCGTTACCGCGATGCGCATTCCGGCATGTCCGGGCCTTGGGCCGCACCGCGCCGCATGCTGCAGGCGATGACCAGACCAGCCTGGTCCTACGATGTCGGCCTGATGGGGCGCCCCCACGACCTGGGCAATATCTCCAAATACCTGGGCAAGGCGATTACGCTGGAAGACTACATCGGCTGGCTGGCGAATAACTTCGATCCATCGATCAGCTGGAGCGACCTGGAATGGATACGCGAATTCTGGAAGGGCCCGATGATCATCAAGGGCATCCTCGATCCGCAGGACGCCAGGGATGCGGTCAGCTTCGGCGCCGATGGCATCGTGGTGTCGAACCATGGCGGGCGCCAGCTCGATGGCGTGCCGTCCACCGCCCACGCGCTGCCGGCGATTGCCCAGGCGGTCGGCAGCGACCTGACGGTGCTGGCCGATTCGGGCGTGCGTTCCGGGCTCGACGTGGTGCGCATGCTGGCGCTGGGCGCGCGCGGCGTGCTGCTGGGACGTTCGTCCGCCTATGCGCTGGCGGCCGATGGGCGCCATGGCGTGGAAAACCTGCTCGACATTTTTGCCCGCGAAATGCGGGTGGCCATGACGCTCACCGGCGTGACCTCGATCGACCAGATCGATGAATCCATCCTGGTGGGCGGGCGCGGACTTTAACCGGCGGTACGCGCGCTGCCGGTTTCATCTCATGCATGGCCGCCGCAGATCTTCTTGTTTCGCAAACCACCACAATCCGGTAGTCTGATTGCCGAGGTACTTCAGATTCGCTCTCGCGGCCCTGGCACCCACCCAGCTGAATGGACGCAAGATGAAAGTGGCAGCATTGATCAGTGGCTTGTGCCTGGCGTTCCCGGTATGGGCGCAAGGTGCACCAGGCACGTCCGAAGGCGTGATGGCCTTTCTCAGGCAGAAGATGGTCCAGCAGAAGATTCCTGCGCTACAGGTGGCTGTCATCCAGCATGGCAAGGTCGTCGAGCTGGCCGCTGCCGGCATCGCCAACGTGGAAAACGGCGTGCCGGCCACCAACGACAGCCTCTTTTCGATCAATTCCTGCACCAAGGCGTTTACCGGCGTGGCTGTCATGCAGCTGGTAGAAGAGGGCAAGCTCAAGCTCAACGATCCCATCTCGCTGTATCTGGACGACTTGCCGCCGTCCTGGCGCGCGTTGACGATACGCCAGTTGATGACGCACACGTCGGGCCTGCCCAATATCATCGACGAAAAGGAAAACCTGCTGGGCGGCGACGATGAGGCGCTGAGCTGGAGCAGGGTCAAGGCCTTGCCGTTAGAGTTTGCGCCGGGAGAGCGCTACAGCTATAACCAGACCGGTTATGTCATCATCGGCAGGATCATTGAAAAGCTCACCGGCGAGACGTTCGTGCACTTCGTGGAGAACCGGCAATTCAAGCCTGCCGGGCTGACGCATACACGTTTCGGTGATTCCTCCGATGTGATTCCTCATTCGGCGGGAGCGTACAGTTATTTGCATAACGAGGGCGGCAAATGGCTCACGGGCAAGCGCCTCTCTACCGCGTATGTCACCTTTCCCGGCTACTTCCGCACCGCCGCCGGCATCGTCTCCAACGCTGGCGATATCGCGCAATGGCTGCTCGCCCTGCAAAACGGAAAGCTGTTGAAACACCAGGCTAGCCTGCAAGCCATGTGGAGTCCATATGTACTCAACAATGGCAAGACCCAAGGACCGAATGACTTGCTCAATGGTTCGGCGCTGGGCTGGCCCGTGACGGCGCGTAGTGCGCATCGCGCGGCAGGCCCTATCGGCGGCATGCGCTCGGCCTTCTTCGTGTATCCCGAGGATGATCTGTCGGTGGTAGTGCTGACCAATCTGCAGGGCGTCAATCCGGAACTGTTTATCGATGAAATTGCCGGCTTCTATGTGCCGGCGATGCATCCGTCGACAGGTTTTGGCTTGCCGCCGGCAGTGCTGCCCCTGCGTAAGCTGCTGTTGCAGCGCGGCTTCGAACAGGCGCCGCAGGCGTGGGCGCAATTGCGGGCAGACGATGCAGCGGCCTTGCCCGATGAAGAGGCGCTCAATGTATGGGGCTACAAATTGAGCACCCAGGGGCAGGTGCCACAGGCCCTGGCCATCCTGCGCCTGAATGCCAGCCTGCATCCGGCCAGCGCGAATGCCTACGACAGCCTGGCCGAAATCCTCGAACTGGCAGGCGACAAGCCGGGCGCCATCGCCAACTACACGCGCTCGCTGGGGCTTGATGCCGGCAATGACCATGCCAGAGAACGTCTGCAAATGCTGCAAGTGCACTGAAGCTGCTGGCGCCGCGCCATGCATTCAACTATAGACGACTGGTCTAATCATGCTATACTGTGTCGCATGAAAGCCCAATACACCGACGTCCGCCAGCACATCCTTGACCAGGGCAAGGCCATTATCACGCGCAAGGGTTTTGCCGGCGTGGGCCTGAACGAGATCCTGACGGCGGCCGATGTGCCCAAGGGCTCGTTCTACCATTATTTCAAGTCCAAGGAATTGTTTGGCGAGGCGATGCTGGCCGATTATGTGCAGCGCTACCTGGCCGAGATGGACGTCGTGCTGGGCCAGCCCGGCCAGAGTGCGGCGCAATCCTTGATGGATTACTGGGCCAGCTGGACCAGCGAAAGCCTGGACGGCAGCGGTTGTGACTGCCGTTGCCTGGTGGTCAAGCTGAGCAGCGAAGTGGCGGACATGTCCGAACCGATGCGCATGACCTTGCTGGACGGTACCAACCGCATTATCGCCAGGCTGGCGCTGGCCATCGGGCAGGGAAGGGTGGACGACTCCCTGCCGTCGGTAACCGACCCGGCGCAGATGGCGGCGAACTTGTACCAGCTGTGGCTGGGTGCGGCCATGCTGACCAAGCTGCGGCGCGATGACAGCGCCTTGAAGTCGGCCTGGCAGGCAACCTTGAACATGCTGGAACTGCCAGTCGAACGCATCATCTGAACAGAGCAGGCGGGCGGTTGACGTCCGCATTTTTTTGAATCAATTTTTAGACGACCAGTCTAATAATAGGAAGGCGAAAATATGAAGAATTTTGAATTCCATAACCCCACCAAAATCGTTTTCGGCGCCGAGACGGTCGCCAAACTGTCCACGCTGGTACCGCACGACGCGCGCGTGCTGATCCTGTACGGCGGCGCCAGCGCCGAAAAGACCGGCACCCTGGCCGAAGTGCGCACGGCCCTGGGCCAGCGCAGCGTGCAGGAGTTTGGCGGCATCGAACCGAACCCCAGCTATGAAACCCTGATGCGTGCGGTGGCGCAGGTGCGCAGCGAAAAGCTGGACTTCCTGCTGGCTGTCGGCGGTGGCTCGGTTATCGACGGCACCAAGTTCGTTGCCGCCGCCGCCCTCCATGACGGCGAGCCCTGGGACATCGCCGAACGCGGTGGCGCCAATATCGCGCAAGCCTTGCCATTCGGTGCTGTGCTGACCTTGCCGGCGACCGGTTCGGAAATGAACAGCGGCGGCGTGGTGACGAAAAAAGCCACGCAGGCCAAGCTCAGTTTCCGCAGCCCGCTGCTGTACCCGCAGTTTTCCGTGCTCGACCCGAGCAAGACGTTTACCCTGCCGGCCAAACAGGTCGCCAATGGCCTGGTCGACGCGTTCGTGCACACCACGGAGCAGTACCTGACCTACCCGGTACAGGCGCGGGTACAGGACCGCTTTGCCGAAGGCCTGCTGCAAACCCTGGTCGAAATCGCACCGCAGGCGGTCGCCGCGCCCGACGACTACGAAACGCGCGCCAATCTGATGTGGACCGCCACCCTGGCCCTGAATGGCCTGAATGGCCTGATCGGCGCTGGCGTGCCGCAGGACTGGGCCACCCACATGATCGGCCATGAACTGACGGCCCTGTACGACATCGACCATGCGCGCACGCTGGCGCTGGTGCTGCCAGCACTGCTGGAGGTACAGCGCGAGCAAAAACGCGGCAAGTTGCTACAGTATGGCGAGCGCCTCTGGAATATCACCGAAGGCAGCGACGACGAACGCATCGATGCCGCCATTGCCCACACCCGCGCGTTCTTTGAAGGCTTGGGCATTCCCACCCGTTTGTCGGCCTATGACCTGGGCCAGGAAGCGGTGGAAGCGGTACTGAAGCAACTGGCAGCACATGGCATGACCGCACTGGGCGAACACCGCGATATCGACCTCGCGCGCAGTCGCCTTATCCTCGAAGCAGCACTGTAACCCACCCTCGCAAGCTCACTGAAAAGGAACAACATGAACATCCTGATGGTAATGACCTCGCACGACAAACTGGGCGACACCGGCAAGAAAACCGGCTTCTGGCTGGAAGAATTCGCCGCGCCTTATTACGCGCTGAAAGAAGCGGGCGCCACACTGACGGTGGTCTCGCCGCTGGGCGGCCAGCCGCCGCTGGACCCGAAAAGCGATGAAGCCGATTCGCAGACCGACGCCACGCGCCGCTTCAAGGCCGACCCTGCTGCGCAAGCAGTACTGGCCCATACCGGCAAGCTGTCCGAGGTGAAAGCGGCCGACTTCGACGCCGTGTTCTACCCCGGTGGCCACGGTCCGCTGTGGGACCTGGCCGAAGACCAGCACTCGATCGCGCTGATCGAACAGATGATCGCCGCCGGCAAGCCGGTCGCCACCGTCTGCCACGCACCGGGCGTGCTGCGCCATGTGAAAGGCGTCGATGGCAAACCGCTGGTCAATGGCAAGCGCGTTACCGGCTTTACCAATACCGAGGAAGAAGCGGTGGGCCTGACCAAGATCGTGCCGTTCCTGGTCGAAGACATGCTCAAGGCAAACGGCGGCGACTATTCGAAGCTGGGCGACTGGCAGCCTTATGCGATCATCGATGGCCTGCTGGTGACTGGCCAGAATCCGGCATCGTCGGAAGCGGCGGCGGAAGCGCTGATCAAGCTGCTGGCGTAAGGTCCGGCTAATGCGTTTGGCGGGCCGCCATGCCCGCCAGGATCAGGCCGACCGAGGCCTGCCATTGCGTCTCGCTGGCCGGCCTGCCCGCCAGCGCATGGCCATGCAGGAAATCGACCAGCGCATCGCGCCCGCGCAGCCGGGTTTTTCTATCCAGTTGCATGCCCTCGACGGCCAGCTCAAACAGGGCCGTAAACCGCTCGGCCACGTCGGCCTGTGTTACCAGCCCGCGCGCCATCAGGCGCACGAAGTAGGGCGTGGCGCTGATCAGTTCCAGGTACAGCGCGCACAGCGCCAGCAAACGCCGCAGCGGAGCCTGGCGCCGCGTAAACGGCGGCTGCGCCGGATCGAGCGCTGCAAAACGCTTCAGCATCAAGGCCAGCAGCAACTCCTCTTTTCCCGGATAGTAGTGATACACGGCCATGGCATCGACGCCCAACTTGTGCGCCAGTGCGCGCATGGAAAACGCTTCGCCTTTTTCTTCCAGCAGGACCAATGCCGCCTGCAGGATGCTGGCGCTGTCCAGTGCGGGCGCGGTGCGGCGCGGACGCCCGACACGGCGCACGTCAGGTTCGATGGCTTGAATTTTTTGGGTTTTCATGGGCATAATTCTACACTGTAGAATTAAATGAAAGCACTACTCCCATGCAAAAACTTTTTGTCAGCGTTTTTCTCGGCATCAGCCTCGATGGCTGCATCGCGGGAGAGAATGGCGACCTGTCCTGGCTGGCCGAACTGGCCCCCGACTCGCCCGAGGCCACCGGCTATACGGCCTTGATGGATCAAGTCGATACCCTGCTGATCGGCCGCACCACCTATGACGCCGTGCTGGGCTTTGAGCCGTGGCCGTACGCGGGCAAGCGCGTGGTGGTACTCAGCCACCGCGATTTTGCGCCGCGCCACGGGGAGCAGCGTCGCGAAGGCAGTGTACGGGAAGTGCTGCGGGAGTTGGCAGGGCAGGGTTGCCGACACGTGTATCTCGACGGCGGCGCCATCATCCGCGCCGGCCTGCGCGAGGGCGTGATCGACAGCCTGACCCTGTCCGTGCTGCCGGTGGTGCTGGGCAAGGGCGTGCGCCTGTTCGAGGACGGCCTGCCGCGCAGCGACTGGCGGCTGGATGGCACGCTGCAGCTGCCCAGCGGCGTGGTGCAGCTGCGCTACCTGGCGATGTCGACGATCAAACCGGGATTGTAGTTGTCGTTTTCCGGCATGCCGTCGGCCATTTGATAGCCGCAGGGATTGCAGACCACGCGGCATTGCTTGATGCGATAGTCGTGCGAGGCGTGCATATGGCCATGCACCCAC
Organism: Janthinobacterium sp. 1L-D-8-B-C4; assembly: GCF_057291295.1. Classification (NCBI taxonomy): domain Bacteria; kingdom Pseudomonadati; phylum Pseudomonadota; class Betaproteobacteria; order Burkholderiales; family Oxalobacteraceae; genus Janthinobacterium; species Janthinobacterium sp. 1L-D-8-B-C4. Next base: position 125,007 of record NZ_JBXAVX010000016.1, read on the forward strand.
AGGTCGGCCTGCGCCACCAGCGCGTCCAGCTGGGACGCAAACGCGGGTGAGCCAAGATTGGTGGCGTAGCGCTCTTCCACCGAGCGCATCGACGGCGCCATATGCGTGATCACCACCGTGGCGCCGTCGAAAGGCTGCGCCAGCCGTGCCGAAAGCCAGGCCTTGTGCCGCGCGTGCAGGGCGGCCGTATCCTCGGCGCACAGCAGGCGCGGCTCGTCGCCACCTGTGCTGATGCGCTGGTAGTCGGGCATGTACGCCTGCGCCGCGTTCAAGGCCTCTTCCTGGCGCTCCGCACCGAACAGCAAAAAATCCGTCCACAAGGTGGCGCCCAGAAAGCGCACGCCATTCAACTCCAGCGTATCGCCATCGAGCAGGCGGATCTGCGCGCCTTGCGCATTGGCGCTGGCGCAGGCCTTGCGCACATCCATCTGCATCTGTTCCAGCTGGTGGCCATAGCCCTCGTGATTGCCATGCACGTACAGCACCGGCAACGCGCCAAAGGTGCGCGCGGCCCAGGCGATCGCGTTGGCGCCCGTGTCGATATCGCCGGCCAGTATCACGGCGTCGGGGCGGCCGGACAGGTCGATGGCGGGCGCGTTCTCGCGCCACATTTCCAGGTGCAGGTCGGACAAAATCAGCAGACGCATGGCAGACAGGCGCAAGGCGCGCGGCAGTGGACAGGCGTCCATCCTGACACAAACTTGACCGGCATGCGCTGGCAACGGTACTCTGTGTTTCCTATAAAAAAATATTCCTGACTGGAGCCGCATGCCGCCTTTCGCCTTTTCCAAGCTGTTCGCCGCGCTGGCCCTGCTGCCGCTGTCATGCTCCGCCCTGGCGCAGGCCGCCGACGATCCGCTGACCCGTCCCATCGCCTCGCCCTACGCCGAGCAGTGGAACCGGCCGCAGCAGCCGGTGCGCATCCATGGCGACACGTATTACGTGGGCGTCGGTGGCCTGAGCGTCGTATTGATCCATACGCAGGCCGGCTTGATCCTGATCGATGGCGCCCTGCCGCAATCGGTGGCGGCCATCAAGGAGCATATCGGGGAACTGGGTTTTCGCATCGAGGACATCAAGTTCATTTTGAATACCGAAGCGCATTTCGATCACTCGGGCGGCATCGCAGCCCTGGCGCGCGACAGCGGTGCGCAAGTAGTCGCCAGTCCGCTCGGTGCGCAGGCCCTGCGTGCGGGCAGGGTGCTGGACGAAGACCCGCAGGCCGGCGAGATCGACCCCATGCCGGCGGTGGCCAACGTGCGCGAGATCGCCGACGGCGAGACCTTGCAGCTGGGCGAACTGACCGTGACGGCGCGCCATACGCCCGGCCATACGCCAGGCAGCACCAGCTGGACCTGGGTCTCGTGCGAGGATGCGGCGCGCACCGACTGCCTGAACGTGGTCTTCGGCGCCAGCCTGACACCGGTGGCGGCCGACCATTTCCATTACCTGGGCGACGAGCGCCATGCCGACCTGACGCCCGCCTTTCGCCGCGTGATGCGGGACGTGGCAAAGCTGCCCTGCGACATCCTCATCTCCGCCCACCCCGATCATTCGGGCGCCGACCAGAAGCTCGCGCAGCTGGTGATGGGCGTGTCACCGAATCCGTTTATCGATGCGCAGGCGTGCCGCAGCTACGCGGCCAAAAATGAGGCCAAGCTGGACGCGCGCATAGCCAAGGAAAAAGCCGCGGAAAAAGCGCAGCTCGGGGAGGCGCAGCAAGCGCCTGGCGCGACACGCTAGCGGAGCGATGGCGCGGCCGACCTACTGTAAAGCCGCTGACTGCTCGCTCAGTCGCTGCCTGAGGCAAGCACGGTCCTTGTCGGGGCATGCGGCGATTTTTTCCAGGAAAGCCGCATGATCCTCGCTCAGCTTGTCGGCCGCAGCGGCGTCTCCGGCCACGCGTTCCAGGCGGGCCTGCCACTGTTGCAGCAAGGTCTCGTAGTCGCCAACCAGGTGTTCCGCGCACAGACGCTGCTCCTCGGGGCGTTCCATCTCGGGCGCGCAGGCGATACGCGGTTGCAGCTGCCCGGCGCGCAAGGTCGATGCGATATCGGCGTTGGGCACCATGCCCAACGAGGTTTCGACATAGTGGCCTCCAAAGACATCGCCGGCGAGTACCGCCATGCCGCCTGGCTGCGGAATCACGACCAGCAATCCGGTCGACTGCCCGGCATCCTTGACCACCCATCGTTTTGGAAACAGGTAGGGCACCTTGAAGCGTGCCGTGGCGCCGTAAGTAAACAGGTCAAAGGCGCGAGGCGTATCGAACAGCGCGGACATCTCGCGCCGCAGGCCGGAAGCGGCGTCATACAAGACATACGACGTCTCGTCGTAACTTCTGTGCATGGGCGCCATTGTCGATGAAGAAAAACGGATCACCACAAAGCCGCGAGCGAAGCTGACAAAGTCCGCTTTCGAGATGAATTCGCCGTACTGAATGGTTCGCTGTCCATCATCGTACCTCACTTCCGGCTCGATCGTGCCATCGGTCGCAGCGGCAACGGTCCTGGCAATGTCATCATTTATTTTGCGCGCCGCCGCTGGAGCGAGGCCTTTTACGATGTCGATCGTTTCATTCGTCACCACCGGGTGGCGGCCTTTGGGCCCCTGCGTCTGCGTGACGCGCCGGAACTGCAGGCCATCGTGCTCTTGCACCTCGCCCTTGACGCTGCGCGTCACGATGGCGGGAAACTTGATGGGAGGGGCGTTACGCGCCGCCAGCCACGCGGTGGGCTCGCCCTCCTCAAAGGAAGTGCCGTTCCACTGCAGGGTTTTGCTGCTCGTGGCGCGCGTGGATACCGCGGTACCGCGCACCAGCGACGCCACGTCCGCGGCATCGCTGGTGCGGCACTTTTCAACGATGTTCGGCAGGTCATTGCGTGGCGCCGGTGCCAGCTGCAACAGGCACTTCCGCCAGAACCAGGTCTTTTTCTGCGTATCGAATGCGATCACCTCGCGCTGGCTTTGCAGCAGCAGTCGACCGGCGCCATCGCCCCGGCCAAGCAGCTCGAAGTAGAGCGTCGACGCATCCTTGGTCAGGAACGCCGTCAGCGAGCCGAATGCGCGGCCGGCCTTGTCCATGTCATAGGCGGCAAAGTCGAAACCGAAAAAATAGCCGTTCAGCGGCACCGACGAAATCAGCTCCGCCGTGGTGCCGTTTTTCGGCATCCGCAAATACGTCAACGGAGAATCGGACGATGCGGAATAACTGGCCACGATCCAGTTCCCGCTGCCATCCTGCGCAAAAAAGTTCTGGTACGGCGCCTTGCCGCGGTAAGCCAATTCGGCTGGCCAGGTAAATTGCGCGAACGCCGGCACGCGCTGGGTACATGCCGCCAGCTCCGCATTGAATTCGTAGCGCGAAGGTTGCGGGCTGGCGTTCAGCTCGGGCATCCTCGCGCGTATCCAGGCTTGCCCGGCGTCATAGCACGCCTTGAAGCTTGCTGGCTTTGTCGGAAACAGGTTGTCGGCGCGCGCCACGCAACTCATCATCAGCATGCACATCGTCAGTGCCGCAAATCGCATTTTCATTATCACCCCGTTATCCTGGAAATCTGCAACGCATCAAAACCACATGTCATCAAGAATATATGGAAAGTTCCTGGAAGATGAAGGAAAGCACGATCATGTTTTTTACAACAGATAGTCGTTTTATCATGCGTTCGGTTGACAGGGCTGGTGGCCGTGGCGCAGAATCGTGGCTCGGTCAATTGATCCACTCAACAATGAAAGGAAACAGCATGCAATACCAGGCTAGCGACAATTTGAATCACCACTAGCCCCGTGCATGCTGCTCGGGGTCATCGATCCCGAGCCGGCGTTCCTTCAAACCCCGGTGAGGAAACTCGCCGGGGTTTTGTTTTTTGGCGCGCGTTTTTTGAGCGTGCCGGCAGGCAAGGCCCTGGCATACACAAGGTTTTACGTATGCCCATTCATCACACCCTGCACGGCGCCAATGTACCCGTGCATATTTTTACCGACGATATCGATGCCCAAGCGCTGCGCCAGCTTGAGCATATCGCCAGCCTGACCATCGTCCATCCGTTTGTTGCCGCCATGCCCGATGTGCATGCCGGCATCGGCGCCACGGTCGGCAGCGTGATCCCCACGCGCGGCGCGATTATTCCGGCCGCCGTCGGCGTCGATATCGGCTGCGGCATGAATGCCGTGCGCACCACCTTGACGGCCAGCGAGCTGCCCGACAACCTGGCGCGCCTGCGCAGCGCCATCGAGGCGGCCGTGCCGGTCGGCTTCGAGCAGCACGACTGGAGCCGCGTGCAAGGCTCGCGCCAGGCACGCGCCACGCGGCCCCTGAATGACCGCCTGCTGCGCATCGTCGAGCGCCACCGCGGGATCGCGAAAATGCTGCGCCAGTTCGAGCGCAGCTGGATCTGCCAGGCCGGCACCTTGGGTGGCGGCAATCATTTCATCGAGATCTGCCTCGATGAAGAACAGCGTGTGTGGGTGATGCTGCATTCGGGCTCGCGCGGCATCGGCAATGCGATCGGCCGCTATTTCATCGCCGCCGCGCAGAAGGACATGCGGCGCCACAAGATCGAGCTGCCGGATGCGGACCTGGCCTATGTCAGCGAGGGTTCCACCGTGTTCGACGACTATGTGGAAGCGGTAGCCTGGGCGCAGGATTATGCGCTGCTTAACCGCAGCGAAATGATGCGCCTGGTGCTCGATGCACTGGCGAAATTTGCGCCGCCGTTCCGGCTCGATGGCGAAGCGATCAACTGTCACCATAACTACATTTCGCAGGAAACACATGGCAACGAGGAGCTGTACGTGACGCGAAAAGGGGCCATTTCGGCGCGGCTGGGTGAGTGGGGAATCATCCCCGGCAGCATGGGCGCGCGCAGCTTTATCGTGCGCGGCAAGGGCAATCCGCAGTCGCTGTGTTCATGCTCGCATGGCGCCGGGCGCAGCATGAGCCGCAGCGAAGCGAAACGGCGTTTCGACCGCTTCGACCTGATCGAACAGACGATGGGCATCGAGTGCCGCAAGGACGGCGGCGTGATCGACGAGATCCCGGCCGCCTACAAGGATATCGATGCGGTGATGGCGCACCAGAGCGACCTGGTGGAAGTGGTGCACACCTTGCGCCAGGTAGTCTGCATCAAGGGTTGAAAGGAGAAAAAATGAAAATGAAACTGAAAACGCCGAAGCCGCGCAACCCGCTGGTGGTGGCCGCCAAGCTGCGCGGCGGCGCCGGCGCGCACCAGTCGGAAGTGTCGCCGCGCGCAGCGCGCCGGGCCGGCAAGAACCGCTTGCGGCAATTGCTGTCGGGGAGGGTGAAGGAAGAGGGCTGAAAGAGGAGGGCGGGCGCTGCAAATCGGCTATAGTGGCAACGCTGATCCGTCACCCACCGCAAAGGAAGCCCGCTTGACACCCCCGCTTGAAATCGCCGCCAATGTCCTGATGACCGCCTCCATTATCCTGGCCGGTCGTAACAACATTCACTCCTGGTGGATCGGCATGATCGGCAGCGTGCTGTTTGCCGTGCTGTTCTACCAGGTCAACCTGTACGCCGACGTGCTGCTGCAGCTGTTCTTTATCGTGACCTGCGTGATCGGCTGGTTGCAGTGGCGGCGCGGCGCGGGCGGCAAGCCCTTGCCGATCACGCGCGTGGGCTGGCGCAGCCTGGCGTGGATCGTGCCTGCCGGCGTGGTCTCGGTGGTCATCTACGGCATGCTGCTGCATACCTGGACCAATGCCTATGCGCCCTTCATCGATTCGGCCGTGCTGGTGTTCAGCATCATCGCGCAATTCTTGTTGATGGGCCGGCGCCTCGAGACCTGGGGCTTCTGGCTGCTGGTCAATACGGTGGCCGTGCCGCTTTACTACAGCCGCGGCCTGCACCTGACGGCGGTGCTGTATGCGGCCTACTGGATCAATGCGCTGGTGTCGTGGTACTGGTGGCATGTGCAGGCGCGGCGCGCGGCCGCCGCCGTGGCCTGAGTCCTTAGACTCAAAACGTATATACAATCAATTTTTAATTCGTTCTTGATTGAAAGACGCCGCGATATAGTGGGGTTTCCCTGCTTACCGGTGTCTTTCATGTCGCGTTTTACTGTATTCATCTATTTTTCTATCGTTCCATCGGCCATGCGCACAAGCCTGCGCATGCCGATGCGGGCACGCCGCCGCATCCCGTAATTCCTTAAAAAAATCCCACTGTCGTTGTCCGCTGCTCCATCCGGCCAGCAGGCCCCCGTGCGCCTGTTTTATCCGGAACAGGCACAACTTATCCCATCAAGAGGAAACCATGCTCAAACCACTCGCCGTCAGTCTCGCCATCGCCGCCGCTTTCCCGTCGTATGCCCATGCTCAGGAAGAGATGGTGCGTGTCAATGTCACCGGCTCGAATATCCGCGTCAGCGAAAAAGAGGGCGCCAGCGCCGTGCAGGTCATCACCGCCAAGGAGTTGAAAGCCAGCGGCAAGACCAGCGTGGCCGAAGTGCTGCGCGCCATTTCCGCCAACAGCGGCAACAGCTACAACGAACAATATACGGGCAGTTTTTCGGCGGGAACGTCGGGCCTGTCGCTGCGCGGCATCGGCCAGAAAAACACGCTGATCCTGGTCAACGGCAAGCGCGTGGCCAGCTACGCCACGGCGCAAAACCTGCAGGAGACCTTCGTTGACCTGAACAGCCTGCCGATGGCGGCAGTGCAGCGCATCGAGGTGCTCAAGGACGGCGCCTCGTCCGTCTACGGCTCCGACGCGGTGGCCGGCGTGGTCAACATCATCCTGTACCAGCAATTCACTGGTACCGAGGTGACGGCGCAGCTGGGTGGCACCACCGAGGGCACCGGCCAGACCGAGAAAAGCGCGGCGCTGCAAACGGGCTTCGGCAAGCTGCAGGACGACGGCTACAGCGTGGTGCTGTCGATTGATGCGCAGCAGCGCGACAAGCTGCAGCAAAGCGATGTGGCCTGGATGCGCGATGCCGACTTTCGCAATCAGCAGCGCGGCAGCCTGGGCTGGGCCATCACCAATTATGCCGGTTCCGATCCGACCCGCACCCTGGGCGGCGTGCAAGGGCCGCTGCAACTGGTGAACTATGGCGACATCACGCCGGGCAAGACGGGGCAGGTGCTGGCCTACAATCCCGCGCCCTATAAAACGCTGATCCCGGGTATCAAGCGCGTGCACACGGCCGCGCGCGCCACCTTCAAACTGAATGCGGATACCGAAGCCTACATCGACTTGCTGCACAGCTATTCGCGCGCCGACCAGACCTTCAGCGCGCCGCTCACCGTCAACAACGCCACGCGCGTATGGAACAATGCCAGCCAGGCACTCGACACCATCCCCGTGGTGCTGCCGGTGGGCCATCCGAACAATCCGGGCACGACGCCCTTGCCGTTCACGGCCACGCTATTCGACCTGGGGCCGCGCATGAAGCAGGACAAAGTGACGTTTTACCGCGCCCTGGCCGGCGTGAAAGGTACGCTGGCGGGCTGGGACTGGGATGCGGCCATCGGCCATTCAAGCAGCGAGCTGAAGGAAACCGTACAGAACTTCGTGAACCGCTATGCATTTGAACAAGCGCTGGCCGACGGCAGCTATAATTTTTTTGACCAGTCGAAAAACAGCGAGGCGGTACGCAACCGCTTGCGCCTGTCGACCCTGCGTCCGGCCGAGTCGACTCTCGATACGCTCGATTTTTCAGCGGCGAAGGATATCTGGGACTTGCCGGCCGGCCCGCTGGGCTTTGCCGCTGGCGCGCAGTGGCGCCGTGAAAAAATGGACTCGCAAACCTCGACCGCCGTGCTGTCGGGCACCGAGCTGCGTCCGGCGATCAATATCATCGACGGCTCGCGCGATGTGTCGGCGCTGTTTGCCGAGTTCAATGTACCGGTCGTGAAAGACCTGTCGCTGAACCTGGCCGGGCGGGCCGACCACTACAGTGACTTCGGCAATGCGTTTTCGCCGAAAGCGGCCGCGCGCTACCAGGCTGCGCCATGGCTGCTGGTACGCGGCACCGCTTCGCGCGGTTTTCGCGCGCCGTCGCTGCCCGAGATCACGCAAAGCACGGCCGTCAGCTACGTCAGCGTGATCGATCCGCGCGACCCGCAAACGCCGACCCAGTCGCGCGGCGTGACGGCGATCACCATCGCCAATACCGGGCTGCGCCCCGAGCGCTCGAAAAACATCAATCTGGGCGTGGTGATTTCGCCGACCAGCGATTCGAGCATCGGCATCGACTACTACCGCATACGCCAGGATGGCGTGATCGGCACGGAAAGCGCCGTCACCACCATCGCCAATGAAGCGAGCGCGCCGGGCAAGGTCACGCGTGACGCGGACGGGCGCATTACCACCCTGTACCGCCAGTACCGCAACCAGGGGCAGCGCGATGTATCGGGCGTCGATATCGACCTGCGCCAGCGCTTTGTCGGCCGTGACTGGGGCAAGCTGACCCTGGCCGGCCAACTGAGCCGCGTGCTGCGCTTTGCCGAACCGCTGTCCGATGGCGCCGCGCTGACGGACGGTGCCGGCACCAATTACTTCGGCTCGATCCCGAAATGGCGCGGTGTCAGTTCGGCCACCTGGGAACTGGGCAAGTGGAGCTCGACGCTGAGCTGGAATTATGTCGGCAGCTATGCGCAAAACACGCACCTGGATGAATCGGTGGCCGCCTTCAGCACCTTCGACATCAACACCAGCTGGCAACTGACACCACAGGCGAATGTCAGTCTGATCGTGCAGAACCTGGCCAACAAGCGCGCGCCATGGGACTACTCGGCCTCGGGCTTTGACTGCACTCAGGCCGATCCGCGCGGGCGCTTTGCTTCGCTCAAGCTGAACTACAAGTTCTGAAGCAGCGCCGCGCAGGGCATCAATGCTGCGCCGGCGCAGGTGTTGCTTGCGCGCCGCGCTGCTCCAGCAGGCGCTGGCGGTAGGCGGTGGGGGTGACGCCCATGCGTTCGCGAAAGGCGGTGGCGAAATTGCCGGCGTTGTGAAAGCCGATCAGGAGGGCGATATCCTGCACGTCGATCTCGGTTTGCTGCAGCAGTTCCACGCCGCGCGCGATGCGCGCTTCGCGGATAAAGGCAAACACCGTCATGCCGGTCTGCTCGCGGAACATCAGGGTCAGTTTTTCACGGTAGGTGCCCACGCTGCGGGCGATCTCGGACAGGTTGGGCAGGCTGGCCAGGTTGTCGAGGATCAGCTGCTTGACGGCGTTGACGAACACCAGGTCCGGATGCTGGGGCGGCTTGTCGGTGCCGGTCGTGGCTGGCGGTGCGGTACTGTTGGCGCGCGGCATCAGGCCCAGGTGGACATGGATGCGCGCGGCCAGTTCGGCCGGCGTAAACGGTTTCGAGATGTAGTCGACAGCGCCCACCTGCAAGCCCAGCACGCGTTCATTGACGGCGTCGGCGCCGCTGAGAAAAATCACCGGGATATGTTCGGTTTCAGGATTGGCCTTGAGCAAACGGCAGGCCGTGTAGCCATCCATTTCAGGCATGCGCACGTCCAGCAGGATCAGGTCCGGGTGCGTCGCCAGCGCCAGCTGGTAGCCCTGGTAGCCATTGTAGGCCACGCTGAAACGGTAGGGCTCGTCGCTCAGCAGCTCGGCCAGCATGCGCTGCTCGAACGCGGAATCGTCCACGATCAGGATGTTCTTCTTACCGGTTTCACTGGTCACTGACATAGGCATGGATGACTTAACCAAAAAGCAAGTTGTGGTTTATTATGCCCTGCTTTTAAATTATTTTCTGCTTTTCGCGTGTTTCAAAAGATGTTTCACCGCAAGAAGAAGCAGCGATTCCATGGATGACTAATAATCGAATCATAGATTGATTCAAAGCAATGTCGCTTATAAAAAGATCTGCTTTGCCACTTAGGCAAAGCTGCTGAAAGCCCAAGAACGCCGGCGATTGGCAGTTGAACTTGTTGTCCTGGTTTGCGTGCCCGAGAAACGCCGGCAATACCGTGACTATCCTCGTGTCCCTCCACAAAAGGGGCCTTATATTGATGCTTCAACATCAGGAGGTAGTATGTTACGCGCTAAATTTTCCCCTTTCGCCGCCGCTGCGGTTGCCCTTTCCCTGATCGCCGCTGCCCTGCCATTGACCGGCACTGCGGCCACGTATTCGAACGGTTCGAACAACTCCACGTTTGACGTCACGCTGAAGATCATCGCCAACTGCGTCATCTCGGCCGCGCCACTCGATTTCGGCCAGACTCAAGGTGTACTGGCTAGCAACGTGAGTGTCAATACCAACCTCAGCGTAACCTGCACTAACACCACGCCCTACAATGTCGGCCTGAACGCCGGCACCGGTTCCGGTTCGGTCGGCACCACGCGTTACCTGGCTGGTACTGGCGGCAATACGGCCACCGTGCAATACAATCTGTTCCAGACCTCCGGCGCCACTGTATGGGGCAATACCCAGGGCACGGATACGCACAGCGGCACCGGCACGGGCGCGGCCCAGACCATCACGGTGTATGGCCAGGTGCCAGTGCAAAACACGCCGGTGCCCGATACCTACAAATCGACCATCACGGCTACTGTGTACTTCTGAGAGCGGTCCTGATGACGGCCCGCCGTACCTTCCTGCTGTCGATGCTGTTGCTGGGCATCGCAACCTTGGAGTCGGCCGGGGCCGCCAACCTGCAGATTTCTCCCGTCACCCTCAGCATGCGCGCCGAGCAAAGTTCGGCCGGCATCACCTTGCAAAACCTCGGTGATGCGCCGCTGTTCGGCCAGGTGCGGGTATTTCTGTGGGACCAGGCCAATGGCGAAGAAGCGTTGTCGCCGACGCAGGAACTGGTCGCCAGTCCGCCGATTGTCGAGATCGCCGCAAACGGCCGGCAGACCATCCGCCTGGTGCGTACGCAAGCCGGCCCCTCGCCGCAGGAACGCACTTACCGCGTGCTGATCGACGAGGTGGGACGCGACGATGATCCGGCCCGCAGCGGGGTCGATATCCGCCTGCGCTATTCGGTGCCGGTGTTCGTGCTGCCCACCGGCATGCCCGGCAAGGAAGCGCTCGACTGGCAGGTGTACCGCAAGGATGGCGAGTGGATGCTGCGCGTGCAAAACAGCGGCAACTTCCATGCGCAGATCGGCAGCCTGACCTTGACCAACCAGGCCGGCAAGGATTTTGTCATCAGCAATGGCCTGTTTGGCTATGTGCTGGCGGGCCGCATGCGCGTCTGGCGCCTGCCCGTCGCCAGGGACGCCGCGCTGGAAGGACCGCTGGCGATTGCCGTGAATGTCAATGCAAAGGCGAGCGTTGCCCGAAACTCGACACCACCTTGAACATTGCCGTCATGGCGCACGCTTGCTCAACCGGGTCAATCCATGAGATGGACTTTTACATGGCAGGCGGGTGCGATGTTGCCACTAGTGCTGCTGGGGCTGCTGATCCTCGCCACCCGGGCGGCCCATGCCGCAGATGCCGCTGCCGTGACCGCCGATCCGGGGCCGGCCAGCTTGCCGCAAGATGCGGCGGCGCCCAATGAATTGTATCTGGAGGTCATATTGAATGCCGAAGCGACCGGGCTGATCTTGCGCTTTACCCAGCAGGGCAAAGGCTTGCGCAGCAGCGTGGAGAACTTGCAGCAGCTCGGGCTGGACCCGGCACGCTTTGGCGCGCCTGGCCAGGCCGAGGTGTCGCTCGACGCCATCGCCGGGATTCAATATGAATATGATCCGGCGCGCCAGAGCATTTCCCTGCGCGTCGACGACAGCCTGCGCATGCCGTATGCCGTCAGCGCGCGCTCGGCGCCGCGCCCGGCGCCGTCGCAGGTCACGCCGGGCGCGGTGCTCAACTATGAAGTGTATTCCGAGCTGGGCCAGACGCGCCGCACCGCGCTGTTCAACGACCTGCGCTACTTCAACCAGCATGGCGTGTTCAGCAACACCGGCACCTTCAGCGTCGGCGATGGCCAGCGCGAGTATGTGCGTTTCGATACTTTCTGGAACCATTCGGACCCGGAGACGCTGGAAAGCTGGCAGGTGGGCGACCTGGTCTCGTCGTCGCTCAGCTGGAGCCGTGCGCTGCGCATGGGCGGCTTTCAATGGCGCAAAAACTTTCAGCTGCGTCCCGACCTGCTGACCTTCCCGGTCGCTTCGGTCGACGGCACGGCGCTGGTGCCGTCGTCGCTGAGCCTGTACGTCAACGGCGTGCAGCAATATTCGGCCAGCGTACCGAGCGGACCGTTCGTGCTGAACCAGGTCAGCGGCATCAACGGCGCCGGCCAGGCCACCATCATCACGCGCGACGCACTGGGCCGCAGCGTGACGACCACCTTGCCGCTGTATGTGGATACGCGCCTGCTGGCGCGCGAGCTGAGCGACTATTCGATGGAAGTGGGCGTGCTGCGCCGCAACTATGGCCGGCGCTCGTTTGGCTACGCGAATGACCCGGTGGCCAGCGCCTCGGGCCGCTATGGCGTGAGCGACAACCTGACCGTCGAAGCGCACGGCGAGCTCACGCGCGGCGTGCTCAATGGCGGCATGGGCGCCTTGCTGCGCATGGGACAAAGCGGTGTCGTCAATGGATCGCTGGCCGCCAGTGGCGGGCGCAACAAGGGCATGCAGGCCAGCGTCGGCTACCAGTACATGGGACCGCGCTTCAGCATCGATGCGCAAAGCACGCGCGCCAGCGCCAATTATGGCGACGTCGCCACGATCGACGGCAGCCCGGTGGTGCGCAAGGCCGACCGCCTGTCGCTGAACCTGGCCTTGCCGGCCGGCCAAAGCGTCAATCTCAGCTACATCACCTACCGCTCGCCGGGCGCGGATGTGTCGAAGATCGTCACGGCTGGCTATACGGCGTCGTTGTTCAAGAGCCTGTTCCTGAACGCCAGCATCTTCCAGGATTTGCGCGACAGCGCGCAGCGCGGTTTTTATTTCGGCCTCAGCATGGCCTTTGACGATATCGGTGTCAGCAGCAGCACCAGCCGGCAGAACAATGTCAACAGCCGCAGTTTCAACGCCCAGCAAAGCGCCGATTTCGGCGGCGGCTTCGGCTGGGCCGTGCAGGCCGGTACCTCGGGCGGCTTCGATTACCGCCAGGGCCAGCTGGAATACCTGGGCAATTATGGCCGCCTGACGGGTCGCGTGCAGAACAGCGCCCTCAGCAACGCTTCGGCGCTGGGCCTGTCCGGCGCGGTGGTGATGATGGACGGCCACCTGGCCGCCGCGCGCCAGGTCGGCAACGGTTTTGCGCTGGTCTCGACCGGCGGCGTGGCCAATGTGCCGGTGCTGCATGAAAACCGCCAGATTGGCGTGACCGGCAACAGCGGCTACCTGCTGGTGCCGAACCTGAACGCCTACGGCAACAACCAGATCGCCATCGGCACCGAGGGCCTGGACGTCGACGCGCGCGTGCCGGTCACCAATATCAACGTGGTGCCGCGCAGCCTGTCCGGCGTGCTGGCCTCGTTCCCGGTCGAACGCTACAGCGCCGCCACCGTGATCGTGCATGGCGAGGACGCCAAGCCCTTGCCGACCGGCTTGCCGGTACTGCATGTGCAAAGCGGCAAGCGCACCGTGGTCGGCTTTGACGGCGTCACCTTTGTCGATGACCTGTCGGCCGACAACGAAATGCGCATCGGCGACGACGACAATATTTGCGTGGTGCGCTTTGCCTATGTGCGCCCGGCCGCCGGCGGCTTGCCGGTGATTGGTCCGCTGCGCTGCCGCAACGTCAAGCGTCCAGCCACCGAAGGAGGCCGCTGATGCGTCGCCTGCTGAGCTTGATCATCGTCGTGCTGGCCTGCGCCTGGGCCACCGGTGCCCAGGCCCAGAACACGTGCTCGGCCACCGTGGTCGACGCCAACTTCGGCAGCGTTTCGCCGATCTCGGGCGCCGACTACACGCTGACCGGTTCAGGCGTACTGAGCTGCACCTTCGCGCCGCTGGCGCCGCTGCTGACGGCCTATGTGAGCGCCTGCCTGAACCTGAACCTGGGCACCAATTCGCTGTCGGCTGCCGACCGCATGCTGGGCAATGGCACCTTGCGCATGCTGTATAACCTGTACGTCAACTCCACCTATGCGCCGGCGGCAATCTGGGGCGGACCGGGCATTACCGGCGCCACCAGTTCGTTGCCGGTGTCACTGTCGATGGGACTGCTGTCGCTCGGCGGCACCAAGACGCAGAACTTCAGTTTCTACGGCAAGATCCCCGCCGGCGCCGCCTTGGCGGCAGTGCCGACAGTCAATAACGGCAATACCGAATACAGCTCCAGCTTTACCGGCGCCGGCACCTTGACCTATGCGATCAGCGTCCTGGCCGCGCCGACAAACTGCCTGGGCAACAGCGCCAGCTTCGGCTTTGCCGTCAAGGCGACCGCCATCAACAACTGCACCATTACCGCCACGCCGATGGCGTTTGCCAATGCCACCATCCTGACGGGCTCGGTGCGCAGCACCAGCACCCTGACGGTGCGCTGCGTGAACAACAACAGCTACCAGATCGCCCTGAACGGCGGCACGGTGGCGGCCAATGTGGCAGCGCGCAAGATGAAAAACACGGTGTCGGCGGCCACTATCGACTATCAGTTGTCGGGCACGCTGGACGGCCCATTGTGGGGCGATGGCACGGCGGGCACGACGATGGTGACGGGGATCGGAACAGGCAACAGCGTGCCGGTGACGATCTATGGACGGGTGCCGGCGCAAACCACGCCAGTGCCGGGCGACTACAAGGATACGGTGACGGCGACGATTTATTTCTAGAACGTGACGCTGAACCGGCCCTCGGTGCCGGCCTGGCGTTCGATCAGATACGGTGAATTGTGCCGACAGCGCACGCCGGGCATGGTGGCGCCGCGCAGGGAAGTGATGGTACATGCTTCCAGGACCACGAAGGTCGCCTGGAAGGAAGCGGACGAGGTCGTACCGGCGGTCGTGGTCTGGCACACGGACAGGGCGAACAAGGCGGGCAGGAAAGCAAACTTCAAAGGTTTCATCTTGATCGCATCTGGTTGAAACGGATATGGGCTACGGCCTACAGAAGGCCGGGGCGGATCCGCTACTGGCACCGGGATAGGGGTGTTTGAACAAGACAAATTGTACTTGAGCAATAAAAAGTGTGAGTTTTCGCGTATTTTCACGACCTTTGCCGGGCAAATAGTGACTGGCAAGTCGATAGTAACGTGATTTCCATGGAAATAATTTAATTGTAGTTTGGCAACTAAGTGAGGAGACAGTCATGAAACATACCAATTTCAATAATTTGCCCTGCCCGATCGCACGCAGCCTGGGCAAGGTCGGCGAATGGTGGAGCATCCTCATCTTGCGCGAGGCGTTCTACGGCAAGACGCGCTTCGACGAGTTCGAAAAAAGCCTGAAAATTGCCCCGACCATCCTGACGCGGCGCCTGGCCGACCTGGTGGAAGGCGGGCTGATGACGCGCCGCCTGTACTGCGCCAAGCCGCCGCGCTACGACTACGTGCTGACCAAGTCGGGCCGCGCCTTCAAGCCGGTGCTGCTGGCCTTTATCGCCTGGGGCAATGAAAACTTCGCACCGGAAGGCGCCAGCCTCGTTATCGCCAGCCGCGATACGGGCATGCCTGCCGATCCGGTGCTGGTCGACGCCATGACGGGCTTGCCCATCAATGACGAGTACTACGCGTTTGCGCCCGGCCCAGCGGCCAGCGACAGCATGCGCCACATCATCGAGGAAGCCGAGAAGAGCAGCGGCATCGCGCCCAAACCAAAGGCGCCGGCCGCCAACCGCGGCTGGGTGGCGGAAGGCCATCTGGCTTGATGGCGCGATGACCGTGCTGCGCCAGCATGCCAGCTGCATTGCCGTGCTGGCCACGGCCTGCCTGCTGCTTGCCTGCGCGCGTGGCCCGCGTGCTGCCGCTGGCCATGACGTGACCCTCGCCGGTGCGCACGAAGTGCCGGCCAATACCAGCGCGGCCAGCGGCAGCAGCACCATTTACGTGGCGCCGGACCGCAGCGTGACGGGCGCCGTGCGCTATACAGGCATGCTGGCCACGGCCGCGCATATTCACGAGGCGCCCTCCGGCGCCAATGGCCCGGTGATCGTGCCGCTGGTGAAAACCGGCGACGGCATGTTTGCCGTGCCGGCCGACACCAGCCTGACGCCACCGCAATATGCCAGCTACCTGGCCG
Organism: Janthinobacterium sp. 1L-D-8-B-C4; assembly: GCF_057291295.1. NCBI lineage: Bacteria > Pseudomonadati > Pseudomonadota > Betaproteobacteria > Burkholderiales > Oxalobacteraceae > Janthinobacterium > Janthinobacterium sp. 1L-D-8-B-C4. The sequence goes on from NZ_JBXAVX010000016.1 coordinate 141,124, forward strand.
GCAAGCTCTACGTCAACCTGCACAGCGCCGCCTATCCGGCCGGCGAGATTCGCGCCCAGCTGACGCCGCAATAGTTCCGGCGCGATTCCATTTCCTCCTGACCTCCTTGGGGCCGCGACAGCGGGCTTTTTTTTCTTGCGCCCGGCGCGCTGGCGCTACAATGGCCAGCCATGCTGACCATCCTTGCCATCACCTTTCCCTTCTTCGCGCTGGTGCTGTGCGGCTACCTGGCCGTGCGGCGAGCGCTGCTGCCGACCGCCGCCATCCCCGGCCTGAACAGCTTCGTGCTGTACTTTGCCTTGCCCTGCATGCTGTACCGCTTCGGTGCGGCCACGCCCATCGCGCAACTGCTGGACGCCAGCGTGTTTGGCGTCTACCTGCTGTGCGCGCTGGTGATGGTGGGCGTCACCATGGCCATGACGCTCTCGCACCGCATCGACTGGAACAACGCCGCTTTCGGCGCGCTGGTGGCGGCGTTTCCAAACACGGGCTTCATGGGCGTGCCGCTGCTATTGACCTTGCTGGGGCCGCGTTCTTCCGGTCCCGTGATCGTCACCATCGTGGTTGACATGCTAATTACCAGTTCGCTGTGCATCGCCCTGTCGCGCGTGGGCAGCGGCGGCGCGCACGGCAGCCGCGCGGCCGTCGTCAACGCCTTGAAAGGCATGGCCGGCAATCCGATGCCGTGGGCAATCATCGCCGGTGCGCTGGTGTCGTGGCTGGAACTGGGCTTGCCGCAGCCCGTCACGCAAACCGTGGGCCTGCTGGCCGACGCCGCCTCGCCGGTGGCCTTGTTTACCATTGGCGCCGTGCTGGCCCGTTCGCAGATGCAGACGCTTGACCCCGCGCCGCTGAGTGAGTATTTACCGGTGGCCCTGAAAAAGCTGCTGCTGCACCCGCTGCTGGTGTGGGGCACGGGCCATGCCGCCATCGCGCTTGGCGCGCCGCTCGACCCATTCGCGTTGACCTGCATGGTGCTGGTGGCCTGCCTGCCCAGCGCCAGCAATGTATCGCTGCTGTCCGAGCGCTTTGGCGCAAATACCGCGCGCATCGCCCGCATTATTCTGGTCTCGACGGCGCTGTCGTTCCTGACGTTTTCGGCCGCCGTCAGCTGGCTGCGCTGAGCGTTTTTGCCATCAGCGCGCCCATCTGGCGCGCCGCTCCCGGCATGCTGTCGCGCGACAGTTCAAGCGCCACGCGCGTGCGGTCTTGCACGCTGTTTTTCTGTTCCATCTTCCATTTGCCTTCCAGGCGCGTGAGGGGAATCTCGATGCCGACGATGGCTTTCAGCAGCTTGTCGATATACGCGGGCGGCGCGTCGCTGACCTGCCACGGCTGTTGTTGATCAGCTTCATGGCGGTTGGTGAGGCGTGTCAAAAAGTCGAGCAACCAGGCCGGGTCATCAATCACCTTGAGCTTGCCGTGCGCATGCACCACGGCGTAGTCAAAGGTCGGCACTTCTTCGCCGCTCAGCTCTTTCTCGGCATACCAGGCCGGCGTGATGTAGGCGTGCGGCCCCTGGAAGATCACCATAATATCAACGCCGTCGCTGCGCCACAGCGGATTGGCGCGCGCCACGTGGGCGCGCAGGGTACCGAAAGGGGCGTCGGGCGTGGCCGGCCCAATTTCAAACGGCAGATGGTCGGCGCACAAACCATCGTCGCCCAGGCGCACCAGGGCGCCCAGCGGATGGGCGGCCATCAGGCCATGCAGCACCTCCAGGCGCTCTTCGCGGTAGCTTTTCGGGGTGTACATCAGCGCGCCTCCACCACCACGTCGGCCTTGAGCGAACTGGCGATATAGCAGCGTTCATGGGCATCATGGTGCAGCGCCGCCAGCGCTTCGGGCGTGGGCGCGGCACCGTTCCACATGACGCGCGGGCGCAGCACGATGCGCGTCATGGCCAGCTTGCCGTCGCCATTCCTGCTCAATTCACCTGTGGCCTCGTCGCGGTAGTCGTCGATCACATGGCCGCGCTGTGCTGCCAGCGATAAAAAGAACAGCATATGGCAGCTCGAGGTGGCCGCCACCAGCGCTTCTTTCGGATCGACATTGGCGGCCACCGACATCGGCAGCGGCACCGACAGCGGCGACGACGAGGCGGGCACCGTCAGGCCGCCGTCAAACTGCCAGGCATGGCCGCGGCTGTAGCGCTGGCCGGCGAAATCCTGGCCGTCGCGCTGCCAGGCGACGGTGGCGAAAAATTGCTGCATGTGGCTCTCCGGAAGAAATGGAAATGCGTTATTGTAGTGACGCATTTGGCTATTTAAAACAGCCAATAACGACTATATTGAAACTACCAATGTTAACCTGACCATGCACGCCTCCCGCATCATCGCCGCGCTGCCGCTCGACCGTGCGCTGGCCACGCCGCTGTTCCGCCAGCTGTATGCGGCCATGAAAGCGGCCATCCTCGATGGCAGCCTGGCGCCCGGCACGCAATTGCCGCCGACGCGCGCGTTCTGCACCTTGCTGCCAGTATCGCGTCAGACCGTGCTCAATGCCTATGCGCTGCTGGCGGCCGAAGGCTACCTTGATGGCGCCGTGGGCAAGGGCACCTATGTCAGCCATGCTGTCCCTGTGCCGGCGGCGCTGACGCCAGTCGCCAAACCCGGCCTGCTGCGCCCCTTGTCGGCACGCGGCCAGGGCGTGGTCACGGCGATGCAACAGGTGGCGTTTCACCGCAGCCCCTTGCGCGCGTTTCGCGTCGGCATGCCGCGCATCGACCATTTTCCATTCGACGTGTGGAACCGGCTCGAAGCGCGGCGCTGGCGCCGGCCCGACCACCGTTTCGGCTATGGCGACCCGGCCGGCTTTTTGCCGCTGCGCGAATTGCTGTGCGTGTACCTGCAGGCGGCGCGCGGCGTGCGCTGCACGCCGCAGCAGATCGTCATCACGTCGGGTTCGCAGCAGGCGCTGTTTTTACTGTCGACCATTCTGCTGGCGCCCGGCGACGCGGCCTGGATGGAGTCGCCCGGCTACCGCGGCGCCAGCGGCACCCTGCAAGCAAACGGCGCCCAGGTATTCCCGGTGCCGGTCGATGGCGAAGGGCTGGACGTGGCGTATGGCGTGGCGCACTGCCCGCAGGCGAAGCTGGCCTATGTGACGCCGTCGCACCAGCTGCCGCTGGGCGTGAGCATGAGCTTGCCGCGCAGGCTGGCGCTATTGGCATGGGCCGCGCAAAACCGCGCATGGGTGGTGGAAGACGATTACGACAGCGAATACCGCTACTCGGGCGCGCCGCTGGCCTCCTTGCAAAGCCTGGACCGTGCCGGCTGCGTGGTGTATGTGGGCACCTTGTCCAAGGTGCTGTTTCCCGGGCTGCGCCTCGGTTACATGGTGGCGCCGCCGGCGCTGGCCGAGGCGCTGGTGCAGGCCAAGGCGGTGGTCGACCGCCATACGGCCATCGTGCCGCAGATGGCGCTGGCCGACTTTATCGCCGAAGGACATTTTGCACGTCATATCCGGCGCACGCGCGACAGCAACGCCGAGCGACGCGACGTACTGCTACGCGGCCTGGCGCGCGAACTGGACGATCAGCTGTACTGTGGCCCGGCCGACAGCGGCCTGGAATTGTGCGCGTATTTTCGCGCTGCCCACCAGGAAGAAACCGTGTCGCGCGCCGGCCTGGAACAGGGCATCGAACTGCGTCCGCTGGGCCACTACGCCGTCCCGGGCGCGAGCGCCGCCTGCGCCACGCCGGCCGGCCTGCTGTTGGGTTTTGCGGCTATACCCGTCGATGAAATCGAGCATGGCGTGCGCGTGCTGGGCCAACTGCTGCGGGGCCGATAATCTATACTGGACGCCTGTCTCCATACAAAGAAATTGACCATGACCGTCACCCGCTGCTCCTGGGCCAATCCGGCCAATCCCCGCTACCTGGCCTACCACGACACGGAGTGGGGCGTGCCCTGTCACGACGAGCGCACCTTGTTTGAAATGCTGAACCTGGAAGGCGCGCAGGCGGGCTTAAGCTGGGAGACCATCCTCAACAAGCGCGAGACCTACCGCGCCGCCTTCGACGGCTGGGATGCGCGAAAAGTCGCCGCCTACGGCCCGGAGAAAGTGGCCTCTTTGCTGGCGGACCCCGGCATCGTGCGCAACCGCCTGAAGGTGGCCGCCGCCATCACCAATGCGCAAGCCTATCTGCGCCTGCTGGAAGAAGGGCAGACGCTCGACGCTTTCCTGTGGGCGTATGTCGATGGCCAGCCCATCGTCAATCATTTCCAGCCTGGCCAGTTCCCTGCCAAGACCGAATTGTCGGACCGGCTGTCGAAAGACCTGGCCAAGCGCGGCTTCAAGTTTGTCGGCTCGACCATCATGTATGCCTACATGCAGGGCATCGGCATGATCGATGACCATGCGCCCACCTGCTTTTGCCGCACGGGCCGTTGATGGGCCATCCTGCGCTGGTGGTGCTCGACACCGATTTCGATGGCGCGCGTTTTCGCCTCGCCTGCGCCACCCATGGTGCGCAGCGCCTGCACTATATCGCGCTGGCGCCGCGCCCGGTCGACGCCGGCCAGCTGCCCTCGCCGTGGCGCGAGCAGTGGCCGCCGCATGTGCGCGGCCTGCACCGCATGGTATCGCGCGATGGCCAGGTCACGCTTGACCTGCTGATCGGCGAACCGGGCGCCAGCCTGGCGCAACTGGCGCTGCGCGTCGACGAGGTCCATCTGGCATGGGTGCCGCCATCGATGGCGGTGCTGGCGCGCCTGATGCAGGATGGTGCGCGCCTGCAGGCGGTGCAGCTTGATGACGCCCAGCGCATGGCGCTATGGAAGGAAGGCTTTGCGTTTGACGACAGCCGCCTGCGCGCCGTGTTCCATGCGCGTCAAAAGCCGGTCGAACCGGTGCACGCCATCGAGCGGCGCGCCATCGTGATCGGCGCCGGCGTGGCCGGCAGCGCCGCCTGCGAGCGCCTGGCCGCGCGCGGCTGGCAGGTGACCCTGATCGAGCGCCATGCAACGCCGGCCAGCGAGGCGTCGGGCAACCTGGCCGGCATCTTCATGCCGCTGCTGTCAAGCGACGACAATATCCCCACGCGCCTGGTGCGCGCCGCCTACCTGTACGCGCTGCGCTATTGGGCCGGCCTGGGTGGCGTCGGCAGCGCTTTTGACGGCGCCAGCTGCGGCGTGCTGCACCTGGCGCGCGATGGCGCGCATGCGCAGGTGCAGCGCCGGATTGACGCCAGCGGCGACTATCCGCCCGAATTTGCGCGCTGGCTGGAAGCGGACGAAGCAACCGCCATGCTCGGTAGCAGTGCACCCGACGGCGCCTGGTGGTTTGCGCAGGGCGGCTGGGCACGCCCTGCGTCGGCCTGCGCCGCCATGCTTGACGCCTGCGGCGAGCGGCTGACGCGGCGCTTTTCCAGCAGCGCGCTGACCCTGTCGCGGGTCGGCAATCAATGGCAGGTGCTCGATGCGGCGGGTGCGCTGATCGCCGCTGCACCGACCGTGATCCTGGCCGCCGGCAAGGGCGCGGTCGATTTCGCGCAGGCAGCCCGCTTGCCTTTGTATACCGTGCGCGGCCAGGTCACACACCTGGACCAGGCCAGCCTGCCGACACGGCCTTTTGTGGTCTGCCGCGAATCGTACATGACGCCGCCGCATGAGGGCGTGGTCTGTGTCGGCGCCACCTACGATGCGCAAGATGACGACGCCAGCCTGCGCCTGGCCAGCCAGCAGGACAATATCGAGAAAACCGCCGCCATCCTTGGCGTGCCTCCATTTGACGCGCCGCTGGCCGGGCGCACGGGGTTTCGCTGCATGGCGCCGGACCGCATGCCGCTGGTGGGCGCCTTGCCCGACCCTGGCGTGCCGCGCCGCTGCGAGCAGTTGCGCGACGTGCCGCGCTGGCCCGGCCTGTTCGGTTTGCTGGGCTATGCCTCGCGCGGCTTGATCTGGGCGCCGCTGGCGGCCGAGGTGCTGGCCTGCCAGCTCGAAGGCGAGCCGCCGCCGCTGGAAAACCAGCTGCTGGCGGCGATCGATCCCGGCCGCTTCGTGCTGAAGGAGCGGCGGCGCGCTCAGTAAGCCAGACGCACCAGCGGTCATATACGTTTTCCAGCTTTCCTAACTCTTTTTAATTTGTTTTACGAACAACACAAGTTCGCTACAGTGAACGTGTTGATGTTCCGACGATGAAAAAAAGGGTGGCAAGATGGCTGCAACAACATTGGAGTTCGATCCCCAGGCCGCGCAAGGTGACGCGGCCTTTGACGCGGTGCTCAATGACGCGCGCGCCCAGGCGCAGGCGCAGCAGCTGCCGTATGCCGGCATCGTCAGCGCGCAGGATGCGTGGCAACTGGTGCAAGCCGGCAAAGCGCAGCTGGTCGACGTGCGCACCAATGAGGAACGCGTGTTTGTCGGCCAGGTGCCCGGCTCGCTGCACGTGGCCTGGGCCACCGGCACGGCGATGAACCGTAACCCCCGTTTTGCGCGCGAGCTGGAAGCGAAGGTCGGCGGCAAGACGCCGGTGGTGCTGCTGCTGTGCCGCAGCGGCAAGCGCTCGGCGGCCGCTGCCGAAGCGGCCGCCAGGGCCGGATTTACCAACGTCTTCAATATCGCACAAGGCTTCGAGGGCGACCTCGACGAGCAGCACCAGCGCGGCCATCAAGGCGGCTGGCGCTGGCACAGTTTGCCGTGGGTGCAGGAATGAACCCGCGCGCCTCGTCCACTGAACTTTCCGCCCCAGCCGCGTCGCCACCGCAATGGGAGCTGCACCAGATCGTCGATGAACTGCGCGCCGTGCGCGAGCGCTGGCGCGATGCCCTGGCCAGTCACCAGGAGTGCGGCGCGCGCCAGTTCCCTTCGCGCCAGCATTTGCGCGAGCTGGTCGGTGCGCTGTGCGCGGCGCTGTTCCCGATGCGCCTTGGGCCGCTGGACCTGCAGCAGGAGAGCGAGGATTTTTTTGTCGGCCATACGCTCGACACCACCCTGACGGGACTGCACGAACAGGTGCGCCGCGAACTTGGCTACCAGGCGCGCCAGCATGGCTTGCAGCAGACGGTCAGCGTCGAGCAGCAGGCGCTGGCCATCGTGCAGCGCTTTGCGCGCGCGCTGCCCGGCATCCGCGCCCAGCTCGACACCGACGTGGCGGCCGCCTTCCATGGCGACCCGGCCGCGCACAGCGTCGATGAAGTGCTGCTGTGCTATCCGGGCATCCTGGCCATCATCCATTACCGCCTGGCCCATGCGCTGCATGTGCTGGGCGCGCCGCTGGTGGCGCGCATCATCGCCGAAGTGGCGCATTCGCAGACCGGTATCGACATCCATCCGGGCGCCGTGATCGGCGCCAGCTTCTTCATCGACCACGGCACCGGCGTGGTGATCGGCGAGACCGCCATCATCGGCGAACGGGTACGCATCTACCAGGCCGTGACCCTGGGCGCCAAGCGCTTTCCGGCCGGCTTTGATGGCGTGCTGAAAAAAGGCCTGGCGCGCCACCCCATCGTCGAGGACGACGTGGTGATCTACGCTGGCGCCACGATACTCGGCCGGGTGACGATAGGTGAGGGCTCGGTCATCGGCGGCAATGTCTGGCTGACCCGCAGCGTCGCTCCCGGCAGCCATGTCACGCAAGCGCACAACCAGCAGGAGGCGGGCGAGCCCGTCCCTGTGCTGTCCACCGTTTCCGCATTTACCCCGCAACCCTGAGGACCCCATGTTGATCAAACAGTTTGGACTGGCCGTGCGCCAGTTGCGCGAAGGGCGTGGCTGGTCGCAGGAGCGGCTGGCCGAAGCGGCCGACCTGAACCGCTCGTTTATCGGTGAAATCGAACGCGGCGCGGCCACGCCGTCGCTGCTGACGGTGGAAAAACTGGCGCATGCGCTGGGCATCGGCCTGGCCGGGCTGCTGGCGCGCTGCGAACCGGAGTTAATTGACTGATCAAGCCGCGCTGATGGCCATAGCATGTTGAGTGAAAAGGGGAGACGCCCGATACTTTATTTGGTTTTCAAATAAGTATATTCACTTTTCTCATCAGGAGTACGGTTCATGTCCGATGCAACAAACGATAGCCAGATTGCGCTTGGCGACAATGCCGCGCGCCAGCTGGCCAATGCCAGCAAGAGCGTTCCCCAGTTATCCACCATCACGCCACGCTGGCTGGTGCATCTGCTGCAATGGCTGCCGGTTGAAGCGGGTATCTACCGTTTGAACCGTGTCAGGAACCCCAAGGATGTGCGCGTCGCCTGTTCGCAGCGCGACGAGTCGGAACTGCCGCAAACCTTTGTCGACTACGAAGAACAGCCGCGCGAGTATTTCCTCAATGCCGTCAGCACCGTGCTCGACGTGCATACCCGCGTGTCGGACCTGTACAGCAGCCCGCACGACCAGATCAAGGAGCAGCTGCGCCTGACCATCGAGACGATCAAGGAGCGCCAGGAAAGCGAATTGATCAACAATCCCGACTACGGCCTGCTGGCCAGCGTGCATGACGACCAGCGCATCTTTACGCTGACGGGCGCGCCGACGCCGGACGACCTCGACGAACTGCTGACCAAAGTGTGGAAAGAGCCGGGCTTCTTCCTGGCCCATCCGCTGGCGATCGCCGCCTTTGGCCGCGAATGCACGCGCCGCGGCGTGCCGCCGCCGACCGTCAGCCTGTTCGGTTCGCAGTTCCTGACCTGGCGCGGCGTGCCGCTGGTGCCGTCCGACAAACTGCCGATCGAAGACGGCAAGACGAAAATCATTTTGCTGCGTGCGGGCGAACAGCGCCAGGGCGTGATCGGCCTGTTCCAGCCTGGCCTGGCGGGCGAGCAAAGCCCGGGCCTGTCGGTGCGTTTCATGGGCATCAACCGCCATGCGATTTCGTCCTACCTGATTTCGCTGTATTGCTCGCTGGCCGTGCTGACCGACGATGCGCTGGCCGTACTGGAAGACGTGGAGATCGGTAAATACCATGACTACCCAGATACCTACAAGTGATGGCGCGGCGGGCCTGCCCGCCGTACCATTTTTACCCGATGAAGCGACCCTGAACCGGCTGGCCGGCGAGTTTTTTGCACGCCTGCCCGGCGTGCGTCCCGAACTGGATAAATCGCCCAGCCTGGGCGGTTCGGGCAGCGCGCTCGATGCGGCGCCACGCTATGCCAATCCAGGCCGTCCGCTGCCGCAGGCCGGCCCGTCGTTTGCCGCCATCGCCCCCGGCGTGGCGACGGCGCAGGTGCCGCCCGTGAAGGCACCGGTGGAAGCGCCGCTCGCACCGGCGCCGGCCTCGCTGCCGACGCCACGCGCATCCAGTATCGGCGCGCCGTCGCCGTATTATTTTGTCGGCGGCACGCATGGTTACCCCACTTCACACGACAAGCTCGATGGCCTGGCGCGCCAGGCACAAAGCCAGCCAGGCGCGGACGATCTGCAGGACATATATACGGCGCCGTCACGCAGCCAGCAGTTGCCGGTCACGCCATCGGCCAGCGCGCCACAGTTCTATTTCGAGACCGTGCTGACGGCGCCACCGGCCGGCAAAAACCACGGCCACGGACAGACGCCGGCGCCATTCGACGTGCACGCCGTGCGGCGCGATTTTCCGGTGCTGGCCGAACGGGTGAACGGCAAGCCTTTGGTGTGGTTCGACAATGCCGCCACCACGCACAAGCCGCAGTCGGTGATCGACCGGATCGCGTATTTTTATGCGCACGAAAATTCGAACATCCACCGCGCCGCTCATGCGCTGGCCGCGCGCGCCACTGACGCCTATGAAGCGGCGCGCGCCAAGGTCGCCAATTTCCTCGGCGCGGCCTCGCCCAATGAAATCATTTTCGTGCGCGGCGCAACCGAAGGCATCAACCTGATCGCCAATACCTTCGGGCGCAAGTTCATCGGCAGCGGCGACGAGATCATCGTCTCGCAGCTCGAACACCACGCCAATATCGTGCCGTGGCAGCAGCTGGCGGCCGACAAAGGCGCCACCTTGCGCGTGATTCCGGTCGACGACAGCGGCCAGATCATCCTCGACGAATTCAGAAAGCTGCTCAATGGCCGCACGAAACTGGTGTCGGTGACGCAGGTGTCGAATGCGCTGGGCACCGTCACGCCGGTGGCGCAGATCATCGCGCTGGCGCATGCGGCCGGCGTGCGGGTGGTGGTCGATGGCGCGCAGGCGGTGTCGCACTTGCGGGTCGACGTGCAGGCACTGGGCGCCGACTTTTATGTATTCTCGGGCCACAAGGTGTTTGGCCCGACGGGCATCGGCGCCGTGTACGGCAAGCTCGACCTGCTTGAGCAGTTGCCGCCCTGGCAGGGTGGCGGCAACATGATCGCCGACGTCACCTTCGAGCGCACCGTGTACCAGGGCGTGCCGAACCGTTTCGAGGCCGGCACCGGCAATATCGCCGACGCCGTGGGCTTGGGCGCGGCGATCGACTACGTGCAGCGCATCGGCCTGGAAAACATCGCCGCCTATGAACACGCGCTGCTCGACTACGCCACGCACAAGCTGCAAGCGATTCCCGGCGTGCGCCTGATCGGCACGGCGCATGACAAGGCAAGCGTGGCCTCGTTCGTGCTGGCCGGCTACGAGCCAGCCGAAGTGGGCCGCGCGCTCAATGACGAGGGCATCGCCGTGCGCTCGGGCCACCATTGCGCCCAGCCGATTTTGCGCCGCTTCGGCGTGGAAGCGACCGTACGGCCATCGTTTGCGTTTTACAACACCTACGAGGAAATCGACCGCATGATCGTGGTAGTGCGGCGTCTGGCGGGCGCGCGCCGCTGATACCGGTGACAGCCCCGATGCCGTCCCGCGCCCTGTGCGGGGCAACATTGTTGCGTTATGCATGACAGTTCTGCACCAGAGCCCTTGCAGCGCAACAACGGGCGGTATAATTTGCCGGTGGCATGCTAGCCGCGGCGCCGTGCCGCCGGCGCCCAAGGAGAGATGCAGTGGAAGACCAACACAGCGCGCCCGAGCTGTTCCTGTTCCTGGCGTCGACCGTCCATGACATGAAAAATTCCATCAGCGTGGTCAGCGGCACGCTGGAATCCCTGCTGGCGGCCGAGCAAGCCAAGTCCACCGACGAAGTCACGGCCGATCCTGCCTTTTTGCAAATGGCGCAGATGTTGTACCAGACCAAGCGCCTCAACGACAACCTGATCCAGCTGCTGGCGCTGTACAAGCAGGTCGGCAAGCCGGGCTACCCGTTCGACGTGCAGCCGCAGCTGGTGGGGCAGCTGGTCGAGCAGGTGGTGGCCCAGGAAAAAATCCTGCTCGCCTCCAAGGGTATCGTGATGCAGACGGATTTTCCGCCCGAGCTGATCTGGACCCTCGACGAAGACCTGGTGATCGGCGTGCTGGCCCATGCCATCAACAACGCCATCAGGTACACCAAAGAGACGATACGGCTATCGGTGCGCGAGCAGGGCGGCATGCTGGAATTGCGCGTGGAAGACGATGGCGACGGCTATACGCAGGCCTTGCTCGACGCGGGCGAAGCGGCCATGAATGGCATGAGTACGGGCGTGAATTTTTCCACCAACAGCACCGGCCTGGGCCTGTATTTTTCCAGTGTCGTGGCAAAGATGCACAAGCACCGTGGACAAGGCGGCAGCATCGCCCTGGAAAACGGCGGCGCGCTCGGCGGCGGCTGCTTCATCCTGCGCCTGCCGTGAACCGAGGAGTGACGATGGACCAGACCTCCCGCCCCAACGAAGCCGACAGCACCGACTGGGCCGACAAGCATTATCTGCTGGTCGACGATTTTGTCGGCATCCGCATCCTGCTGCGCGAATCGCTGCGCAACCTGGGCGCGCGCCATATCGACCAGGCGGCCAGCGGTGGCGAAGCGATGAAGCTGCTGGCCAAGACGCGCTACGACGTGGTGCTGTGCGACTACAACCTGGGCGAAGGCAAGAACGGCCAGCAGGTGCTCGAAGAGACGCGCGTGCGCAACCTGACGGCGCCGTCCAGCGTATGGCTGATGGTGTCGGCCGAAAAAAGCGTGGAATCGGTGATGGGCGCGGCCGAGCACCAGCCCGACGCCTACCTGATCAAGCCGATCACGGAAGGCGTGCTGCTGACGCGCCTGAACCGCGTCTGGCATAAAAAGCAGGTGTTCCGTGAAATCGACCAGGCCTGCATGGAAAAGGATTATCTGCGCGCGGCCAAGCTGTGCGACGTGCAGATCGCGCAGAACAAATTGCACGAGCTGGAATTGCTGCGCATGAAGGCCAGCCTGCTGCTGAAAAGCGGCGAGCCGGAAAAAGCCCGCGCCATCTATGAAAAAGTGCTGGCCGAGCGCGATTACAGCTGGGCCCGGGCAGGGCTGGGCAAGATCCGCATGAACAATGGCGAACACGAGGCGGCGCGCCAGATATTCCAGGGCGTGATCGTGGAAAACCGCTATTACATCGACGCCTATGACCAGATGGCGGTGGCCTACCAGCTGATGGGCCAGCATGAAGAAGCGTGCGGCGTGCTGGAAAAAGCGGCGCGGCTGTCGCCCAATTCGGTGCCGCGCCAGCGTAACCTGGGCCAGGCGGCTTTAAAGATCGGCAATATCAGCATGGCCGAAAAGGCGTTCCGCAAATGCGTGGCAATCGGCGAATTTTCCGTGATGAAGACGGTGGACGCCTACCTGGGCCTGGCGCGTGTATGTGGCCTGAAGAAAGATGCCAAGGAAGCGCTGCAGTGGCTGATGCTGGCGCTGCGCGAGTTTCCACCTGAAGAGATCGGCTTGCGCGCCAAGATCACCGAAGGCCTGGTACACCATGAAACGGGCGACTACCGGCGCGCGCGCAAGTGCGGCGACGAGCTTGAAACGATGCTGCTGGAAGACCCGGCGCGGCCCGAGAAGGCCATCTGCATGGAACTGGCCACCTTGCTGTTCGCGGTCGGCGTCAAGGACGCGCCGGCCGGCCTCTTGTGCTACGTGGTGAAGAACAACCACGACAACCAGGTGGTGCAGGACGAAGTGCAGAAGATCTTCGACAAGGCCAAGATGGGCGACGAGGGCACCAGCCTGATCCTGGCCTCGCGCAAGGAAGCGTCGGACCTGATGAACAAGGGCGTGCTGCTGTGGAAGACCGACAAGCTCGATGACGCCGTGGCCTGGATGCGCGCGGCGCGCGTGAAACTGCCGAACAACCTGCGCATCCTGTTCAACTCGGCGCAGATCATCGTTTCCTATCTGCAGCAGCGCGGCTATCACGCGGATCTGGCGGCCGAAGCGGTGGAAGTGTTGCTGTATGTAGACAAAATTGCACCAGGCCAGCAGCGCTTTGCGCAACTGATGGAGCAGCTGGTACAGCTCACGCCCGCCGCTGCGGCAGGCGACGACGTGGCCGCGCCGGTGGCGGAAAAGGTGGCGCCGGTACCCGATAAAGCCGTAAAAAACATGCGCGGACGTGCCGGATGATAAACTACGCGCCAGCGTGGTGCAGGCAACAGCCTGCTCCGGGCTTGAGTTGCTTTACAACAATAAGGAAGAAACTATGCGTGATGTGGTCAATGAAGTATACAAAAAAATGAAGGTCGGCAGCATCGCCTGGGTACGCCCGGTCGCCGCCAAGGGAGACACGCTGGAAACATTCCAGTCCTCGTACGAGCACGCCAAGGCGCTGGCCGACGAAGGCCTGATCACGATCGGCGACGTCAAGCGCCAGGACGACAACATGATCGAAGCGATCCGCATTCATCGCCTGGCCTGATCACAGCCTGACCGGGTTCGCCGCGCGAACCCTGGCAAAGCCGCTTACAGCTTGCCCTTGGGCGCCGCGCGTTTGGCCGGCGCCTTGACGGGGGCCTTGGCCTTGGCCGCCGATTCCGCCGCAGCCGGCTTGGCGCGCAGGTCGGACTTGGGCTTGGCCGCAGCGTCGGGCTTGTCCTTGGCCGGCTCCGGCGCCATGGCCGTCGATACCGCCTGCTTGAACTGATCCTGCAGCAAATTCCACCAGGCCGCCGGGTTGGCCAACTGGGCCGCCGCGTCGGCTGACGGGCTGGCCTGCTGAGCGGGCGCCGCTGGCGCTTCCGGTGCTGGTGGTGGCGGCGGTGCTTTTTCGGCTGGCTTGGCCGCTGGCGGCGTTTGCTGGAAGAAGGCCGAGGCGTAAGGCACGGAATCGAACAGGTTTTTCTCGCTGGCGCCCGGCTGGGTGATGGCGGCGGCCATTGAGGCGCCCATCGATTTCAGGGTGGCGATCGTGCCGCGCTGCACTTCCAGCGCCTGTATGCTGCCGCGCAGCATGCTGATATTGAGGTTCAGCCACGCTTCGACCGCTTTCAGGTCGTTGATCTTCTTGTCCAGTTCCTCGACCGACAGGCTGGGCGCGGCCATGGAGGGCATGCCCATGCCGGGTACGCTCATGCTGCCCCACAGGTTCTTGACGAAGTCGAGCGTATCGGTCATCACTGCTGCGCCCGGAATTGGGGGCATTTGCGGATTTGCCATGCGAGAGTCTCCTGGTAGGTCGATGGTCCTAGCGTAGCAGATATCAGCTTGCTACTGACGAAATCCCGGTGACATTTTTCGCCTGCGTTTTCCTTCGATGGCAAGGGCGTTGATCTACAGCAAGAAAGCGCATCTCGGGCACAGGCGTTACACTAGTGCGCATGACGTCAGCCTCCTTTTTCATGCCGCCGCGCCGCCGCACCGTGCTCTTTGTCGCCGTGATCGGCGCGTTGCATATCGTGGCGCTGCACTGGCTGGGCGGACAAGCGGGCAGGGCGCCCGCGCATGAGCAGGCGCAACTGGTCAGCATGGCGGTGATCGCCGAAGCGCCAGCGCCTTTTCCGGTGCCGCTGCCACCGCCGCCCGTGCCCTTGCCGCCGCCGCCCGCACCGCAGGTGCCGGACTTGCCTGTCTTGCCGGTGATCGATTTGCCGCAGCTGGTGGTGCCCGAGGCGCCGCAGCCGCTGCAGGTGGCGCCGCCTGCCGCGTCCGCGCCGGATAGCCCGGCACCGGCATTGGCGCAATTGCCGGCCATCGCGCCGGCGGCTGAATCTCCCGCACCAGTGCCACCGCCGGTAGTGGAAGCGGCGCGGCGCTACAAGACCAATGTGCCCGCCTCGGCCGAGTTCGACCTGCAGGTGGACCGGCGTGATGCCGACGGCACCAAGTGGACGGGCGTGGCGGTGATGTCGTGGCAAAATAAGGGCGACAGCTATCGTTTGAGCCTGGAAGCGGGCCTGAATGTGCTGATCACCCGCATCAACCTGCTGGTGTTGAGCAGCGAAGGCGTGATCGACGCCAGCGGCGTGGTGCCCGTCAAGGCAACCGAAAAGCGCCGCGGCCGCGCGCAGACGGCCACGCATTTCGATGCGGCCGGCAAGACCATCCGCTTTTCCGCCACCACCGCCACCGCGCCCTGGCAGGAGGGGGCGCAGGACAAGGCCAGCCTGCCGTTCCAGCTGGCCGCCATCGGCCGCGCCGACGTCAGCCAGCTGGCCGGCAATATCGATATCCTGGTCGGCGAAGAAAAGGAAGCGACCGTGTTCCGCTTCCAGCTGGTCGGCGAGGAAACGCTCGATACCAGCATGGGCCGTCTGCAGACTTGGCATCTGCGCCGCCCGCCCAAGCGGGGAAGCTACTCGTCGCAGCTCGATATCTGGCTGGCGCCGTCGCTGCAGTGGTATCCGGTACAAATACGCAATACAGAAGCGAACGGCGCGCTCACCACCCAAACCGTCTCCAAAATCACCGTGACAGGAACCTGAATGACTTTTACATCACTTAAACAACTGCTGGCCGCAAGCTTGCTGGCCGCCACCTTGTCTTCCGCGCTGGCCGCCACCGAGGCGGACGAGCATCCCGTGATCAAGCGCCCGTTCAAGCTGGCGCCGTCGGCCGACCTGGTGTATTCCATCAAGGCGAAACAGAAGGGCATCGCGCTGTCCGGCGACTCCGTCAGCAACTGGCGCGCCGGCGACGGCAAGTATTCGCTGCTGGCCGAAACCAAGGCCGCCCTGTTCGGCAAGATCCTCGAGCAGCGCAGCGAAGGCACGGTCGACGACTATGGCCTGGCGCCGGCCCAGTTCGTGGAAAAACGCTTTCGCAAGCAAGCCGCCACCACCGTTTTCAAGCGCGACAGCAAGACCATCGCCTTCAGCGAAGGCGACAAGAGCTATGCGCTCAAGGGCGGCGAGCAGGACCGCAACAGCGCCGTCTGGCAACTGACGGCCGTGGCCCGCGCCGCGCCTGAAAAATTCGTGCCCGGCTCCGAGTGGGCCTTCTTCGTTGCAGGCCGCCATGATGCCGAGCCGTGGATCTTCAAGGTCGTCAAGCAGGAAACGGTGGCCACCGGCCAAGGCCTGGTGGAAGCGGTGCACCTGGTCAAGGCGCCGCCAACCGACAAGAAAGGCCAGCAAGTGGACCTGTGGCTGTCGCCGTCGCTGGAATGGTATCCGGTCAAGGTGACGTTCGAAGATGAAGATGGTGATTATGTGGAACAGACTTTGCAGAAAATCGTTAAAAAGTAACGTTTTGAACGGCTAACCCCAATGCAGAACCTGGGGTCGGACCCTCAGGGTCCGACCCCGGCAGTTCGCCGTTGGGGTTTTGCCGATACCACACCTGCCCGCCAGCCCCCTTCCCATCGGTCAAATTGCATATCAGAACTGATATACTGACGCCCCCGCGACCCTTTATGCCCGCAGCGTCCTCCAGGCCCGCTGCGCCGCCCGCTGAACACTCATCCGGAATAGAATGATTGATATAATGGCAAGTGCAGCCGTGGCTGCGGATGCAAATCAGACCGAGCAGGAGCATCACGATTCATTGCAGGCGCATTTCCAGCCGAATATTTCGGCTGACGAGATCGAGCAAGTCTTTCATCTGAAGCGCGCGCAGCCCCTGCTGCAGGTGTTCACGGCGCTGTTCCATGGCGGTTTCGACGGCGTGCTGGTGCGTTTGCTGGTGCTGCGCGAACTGGCGGCCGACGCGGCTACCTCGTCGTACACGCGCGCCGACATCAACACGCGCCTGGCTTATCTGTTGCCGGAAAGCCTGGAAACGGTCTTGCTGCGCCTGCGCAGCAACCAGCTGCTGGCCTGGGATGCGCAGCAGGGCGTATATCGCGTCACGCCGATGGCGCGCAATGTGCTGTCGGCCATCGACAGCCTGCTGGGCCTGGGCCAGACCGAAGACGAAGCGGAAATGGGCTTCTTGCTGTCGCAGGTGGCTGGCGCGCAAGCCGTCGGTGGCGTGTCGGTGGAGCAATTGCAACATCTGCTGGGGCGCCTGGTCGACCTGACGGACGAGTTTTCCGACGCGATTGCCTCCGGTTCCGAATTCCGTTTGCGCACCGCGCAGGCGAAATGGAACATGGCCTGCGACTGGGTGGAAAAAGGCTCCGAGATCCTGGTGGCGATTACCTCGGACGAAAACGCCGACGGCGCCACGCACAAGGCGGCCCAGGCGATCGGCCGGGCGCAAAGCAAATTGCTCAACATGCAGGGCATGTTCTCGCGCGCGCTGAACCAGATCGAGCGCCAGCGCGTGCATCTGGGCCAGTCCGGCCTGTCGACCACCGACATCAAGCGCTGGCTGCTGCAGCACGAGGACCTGGCCTCACTGGCCGAGGGGGCCATCGACCAGCCGGTGGTGCCGTTGTTCTCGACGCCGGCCGAAATGATCGACGTGGCCGAAACCGAACTGCTGTCCGAGCGCGCGGCCGGCGTGGCGCAGACCGGTTTGCCGAGCGGCGAAGACGCCCCTACCACCATCAGCGACGGACCCGCCATGCAACTGGAACTCGATGACCTGCTTGATCGCCTGTCGAACTTTGCCAGCCTGGGCAACTTCCCCAGCATCGGCGAAGAGGGCCCGAAAAGCGTGCCGGTGCAGGACTCGTTGCTGCCGGCCAGCTTTGCCGTGGCCTCGTACCGCGCCTCGATGCTGCCGCTGCTCGGTGACGTGTCCGAAGCGAGCTTGCAGGGCGCGACGGCCGAACTGGCCCGGCTGCCGATCACCTTTACGCCGACCGACGAGATGGTCCAACTGAACGACCCGCATGTGGCGGCCATGTCGATCGCCTCGCTGTCCCTGAATTTCCCCCGTGATTTTTCACTTGATTTAGATAGCGGCACCGCCGATGAATGACGATTCCCAAATCCTGATTGCGCGCCTGCTCACGCATCAAACCCTGCGCCGCGACGACAAACTCGTCAAGCGCGTGCTGTCGGACGAACTGTTCCGCGCCGAGATCGATGCGCGCCTGCTTGCCTGCGGCCTGAAACTGCTCGACAACGTGTATGCCGACCATGTGACGCTGGCCCTGTCGCGCACCATCGAGCCGAAGATTTTTGGCGCGCGCGATGTGTGGCAGAACAATAATTTCGGCCTGGCCCGCGATGGCGTGGCCTTGCTGGTGGTGCTGTGGGCGCAGATCATCCTGCCCAAGCGCGAACGCCAGGAAACCCACCAGCATGCGGACGACGACCAGAACGACATGTTCGGCACCGACAAGCCGCTGCCGCGCGCGGAAGACGCCTCGATCGGCATCGCCTACAAAGCCTTGCTGGCCGACTTCGGCGACAAGCTGGGCAAGAAGACGCGCATGGACATGAACCTGGGCACCTTGGCCAAGCTCGGCTTCATCGAGCGGCGCGGCGACTTTATCGTCGAAGGGCCGTTACTGGACCTGATGATGGATACCGACGTGCTGAAAGAGCGCATCATCAATGGCGCTCTGGCCGATGTGTTCAAGCGCGCGCCGTCGCGCCTGGTGGCGGTCGAGCTTGACGCCGATGCCGACATGTCCGTCGATATTGGCGATGTGCCCGACGCCGATGGCGACGCTACGCCCGAACTGCCACACTGAAAGCAGCCATGTTTCATATCAAATCACTTGAACTGGTGCACTGGGATTACTGGCAGCGCATCAAGAATATTCCGCTCGACGCCAAGATCATCACGATTGCCGGCCAGAACGGTTCCGGCAAGACCACCTTGCTCGACGCGCTGCGCACCCTGTTCGGCCTCGACTGCTCGATGGGCCGCACCTATAAACACTATGCGCGCCATTCGGGCCAGCAGACGGCCTGGCTGCGCGCCGTGGTCGACAACCGCAACGTCGGCAAGCAACTGTCGAACCGGCCGTTTCGCAGCTCGGGCTTTTTCAGCGACGATGAAGTAACGCTGTTCTGCCAGATCCAGAAGAACGGCGGCGACTGGAAGCGCCAGTATCTGATGCGTCCGGGTAATGTGCAGATTGAAGACATTTCCGACGCCAACGACTGGCTGGGCGTGGAAAACTACCGCAAGCGCCTGGCCAATGCCGGCCTGTCGCCGGCCATGTCGAAAGTGCTGGCGCTGGAGCAGGGCGAGACCGACAAACTGTGCGAATACGCGCCGCGCCAGCTGCTCGACCTGGTGTTCCAGGTGTTCGGCGACAAGGAAGTGCTGGACGCCTACGACGAAGCCAAGCGCCACCAGCGCGACACTGAAGTGGAACTGAAACGTTTCGAGACGGAACTCGAAGCGTCGAAAACCAACCTGGAAGGCTTGCGCCTGCGCGTGGCCAACTACCATCAGTGGGAAGGCTTGCACCGCGAACGGCGCAACCTGCTCGAAGAGGTGCTGCCCAGCCTGCAGTACCACGAGGCGCGCGAAAAAGCCGCCACGGTCAGCCGCCAGTTGCGCGACGCGCGCAAACCGATGGCGCTGAACGATCCGCAACTGAACGACAAGCGCAATGCGCTGGCGGCGCAGGCGAAAGCGCTGTCCGACGCGCAGATGAACGAGACCTTGCTGGAGCAGGAGTCGATTGGCTTGCAAAGTCGTCTTTCCCTGATCAACGCCAAGCTGAAACCGCTCGACAGCCTGCTGGAACAGAAAGAGCGCCTGCAAAAGCTGGCGGCGGACTCGGGTAGCGATATCGCCGCCGTGGCCGCCCAGCTGGAACAGCAGGAGGCGGCCTTGCTGGCCCAGCGCCAGCAGCGCGATGCGCTGTCGGCACGGATTGCCGGCGAGCAGGCGACGATTGCCGCGCTGCAGGGCAAGACGGCCATGCCGGAGCCGGACAATGTACGCGGCATGCGCCGCGCGCTGCGCGACGCGGGCATCGGCCACGTCATGCTGTCCGATATCGTCGAAGTGACGGACAGCCGCTGGCAGGGCGCAGTCGAAGGTATATTGGGTGGCTATGCTTCGGTGGTGCTGCTGGACAAGGCCAAGGACGGCCCGGCCGCCTATCGCCTGGCCGAAAAAGAACGTTATCGCCACTTTATCGTGCCCGAGCTGGTTACCGCGCCCACCACCAAAGACGACAGCCTGCTGGCGGTGGTGAAATTTTCCGCGCCGGTGCCGAGCTGGCTGATCGAGCAGTTGTCGCGCATCGCGCGCGTCGATTCGGTCGAGGCCGGCGTCAAACTGGGCAACCATGACGAGTGGATCACGCCCGAGGCGTATCACCGCGAACGCCGCGGTGGGCGCTCGCTGTTCGTCGAAGCGTCGCGCTACCGCTTCGGCCAGGCCGGCCGCAGCGGCCGCCTGGAAGCGCTGCTGCGTTCCTTGCCCGGCCTGGAAGCGCAGGAAGATACACTGACTTTGGTGATCTCCAAGCTGGCGGCCGAAGTGGGTGCTTTGAAGGCGCGCATCGCCGGCGTCGACGCGGCCAAGGAACTCAGTGCGCGCCAGGAAGAATTCGCCGAAGCACTGCGCAATTCGAAGCCGTTGAAAGAAGAGCGGATGGAAGTGGGTGGGCGCCTGGGCGAGTTGCAGAACCTGACCAAGAACGCGACTGTCGCGCGCACCCGTGCCGATACCGTTTGGCAGAACGCGCGCCTGGCCTTGTCCGAAGCGGAAGCCGGCTCGCGCCTCGGCTACAAGAAACAGATCGAACAGCGCGCCGAACATGCGCGCGCCTTGCTGGTGCTGCGCCGCGCCTGGCGCCATTTGCCGCGCAGCTGGCGCCGCCCTGCGCGCCGCGCTGCGCTGGTGGCCGAACACCAGAATGCGCACCAGGTCGACCTGCGCGTGTCCAGTTTGCAAAGCAGCCTGGCGCGTGACGACTGGGAACTTGACGCCACCGTGATCGACCAGCATCACCGCCTCTCCGAGCAGCTGAGTGGCCGCCAGTCGGAAACGGACGAGCGCCGCTACCAGAACAACCGCGCCATCGAAGCGACCGGCAACGCACGCGGCGCCTATATGGAGCGGCTGCGCTACACCATCAAGACCTACAGCAAGAACATCAAGGAGCTGGGCGAACTGGCCGGCATCGAAGTGCACGCCGATCCGGTGCGCCTGGAAAACGACGATGTGCAGCTGTCGCAGGCGGGCCTGCACGTGCGCTTCAAGTTCGACGGCAAAGGCATTATCGGCATGAACGACGGCGAAGCGTCGGGCGGCCAGCAGGTGATGAAGTCGCTGGTACTGCTGATCGGCCTGCTGAAATCGGAAGGCGGCTCGGGCGGCTTCGTGTTTATCGACGAACCGTTTGCCCACCTCGATATCCGCAATATCCAGCTGGTTGGCGAGTTCCTGAAAAACACCGAAGCACAGTACCTGATGACGACGCCGCTGACGCACAATACCGACGTCTACGATCCATCCGAACTGACATTGATTACCAGCAAAAAGAAAAAGGACACGCAATGGGCGCAACCGATTTTCGTACTGCAGCGGCGCCAGGAACCGGCCGCTGGCAAAGTGGCGTAGCCAGCCTCGTTTTTGCACTGGCCCTTCCCGCCAGTGCCTTGGCCAATGACGGCATCGGCTCGGTCAGCGCCGGCGGCATTATTGTCGGCAAGACCGATGCCGTGGCGATGAAAAAGGAAGTGCTGACCGTCAGCCCGGACCTGATCAAGGTCGAGTACGAGTTTCTGAACGAGTCAAAAAGCGATGTGGAAGAGACCATTATCTTCCCGCTGCCGGCGTATGATGCCGGCTACCACCAGTCGCCCACGTATTACGGCCAGCCGCAGCAGTTCTCGATCGAGGTCGACGGCAAGCCCAGGGACTACCAGACCGTGCTGCTCGCCAAGCTCGATGGCAAGGATGTGACGGCACGCCTGAAAGCGCTGGGCCTGACGGACGCGCAAGTGGCGTATTTTCCGTCGTTCAGCCCGTTCGAGAAAAAAGTGGCGCCCTTGAATGCCGCGCAGAAAAAAGCCATGATCGATGACGGCCTGCTGGCCAAGCTGTCCGATGACGAAGAGTGGGTGCCGGCCTGGTCGGTGACGGTGGTATATCAGTGGAAGCAGGCATTCCCGGCCGGTAAAACCGTGCGCGTGCGCCATCAATATGCGCCGTTCGTGGCGGCCGGCCCCGGCGCGTCCTACCTCGGCGATGGCAACGAGTTCGAGAAAAAATATTGCGGCGACAAGGCCTTTTATGCGACCTGGAACAAGCTTGCGAAGAAGCAGGGCGAGAGCGGCTTCGTCAATGCCAAATGGGTGTCGTATATTTTGAAAACGGGTAACACCTGGAAGAACGGCATCGAGGACTTTACGCTGAACCTGGTCAAGGGCAAGCCGGACGAGCTGGTCAGCCTATGTTTTCCCGGCACGTTTACCAAGATCAATCCGACCACCTTGCAAGTCAAGCTGCGCAATTTCCGCCCGACCCAGGACTTGAACGTCTACTTTGGCAATGTCGAAAATGGCAGCGAGAATACGGGCGAGGCGCCTGCGCTGCGCGGCAATTATCTGAAGACCAAATAATCGCCGGCGCGCTTATTCGATGGCGTCCAGCGGCTTGTTGCGCTGGCGCCAGCGCAGCAGGCCCCAGGCGTAGGCGGCGTAGTAGCCGGTGACCATGCCGTAGGCGGCCATGGTCAGCGGGCTCTGGCCGAATGGTGGCGGCGGCACCGGCACGTCCAGGCGCGTGTTCAGGTAGATCTCCATGCCGCGGTACAGCAGGCGGGCGATGAACAGCATGGTAATCGCCAGGCCCAGGTAGCGGTGCTGGGTGAAATAATAATCCTTGCCGACCTGTTCGAAGCGCGTCAGCTTGATGCCCAGCACGCCCAGCCAGCCTCCGGCCAGCACGCCGGCGCCCAGGCTTGACAGCGGCAGGATCTCGAATTGTGTGGTGGTTGCCAGGAACACGATCAGCGCGGGAACGCCGAACGCCACCAGGCGGTGCCGCCACAGCTGCGACTTCTGGCGCGCCACCAGTTTTTTCAGGCGCGAATAAATGCGCCAGACCAGCAGCGGGACCAGGAACAGCAGGGCAAGGGTGGTGGTTTCCATGGATGATGAGCGAGCGGTAAAACAACGATTGTAAGCCAGATCGCCATGGCCATGGCCGGTGATGAAATGTTGCTTATTGACATTTTGATGGCAGGTCAGCACTATGCCCTGTCACAGGGCGCCGCCACGAGCGCGCGCGCTGGGCCACTGCCTCTCTTCATCGACCCTTACTGGAGCGCCATGTCACCCCGTTTTCCCTTGCTGCCTGTTACCGTCGGCCTGATCGCCGCTTCCTCCATGGCCACCGCCCAGACCGGCGGCTATCAACAGCCACCGGCCGCCCTGCAGGCCATCGTCGATGCGCCGCGCGCGCCGACCCTGAGCCTGAGTCCGAAGCGCAACCTGGCGGCCATGCTGCCGACGCCGTCGTTGCCGAGCATCAGCGAAGTGGCGCAGCCCGAGCTGAAACTGGCCGGCCTGCGGATCAACCCGCGCACCTATTCGGCCAGCCGCTTCAGTTTTTACACGGGACTTGGCCTGCTCGACATCGACACGCAAAAAGAAATCAAGGTCAGCGGCCTGCCGGCCTCGCCGCGCATCGCCGACGTGGCCTGGTCGCCCGACCAGCGCTACCTGGCGTTCAGCAATGTGGTGTATGCCGACGCCGCCAAGGGCGTCAAGGAGTCCGGCGTGGAACTGTGGCTGCTCGACGTGCAGAGCAAGGTCGCGCGCAAATTGTCGAGCCAGCCTTTGTCTGGCGTATCGGGCCGCGGCTTTTCGTGGATGCCAGACAGCAAGACCTTGCTGGTGCACCTGAAACCGGCCAGGCTGGGTGCCGCGCCCGCAGTGAATGGCATTCCCACCGGCCCTGCCATCCAGGACAGCCTGCCCGGCGGCGCCGTCAAGCAATTGCGCACCTATCCCGACCTGCTGAAAAACGAGCAGGATGCGCAGCTGTTCGAACACTACATCACGGTGCAGCTGGCCTTGCTGGACGTCACCGGCAAACAGCGCCTGGTGGGGCAGCCAGGAGCGTTTTCACGCGCCACGGTGGCGCCGGGCGGCAAGTTTCTGCTGACCGAAACCATCGAACGTCCGTATTCCTACATCGTGCCGGCGCGCGACTTCGGCAGCAAGATCGAAGTGCGCGACCTGGCCGGCAAGGTGGTGCATGTGGTGGCGACCCTGCCGCTGGAAGAAGGCCTGCCACCAGGCAATGACGCCGTCTCGCCCGGCGTGCGCAGTGTCAGCTGGAGGGTCGATGCGCCAGCTACTCTGGTCTGGGCCGAAGCGCAGGACGGCGGCGATCCGGCGAAGAGCGCCGAGATTCGCGATATCGTCTACACCCAGGCCGCGCCGTTCACGGCCAAGCCGGCTGTATTGGCCAAGCTTGCTTCGCGTTACTCGGGCATCGCCTGGGGCCGTGGCGATCTGGCCCTGCTGAGCGAAGCGTGGTACAAGACGCGCGCCGTCAAGCAGTGGCGCATCAAGCCAGATCAACCATCGATTGAAGCGGGCACGCCGGGCGACCTGGTATATTCGGGCTCGTTCGAAGACCGCTACAACGATCCTGGCCAGCCCGTGATGCGGCCCGATGCGGCCGGCTTGCCGCGCATCCTGATCGCTCTTGACAACACCATCCTGCTCGACGGCGCCGGCGCCTCGCAGGAAGGCGACCGTCCGTTTATCGACCGCCTGGACCTGGTGACGAAGAAAAAGGAACGGCTGTTCCAGAGCGCCGCGCCGTACTATGAAAACGTGGTGGCGGTGCTGGACGAAGACGGTGGACGCCTGCTGTCGACGCGTGAATCGCCGACCGAGCAGCCGAACTACTATGTGCGCAACCTGAAACCGGGTGCGACGGCCCTGACGCCGCTGACGCATTTCCCGCATCCGCTGCCGCAGCTGAAAGACGTGCAGAAAGAGCTGATCCGCTACAAGCGCGCCGACGGCGTCGACCTGACGGCAACATTGATGCTGCCGCCGAACTATGACGCCAAACGCGACGGCCCGCTGCCGACCCTGATGTGGGCTTACCCGCAGGAATTCAAGACCGCCAGCGCCGCCAGCCAGACCAAGGGGGCGCCGTACAAATTCAACGCTGTCAGCTACTGGGGACCGGCCGCGTTCCTGTCCATGGGTTATGCCGTGCTCGACAATCCGTCGTTCCCGATCGTCGGCAACGGCGAGCAGGAGCCGAACGATACTTACTTGCCGCAACTGGTGGCCGACGCCGAAGCAGCGGTTGACGAAGTGGTGCGGCGCGGCGTGGCAGACCGCGACCGTATCGCCATCGGCGGGCACTCGTATGGCGCCTTTATGACGGGCAACCTGCTGGCCCATACGCGCTTGTTCCGCGCCGGCATCGCCCGCAGCGGCGCCTACAACCGCACCCTGACGCCGTTCGGCTTCCAGTCCGAAGACCGGCCGTTCTGGCAGGCGCAGACGGTGTACCAGGCCATGTCGCCATTTAACTATGCCGACAAGATCAAGGATGCGCTGCTGATGATCCATGGCGAGCAGGACAACAACTCGGGCACCTTCCCGATCCAGAGCGAGCGCATGTTCCAGGCCATCAAGGGCCTGGGCGGCACGGCCCGCCTGGTGATGTTGCCCAACGAAAGCCATGCCTACCGCGCGCGTGAGTCGATCATGCACATGCTGTATGAAAGCAACAACTGGCTGGAAAAATACGTCAAAAACGCCGCGCCGCGCACGCCAGTGGCAGCCACGCAAGGCCAATAAGGCGCAGCCGGCAGCGACTCGTGGTATGGTCTTCCTTTGCCTGTTCGCTAACGGAGGCCTGCCATGAAAAGCGTTGCCATTGAAGCCCACCGCGCGCCCGACCCGGCGCCGGTCGATGATCCGATGCCGGCACCCGAGCCCGATACGAGTCCGGGTCACCGGCCCGGTCCGGCGCATCCGGTGCCGCAGGACGATCCGGTCCCCGATCCGCACCCAAGTTAATTCGTCAAAGAAAGGCTGTTCCAGATGGCATTGATCAAGGAAAATTACACCCGCAAGGTCAGCGGCGATTCGTTCGACTACGAACTCGAGTACACGCCCGGCAGCGATGTCGGCTGGATTGCCCGCGTCTACCACGATGGCGTGCTGAAAGGCTCGCCACATGGCGCGCTGACGGCCAACGTGCTGTCCGGCCCGGCGCTGGAACAGTATCTGCGCGCGTATGTCGAAGGCATGATCGAGCGCGGGCTTGACGTGGCCGAGTAAGCGACAGAAAGCAGCAGCAAAAGAAAAGGGCGCCGAGGCGCCCTTTTCTTTTCAACCCAACCCCAAGCAAACCCCGGGGTTCAATCAAACGCCCATGTGTACAAGATATCCAGCGCATTGTTGGTGCCGGTCTGGAACTGCAGGGTAAAGCGGCGGTTCAGCTTGTAGCGCAGCTTCACCAGGCTTGACGCCGTGCTGGCGCCTTGCTCGAACGTCAGGTAGGCGCGCGACGACAAACGCTTGCCGACCGTGACGACGGTGCTTTCCAGGCCGGCCGCTTGCGACAGGCCCACTTCGTCGAGGCCCAGCGAACTGGCCAGCTTGCCTTGCATGCCGCCGCCCGAGCCGCCGAAGAGGGCGCCGGCGGCCGTCGTCAACAGGGCCATTTCATCGCCGGCCGCCGTTTCCGCACCGTGGCCAAGGATCAGCCAGGCCAGCTTGTCGCTGTCGGATACATTCGGTGTCGAGACCAGCTTGGCGGTTGGCGCCTGCGCCGTGCCGCGCACTTCCACGCCCGCTTCCACATTGGTTTCCGACAGCGCCTCGCCTTCGGGGCGCTTGCGTACGGCCAGCACGTTCAGCGACGGGTTGTCGTAGGCGCCGGTGAAATTGATCACGCCGCGATCGATCGCCAGCTTTTGCCCATACGCCGCATACAGGCCGTTGACGACGCGGATGCTGCCGGTCACGCGCGGCGCATTGCGATTCTGCACGCGGGCGCGGATATTGCCGGCGAGATCGGCATCGAGGCCCATGCCGCGCAGGTGGAAGGCGTTGCCGAGATCAAACTCCACGTCGATATTCAAGGGCAGCTCGGGCGCGGCCTTGGTAGCGCGGCTGTTCTTGCCCAGCACTACCACGTCATCGCTTTGCGTCGGCGTGCCTTCCGGCGCCAGTTCGATCAGCGCGCGGTTGGCCCTGAACTTGCCTTCCAGGCTGAACAGCTTGTCGTTGCGCAGCACGGTGGCATTGCCCGACAGGATCAAGGTGCGGTCCGGACGCGACAGCGCCGTCAGGCGGTCGGCCAGCAGTTTCAATTCCATCGTCGCTTCGCCATTCGCAAAGCGCACCCAGCCGTCAAGCTGCGCCTTGCCGTTGCCGCCATCAAAGCTGAGCCGCTGCAGTTGCAACTGATCGCCGGCCAGCTTGGCCTGCAGCACGCCGTTGCGCAGCTTCAGGCCTTGCTCGGCCCAGTTCACCAGGAGGCCGCTGCCGGTGATGTCGCCGTTCAGCAGTGGCGCGCCGATGGTGCCGCTGCCCGTCAGCGCCATTTTCAGGGCACCTCCCAATTCCAGGCCCGGCTGGCCGGCCAGTGGCGCCACCCACGCCAGCGAGGCGATATTGGTGGTGCCCGTCAGGGAGAGCGCGCTGCTGTTGCTGATGCGCCCGCCCAGCATTTGCACGGTGGCGTTGATATCGCTCTGGCCGGCGCGCGTGCCGTCCAGTTTCACGGCCAGGCGCAATTGCTGGTTGGCCACATCGACCCGTGCATCGAGGGTGCGCAGGCCCAGGGTCAAAGGCTGGTCGACGCCCACCGTGATGTCGCCTTTTTCGCGGAACACATGCAGCATGCCGGCCAGCGCCGTCTCTTTCTGGGTAGCGGTGGCCGCTTGCATGTCGAGCGACCATTGCGCGCCCAAGGTCAGGTCGCCACGCGCATTTTCACGCAGCGCCGGCGCGAACTGCGCCAGGTAGTTCAGCGCCACGCCCGTGGCCTGGCCTGTACTGGTCCAGCGCGGGCCGTTCTTGGCCAGGCTTTGCATGGTGATGCTGCCGGCCGGCAGCTTGATGACGGTATTGCCGACACTGACTTGTTCGGGCTTGCCCAGGCCGGCCACGCCGCTGCCGGCCGGGCCTGCCACTTTGACCGGCACCGGCGCTTGCAGCACCAAAGCATAGCGGCCCTTGTTTTGCAGGCTGTCGATGCTGCCGGTCCAGCTGGCGCCGCTCTGGCTGCCCCTGGCGGCAATCGTGGCGTCGAAGTCGTCATTGCGCGCCGCCAGATTGATGCTGTGGTTGCCGCGCGTGCCGGTGGTGCCCAACCTGGCCGTGGCCAGCTTGAAGGTGGGCGTGCTGTAGCCGGTGATTTCCAGCGCGCTGACCATCGGGTCCTGGGCGCCCTGGCCGGAGCCGACGCTGGCGCTGCCTTTGATGGCTTGTACGCGCTGGTCGCCAAAGAAGGTCAGGTTGTTGCCGTCCAGGCTCAACTGCGCCGATGGCGCATCCATCTTGCCTGCCACCACGCCCGACGCATGCAGCACGCCGCCAAACTGCGGGCCCAGTGTGGCCAGCTGCGGCGCATCGAGTTTCCAGTTCAGCTTGTCGGTGGCGCCGCCCAGCGCGCCCTTGGCGACCAGGCTGTTGGGACCCAGGCGCAGTTCCACGTCGGCATTGTCGACCCGTTTGGCGGAAGCCGTCAGCTTGGCATAGCCGGCCAGCGGGGCGTTCTGCAAGGTCGATTCGCGCAGCGCCAGGGTCAAGGCCATGCGCCAGTCGGCGCTCAGGTTGCCGCTGCCGTTGAAGTCGGCGTTGATATTGCCGACCGGCAGGTCGCCAAACGCGGCCGGATTGAGCTTTTGCACCGTGCCGGCCATTTTCACTTCCGGCGACTGCTTCGGTCCCGTCAGGCCGATGTCGCCGCTGGCGTGGATCACGCTGTCGGGTGCCGCGCGCTTGCTGCTGGACAGGCCCAGGCCTTTCGCATCAGCCACAAAGGTGGTGCGCGGTTCTTTCATGGTGCCTTGCACCACGCCGCTGGCCAGCACCGCGCCGACCAGGTCACCCTGCACGGCAGACAATTGCCGCGCATCGACATTCCAGTTCAGTTTTTCGCCGGTACCGCCAAAGTTGCCCTTGGCCGCGATGGTGTTCTTGCCCAGCGCCAGTTGCACGTCGATGCCGCTGAAGTGGGCCGCATCGGCGGTCAGCTTGCCCTTGCCCGACAAAGGCTGGTCGAGCAGCTTGCTGGGGCGCACCGTGAAGTCGGCATTGGCCAGCCACTGCGGGGCCACGTGGCCATTCGCGCGCACGTCCAGGTTCAGGTCGGCAACGGGAAACGCGCCGAAGTCGGCCGGGTTGAGGCGGCTGGTGCTGGCGACGGCCTTGAACGGCTGCTCGTCCTTCAGGCTGATCTGGCCGCTGGCGTTGATGCTGCTTTTGCCCGCTTGCAAGGTCGCCTTGCTGAGGTTCACCAGCGAATCGGCCAGCGTTGCTTCCAGATCCAGGCGCAGCTTGGCTTCACCGAGTTTGGCGCGCACGGTCTGCGTCTTGCCGTCGCTGTCGAGCGTGATGTCGCCGGCGATCTTGGTGCTGTTGATGCTGCTGTAGATTTGCTGCAGGTCGATCTTGTCGGTATGCAGGGTAACCTTGGCCTGGCCGATGCCTGCGTCGGGCGCGTCGCGGTCGACCTTGCCGCTACCGGTGAATTTGCCGGCGTTGCCGAAGTCGATGATGGCAGACTCCAAGGTGGTGGCCGTCAGGGTGCCGCCAAGGCGCGCGTCGAACTGGCGCAGCGGCAGCTTCTGCTGGTCGATCGGGCCGGGCGTGGCGTGGTTGACGATGGCCAGCTTGCCCGACACACTTTGCTTGCTGCCGATGGCCGCGTCCAGGTCCAGGCTCAGGTCGGCCTGCGGCAAGGTTGCATCGAACTTGCCCGGATTGATATTGCTGCCCTTGACCTTGGCCGAGCGCAGGATGATGACCGGGTCGAACGGCGCCAGCGCCAGTTGCGCGTCGGCCGTGGCCGCACCAGCATTGCCCTTGGCAACGATGTTCAGCAGGTTCAAGTCGCCGCCGAGCGCCAGGTTCAGCGCCGCCGGTTTTTCGCCGGCCGGCGCCACCGCCTGGGTCAAGCTGGCCGTGCCCTTGAGCTTGAATGGTTTCACGGCGGCGATGGTGGCGTCGGCTTTCGCCAGGCCAAACGGCGTCACGCCCGAGGCATCTTTCAGCTGCCATTCGCTCTTGTCGCCAGACAGCGCAAAGCGGACCTTTTCAAAAACCGTGTTGCCGCTCTCGCCGATCAGTGTGATTTTATCGAGGCGCGCCTCGCTGATGCCGATCTTGAACGGCGAGGCCAGGCTGTCGGGCATGCTTGACGGTTCGTCCGACTTGGCCAGCGTCTGCACGCCCAGGCTGGCCACATGCAGTTCTGAAATGGCAATGCCTTCCGAGAAATACTGGAACGGCGACCAGTTGATGTCGATATTGTCGGCCGTGATGTGCTGGGTCTTGCTGCGGTAGCTGACGTGGTCCAGGTGCATGCGGTCATACAGCGAGCCGGAGACGCCGGACACTTCGATCTGGCCGCCGCTGGCGCTGGCCACTTTTTGCACCAGCAGTTGCAGGGTCGATTCACGGCCCAGTAACCAGAAAGCGCCGCCCAGCAGCACCGCCAGGCTGACGACGGTAATCAGCAGGTAGCGCGGCCAGCGGCGTTTTTTCGCCGGCGGTGGCGCAGATTGAGGGGACTCGGTAGTAAGGTCGGACATCAGAAAGTGAATCCCAGAGAAAAGTGCAAACGGTAGGCGTGGACGGCGTGGCCATATGCCACGTCGACATTGATGGGGCCGACGGGGCTCTTGTAGCGCCCGCCCAGGCCATAGCCCGATTTCAGTTCCAGTGCATCCTTGACGCTGTCGGCTGAATTGCCGGCGTCATAGAAGGCGGCAATCGCCCATTTCGGCTTGAACCAGTATTGATATTCGGCGCTGGCGGTGGCCAGGTAGCGCCCGCCAACGGTGGCGTCGCCTTCCTTGACCCCCAGTTCCTGGTAGGCATAGCCGCGCACGGACTGGTCGCCGCCGGCGCGGAACAGGTAGACGGCCGGCACGCCTTTTTTCTCTTTCGAGCCCAGCGCGCCCATTTCGCCGCGCACGATCAGTTCGCCCTTTTCACCGAGCGGCTTGTAATACACGCCCTTGCCCGAGACGCGCACGAAGCGCTCGTCGGTCAGCACCGGCAGCAGCGCGCCGCCGAGCTGGGCATTGATCACATAGCCCTTGGTGGGGAACAGCAGGCTGTCGAGGCTGCGCTTGGTAATCGCATAGGTCAGCGGCAAGCTCTTGCTGCGCGTCTGTTCCAGGCCGACCACGGTTTTATCTTCGCTCAAGAATTCGAAGGTCAGGCTGCGTTCCAGGTTGGTGCCGCCCCAGTTGCGCTTGGCCGACACGGTCGACACGGCCGTGATCTCGTTGGAAATGTCGCTGCGTTCGAACGAGGCGCCGACGCTGTCGTTGTAGCCGCGCTCGGTGGTCGGGAAATAGAAATTGGTGCGCGCTGATTGTTTCTTGGTTTCCATCGTCAGCGCGCTCTTGAAGCGGGTGCCCCAGACATTCAGGTTGTCGTAGTTGAGCTGAGCACGGTTCCCGGTATTGGTACTGAAACCGATACCGGCGCTGACGTTCTGCTGCTTGTTTTCTGTCACGCGCACCACCAGCGGCAATTGCGGCGCGGGGCCGCGGCTGGCCTGGGCCGCTTCCACAGTTTCGCCTTCCTGCACCGCCTGGCCCGCCTCGATCTGCTCGCCGAGGATGCTGCTCATGTCGGCGCTCACTTCCACGCTGGCAAAGTAGCCGGTGTCCTGCAGGCGCGCCTGGTACAGCTGCAGCGCTGATTCGCTGTAGTATTCGCCCGGGCTGATCTTGTTCAGGTTGCGGATGATGCTGGCATCGTAGCGCTTCAGGCCTTCGATGCGCAGTTCGCCAAAGCGCAGCTCGGGGCCGCTGCTGAGGATCACCAGCAGCGACACCTTGTGCGTTTCCGGATCGACTACTGCTTGCGTATCGACCAGCTGGGCGCGCGGGTAGCGCGTCTGCACCACTTCGCGCAGCAGCGCGCGCTTGGCGGACTCCCATTCCGCCTGGCGGAAGATGGCGCCGGTTTTGAGCGCCCAGCGGCGCTTGAGGCCTTCG
Organism: Janthinobacterium sp. 1L-D-8-B-C4; assembly: GCF_057291295.1. Classification (NCBI taxonomy): domain Bacteria; kingdom Pseudomonadati; phylum Pseudomonadota; class Betaproteobacteria; order Burkholderiales; family Oxalobacteraceae; genus Janthinobacterium; species Janthinobacterium sp. 1L-D-8-B-C4. Next base: position 173,332 of record NZ_JBXAVX010000016.1, read on the forward strand.
GTATCGTACGGCTCGCTGGCCGCCAGCGGCGGGGTCGGGTCAAAACCGCGCAGTTCCAGTTCGACCTTGTCGATCACCACCGGTTCGCCCGGCTCGACGTTGACGGTGACCACCGGCCGGCTGCCGGCCGTGTCGACATTGACCGTGACGACGGGCGTATAGAAGCCGGCCGTGGCCACCAGGTTTTTCACTTGCTCGGGCGCGTCGCGCACCAGGCGCTGCAACTGCTCGCGGTCCATGCGCGGGTTGCCGCGAAAGCGTTCCAGGTCGAGGTTTTTTTCCAGCAGCTCATCGAGGTCGCCGGGCGCACTGACACGCACATCGTATTGCAGGGCCGGCGCGACGGGCGCGGTCTCGGCGGCCGGCTCTTCGGCTGGCATGTCGGCCGGTGTCACGGCGGGTACTTCCGCGACGGCTTCCGGCGTGGCGGGAACCGGCGCAGGCACGGGCTCTTGCGCGCGTGCGTGGACCATGGGAAGGGTCAGGATGGCGCCGCCGGCGGCAGCCAGTGTCAGTTGCCCCATTACTTTTGCCACCAGTTGTGCCAAAATTCGTGGTCGTATCGCCTTGCCGGTGGCTAAGTGCCGTATGGGACGTGCAGAAAACATGGTGCTCCAGATGAGTAAATGCTGCCCGCATGTTACCGGAAGTGGGAAATTGATGGCGGACGAATAAGTCTATTTTGCGCAGGTATTTCATGGCCTTGCGCCGATTTCGCCAGCGTTGTACTTTATAAAGAAAGAATATTATGTTAGCAACTGATACGGCACTGGTCCTGTTTAGCGGTGGCCAGGATTCCACCACCTGCCTGGCCTGGGCCTTGGAACACTATAGCCGTGTAGAAACCATCGGCTTCGACTACGGCCAGCGCCATGCGATTGAGCTGACCGTGCGCCCGGGCCTGCTGGCCAGGATGCGCGAACATTCGCCCGCGTGGAACCAGCGCCTCGGTGAAGACCATATGATAGACCTGTCGCTGATTTCGGCCATTTCCGATACGGCCATGACACAGGACGTGGAAATCGTGATGCAGGAAAACGGCTTGCCGAACACGTTTGTTCCTGGCCGCAACCTGCTGTTCATGACGGTGGCCGCCACCGTGGCCTACCGCCGCGGCCTGACGGTGCTGGTGGGCGGCATGTGCGAAACGGATTTCTCGGGCTACCCCGATTGCCGCGACGACACCATGAAGGCGCTGCAAGTGGCGCTGAACCTGGGCATGGCCACGCGATTGAAGCTGGAAACGCCGCTGATGTGGCTGGACAAGGCGCAAAGCTGGGACCTGGCCGAAAACCTCGGTGGCCAGGCCCTGGTCGACCTGATCCGCAGCGATACGCATACCTGCTACCTCGGTGAACGGGGCCAGCTGCACGACTGGGGTTATGGCTGCGGCACTTGCCCGGCCTGCGCGTTGCGCGCGAATGGCTATCGGCAATATATCGCCAGCAAGCAAACGGCGTAAGTTGCGCCGTTTGTTCAAGCGCCAGGACGCTCCCGCGCGCCATGCTGTGGTTTTTGCCACAGGAGCGTCTTGCCATGAAATCTGTTTTTTCCCTGCTGTACGGCCCGGTGTTCTGGGCCGGCGCGATCGGTGCCGCCGCCTGGCTGGTCGGCTATCGACATGCATCCCTGTGGGTCCTGCCGCCTTTGCTGTTGCTGGCGCTGGGCGCCTCTTTCCTTGCCGAACGATATCTTCCCTACGATGCCAGCTGGAACCACGATCACGGCGACCGCTTGCGCGACATGCTCCACGCCCTGGTCAATGAAGCGCTGTACCTGGCGGGTCTGGCCGCGTTTCCCGCCTTGGCCGGCTATGTGCAACTTGGTGCGTGGTGGCCGCTGAACCTGCCGTTCTGGCTGCAATTGTTGCTGGCCATTGTCGTCGCCGACTTCGGCATCACCATGGTGCATTATCTGAGCCACCGCTATTATTTGCTGTGGAAACTGCACGCCGTGCACCACAGCGTGCGCCGCATGATCGGTTTTAACGGCTGGATGAAACACCCGCTGCATTTGCTGCTGGAAGCGGCCGGCGGCATGCTGCCGCTGTTATTCATCGGCATACCGCAAGCGGTGGTGGCGGTGCTGGCGTTTGCCGTGGCGATCCAGTTGTTGCTACAGCACGCCAATGTGGCCATGCGCATGGGGCTGCTGCGCCATGTATTTGCCTGGGCGCCGCTGCACCGCTTCCATCACATGAAATACGGCACGGCGGGCGACGTCAATTTTGGCCTGTTTTTTACTTGCTGGGATCGCTTGCTGGGCACCAGTTTCGACGCGTCCGATTACCGCATGCGCGGCGAAGACCTGGGCATCGGCAGCCGGCCCGACTATCCGCAAGCTTATCTGGCGCAGCTGTGCGAACCGTTTCGCGCGGAAGAGGGCGTGCGTGCGCCCGAGACGCCCGAAGGCTTGCGGCGGTCCGGCGTCAATCGAGCACGGTAACGTCGAGCCGGCGCAGGCTCTGGTCGGCGCGCACGCCAAACAGGCTGCGCATGGTGCGCGAAAAATGCGCGGCATCGGCAAAGCCGGCAGCGTGGGCGGCTTGCGTCAGATTGCTGCCCACGAGGATCAAGCGGATCGCCAGGCGCAGCCGCCGCCACAGCACCAGGCGCCGCACGGGCAGGCCCAGCTGTGCGCTGAACAGCCGCTCCAGCTGGCTCAGCGACAAAGACGCCGCATCGGCCACGGCGGTCGCACTGACCTTGCCTGACAACAGGACGTCGACTTCGGCCAGCGCGCGTTGCACGCGTGGATCGAGCTCGCTGGAGCGGGCTTTTGCTTGCAGTGCGGAAGCAATGCTGTCCGGCTCTGTCGAGGTGACGGCTTGCTGCAGCGCCGCCGTGCTCAAACGCAGTGGCTCGGCATACACCGTCAGAACGGGCGCCGGCGCCTCGACAATGGCATGCGGCTGCTGGCTGGCAATCAGCACCTGCTGCACGGTAAGGTGCTCGCCGGCCAGTTCCACGACCAAAGGCGCGCCCAGGCTGCGCATCCACTGGTGGGCATAATGGGCGTGGTTGGCCGTGGCGCGTGCGGCGCCATGCAAGATGGCAAAGTCCGGCGCCAGCCATAGCGCTCCATGCCAGCCTTCCGTGTGCAAGTGCTGTTCCTTTCTGTTGTTGAGCAGTGATCATAGCAGCAGGAGGAAAAGTGACATGACCGACATTATTTGTGGTCTTTTTGATACAGCGTGTAAAGTTTGCAAGAGCATCGTCTGTAACGTAGTATCGTTGACATTCGCTACCGATGGTAGCTGCGCGCTTGCGCGAACTTCGATCAGCTTTTCCATCCGCCATGAACAGACGCGCGCCGCCGTTGTCGTCCAGATCGCATCGTCCGCAATGGGTGGGGCCGCCGCTGTTTGCGGCCCTGGTGCTGACCTTGGGACTGAACCTGAGCTATGGCGCCTGGCGCGCCGCCAGTGATGCCACTGAGCAACAAGTGCGCGCCGATTTCGATTTTCACGTGCGCGAACTGGTGGGTAGCATCAGCGGCCGCATGCGTACCTACACCGACCTGTTGCATGGCGTGCAGGGCCTGTACGCCAGCTCGGCGGACGTCACGCGCGAGGAATTCCATGCCTACCTGGCGGTGCGCGACCTGGCCCGCCACTACCCCGGCATCCAGGGTGTCGGCTACCTGCCGCTGCTGCCGGGCGGGCAGCGCGCGGCGCACGAAGCGCAGGCGCGCGCGCAAGGCTTTCCCGGCTATGCCATCTTGCCGCCGGGAGCACGGCCGGCGATCGCGCCGATTACCTATCTGGAACCGGTCAATGACAGCAACCTGCGCGCCATGGGCCACGACCTGCTGGCTGAACCGGTGCGGCGCGCGGCCCTGGAGCTTGCGCGCGACACGGGGCAGGCGGCCATGACCGGCAAGCTGCAACTGCTGCAGGATGGTGGCGCCAGCGCCAGCACTACGGTGTACGGCTTTTTGCTGGTGATGCCGATCTTCGACAATGGCCTGGCGCACGACAGCGTGCAGCAGCGCCGCGCCGCCTTGCGCGCCTGGGTCTTCGCGCCATTTCGCATGCAGGACCTGATGCGCGGCGTGGGCGGCGAGGCGTCGCGCCTGCTGGACCTGGAAATCTACGACGGCGACCACCTGGACCCCGGCGCCCAGCTGTACGACAGCCTGCCCGGCACGCAGCCGGCATCGGGCCGGCTGTCGAGTACCCAGGCTCTGGCCATTGCCGGCCATGTCTGGACCGTGCGCGTGCGCGCGCTGCCGGCCTTTGATGGCGACTTGCTGGCGCGTCCGCGCGTGGTGGCCTGGACCGGCCTGTTTGTCAGCCTGGCGCTGGCGCTGGCCACCTGGCTGCTGGCGGCCAGCCGCTACCAGGCGCAGCGCTCGCTGGCGCGCGCCAGTGAACTGGCCGGCCAGCTGGAACAGGGCCAGGCCAGCGTGCTGGCGATGGCTGAGGCAGCGCAGCGCAGCCAGGCGATGCTGCGCAACATCCTCGATTCCACCTTGGACGGCATCCTGGTCGACAATGCCGATGGCCGCATTTTCACCTCGAACCGGCGCTTTCGCGACCTGTGGCAAGTGCCCGACACGCTGGACTGGCAGGCCGACGGCGCGGCGCTGGTGCAGCACCTGCAAAGCCGGCTGGAACAGGCCGCGCCTTTCCTCGACGCGCGCCGCCATGCGCCGCACGGCCAGCGCGAACAGCGCGACCTGCTGCACCTGCGCGACGGCCGGGTGATCGAACAATATATCCGCGGCATGCAGTTGGGCAATGAGCTGGCCAGGCTGTGGACCTTCCGCGATATCAGTGAGCGCAGCCTGGCCGAGCGGCGCGAAACCACGCGGCGCCAGGTGCTGGAAATGCTGGCCATCGGCGCGCCGCTGGAGCGGATACTGGAAAGCGTGGTGCTGGGCGTGCAGGCCGACCATCCCGCCATGCTCTGCAGCATCTTGCTGCTCGACGAACAGCGGCACCGGCTGGTGCTGGGGGCGGCGCCTTCGCTGCCGGCGTTTTTCAACCTGTCCAGCCATGGCCATGGCATCGACATGCTGCGTGGCGTGCATGGCGTGGCGGCACAAACCGTGCGCAGTGGCCAGCGCGTCAGCGTGCCCGATTTGCAGGCGGCCGAAAAGCTGCCGGGCGAGATGGCGCTGGCGACGCAGGCCGGGCTGCAGTCGTGCTGGGCCGAGCCGGTGCGCGGCGGCTCGGGCAAGCTGCTGGGTGTGCTGATGGCTTACCACCGCCAGCCGCTGGCGCCGGGTGCCTCGCACCTGGCGCGGCTCAGCGAGGCGGCGCACCTGGCCGGCATGGCGATCGAGCAGGCGCAGGTGGCGCAGGCGCTGCGCGCCGGCGAAGCGCGCTTTCGCAGCCTGTACGACCATGCGCCGGTGGCCTTGTGGGAGCAGGACTGGTCGGCCGTGCGCGAGGCGCTCGACGGCATCAGGCAGCCGGGCGTGCCGGACCTGCCGGCGTATTTCCAGCAGCGCCCGGACGAACTCAAGCGACTGGCCGGGCTGGTGCGTATCATCGACGCGAATGGCGCCGCGCTGGCGCAGGTGCGGGCCAACCTCGATGAGCAGCGCAGCGGCAAGCTGAGCTTGGCGCAAAATTTTGACGAGCAAGCCTTGCCCGCGTTTGGCGCGGCGCTGCTGGCGCTGGCCGGCGGCGCCCACCTGTATGAATGCGAGAGCAGTTTTCTGCGCCTCGATGGCGCGGCGCGGCAAAACGAGCTGAGCCTCCTGGTGATGCCGGGCCATGCCGACAGCCTCGATTTCGTGATGGTGTCCTCGCTCGATATCACCGAGCGCAAGCGCATGAATGCCGAGCTATTGCAACTGGCCACCACCGATTTCCTGACGGGGCTACCGAACCGCCGCCATTTCATGACGTCCTTGGCCAACGAACATGCGCGCCTGCAGCGTGAACTGGCCAGCGTGGCGACTGTCCTGATGCTCGATATCGATCATTTCAAGCGCGTCAACGATGAGCACGGGCATGCGGTGGGCGACGTGGTACTGCGCCACCTGGGTGCGCTGATATGCCAGGCGCTGCGCAAGGTCGATGTGCCGGGCAGGGTGGGCGGCGAAGAATTCGCCATCCTGTTGCCGGGCACCGACATGGCGTCGGCGGCCGTGTTTGCCGAGCGCCTGCGCGCCCGCGTGGCCGACAGTTCGCTCAGCATCGACGGTGGCGTGCTGCTGAGCGTGACGGTGAGCATCGGCATGGCGGCCATGAGCGGCACCGATGCCGGTTGCGATGCGGTGCTGGCGCATGCCGATGCAGCGCTGTACCGCGCCAAGCGGGGCGGCCGCAACCGGGTGGAACATCATGACGGTGGCAGCGGCGGCGTGCTGAGCCAGTTCATGGCCAGCTGATCACAGACCTGCGCGGTGCGCCCGCGCCTGCTTGCGGCTGCGGCTGGAGAGCAGCCAGATCACGGCGGCAATTACCAGCAGCGGCAGCAGCACCGGCGCGCTGCAGGCCAGTAGCACCAGGACCAGCACGCCCCCGCCGAGCACCACGCCGGCCACCATGAACACGCCGACACCGGCCACCACCACGCCCACCACTATCGCGGCACAGACCAGCGCGATCAGTGCGATCAGCAGGCCGCCGCTGGCAAACACCAGCCCGAACAGCCATTCCAGGGGGCCGTCGAGATCGTCGCCGTTGAACTGCATGTGCATGTCGCTGGCGCCGATCTTGTCGAGGAACAGGCTGGCCAGCACGAGGATCAGGGCAAAAGCGAGTATTTTTTCATGGAGGGCCTCAGGCAGTTGAACAAGGAAGAAACATGCTCACACTGTAGCGGCGCCGCCGGGACCCTGCCAGCCACGTGCGACAGGCAGTCGTTTTCGCGGCATGGATGGCATGCGGCCGGATCAGATAGTGGTATCAAACAAGATTTCTTTTCTTGTAATACGCGCTTCGCGACCTATACTGAACACTCACATTTGCAAGGAGGGCACCATGCTTGTGACTGCAGCGAACGGGGATCAATCGCTATCCCCGCAACACCATCGAATCACGCGCCAGCGTAGCGCCGTCAAGTCCTGCGCCGAGCCTGTCGGTGCGCCATCGGCGATACCGCCGATTATCATCAATCCCTATAATTACCGCGTGCCGCTGCCGGCCATCGACCCGCGCTGGACGCCGCCGGGGCCACCGCTGACGTGGCCGGCGCGGCCCGCCATGTCGATGTGCTGAGCGGGGTGTGAAAAGGTGGGGCGGCATGCTGTTTGCAGTGTGCCAAACGCGGCACGGGCCGGCGATTTCGTCTATCATGCAGGCCCCACCTTCCATCACGAGCACCGCCATGAGTACCGATTTCCCCGAGTTTTCCGAGCCAGATGAGCAAGACAGCGACGCGCCCATTCAGGAGCCGCGCCTGTGGACCGGCAACGGCTGGACCGCGCGCGTGATCAAGAACGAGGAAGACGAAGGCTGGGCGGTGGCCATGATCAAGGATGGTGAACCGGAGCCGGCCCTGGTCGGCCCGTGGACCATGGGCCGCGACAAGAAAAACCCCAAGCCGCTCGACGTCAACGCCTTCAATACCCTGGTGAAAACGGCCTCCGAGGTGCTGCGCCGCCACGAGCAGCAGCTGCATGCGCAATTGCACAAGAGTTTATATGTGGCCACCGACGAGGGCCAGGTCAAGGTCATGTTCGACATCGTGCCCGACGAAGAACACCCGTACGCCGAGCTGAGCGCGTATGACGCTGACGGCGAACAGATCGCCAAGGTACGCGCCCCGGCCGCGTTCAAATTCAACGCGACCGCGGCAGCCAACTGGATCGAGGGCGGTTACCGCAAACCGTGACCAGGGTCAGACCCGCCGATAAGCTGCCGATAAAGCAGACGTAGGTCGGGTTAGCGCAAAGCGCGTAACCCGACAACACCCGCGACGCCAACAATGTCGTCGGATTACGCAGGGCTGCGCCCCGCTAATCCAACCTACGCATGCTGCTTCCTCGCATAAGCCAGCCGATAAAGCAGCGGCAACACCAGCAAGGTCAATACCGTCGACGACAAGATGCCGCCGATTACCACTGTGGCCAGCGGGCGCTGCACTTCGGCGCCGGTGCCGGTGGCGATCGCCATCGGCACGAAACCCAGTGACGCCACCAGCGCCGTCATCAAGACGGGCCGCAAGCGCGAGAGGGCGCCTTCGTGTATCGCGTCCTGCAGCGGCAGGCCCTGTTCGCGCAACTGGCGGATAAAGGCGATCATCACCAGCCCGTTCAACACGGCCACGCCGGATAGCGCGATAAATCCCACCGCCGCCGAGATCGACAGCGGTATGTCGCGCAGCCACAGCGCGATGATGCCGCCGGTCAGCGCAAACGGAATGCCGCTGAACACCAGCAAGCCATCCTTCACATTGCCGAACATGGCAAACAGCAAAATGAACACCAGGCCCAGCGCCAGCGGCACCACCAGTTGCAATCGCGCGGTCGCCGACTGCAGCTGCTCGAACTGGCCGCCCCAGCTGGTCCAGTAGCCGGCCGGAATTTTCACCTGGGCTTGCAGTTGCTGCGTTGCCTCTGCAACAAACGAGCCGATATCGCGCCCGCGCACATTGGCGCTGATGACGATGCGGCGCTTGCCGTCCTCGCGGCTGATCTGGTTCGGCCCGGGCGCCACTTGCAGGCTGGCCACTTCGCCGAGCGGAATAAAGCGCGCGCGGCCTTCCGCATTGCCGCCCTGGGGCAGGGCGATCGGCAGGCGGCGCAACTGCTCCAGGTCGCTGCGCAGGCTGTCGGGCAGGCGCACCACGATATCGAAACGGCGGTCGCCCTGGAACAGGGTGCCGGCCTGCTGGCCGCCGATGGCGGTCGAGATCGCCGCCTGCACATCGGCCATGTTCAGGCCATAGCGGGCCGTCTGCTCGCGGTCGATCTGCACCGTCAGCATCGGCAGGCCGCTGGTCTGCTCGACTTTGACTTCGGTGGCGCCGGCCACCTTGCCCAGCACGCCGGCGATGGCCGCCGCCGTTGTATCGAGCACGGCCATGTCGTCGCCATACAGTTTCACCGCCACATCGCTGCGCACGCCGGAAATGAGCTCGTTGAAACGCAGCTGTATCGGCTGCGAAAACTCGTAGTTGCTGCCCGGCAGGCTATTTGCCGTCGCTTCGATTTCAGCCAGCAGTTGTTCGCGGGTTTTCTTCGGCTGCGGCCACTGGCCGCGTGGTTTCAGCATGATATAGCCGTCGGAAATATTCGGCGGCATCGGGTCGGAAGCGATCTCGGCCGTTCCCGTGCGGGCAAACACGCGCTCGATTTCCTTGTGGTTGTTCATCAGCTTGTGTTCCAGCTGCTGTTGCATCGCCAGCGATTGCGTGAGGCTGGTGCCGGGAATGCGCAGCGCCTGGATGGCGATATCGCCCTCGTTCAGGCTGGGCACGAATTCGCTGCCCATGCGCGTGGCCAGCAGGCCCGACAGCAAGACGGCCACCGTGGCGAACACCAGCACCACCGGCGTGTTGGCCATCACTTTATCGAGCGCCGGCGCATACCAGCGCTTGGCCGCGCGCATGATGGCGTTTTCCTTTTCCGCCACCTTGTCGCCGATAAACAAGGCGACGGCGGCGGGAATGAAGGTGATCGACAGCAGCATGGCGCCCAGCAGGGCAATCACGACAGTGAACGCCATCGGCGTAAACATGCGGCCTTCCACGCCGGTCAGCGCAAAGATCGGCAAGTACACCACCATGATGATCAACTGGCCGTACAGCAGCGGCCGGCGCGCTTCCTGCGATGCCGCGAACACCTCCTCAAAGCGTTCCTGCAGGGTGAGGCGCCGGCCCAGCTTCTGCTGCGCATGAGCAAGGCGGCGCACGCAGTTTTCCACGATCACCACGGCGCCGTCGATAATGATGCCGAAGTCCAGCGCGCCCAGGCTCATCAGGTTGGCGCTGACGTGATATTGCACCATGCCGGTAAACGTAAACAGCATCGCCAGCGGTATCACCATCGCCGTGATCAGCGCGGCTCTTATGTTCCCCAGGAACATAAAGAGGATGGCGATCACCAATACCGCCCCTTCCAGCAGGTTTTTCTTCACTGTATTGATGGCTTTGTCGACCAGCACCGTGCGGTCGTAAACAGTGACGGCATGCACGCCTTCGGGCAGGCTGCGGTTGATCTCAAGCATTTTTTTATCGACCGCCTGCGACACGGCGCGGCTGTTCTGTCCGATCAGCATGAACACCGTGCCCAGCACCACTTCGCGCCCGTTCTCGGTGGCCGCACCGGTGCGCAGTTCGCGCCCGATGACGACCTCGGCCACGTCGCGGATGCGGATCGCCACGCCTTCGCGGTTGGCCACCACGATATTGGCGATATCGTCGCCGTTGCCCACCTGGCCCGGCGCGCGTATCAGCAACTGCTCGCCCTGGCGCTCGATATAGCCGGCGCCCACATTGCTGTTGTTGCGCTCGAGCGCCGCGACGATTTCCTGCAGGCTGATGCCGTAGGAGCCCAGCTTGTCCGGATGCGGCGCCACCTGGTATTGCTTGGCATAGCCGCCGATGGCGTTAATTTCCGTTACGCCCAGCACATTGCGCAACTGCGGCTTGATGATCCAGTCCTGTATCTCGCGCAGGTCGGTCGGCGTGTAGGGCGTGCCGTCCGGCTTTTTCGCACCAGGCGTGGTTTCCACCGTCCACAGATAGATTTCACCGAGGCCGGTCGACACCGGCCCCATCTTAGGCGTGATGCCGGCCGGCAGGCTTTCCTTCGCTTCCTGCAAGCGCTCGTTGATCATCTGGCGCGCAAAATAGATATCGGTGCCGTCCTTGAAGATCACGGTGACCTGCGACAGGCCGTAGCGCGACAGCGAACGGGTTTCTTCGAGCTTCGGCAGGCCGGCCATCGCGGTTTCGATCGGAAAGGTGATGCGCTGCTCGGTTTCCAGTGGCGAATAGCCGGCGGCGGCCGTATTGATTTGCACTTGTACATTGGTGATATCGGGCACGGCGTCGATCGGCAGCTGTTGATAACTGTAGATGCCGAAGGCGGCCATGGCGGCCACCGCCAGCATGACCAGCCAGCGCTGCGCGATGGCAAAGCGGATCAAGCGTTCAAACATGATGGTTTCCTTTATCCACTTGATCAATGCTCGTGGCCGGCGGACGCCTTGCCCAGCTCGGATTTCAGGGTAAAGCTGCCTTGCGCCGCGTACGGCGTGCCCGGCGCCAGCCCCTTGGTGATTTCCGTCAACTGGCCGTCGCTGCGGCCCAAGGTAACTGGCGTGGCCTGGTAGCCGTCCTTGACCTGCACGAACACGGACGGCTTGTCTTCCACCGACTGGATCGCCGTGCTTTGCACCGTCACCGGCGCGTCCTGTTCGCCGGCAATCACTTCGACGCTGACAAACAGGCCCGGGCGCCAGGCCATGTCGGGGTTTTGCAGGCTGATGCGCGCCTTGGCCGTGCGCGTCTGTTCACCGAGCAGTGCACCCACATAAGTGATGGTGCCCCTGGCGCTGGCATTGAAGGCCGAGGCTTTCACCAGCACCTTGCCACCCGTGCGCACGGTGGCCAGGTCCTTGGCCGGCACGGCGATTTCCGCCCACACGGTCGACAGGTCGGAGATGACAAAGATATTTGCGTCTTCCTTGACCGCTTCACCGAGCGTGATGTGCTTTTCCAGCACCATGGCGTCGAACGGCGCACGGATCTCGTAGCGGTTCAAAGGCCCCTTGCCGGTAGCGGTGGCGCCCAGCGCCTGCAGTTTCTGCTGCGCGTTCTGCACCGCGATTTCCGCTTCGCGCCAGGCTTGCTGGGCCTGCAGGTAATCGAGTTCGGCCGAGATCTTTTCCTGCCACAACATCTTTTCGCGTTCGTAGGTGGCGCGCGACAGCGACAGGCGCCGTTGTGCCGACAACAGCTCACTGCGCTGCTCGGACAATTCCGTGCTAGCGATCACGGCCAGTACCTGCCCCTTTTTCACCAGCTGGCCCAGGTCCGCATGCACGGCTTCGACCACGCCGCCCAGGCGCGGCACCACGTGCGCCGTCCGGTCCTCGTTGAAGCGGATCTCGCCGGGCAGGGCGACGCTGGTCTGGATGCGGCCGGCTGCGGCAGTGGCGATCACCACGCCGGCCGCCTTGTCTTGCTCTTTGCTCAGCTGCAGCAGTCCTTCGACCGGCGGCGCGGCTTTCTCCTCGGCATGGCCGTGTTTGTCTTCCTCGTGCGCGTGCTCGTCCCTGACGGCGCCGCCCGTGCCGAGGATCAGGAATGCCAGCGCGATGCCGGCGATAAGAATGGCCGCGATGGCGATCAGCTGTTTTTTGCTCAATGTGATATTCATGGGAGGCTTTCTTGCGGAGTCACGGGGGCGCCCAGCAGGCGCTCGATTTCGGCGGCGGCGTGGTGCGCTTCGGTCAGCGCGCGCAGGGTCTGGTTTTTCGCTTGCAGCAAGGTGCGCTGGGCATCGAGCACATCGAGAAAGGCGAACTTGCCGAACTCGAAACCCTTGCTGGCCGCGTCCCAGGCACTCTGCGCGCCGGGCACGATCTCGTTTTGCAGGCTGTCGACGTCCAGCCTGGCCGTGGCCAGCCGCTCGCGCGCCTGCGCCAGCGCCGCCTGCAGCTGCACCTGGGCGGCCGCCAGTTCATCGCCGGCCTTGTCGCTGCGGCGCAGGGCCTCCAACTGGTTGCCGGCATTGCGGTCAAACAGTGGCAAAGGCAGGGCCAGGCCGATGATGGCCTGGTTGCGGCCCAGCTCTTCCGAGCGTTTCATGCCGATGCTGACCGTCACGTCCGGCATGGCGCGCCGCTGCTCCACCTCCAGCATGGCCTGGCGCTGCGCCAGGTGGCTGCGCGCCTGCAGCACGCTTGGCGACGCATGCAGACGCGCCGCCAGTTCAGCCTGCGAGGGCAGCGGCGGCAGCACGTCGAGCCGGCCATGGGCCTCGGTAAAACGCGGCGCCGCAGCGCCCCACAGCGCAGCCAGGCGCTGGCGGGCCTGGACCAGATTGCTGCGCGCCAGGTTCAGTTCGAGCCGCACGCTGGCCTCGGCTACCTTGGCGCGCGTCGCTTCTACCGGCGATGCCTTGCCGGCCGCCACCCGGCGCGCCGTGATCTCGCTGGCGCGCGCCGCCAGCGCCTGCGCGCTGTCGGCAAGGCGCAAGCCTTCCTGCGCGGCCAGCACATCGGCAAAGGCAATCGTCACTTGCGCGCGCGTGTCGGCCGCTTGCAAGGCCAGGCCCGCTTGCGCCAGGTCCTGGCCGCGCAGCGCCACGGCGGCGCGCGCACCGCGCTTGCCGCCCAGTTCGATCAACTGGTTCAGCTGCACGGTGCTGCTGCGGGTGGCGTGGCGCGTATCTTCCAGCACCGTTTGCAGCTCAGGGTTGGGCAGTGCTTGCGCCTGTTGCAGGGCGCCGCCCTGGGCCGCCAGTTCGTGGCGCGCGGCCGACAGGGCGGGGTTGCCGGCTTCGGCCAGTTGCAGGGCGGCGGCCAGGGTCAGGGAGCCGGCGGTTTCCTGCTGCGCCTGCGCAGGCGCGGCGAGGCCGAGTAATAAACAATAGATGAGTCGGTACATCGAATTCTCCGAAAAAGCAGGATGACAATTCGACGGGACGCGCAGCCATGCACGGGCATCAAGTGCCGCGCATGCTGCAATAGAGGAAAAATCCCGCCGGTTTAGACGATGACCGGCGACCAGTCGGGCCGCTTGGGCCCATCGGGAATATGCGAGATGTACAGGAAGGAGGCGCTATCGATGGCCAGCGAGGCCGTGTCGAACACCGGCATGCTGGCGCCGGGCGGCAGCCAGGCGTGGCCGACGCCATGGCAGACATTGCAGTCGCTGTGCGACTTGGCCTTGGTTTTCAGGTCCTTGCCGGCGTCTGGTTGCGGCTCGTCGTCGGCGCTGGCCTTGTGCTGGTGGCTGTGGTGGCCCAGGTGCTGGGCCGCCTTGCCTTCTTCGTGCAGGCAATACGCGCTCGCCGCAGCCCAGGACATCTGGAGCGGAAGCACGAACAGCAGCAGGAGCAGGAAGAATTTTTTCATGGCTGCAGCCATTGTACCGAACTTAACGCGGCTGGGCGCGCCAGTTTTTCAGTTGCTGGGCAATCGCCTTGCCCTGGTAGATTTGCGGCTCGGAATGCTCTTCTTCGCCGTCGCCGCTTTCCTTGAAGTCAGCTGCTTCGCGCGAGCGCACCAGTGTTTTGGCTTTGTCGAACGCTTCGGCAAAGCCGGCGCTGTTCGGCAGCGCTTCCTTGAAATACGCTTCGCTGAAATAGGTGAAATCGGCCTGGTCGTCGCAGCCGAAGGAAGTGCGGTCTGGCCGCGCGGCCGTGATGATCAGCGTGTGGTCGTCCTTCAAGGGGGCGATAAAGCCGCCCGAATAGCAGGCCGAGACGACGATCACTTTCCAGACGATGCCGCTTTGTTTCAGCATGCCGGCCAGGTCCTGCGCGGGCAGGCTGTGCAGGTCCATGCCGTTTTGCGCCAGCGCCAGCTGGTGGTCGGCCGAGCCATGGCTGGTCAGGAACAGAAACAGCACGTCGTTGTTCTTGTCCATTTTCGCGCCCAGCGCGGCCAGGCTGGCGCGGATGCTGGTGCGGGTGGCCATCGGCTGCTGCGCCACCGTATTGCGGCTGTTGACCAGCACCATCGAACGCCCGGCCGTGCCATAGTCGCGGTCGAACTGGCGCTGCACGAACGCCGTTTCACGGCGGAACACTTCCTGCGCGCCATCGCCACCGACACCGAGGAAGTACAGGTTGATCTTTTTCGCCGGATCGCGCGGCAGCACGCTGTTCAAGGTTTTTTCCAGCAGGGCCGGCTGGTTGTACAGGGCCAGCTCGATATTGTCGCGCGTGAGTTTCTCCAGCGCCGGGTCGTCAAGCTGGCCTTCGGTCCAGTTGCCGCTGTCGCTGGTGCGCCCGTCGGGCTGGGCGTGCGCATAGCTCAGCACGCCGGCGCCATCGAACAGGCCGTTGCTGAAGTGGCCCTTGTATTCATCACCCTCGGCGGTGCGCAGCACGCCCTCGCCATCGAACTTCCAGTCTTTCAGTTCGCCCGTGTAGACGATGCCGTCGGGTGTGCGCACCTGCATCTTGCCCTGCGGCTGGCCTTGCACGAAATTCCCCTGGAATACCAGGCCGTCGCTGTCGGTCAGCATGCCCGCGCCGTGCGGCTTCCAGTTGCGAAACGCGCCCACATAGCTGCCGTCCAGGCCCTGGTAGCTGCCCTGGCCGTCGAAATTGCCCTTGCTGAAATTGCCCGCATAGACTTCGCCCTTGGGCGAGGTGTAGCGGCCTTGCCCCTCGAACGCGCCAAGCCGGAACTGGCCCTCGTAGCGCACGCCCGACGGCTGGCGCAAGCTGCCCTGGCCGCTGAACACGCCGCGCTCGAAGCCGCCTTCGTAATAGGCGCCGCTTGCATATTCCAGCCTGCCCTTGCCCTGCATCTTGCCATCGACCAGCGGGCCGAAATAGCGCCCGCCATCGGCCGTCTGCGCCGCCGGCACCTTCGCCGGCGCGGCGCACAGGGGCGGCATGCCGAAGGCGGAAAACAACAGCAGGCCGGCAAGGGTGTAAGGGCGCACTGCGGCGCGTAGCGATGTGGTCATGGGGAAACCGTGCGTGGAAGAGTCGCTAGTCTGCCACTGTCGGCCAATGCTGGCAAATCCTTGCCTGTTTAGCGTGCCAAGGGGCAATTGAACTGATAACATTGATTTTCAGAATTATTTCAGCAGCACAGTCAGGGAATCCCATGGAAAGTCGTCTCAGCCGCCTGGAAGCGGTACAAACCGTATTGCTGGAAATCGGCCAGCGTTCCAGCGCCTGCAGCGATATCGCCGACTTCCTGCAAGCGGTGCATGCGGCGCTGGGGCGCATCATGTATGCAGCCAATTTTTACGTCGCCTTGAGCGACCGCGACAACGGCACCGTGCGCTTTCCATATTTCGTCGACGAATTCGACCGCGCGCCCGACGCGGCGCAGGAAGTTCGCCTGGCCAGCGCCGAGCAGTCGCCGACGGCCTGGGTGATCGTCAATGGAAAGCAACTGGTGATGACGGCCGGCGACGAGGCCATGCATGTCGACGGCGGCGCCTCCTGGGGCGGCGGTACTGCGGCCGAACACTGGATCGGCTGCCCGCTGCTGGACCAGCAGCACCAGGTGCTGGGCGCCATCGTGATCCAGAGCTATGATGCCGAGCACCGCTTCAGCCTGGAAGACCAGGCTCTGTTCGCGCTGATCGCCACCCACGTGTCGAGCGCGCTGCAGGGCCTGCAAAGCATGGACCGGCTGGAAAAGGCTGTGCAGGAACGCACGGCCCTGCTGGCGCATGAAGTGGCCGAGCGGCGCCGCGCGGAAAACCTGCAGCATGCGCTGTTTGAAATCGCCAACCTGTCGGCCCAGGCGGCCGATGCCGCTATCCTGTATGCGCGCCTGCATGCGATCATCAGCGAACTGGTGACGGCCAAAAATTTCCTGATCGCCCTGTATCACCCGGATAGCAAAGAAATCACCATCCCGTATTTCGTCGATGAAAAAGACGCGCAGGCGCCCGTCAAGCGCTTTCATTATGGCGTGGGCATGAGCTCCTATGTGCTGGCGCGGCGCCAGGCCTGTCTGCTCGACGCCGGCAGCTATGCGGCGCTGGTGGCCAGCGGTGAAATGAACGAGCCGCTGGGCAATGTGGGCATCGCCAGCTGGATGGGCGCGCCGATGCTGCTGGGCGAGCGCGCCTACGGCGTGATTATCGTGCAAAGCTATGATGCGTCGGTGGTGTATGGCCAGGCCGAACTGGACGTGCTGGCTTTCATGGCCAGCCACGTTGCCGTGGCGATCGCCCGCGTGCAGGCCGACCACGCCATGCGCCAGGCCAAGGAAACCCTGGAAGAGCAGAACGCCGCCCTGAACAGCGCCCTGGAAGCGTTGAAAGAAGCGCAGTCGGAACTGGTACGCCAGGAAAAACTGGCCTCGCTGGGCCGCCTGGTGGCCGGCGTGGCGCATGAAATCAATACCCCGCTGGGCATTTGCGTCACGGCCACCAGCCACCTGGTGCAGGAGCTGAAACTGACGCGCGAGGACTTGGCCGCCGGCCAGCTCGACGAAGACGGCTTGCAGGAGTTTTTCGGCATTATCGACCAGACCCTGCGCATCATGACCACCAACACCCAGCGCGCCGCAGCGCTGGTGCGCAGCTTCAAGCAGGTGGCCGTCGACCAGTCCTCGGACGACATGCGCAGCTTTAACCTGCGCAAATATCTCGATGAAATCCTGCTGTCGCTGCAGCCCAAGCTGAAGGGCAAGCCGATCAAGGTCGAAGTCGAGTGCGCACCTGAGTTGCAACTGCGCAGCTATCCCGGCGCGATCTCGCAGATCGTTACCAATATGGTGGTCAATTCGATGGTGCATGGTTTTGCGGAAGGCGAGCCGGGCAAGATACGCATCAGCGCCCGTAGCGATGGCGACATCCTGGCACTCGATTACAGCGATGATGGCATGGGGATGGATAGTGCCACTTTGGGCCAGCTATTCGATCCGTTTTTTACGACCAAGCGCGGGTCGGGTGGCAGTGGGCTGGGGGCGCATATTCTGTATAACCTGGTGACGGGGCCGCTGGGCGGGACGGTCAAGGTGGCGAGTGCGCCGGGGATGGGGTTGCATTACACGATACGTTTTCCCCTGGAACCGAAGAGTGCTTGAAAAGGCTTTGAACAGCGGGCCGGAGACGCGGCCTGAGAAAATGCCGAGGGCGGCGTTGCGGCTCCTCGCCGTACATGCGTACTGTCTTCGTCGCCGCGCCTTGCCCTCGACATTTTTCAGGCCCGCTTGGCCCGAAGCGCCCATGTTGGGGACTTGGGCCGAAGCATGGTTTGCTGATGTGCATATCGCTCAGGGGACACTTGGCTATTTGAGGAGTGGCTGCTGTCACCCCCGAAACAGACGTAGCCAATTAGTACGGTAACGCGGCCTTAGTGTAGACTAGGACTGATTTTCTGTCGAACGCCGCTTGCTGAGCACGATATCCAATATTTCTGCCGAAGCTAGTTCGCGTCCCTCGATGCCACCGACAAAATATTGATCTCGCCAATAGATTAGGTCAGAAACCTTAACATCCCCAATATTTAGCGCAAGGGACTTTTATCCAATTCGAAGGTCACAACCTTCTCTCCATTGCTAGGTGCAATTTTTCCAGATGCCTGCTGCTTGGCAATCACGCAGTCGCCGCCAATACCTCATTCCGCTTGGTCGTCGACCGAGCTGCGACGGCCGCCATTTCGCGAAGGAACAAACTCGTTATTAAAGGTACCAGTGCCGTCCGTAATTCGTTGCTAACTTTTTTCTTGCCATGCGAGCTAAACTATGAGGAATATGGCGTCCCGTTCAGTTTTGTTAGCAGCTCTATGTACGCGCATTAAAACCGGTACCGCTTGGCGTCCACACAGATGCTGTGCAGCAGAGTTTCCGCCTTCGACTTGTTCAGAGCCCCGCCGGCGTGCAATATCCGGAACAGATGCGCATACTCCATGCGCAGCCCGGTCGCAAAAATACCCGGGTCATCCGAACCGACGACCACGCTCACACACTTGCCCGCGGACTTTCCATCGAGTCCCATCCATTGGCGGATGTGGTGGTCCTCATAGGTCTTGTGGATGCTGATCCGCACATTGCTGCTGGGGAGGGTTTCGATGGCGATACCGCGCTTGTGCAGAAGCAGCAAGACCGCTTTTTGCAGCGCACGCAATATCTTTGGCTTAAGTACTTCGTTCTCCCGCGTGATGCGGATATCTTCGCGCCCGCGCTGCAGCTCCGAGGACGTCGCACCCCGCCCATGACGCCGCAAAAAATGTGCATGCGCGTTTGGTGTACGCGCGCACGCTTCGGCAAACAACAGGGCTTCGCGCCGCCGGCCTGGATCAAAATAATCCTCCGTCACATTTTGGATAAGCGGATCCAACGAACGTAGTTTCCATGCGTCGGCCAGCACCTCGGGCGTGATGCACGGATCATTCCATATGCGCATCGAGAGCCTATTGATTTCCGCGTCCAGCAAAGGCAGGCACTCTGCATGCACGTGAGTTTGCAACAATAAATCCCGAGCAACGACCAGGTCGTCTAGCCTGTCCTCCACCGGCATGACCACGTAACCACCAACAGCTTCCCACCAAGCCTTGGGATCCAGTCCGGACGCGGTGCCATGCCCGATCCGGCAGCCGGCATCGAAGTCAAGGAAAACGACGGCCTCAGTGATGGCCCTTAGACCCGACATCAGATGAACGAAATCCTCACCCGCATGGTAAGTGAAGCGACGTATGCCGGCATCCCGCATGCGCCGGAACACTGGCGCAAAGACCTCCGGACCGGCATGGCGCTCATTGCTGGCCGCGTCGATCCCACGAATAAGGCTGTCCAGACCTGTTGTGCGCTGGATTAACGCGACCAGCGCGCGCGCAGACTGGTCCGATTTAAGTCGGAGCTTAGCGTGGCGACATGCCGGGCGCAAACCATTTGCTTGGACGAATGCTTTTAACTCGTCCGCATCGGGGCTTTTGATAAAGTGTGCAACAAGGCCGAGACGCAGGCGTCTGGTCGAACGAAACTCGGCGCCGACCGACTGAGGCACCGGCGAGAGCACGGCGTCCCAACCGTTTTCACGCACCCTGACCAGTCGCAGCAATTCGGCAAGGGAGCTGTAACTCTCGACTGGCCTGGTGACGCCGCCCTGCCCCTCCTCGCGCTCTCCAAGAAACTCGAGATAGCCGCGGAGAACCCGGCCAATCAGATCAGCGTTGCCATTGGGAGTGGATTTCGGCGCAAATCTCCCTTCGACGAAATCCACGCCCTTTTGATGCCCACGTTCGATCTGGCGAAAACGTTCGGCATAGTCTTTCTCCGTATTTTCGCGCAGTTCGTTGAGTGTGATGTACTGAAACTGATCGAATCCCTTTTGATCCGCCTGTTGCACCAGCAAGCGGCAGAACTGCGCACGCGACAAGGCGTAGTGCCAGAAAGCCGCACCGGCTTTTGGCGTCGCGGGCCCCTGTCGCAGCGCCTGCATGATCGCGACAAGTTGCCAAGCTTCGCGCACGACGCGCGGCATCCCGTTCAATGGCGCATGCTGCAAACAGGCGTCCTGGACACGCCGATAGGCCGTGCCTGCCGGTTCTTCCACTCCGGGCTTACATCTGGTGTCCGCATACTGCAGCGAAAAATGCAAGAGCTGCACTTTCAATACCACAGCAGTTTCCACTCGCTGCACAAGTACCGCCGGCGTCAGGGTCGCATCTTCCTGGAGCAGCAAGCGCTTGACGCCGTTTCCTGTCTCGATGCGCAGGCCATCGTCCTTTTCAATGACTTTCGCCGTCAGCGCGCCGACCACCTGCCGGGGCCGTTCCAATGCATCGAACCAAATTTTTTCGGCCTCGGTCGTCCCATTCAGATGCATGTGGGTTTCATCCAGACCCTCGGTGCGGCAGAGATAATCGATGAACGGATCGTCGTCCACCGGCAGCGTCGATTCGCACAGCCACGCGTGCATGCGTGCCACAATCTGCTGGCGCTCGCCAAAGACCGGGGATGCCAATCCGGGTAGCGCAACGCGCTCCGCGATCCACGTTGATGTGATCAACAGGGGCGGGACTACCAGCACCAAGTCTTGCCAAGGAGCTAGCAACCTGGCCTTGACACGAATTGACCGGTCATTCCCTTCGCACAAAAATGTGAGGGCAAGCGCAGTCAATATATTCGGAAGGTCTTGGTCGAAATGATCGGGAAGCACGGCAGTCGTGGCGCGATTAGCTCCCTATAGTGGATCCCGAATCTGAGACGATGGTTTAAGCTGTGGTCCGTGAAAGGATGACAGCAAATGAGTGAAGGTAAAAAACGTCGGGTACACACG